>CAZBXD010000011.1:0-29181 GCA_964496065.1 uncultured Bdellovibrionales bacterium
CTGCCTTGTTTTCATTTACCTTTTGCCCCCAAAGCCCAAGCGCTTTTCCGCCTTCTTTAACGCCAAGCATAACCAGCATGACGGGCAAGCCCCAGCCAAAGCCAACAGAGCTGACTAAGAGTCCCATGCCAATAAGATTTACAATCGGCCCCAGATGTTTATTCTTTTTTAGTTTGTTTCTAGATAATGCCCACGCGCCTGCGAGTATGGCGCCACCAAGGCTGGCAAGATCATTATTAAGAAAATCCCCAACAGAGTCTAATCCCTGTTGCCACCATGAAGGCTCCGTCATACTTTTGGCGTTTTGAGCAAAAAGTGTGATAACGCCGTCCCCAAGACCGGCTGTATTTAAAACTGGTTCGTTTGAAGTTAAAACAAAGTCTGATTCATCCAAACTCTCGGAAGGTGTTCCGCTATTAGCTTCAGCTTTAAAATTTGTGGAAGGCTGATTGATATATTCATTGATATAGCGCTCCGCTCTTTGTACTGGATCACTATATCTAATATTATACCAATTTTTTTCAACAATTCTTTGAAGAGAAGAATTAAAATCATTTAACCATATAAGGGGTTCTATAACCTTCGGAGGAATAACAAAGCCAATGTTAGAAATTTCTTCTGAATAAAGTGGGATACCTATTTTTTTTACAAAAAATTTGCTTTGATTATAAGCCTCGTCTGTTTCTATGAGAGGGCCCACATGAATTTGCTTTTCTCTTATGATATCAATAACAAAGGTGATTTTATTTTCAGTACTTTCCTTTGGTAGATTAAGTTTCTCTGGATCTGTAAGAATTTCTATAACGCTGTCTTCAAGATTACGTGTTTTATGGCCTGGATCTCCAACATCAGCTATAACTTTGTTCGGAGCATTTATAAGTCGTTTAATATCGCCTAAATGGCGACCAATCAACCTTCCGTGTGCAATAGTCCTAATATTATCCGCACTAGAATTGGCCAAAAGCTCAAATTTTTCCAAGTTTTCTAGCAACTGCTCCTTCTTTATGGATTGTTCATAGGTTCCTTCTAAAGAATTTTTTCTAAACAATGGAAGCCCGATATCAGAAATTGCAATATTCTGCGCAACAAAGGAAAACAAACCAAATTTAAATAAACCACCTAAATTAAATGGTTTTTCATCACCCTCAAATTTTGGTTTCTTTTGAGTTTTTTCCCCGACTAAAAGCCAATAAAAGATTCGGCCAATATTATACAACCAAGTTCTTTTATATCTTATTTTAAATTTTTGAAGGTTTTTCATAGTTACCCGCTATGTTTTAAATATAATTTTGTTGACAGGCGTCGGGAAACTAACAAAAGCACACTCAAGAGTCAACTAAAGTTATGGCAAAAAAACCATTTTTTTAATACGGTTGTGCTAGCTGAATTTAATCTTCGAGAATACTGGCAAGTTTCAAGGCAACCCCGAGTTTGCCAGTGACCTTCATTTTACCGGTCATGACCGCCACGGTCGGGTCCTTTGTGCCGTTCATAATGCCTTCAAATACCGGCATCGAAGTTGCCATCGTGGTGACGGCATCACCGGCATCGTTATTAGAAATCACGGCGGGATGCTCTTCGCCATTGATAAAAATCACACCATCATCACCAAAATCGATTAAGATTTTATAGCCGATCTTTGGCGCAAATTTTGCTTGCTGTTCCAGCTGTTTGGTTAAAGATTCCAGTGACATTTTCTTCCCTCATATAAACTAGACTAGGCGGTTAAAAATTCTTCTTCTGCCAAGGCCATCATTGATGCGCCACCGGAGGAAAGCGAGGTAAAGCGCCAATTTGCCTCAGGCAACATTTTTTCAAAGAAAAAACGCCCGGTTTTAATCTTGGTTTCATAGAATTTTTTATTCCCCTCACCGGCCGCGATTTTCTCTTGTGCGGCTTTGATCATCCGCAGCCAACAAAACGCCATAACATTCAGGGCAAACATCCGCAGATAATCGGTTGAGGCGGCCCCTGCCTCATCCCGGTTTTTCAGTGAATTGGTGGCGACCATGATGCTGGCCTGTTGCAATTTGGCAAAAGCCTTGGCAAAAGGGAAAATAAACTCACTCAATGCCTCATTATCCTGGTTTTCTTCGATAAAGGCTTGCGCCGGGTGGAAAAACTGGCGTAAAGAGCGGCCAAAATGTTGCGCCATTTTACGCCCGACAAGATCAAGCGCTTGAATGCCATTTGTTCCTTCATAAATCATCGTGATGCGCGCATCACGGGCATATTGCTCGACCCCGGTCTCGGCAATAAAGCCCATACCGCCATGGGTTTGGATTGAGATATTCGCAACCTCAAACCCCATATCGGTGAAATAGGCCTTGATAATCGGCGTCATCAGGGCGACGAAATCATCCGCCTCTTGTTTGATCTGGGGATCATCCGTTTTGTGCTCGATATCAATTTGCATCGCGGTCCAAATCGCCAGCATCCGCGCGCCTTCAGTGAAAGCCTTGGAGACCATCAGGCCTTTGCGAATATCGGGATGGACGATAATTGGATCGGCGGCTTTATCAGGATATTTTTTCCCCGACAGTGCCCGCCCTTGTAACCGTTCGCGCGCATAATAGACCGCGTTTTGATAGGCCACTTCGGCAATGCCGAGCCCTTGCATCCCGACATGGAGGCGTGCCTCATTCATCATCACGAACATCGCCTTAAGACCTTTATGCGGCTCACCCACAAGCCAACCCTTGGCGCCCTCATAATTCATCACACAAGTGGAATTGGCATGAATGCCCATCTTGTGTTCGATCGAGCCGCAGGCGAGCGTATTTCGCTCCCCAACAGATCCGCCATCTTGAGGCAAAAATTTCGGCACAACAAACAGCGAGATGCCCTTGACGCCTTCCGGTGCATCCGGCAGACGGGCGAGGACAAGGTGGACAATATTCTCGGTTAAATCATGTTCGCCAGCGGAGATATAAATCTTTGTGCCAGTAATCGCATAGGAGCCGTCGCCATTATCCTCCGCCTTGGTGCGGATCAGACCAAGATCGGTGCCGCAATGCGGTTCCGTTAAATTCATCGTGCCGGACCATTTGCCCGATATCATTGGAGGCAGATAGGTTTGTTTCTGTTCATCCGTGCCATAGATTTTCAAAGCGTTCATCGCCCCCTGGGTCAGGCCCGGATACATCCCGAAGGAAAGGTTCGCACTGGAGATCAGCTCCGCCATAATCGTCGACAATGTTTGCGGCATACCCTGCCCGCCATAGTTGGGATCGGATGACATCCCGTTCCAGCCACTTTCCGCATACAAATCATAGGCTTCTTTAAAGCCCTTCGGTGTAGTTACTTCGCCGTCTTTAAAGGTGCACCCTTCCTGATCTCCAGACAGGTTGATGGGGAAAAACACCTCCTCACAGACTTTGCCGCCCTCTTCTAGGATCGCGTTGATCAGATCGGGTGTTGCCTCCTCATAACCGGGGAGTTTCGACAGTTGGGCAAAATTCAACACATCATTGAGCAAGAAACGAATATCTTCGAGGGGCGCTTTATAAACCGGCATGGAGAAACCCTTATGGTTTGTGAATACAAAAGATTAAGTGATTAAATGTCATATTGGCACAAACAAGGTTAATTTTTAGTAGAAAAAGCGGGAACAAGCACCGTTCCCGTTTTTATCATCTTTTCATATGTTTTTTTACTAAGCCGCTTGGCTTTCGCCGGTGCTGGAGACAAAAGGAAAATCAATCTCAGTTTTGACGACATCATTGAAATAGTTGGTGAAGATATTAAACGCAACATTCGCAATAATTTCGATGATTTCAGCATCGGTAAAGCCAGCTTCTTTCACGGCGGCGACATCTGTATCATTCGCTTGACCTTGTTTTTCGATTAGCTTTGTGGCAAAGGTCAGGGCCGCTTGGGTTTTTGGATCGGCTGAATCACCTTTCAAATTATTCGCCGCTTCATCATCAGAAAGCCCAGCGCCCTTGCCAATAACAGTATGGGCTGAGGCACAATAATCACAGCCATTAAGACCAGCACAGGTCAGGGCAATACTTTCACGGAGCTTGGCATCCAATATCCCATTTTTCAGATTACCAGAAAAATCCATATAGCTTTTGAGTGCCGCAGGGGCGTGTGCCATCGTGGTAAAAATATTGAGGTCTTTGCCAACAGCACCGCGCAGGGTGTCGAGAAGATCGGCCGCTTGGCCAGTTGGAGTGGTGAGGGGTTGAATGCGAGGCATAGTAGAAATCCTTTTCAAATAAGAGGTGGAATTAAAGATAGACAAATCTGTCTCTCTGGCCTATCTTTCGGGCAGGTAGTGTTTAGGTTACATTTAATAGGGGGAAAAAACAATGACTCGGATTTTGAAAAGAAAACAACTCATTGATACCGCCTCTCACCTCTTTCATAGCCGGGGATTTTACGCAACCGGCATTGATATGATTTTGGCTAAGGCCGGTGTGTCAAAACGCACCCTCTATAAGCATTTTCCGAGTAAAAATGATTTGATCCTAGCGGTGGTTGATCAATACCGTACCAATTTTAAAACCGAAATGCGCCAGTTTCTCGCTGCAAACCAAACGGCGGAGGAGAAAATTCTTTCGATTTTTCGTCATATTCATGAGCAATTTAAAGATCCGAATTTTTCTGGCTGTTTGATTGTCAGCGCGGTGAGTGAATTTGCTGACAAGGATGACCAGATTATCAGCGCCTGTCAGAAAGTTAAAAAATGGCAATTAGGTATGTTTTACTCTTTGGCGCAAGAAATGCAGGTTAAAG
This sequence comes from uncultured Bdellovibrionales bacterium, assembly GCA_964496065.1. Lineage (GTDB taxonomy): Bacteria > Pseudomonadota > Alphaproteobacteria > Micavibrionales > SZUA-601 > CAZBXD01. Next base: position 4,744 of record CAZBXD010000011.1, read on the forward strand.
ATCCAGACACATTGTCTTATAAATTATTTGTGGTTTTTGAGGGGCTGATGTCGGCGGCACAGGTGATGCGTCGGGTTCCGGCTTTTGATACGGTCGCTTTAGTGCAGGATATTTTGGATAAGGCGAAAGCATAATCCATGACTGGGCAAAACACCGCGCCTCGTGAGCCGCTCTTTAATATTCCACCGATGACGGGTGGGTTAATCCTCCTCCTGCTTGTTGTGCATTTGGGGCGGCTCTTTTTGCTCTCCGATGCGCAGGATATGCATCTGATTTTTGGCTGGGGCTTTATTCCGCATCGTCTCACAACCCTCAATCCAATGACATTTATTGCATTATCATACAATGGTATGACTATGCTGACCTATATGTTGTTTCATATTGGATGGACGCATTTCTTCCTCAATACTGGGTCTCTTCTGGCCTTTGGCACAGCTGTAGAAAAGGGTATTGGGGCGTGGTCGATGCTCGCTCTGTTTATCCTCTGTGGGGTGGCTGGTGTCTTGACCCATTATGTGATTTATCCCGATTCTGTTGCGCCGGTTGTTGGGGCTTCCGCTGCTATTAGCGGGCTTTTCGGCGGAAGTTTACGTGTTATGTAGTTGATGGGCCGTTTCAAACCAGGGTGGAAAGGGCTCTTCCCGATCACGCTTATTTGGCTCACCATGAATGTAGTTTTTGGGGTATTTGGGCCACCCAATGCCGAAGATGTAACAGTGGCATGGATGGCACATAGCGGTGGTTTTATAGCCGGGCTTTTTGGGTTTTCTCTTTTTATTAAACGACGGTCTATCCGCTGATTTTCTGCGGCTCTTATTAAAATATTTAGATTTTTCACTTATTTATTCTTGTGTGTGAGGAATAGAATAATATGAAGAGAAAATTACACAAAGACATTCTAATTGGTGTTTTGTTTTTTATTGCTGGTTCTGCGGCTGTTTTTTATTTTGCGCCACTATCCAATCTTTATAAGAATGAAACAGCATCATCAGGTATTTTTCCGGTCATTGAAATTGCGCTTTTATTTTTTATTATAGTTTCGGTTTTGGGTATTCGCTATGCTTTTCTATTTTATTCCTATGTGAAGACAACCGAACAGGTCAGCTTTATGATGCGGCGTAAAGAGCAAATGCAAAGTGAACAAAATAAGTTGACCTCTTTGGGAGAATTAGCTGGGGGATTGGCGCATGAGATTAACAATGCTCTCCAGCCAATCTTAGGTCTGTCCGAAATTATTCAGCGTCGTTTGAAGAAAACCGATCAAGAAGAGTTAATCGAAAATATTGATATGGTTGTTGAGCGGGCGAAATATGTCCGTAAAATTGTTCAAAATATGTTGACATTTGCTCGTAAGAAAAACGTCGAAAAACTTCCAACTTTGGTTGATGCGGCAATCACAGAGTCAGTTGGATTTGCCAAACAATATTTACCGGCAACCAACAGTGTTGACGTTGCCTATAAAAATAAAAATATTATCAATAGTCAAATATTGGTCGATAAGGTTGCTTTGATTCAAGTGATGCTCAATATCTTCCTCAATGCGGCACACGCGATGAAGGATAAGGGAACGACCATGGTTGAGGTTGATACAATTGTGGTCAATAAGAAAGAGGGCATGTTGCGCGATATTAAAAAGGGCGAGTATTTAAAAATCGACGTCATTGATATGGGCCCGGGAATTGATAAAGAAATTATGAGTAGTATTTTCAATCCATTTTTTACCACGAAACAAAACCAAGGCGGGACCGGGCTTGGTCTGTCAACCTGTTAGGGTATTATCAGAGATATGGATGGGACGATTTTTGCTGGTAATCACAGTTTGTTTGGCGCAATTTTTACTATTTATTTGCCCCTTGTAAAGTCAGAGGATGTGTCATGAAAATTGTTGTCATTGATGATGATCCAACCCTATTGATTACCTTGAAAGCAATGCTGGCAGATTTGGGGCATGACGTTATCGCCCACCAAAATGGTCGGGATGTGCTCCTGTTTTTAGAAGATATGCGTGATGATATTGATTTGGTTATTACCGATATAGTTATGCCAGATATTGATGGTTTTGAGTTTGTTGAGGGTTTGAAAAAAGCTAATATTGATAAACCAATTATTATGATGTCGGGTGGCGGTGGTAAACTTTCAGCCGATGATATTATGAACATTGCACGCAATGTTGCTGATCATGTTTTACCAAAGCCGTTTACACTTGAAGAATTGAATGAAGCAATTGAAAAAATGATGAACACAGCTAGGGAAGATTAGAGTATGTATACCTATAAAGAACAGCGTCGGATTTTGGTTGTTGAAGACGATATGGCGACTGCTAAAACCATTATTGCCATGTTGGATGAGTTGGGGTATCAGAATGTCAAACATGCCACAGATGGGAAAGAAGCGTTAAAAATTATTGAGGGCAAAGAGAAGCTTTTTGATGTTATTCTTTGTGATTGGAATATGGCGAATATGACCGGTATTGAATTTCTTCGCCAAGTCCGAACAATACATGCGACGATTCCTTTTTTGATGATTACCGCGCGTGGCGATGTTAGTTCAGTTCGTGAAGCAGCGGCGCTTGATGTGACCGGGTATATCCGTAAACCGGTCAGTATTGATGAAATTGAAAAACGAACGAAAAAACTCTTTGATCGGACCTCACATCGATAGTTCTTTAACAGCCCATTGCGCGGCTTCTGCCACGGTGTCATTTTGGTCCTGGGTTAAATTTTGTGCGACAGCTAGAAGAGTAGGATCATTACTATTACCAATAGCGATTAGAACATTGCTGACAAAACGGTCGCGTCCAATCCGTTTAACGGGTGATTTTTTAAATAAGTCGCGAAAACTTTCATCCGTCAATTGAGCCAAATCTTTCAGGCGTGGCGATTGTAACCCTGCGCGGTGGCGAAATTTTATTTCTGCGGCTTCGGTGGCAAATTTATTCCAGGGACAGACGGCCAAACAATCATCACAGCCATAAATTCGATTCCCTATAGCTTTGCGAAATTCCACTGGGATTGGACCTTTATGCTCAATCGTCAAATATGAAATACAGCGCCGCGCATCCAAAACATAGGGTTGTGGAAAGGCGTTGGTCGGACAAATATCCAAACATTTGCGACAGGTGCCGCAATGATCAGTTTCGGTTTCATCAAAGGGCAGTTTGAGCGTGGTATAGATAATGCCTAAAAATAAATAGGAGCCATGCGTGCGCGAGACCAGATTGGTGTGTTTTCCTTGCCATCCTAAGCCGGCGCCATGGGCGTGTGGTTTTTCCATGACCGGCGCAGTATCAACAAAAACTTTCAGTTCACAGTCATAGGTCTGCGCGAGCCAACGTCCCAACTCTTTTAGTTTTTTCTTCAAAACATCGTGATAATCATCCCCCCGCGCATAGACAGAGATATAGCCCGATGATTTATCATCCATTTCAGGCAGGGGATTATCATCCGGGCCATAATTAAGTCCAACAGCAATAATGGATTGTACCTCTGGCCACATTTCTTTGGCGCTTGCCCTTACTTCCGGGTTGCGCGCGAGCCAATCCATAGTCCCGTGATAGCCTTTAGACAGCCAATCATTCAGCCTATCTGTCAGATCAAGCGGGGGACCAACCCGGATATCATAAAAGCCAAGAGCTTGGCCCTTTTTTTTAATAGCCGTTTTGATGCTATTGCCGGTAATTTCATCTGGATTGATAACCATGGACACTTTATAAAGGATGATATTGATTTTAGCAAAAGAAAGCCCCGATTGATGACTATTATTCGTGAGACAATTAGCCAAAATAAAGATCGTTTTATCGATGAACTTTTTAGAGCTTTAAAAATTCCATCGGTCAGTGCCGATCCCACTCATAAAGCGGATATGCAAAGCTGTGCGCAATTTTATCATGATGCCCTTTTGGCTGCTGGCGCGATTAACGCTGAAATTATTGCAACTGATGGGCATCCGATCGTTTATGGCGAGACCAAAATTGACCCGAATAAGAAAACTGTTTTAGTTTATGGTCATTACGATGTTCAGCCACCAGATCCGCTTGATCTGTGGACCACGCCACCGTTTCAACCCGAAATTCGTCAGGGCAAAATTTATGCCCGCGGTGCAGATGATGATAAGGGTCAAGGATACACCCAGATTAAGGCCGTGGAGGTGTTAAACATGCTCGGTAATTTGCCGTGTAATGTTAAATTTCTTTATGAGGGGGAAGAGGAGGTTGGTTCTGTTAACCTGCCCAACTTTATTGAAGAAAACCAAGAAAGGCTTAGCTGTGATACGGTAATTTTATCAGATACCGGGATGATTGCCAGTGATACGCCGTCAATCTGCACTGGTCTTCGAGGTTTGGGGGAGTTAGAGATTACCCTAACAGGTCCAAAACGGGATCTTCATTCTGGGCATTATGGTGGTGCGGTTGGCAACCCGCTTCATGAATTGGCCGCGATGGTTGCCAAGCTGCATGATGATGACGGGCGGATTTTGGTGCCCGGCTTTTATGATGGCATTATTGAATTGTCTGAGGAAGAGCGTGCGATGATTGCTGAGCGTCCCTTTGATAAAAAGGCGTATATGGATGAAATTGGTGTCAAGGCGCTCTTTGGCGAGGCGGGCTATAGCACAGTGGAACACACCGGCATTCGCCCGACTTTGGAGGTGAATGGCATGTGGGGAGGGTACCAAGGAGCGGGCAGTAAAACAGTTATCCCGTCAAAAGCACAGGCGAAATTTACGATGCGTCTCGTGCCAGGCCAAGACCACACAACGATTAATCAAAAACTGGCGACATATTTAAGAGACATCACCCCCCCAACAATGACCCTTAATATTCGTATGGGGCATACCGCGCCGGCGGCAATCACGTCAATTGAATCCCCCGGATATAAGGCAGCCGAAAAAGCCTTTGAGATTGTTTGGGGAAAACGGCCAATTCCTACTAAGGAGGGCGGCAGTATCCCGATTGTCTCGCTGTTTCAGGATATTTTGCAAGCTCCGGTAATTCTTATGGGGTTTGGCCTTGAAAGCGATGCGATTCATTCACCAGATGAAAACTTCCCCGTCGATCATTTCTTGAAAGGGATCGAAACTATTGCCCATTTCCATCAGATTTTTGGGGATAAATAATCATGAATATTTTATCCATTGCTTTTGCCGCAACCGCAGTTGTTGATATCATCGGGTATTACCCGCAAATTAAACGCGTTATAAACCCCGATCATGAATTAAAATCGCTGAGTTTTCGATCGTTTGGTATTTGGTCAATTTCAATTTTTGTTGCCTTTCTTTATGCCGTTTTTGAGGTGCAAGATCTTCTCCTTGCTGTTGTTACTGGGATTGATTTCTTAGGCTGTTTTTTATCACGACGATGGTTTTCTTTCGGCGTAAATTGCCGGAAATTCAGGAAAAATTGCAATAAAGAAAACCCCGCACTGCAGTGCGGGATTTGTCTGGATATCATTTTAAAAAATTAGGTTAAGCTGCTTTCTTTTTAGGCTTCCCTTCAAGCAACTTCCCCAGTTTTTTACCACCCGTAATGGCAATTTTACGTGGACGCATATGTTCGGGTACTTCACGTACCAGATCAATATGGAGAAGGCCATTATCCATTGAGGCATCAACCACCCGGATATGATCAGCAAGGTGGAAGCGTTGCTCAAAAGATCGTCCAGCAATCCCACGATGGAGATAGGTGGTCTGCTCATCGTCCTTTCTGGTTTCTGCCTTAATCAGGAGTTCATTATCCTGGGCGGTAATATCGAGATCCTTTTCACTAAAGCCGGCGATTGCCATCGTGATGCGATAGTCATCCTCGGAGAGTTTCTCAATATTATAAGGCGGGTAGCTTGCCTCGCGCTGTGAGGTTTCAAACGCATTATCCATCAAACGCGACAGATGGTCGAAACCGACAGTGGAACGGAAAAGCGGTGTTAAGTCAAAATGTGTCATAGTTGTATCCTCCTTTAAGCAATACAAGGTTTAAGTTTCACACAGTACTGAAGGAGATTTGAAGCGGACGATGTCCATACACAAAAAAGATGCGTATTCATGCGACTAAGTCTTTTTCAAAGCCCTCAGCGGTTATAAAAGTGACCCGATAGTGGCATCACTATAGACAAAATAATAACAAAAATGCTTCTCGAAGTCAAGATTTGCCATTAGGGTGACATCATGTTTTCTCGTTTTATTATTCTTGCCTTTCCCCTTCTTTTAAAAGCGCTTAAGCGTCTACGACCGCGCAATTGGCGACAACGGATTGCGCTCTTTCTCATCATTGGGGCGTTGGGCTATCTCAATGAAGAATTTGGTCGCTATAGTGTGTTGTCCGATCGGGTGATTGATGGCGACACCTTTGTAATGGATCAACAAAAAATTCGTCTATGGGGGATTGATACGCCGGAGCGTAATGAATTTGGGTATGAACAAGCGACAGCCACCTTAAGAAAATTAATCAAAAAACAAGAACTCGATTGTGTGTTTATAAATCGCGATGTGTATCGTCGCGCCTTGATGCGATGTCGCCTACCCAGTGGTGATGATCTGGGCGCGCAAATGGTGTTGTCCGGCTGGGCGCGTGACTTTACCAAATATTCAAACAGTTATTATAAAGTCGAGGAAAATAAAGTCCGCCGTGCCCAGCGCGGATTATGGGCCCCATAAAAGAAGGAAAATCAATGCCGCTTGATCGTACAGCTCCGCCACCCGTTGCAAAAAAACATGACCATAAAATTGATATGCATGGCAAGATCCGTAATGACGTTTATGCGTGGATGCGTGATGAAAATTGGCAGGAGATGTTTAAAAACCCCTCTCTCCTCAAGCCAGAGATTCGGGCCTATTTAGAGGCAGAAAATCAATACACGGATCAGGTAACGGCCGAGACAAAAAAATTACAGGCAGAACTTTTTGAAGAAATGAAGGGACGGATGCCGAAAGATGATCAAAGTGCGCCGGTTAAAGATGGCGACTACTATTACTACCACCGTGTGGAACAAGGAAAACAATATCCGATCTATTGTCGCAAACATAAAACCTTGCAAGCGCAGGAAGAAATTATTTTTGATGTCAATCAAGCGGCAGCAGGCTTTGAGTATTTTAATGTGCACAGTGTTAAGGTCAGTCCGGATCATAAAAAATTGGCTTATATTGTTGATACCAATGGCTCAGAAATTAATACCCTTCATATTTTTGAGATTGAAACTGGATGGGTCATTACCAAAGGTCATGAAAATATTTCTGCGAGTTTAGCCTGGGCGAATGATAGTGAAACACTTTATTACCTCACAACATATAAACCGCCGCGGGCGAATAAGCTGTGGCGGCATCGCATTGGTCAGCCACAAGATCAAGATAGACTTTTATATGAAGAAAAAGATGAAAGTTTTTTCCCCAATCTCAAAAAATCAAGTGATCAACAATTTATTTTTTTGAAGTCAAATAGTCATACAACATCAGAATATCATTATTTAAATGCAGATAATCCAAATGGTCGGCTAGAAGTTTTTGCCCCACGCCTTAAGGATGAGGAATATGATATTGATCATGGCGGTGATCAGTTTTTTATTCGCACCAATCGTGATGCCATTGATTTTAAGATTATGACCTGTCTAACAAAAGAGACGAGCCGTTTTAAATGGCGGGATTTTATCGACTATGAGCCAGGCAAAATGATTTTGGACATGGTCGTGTTTAAGAAATACTTTGTCCGACTTGAACAAAAACAGGCGTTGCCACAACTCGTGGTCCACCATTTTGAAAGCGGGATTGAATATACCATCGATGCGGCTGATGCGGCCTATGATCTTGATTTTATCGGATCGCGTGAATTTAAAACCACGACCTTGCGTTTTGGCTATACCTCACCATCAACACCAATGCAAATCATTGATTACGATATGGCGACCAAGACTGATAAGCTGGTCAAAGAGCAGGTGATCCCCAGTGGTCATAACCCAGATGATTATGTGGTTGAGCGAGATTTTGCTGAAACAGCTGATGGGGTTGATGTGCCGATTACGATCTTACGTCATAAAGACACGCCAGTCGATGGTACAGCGCCGCTTTGGCTCTATGGCTATGGTTCATATGGATCTTCTTCACGGGCATATTTTTCCCAAATTCGACTGAGTTTGGTCAATCGGGGTTTTATTTTTGCGATTGCCCATGTCCGCGGGGGCATGGAATGTGGGTATCAATGGTATCTTGATGGCAAATTCAATAAAAAAATGAATACCTTCACTGATTTTATTACGGTCGCTGAACATCTCATCAAAAAACGCTATGCAACAGCGGGCAATATTTATGCCGAAGGACGCAGTGCCGGTGGCATGTTGATGGGGGCGGTAACCAATATGCGCCCCGATTTGTGGAAGATGGTCCATGCTGGGGTGCCATTCGTCGATGTCCTCAATACGATGAGTGATGAGACATTGCCTTTAACACCTCCGGAATGGCCGGAATGGGGAAACCCAATCGTGTCACAAATTGATTATAACCGGATCGTCGCGTATTCGCCCTATGATAATGTGGCGACAAAAGATTATCCAAATATTCTCGTGACTGCGGGTCTGACCGATCCGCGCGTGACGTATTGGGAGCCGGCAAAATGGGTCGCCAAGTTACGTGATCATAAAACCGATGATAATTTGATTTTGATGAAGATGGAGATGGGCATGGGGCATGGCGGAGCGTCTGGACGCTTTGATGTGTTAAAAGAATACGCGTTTGAATATGCAATCGTGCTTAGTATTTTCAATGAAAAACGAGAAGACGCTGAACAAGCAGCCGCTTCTGAGGATCATCAATCGGCAATCGGTTAAGTAAATTTTGTCAGCGGTTAATCACCGATGAAAAGCCCATCTTTCTGTAACCCTCGGATTATGAGGGTTTTGCCAAGGATGTCATGGAGTTTTTTACTCCTTATTGCCCCCAACCAGAGCAATAGGGGGGACGTTGTTTAATCAGCGCCCGATCAAGGGAGCTCGTATCGCGATAGCAATAGGACATTAAGCCAGTTGCTTGATCAATTCGCCAAACAAAATTATCATCGCCGCGCGCTAAGGTAAACGGGCCACGTGGTCCATTATTTTGACCCACAACGGGGGATTGACCACCAAAATAAAGCGCGGCGGCTACTAAAACACATCCGATTACAATGGCGTGTGGGATGCGCAGCATTCTAAATTACGCCTTTTTACCCATTTTGTCGAACCCAGCATAACGGTCTTTAAACTTAGACATGCGGCCGCCTTCGATCATTTTTTGTTTACCCGTCCATGCCGGATGATTCAAAGGATCAATATCAAGACGCAAATCGCCCTTAGCATAAGTAGAGCGCGTTTTAAATGTCGAGCCATCCGTTGCGGTGACGGTAATTTCTTTGTATTCTGGGTGAATATCGTTTTTCATTTTTCGGTCTCCCTTTAACAAGGCGCTATTTATATCGCCCAATTTCAATAATTGCAAGCATTTTAAAGAATTTACTTCACCTCGTTGCGTGAGTATAATCCGGCGCATGTTTCGTGAACCTTCCACTACTGTATTATCAAAACGTGACAAATCTCGTCAAGAGAGTGAAAAAGCGGCTTCAATTACCCCATTGAAGGCAATAATTCCCTATTTATTACCCTATAAGACCAAAATTTGTTTTGGCGCTCTTGCTTTATCGATTGCTAGTTTGACACTTTTAACAATTGGGTATGGTGTACAACAACTTGTTGATAAAGGCCTTGGGGCCAAGGATTTAACTTATCTAAATACCGCCTTTTATGGGTTGTTTGCGGCTGTGCTTCTTCTTAGTGGGGCTAGTTTTGCCCGTCTCTATTTTGTCACCTGGGTTGGGGAGCGGGTCATTGCTGATTTGCGCCGTGATTTATTTACTCACTTGATAAAACTGGATATTCACTGGTATGAAACGCGTAATACGGGTGAGTTGATTGCCCGTTTAACCAATGATACCACCTTGTTGCAGGTTGTGGTGGGAACATCACTACCAATTGCGTTACGCAATATCATTATGCTGATTGGTGGCTTAACCATGATGATGGTCAGTAGTGTCAAACTGACCGGACTTGTAGCCATGGTTGTTCCAATGATTCTATTGCCAATTATGATTTTAGGGCCGATTGTGCGCAAACGATCTAAAGTTACTCAAGAAAAAATTGGTGATATTGGTGCGGTAATGGATGAAAATCTTCATGCGATTCGTGAAGTCCAAGCGTTTACTCGTGAAGCTCAAGCCCAAGAAAGATTTAGTAAACGGGTGGAAGAAACTTTTGGCGCAGCGATTCGCTATGTTGTAATGCGTGCCGGCATGTCCTCAGCGATTATCGCAATCACTTTTACTGCGATTAGTCTTATTTTATGGGTTGGGGGTCGTGATGTTATCAATGGTTTGATTACCCCAGGGCAACTCTCTGCTTTTGTGTTTTATGCGTTGCTTGTAGCGGGTTCAATCGGAGCCTTAAGTGAAATTTATGGGGATATGCTTCGTGCCGCCGGGGCGGCAGAACGCCTATTTGAATTGAAACAAGCACACCCAATTATTCACTCCCCAACAAATCCAATTTCTTTAACTCAGTCTCCAAAGGGTGCAATTAGCTTTCAAGATGTTTCTTTTGCTTACCCGGCTTTTCCGGATAAAAAGATCGTGCAAAATTTCTCCCTTGATATTGCCGCAGGCGAAACTGTTGCTTTGGTTGGGCCAAGTGGGGCAGGCAAAACAACACTCTTCTCTTTAATTTTGCGGTTTTATGATCCGCTTAGTGGAACCATCACATTTGACGGAGTTGATCTTAGAGCCCTTGATCTGAAAGCCTATCGTGATCATCTTGGTGTAGTGGCACAAGATCCAGTTATTTTTTCGACGACGGCGCGCGATAATATTGCCTTTGGTCTAGCAGATGTGACACAAACACAAGTAATTACTGCGGCGAAAACAGCGCATGCGCATGATTTTATCGAAAATTTAGCCCAGGGCTATGACACGCCATTAGGACAAAAAGGGACACGATTATCCGGTGGACAAGCACAACGTTTAGCGATTGCACGCGCGATTATTCGTAACCCAAAACTTCTCCTGCTGGATGAAGCAACATCAAGCTTGGATGCAGAATCAGAACGCAGCGTGCAAGAAGCCTTGAAAAAAATTATGAAAGACCGAACAACAATTGTCATCGCCCATCGTTTGGCAACGGTACAAAATGCCGATCGCATTATTGTCTTGGATGGAGGCCGGATTGTTGCCCAAGGCACACATGATGAGTTGATGAAACAAGAGGGGCTTTATACCCGGTTGGCCAATTTACAATTTGCCGCTTAGCGAACAAAAACAATATCAACGCGGTCGTTTGGTACAGCGTCAGAACGTGTATCCATCCCAAGCGCGCGGACATCCATGGCCGTGGCATTTACCCCTTTATCCAAAAGATAAGACCGTACAGTTAATGCCCGTGTCAGAGAAAGGCGCCGGGCTTTACTGCTGGTTTCTGGTGTGCCATCAGCAAAGGCACGAAGCTGAATCTTTGCGTCTTTTGACTTACTTAAACGGGTAGCTATTTGATCAAGAGTTGCAATATCCTCTGCTGATAAATCAGCCGATTGTCCAGCAAAGACCAAACGGAAGCCATCGCCATCATTTAAAATCTGAGCATTTTGGGAGGGTGTTGTTTTGGTAACTGGCGCCGTTGCTGGTTTCATGACAGGAGCAGTAGGCTGTGTAAGAGCGGCCATTTCCATCGGGGCTTCAACCTTTGGTGGCAAGATCGGCTCTAGATTTTCCTGTGAAGGCATTGCCAGTTTTGGCTCAGAGATCGCAGTTTTCGCTGCCGAAGGGGCGATATCCTCCATTCTAGAAAGAGCTTGTCCCGCTTTATTGTCATACAAAACTTCCTCCCGCGCTTTTGCGAGGAGTTCACGTTGACGTTGTTGCGCCGTCGGTGGGTCAATAATTTTTCTTGGCGCAGTCAAGGCAACGGGCGCTGTTTCTGCTGCCTCTGCAGCTTTAACGAGTTCTTTAGCAGAAGGCATCGGAGTTGATTGAGACGCTGGTGTTTTTGGCGCTACTGGTGTCGCGAGGGTCTCGGCGAAATTTGGTCTCATTGAAGTAAGGGTTGGGTCAGCCGTTGGTGCTAGCGGTGCCAATGGCGCTGATGTGATTTGTCGCATGGGCGGTCTTTTTAACTGCAGGGGGGCGGTTGCCATTTGTTGTGGATAGGGGCGCATTGGTGGCGCGCTTTGCGCCAATGGCACCGGGCGCCGCAGCCGTAGAGGAACACCGGCGCGTGCCTCAGCTGGAGAACGATATCCGCTTGGGCGCTGTGTTAGAGGGGTTGGGGCTGCCACTGGCGCCGGATCTAGGACATCCATATTAACAATAACGTTAGGACCGCCGTAATTGGCCAAGGGCACATAGTTTTGTGCATGGGCCAGGGAACTGGTCGTTATCAGGCCAAAGCTTAAAATTGTTGCAGATAAAAAAATATTTTTCATTCGTTTATTCTCAAACACATAATCGATTATGCGCAGAGTTTAGCGCCGTTTCATAAAATCAGCAACCATTAACTTTTAAGCAGATTTTTTGCTTTGGGGTTTGATATTAAACAAATCGGTAAATTGCGGAAATAAATTAGCATTTGAACAAAAGATGCCACAATTTTTTTCGAGATATTTTTTTTCACCATCAATATCGCAAACAACACCCCCTGCTTCTTGAACTAGAAGAGCGCCTGCCGCAAAATCCCAGGCTTTTTCACTTTGTCCTAAAAAACCATCATAGCGCCCCGCCGCAACATAGGCCATATCCAGGGCACATGCAGCGCTACGGCGTATACCCACGGGGTATTTTCCCTTGAAAATCTCAAAACGTGTTTGGTCTTTTGGAAGGTTTCCAAAGGCAAACAAACACTCTTCCAAATTTTTTCGACCAGAAACACGCAAGCGTTGGCGATTAACAAAAGCGCCGCGACCCTTTTCAGCCCGAAATAACTCATCGGTCACAGGGTTCAGTACAACCCCTGAAATAACTTCGCCTGCTTTTTCCAAGGCAATTGAAATATTCCAATAGGGAACACCATGCAGAAAGTTTTTAGTGCCATCGAGTGGATCAATAATCCAGCGATACTCACTGTCGGTTTTAATCTCACCACTTTCTTCCATCATAAAGCCATAGCCCGGACGGGTTGTTTCCAGATGGTCATGAATAATTTCTTCGGCGCGGGTATCGGCGCGCGAGACAAAATCCCCCGGGCCTTTACGCGAGACTTGCAGTTTTTCAACTTCACCAAAATCACGTAGCAGGGAGCGCGCCGCTTTTTCAGCCGCCTTAATCATCACATTTAAATTGGGAGAAAGCTGTGACATGGTCAATTAGTCCTTTGCTTTTTCGACATAAGTGCCGTCTTCGGTTTTAATGACAATGCGTGTGCCGGCCTCAATATGCGGCGGGACCATGACGCGTACCCCGTTCGATAAAACGGCTGGCTTATAGGAAGAAGATGCGGTTTGCCCTTTGACAACAGGATCTGCTTCCGCAATTTCAAAGGGTGCATTATCGGGGAGTTTGACAAAAAGCGGCTCGCCTTCGTAACTTTCAATCTCAACGAGCATACCATCGGTAAGGAATTGTTTTGGATCACCGATTAAATCCCCCCCCAACTCAATTTGTTCATAGGAGGTTTGGTGCATAAATGTATAAATATCACCATCGGCATAAAGGAATTGGTAGGTTTCTTGATCAAGGCGGGCGCGTTCAATGGTTTCTTGGGTGCGCAGGCGGAGATTGTCTTTGTTGCCGGAGCGAATATCACGGACTTCTGCTTGGAGATAGGCACCGCCTTTGCCAGGTTTTGTCACATCACGTTTGAGAACCTGAAGCAGTTTACCGTCCATTTCAAAGACATTACCAACCCTTAAATCAATCGCATTTATTTTCATGATTTTTCCTATGATTTTGCTATCTTGCGGCTGACCATACGAGGAACCGTCAAGAGATGCAAGGTTAAGTATATTTTAATTCGACACGGCGTTATCAATTGCTTGGCCGGCATTTTGCAGATCGCGGCCAACGCCTTTAATCGTTTCACAAGCCGTGAGGCCAATGCTCAAAAGTACCAATGTTAAAAGTGTGAATGCTGTTTTTTTCATCAGATTATCCTTTATTCAATATTTTCTTTGCCATATCTTTACCCAGTTCAACCCCGAACTGGTCAAATGAGTTAATGTTCCAAATAACACCTTGAACAAAAATTTTGTGTTCGTAAAGGGCGATTAAACTTCCAAGGGTTTTAGGGGTTAGGTGTTCAAGACTTATAATAGAAGAGGGACGATTGCCCTCAAAAACACGGTGTGGCTCATCAGACCCGCGGCCTTGGGCTAAGGCATCGGGTTGGGCTAGCGCATTAGCATTGAGGATGGTGTGATGAGTGTGTTTGTGATGATGAGGATTTTTGCAGAGAATAAAATCGCATGGGATTATAGTCGTTCCTTGATGGATCAATTGATAAAACGCATGTTGGCCATTCGTGCCGACTTCTCCAAAAATAATCGGCCCTGTGTCATAATCGATTTTTTCACCGGTTTTGCTGACAGATTTTCCGTTACTCTCCATATCTAATTGTTGCAGATAGCGCGGGAAATGGGTCAAATAGGTTTCATAGGGCAAGATCGCTTGGGCTGGAAAGTCATAAAAATTACGATACCAAATTCCAAGCAGCGCCATAATTACAGGAATGTTTTTTTCTAATGGTGTTGTTTTGAAATGCTCATCAACTAAGCGAGCACCGTTAAGAAAATCATCAAAACCATGTGGGCCAATTGCTAAAATAAGGGGAAGACCGATGGCTGACCAGATGCTATAGCGTCCGCCGACCCATTCCCAAAAGCCAAACATATTTTGTGGATTAATACCAAATTCACGGACCTTTTCTGTGGCCGTAGATACGGCGACAAAATGATTGGCGACGGCCTCATCCCCAAGTTTATTCGTAATCCATTCCCGCGCGGTTTTGGCATTGGTTAGGGTTTCGATTGTTGTGAAGGTTTTTGACGCAATAATAAACAGCGTGGTTTCAGGGCGACATTTGTTCAATGTACTTAAAATATCAGTGGCATCAATATTCGAAACAAAATGAAAGCGCAGATCTGTATCTTGAAAGGGCGTGCAGGCCTGTACCGTCATTTTTGGTCCCAAATCAGAGCCACCAATACCAATGTTAACGACATCAGTGATTGGCATACCTGTCGCACCGACCCAAACACCTTCGCGAATATCTTTAGCAAAGGTGTAAAGCCGCTTTTGCATCGATAGGATGTCATACGCTATATTATGCCCATTTATTAGAATTTCTGTTTTTGGGTCAGACCGCAGGGCAGTGTGTAAAACAGCACGATTTTCTGTTGTGTTAATTGCCGATCCCATAAACATGTCATCACGCGCTTGTACCACCCCTTGCTCGGTAGCAAGATTGGTAAGCAGTCTCAGGGTTTCATCGTCGATCAGGTGGCGGGTATAATCAAAGGTCAAATCATCGAGCTTAATAGCGCGTATCTGTGTTAGATCAATCGGCCTTGCAGAAATTTTTTGGTAATGGGTGCTTAAGGCCTGCCAAGCGGCTGTGTTCGTCAAAGAGCTCATGGATTTTTATCTCCAGCAACGACAAAGGTCAGGTGTTTTGGATTTAGCCAAAGTTTAGCAAATTGCAAAAGATCATTTTGGGTGACCCGACTAATATCGGCTGAGCGTTGATCCAAATAGTTGATCGGTAAATTATCCTCTTGCATTTGCACCAAGACATTGGCAATTGCATGGGTTGATGTCAGGGATAATGGCAAAGATCCAATTAAATAAGCCTTGGCATCGGCAAGCTCTTTTTCGGTCACACCATGTTGAATCATGTGTTGCCATTCTTGCTTGATAATATCAATCGTTTCATTAATTTTATCAGGTTGGACATTCGCTTGGCCGAGTAAAAGTGGCCCATAGTGATAATCAATAAGTCCGGTTGAAATCCCATAGGTGAGACCGCGTTTAACGCGGACTTCTTGCATCAGGCGTGATGAAAATCCGCCCCCACCGAGGATATAGTTTAGCAATTGTGCTGTGAACCAGTTTTTGTCATCCCGGCTAACGCCTTTTTGTGCCATCATGATAACGGCCTGTGGGCCATCCCAAGGAGTGTAGAGAATATCACTTCCAAGCTGCGGTGTTGTCACCGCTACATTAGGGCGTATACCAGTTCCGGGGAGTTGCTCAAAAATTCTATCTAGGGCGGTGCGGGCTTGGCTCAGGCTAATATCACCAGCAATACCAATAATAAGATTGTCTTGGGTCATTGTATTTTTATGATATTGGCGCAAATCTTCTCGCGTGATGCTGGCGAGGGATTGTTCCGTTCCCTTTATCTGGTGGGCGTATGCGTGCCCTTGATATAGGTGGTTAAACAAGGTCTTTTGTGCGTGCCACCCAGCATCTTGGGCGTCAAAGCGCAGGCTAGCGGCGATTGCTGCCTTCATCCGTGTTACAGAATCGGCGTCAAAGCGCGGTCTGTTCAGGGCTTCGCTTAATAGATCAAAAGCAATTTCTTTATTATCAGTAACGGTTTTAATCTGTCCATAAAACCCATCTCGACCAGCTGAAAAAGAAAACTGGATCGCGTTATCCTTGAGTTTTTTTTGAAAGACTTGCGCGGTCATATCTCCCGCCCCTTCATCCATCAAGGTAGAAACTAAGTTAGCCAAGCCGGATTTTCCATCTGGATCATAAGCTGCGCCACCGCGAAACATAACACTAATGGCAATAACAGGCACGGTGTTATCTTGGACTACCCAACCCTTGATGCCTTTTTCGCTTGTGATTTCTTGAATCGGGATAAAGTTTTCTGCGCGTACGGGCAGGGTCATCAGAACAATAAAGACAATGGAGAAAAACACGCGCATCAGATCGCTCCTCCTTGTGGTATCATAATCCCTGTCACAGGAAGATTATTTGGATTACGTATGAGATTTTTTGCGGCACTCATGACGTCATCTGTTGTTATGCTGTTGATTCGTTTTGGCCAGTCTTCAATCAGGTTAAGAGGCAGGCCGGTGGCCAAGGCCCCACCGATGATCCGCGCCGGACCAGCCAAGCTGTCGCGGGCATAAATTGATTCAGTGACAAGACTTTTAGCGGTTTCCTTTAAAAGGCTTTCTGTTAAAGGCGCTGCAAAGAAATTGGCCAAAACAGCGTCAACAGCCTCTTCAATTATGCTGAGCGAAACGCCGTCAGTAGGGCTAACAATGATGGATAATCGCGCTGGCCCAATTGCTTCAGGGCTATAACTAATGAAGGCGCTGGTGGCAATTTTCTGATCAATAACCAGATTCTGATACAATAGCCCAGTTGCACTATTACCAACAATATCAGCAAAAAATAACAGCGCGTCGCTTGTACGAATTGTCGCAACTGTTGCTTGTGGTGCACGATAGTGACGTGACCAAAGGGGTTGTTTAATCTGTGGTGATTCTTTGACTAAGCGGCGTTTTCCCTTTAAAACAGGCACAGTCATATTCATGCGTTTGGGGAGATCTTTCTGCGTTAAGTCGGCATAATATTCGCGCGCAAGGTTTCGCGCTTCTTGCTCTGTTACGGATCCGCTAAGGATAACAACGGCGTTATTAGGAGCATACCATTGTTGATAAAAATCGATAACATCATCACGTGTTAAGCTCGCGATTTCATGCAACCAACCAATTGTTGGTATCCCATAGGGATGATTAACGTAAAGAAGATTGTTGATATCTTCCCAAAAAGCGCCGACGGGATCATTATCGGTACGCTGGGCTCTCTCTTGTAAAATAACGTCACGCTCAACGGCTACGATGTCGTCAGTCAAGGTGAGATTGACCATACGGTCGGCTTCCATCTCCATAACCATGGGCAGATATTCACGGGCGACTGATTGAAAATAGGCGGTATAATCTTTGGTAGTAAAGGCGTTATCACGCCCGCCAACGCTTTGAACAATTTTTGAAAATTGTCCATTAGGAATCTTTGGTGTGCCTTTGAACATCAAATGTTCCATTAAATGGGTTAGCCCAGATTTACCAACTGGCTCATCTTTTGCCCCAACAAAATAAACAATCATATGATGAACAACTGGAGTACGATGATTTTCGACCACTACAACCTGTAAGCCATTATCGAGGGTAAAGCTTTTGGGGTTAAAAACTTCTGCTGCGCTCGGCCAAGACCAAAGCAAACTAGTAAGTAGAAAAACGAGGCGGTAAATCATATCCCCACTATACGGTTTAAGGTTTCAAAAAAACAGAGGCTTTACTCTTTTTCTTTGGCTTCTTCGTGGGTAACTGGTTTTGGGGTATTAACCCCTTTTTCACGCAGTGTGTCGGCCTCTTCCATCGGATCGATCACCTTTCCAGCGGCATCGTCTTTTTTCAACATTGGGATCAACTTATCAACCGTCCGTTCGGATGGTGTTCCTTCTGGGACAACACCATATTCTTGATTTAAAACCCTTCGAATATTTGGATCAGCCTGGCCGGCACCTGCTTGTTGTACTAATGCAATCTCCCCCGCGGTCATATTACCAGTCTCGATTATTTTAGTTCCTGTGATTAAGGCGCGCGCTTGTTCTGCTGTTGACGTTTCTTGCGGGCGTGGGGCGCCTGGTTGTGGTGTTTGTAACGTATAAGAGGGTGGAAGCGTTAACGGCGCGCGCTCAACAACAGCAAATTCATCGGGTGATTGACGACCAATGCCAAGTTTTTCCTTAGCATTTTTGCTGCTGCATCCGGCGATCGTTATCGCCGCAGCACTTAAGAGAAGTATCGTCACATATTTATCCATGGTGTCATCATCTTTTTAGTTGATTGTTGGTAAAAGCATAGCGTTAATTTTCGTTTGAATAAAGCGTTTCATCATTTTTATGATCAAAAAAGAGCGTATCAATCACTAAAAAAGTAACCCCAATCACAATCGCCGCATCAGCGATATTAAAGGCTGGCCAGTGGTAGCCGGCATAATGAAAATCAAAAAAATCAGCGACCGCGCTAAAACGTAAGCGATCCCATACATTACCAATTGCGCCACCAACAATCATCCCAGCAGAGATTGCTGGAAAAACGCGCTTGGCTGTCGCCAGCCACATGACAAAAAATCCTGCAATTAATAGAGAGAGGGTGGAAAGCACCATGGCAGAAACACCAGTATTTAATAAGCCAAAACTGACCCCTTGGTTCCAAACCATCACCATATTGAAAAACGGCGTAACCGGATCTACGGGCATGTCAAATTGTGGTGCTTTCGAAAAGAGCCAAGTTAAAAAATTGGGATCATGACCATCACCAATATAAATTCGCGTAATGATCCACCATTTTGAAACCTGATCGAGGAGCAGTATATCGATAATGGCATTGAGGCCAATAATAAGGGGAAGTTTTTGCGAGGTTTTAGTCATTTACAACTTTATCCATTTTTTGCATATGTTTTGGTAATTTCAATGTTATCTTGTATGAGAGTCTTTATACCTGTGTTTACTGTTCCAAATATTAAAAAATCATAAGAGCAAGAGCAATCGGCTGAAATTAACAAAGACTAGCCAGCCTTACGGCGCAAATAATCCACCGCATCAGCATCGCGCGCGGAGAGGGTTGGATAATCCGGGTTGGAGCCAACATCGGGGAGAATTTTCCACGAGCGCTCACATTTTGTCCCTTCGGCCTTATTGACAACCACCGCAACTGTTTCCTCACCGTCTAATGTGAAAGCGTCCGTTGGTGGGGTTTCCGTTGAAACGGTCAATTGTGACGTAATCGCAATTTCAGCCCAATCCAATGTTTCACTTAATTTTTGATCAGCCGGATCACTTAAATACAATATTGGATGTGCTTCCAAAGAGGAACGAATGCGTTTCTCAGCGCGCTCGATCTCAATCGCTCCGGTGACCACCTTGCGGATGTCTTGAATGCGATTCCATTGGGCGGCCAGTTCCGTATTGCTAAACTGATCCGGCAATTGGGTATAGGTGCGCTGATGCACCGATTTTTGGTTCTCATTGGGCAAGACCCCAGCCGGCTTATGCCCCCAGGTTTCTTCCATGGTAAAGGGAATAAACGGCGCCAGCCATGTTGTTAAGCAATCATAGATGACCTCCAAGACACTTCTGGTGGCGCGGCGTTCAAAGAGATCGGGGCGATCAAGATAGAGCCGATCTTTACGGATATCAAAATAAAACGCGGAGAGATCTTGGTTGCACAAATCATGCACGGCCATATAGGCATTGTAAAAATCATAAACCTTGACACAGTCTGATACTTTCTTGCCCGTTTCGCTCAGGCGATGCAGGACCCATTTCTCAAGATCAGGCAACTCATCATACTGAGCAATCAGGTCAACACGTTCTGACCCATTAAAGCCATCGAGATTACCCAGAACATAGCGCAGCGTATTACGGAAGCGACGATAGATATCGGTTTGGATTTTAATGGATTCATGACTGAGGCGCATATCTTCAAAATAGTTTTGGCTGACACACCACAGACGGATAATATCGGCACCATATTGATCAATCATTTTTTGTGGTTCAACAACATTGCCGAGTGATTTCGACATTTTTTTGCCGTGCTTATCGAGGACCATACCATGGGTCATCACCTGTTTATAAGGCGCTGACCCGCGGGTGCCACAGGCCTCCAGTAAAGATGATTGGAACCAGCCGCGATGTTGGTCATTGCCCTCGAGATAAAGATCAACTGGCCAGCCGAGATCATCGCGTGCCTCACAAACAAAGGCATGGGTTGAACCGGATTCAAACCAGACGTCGATGACATCTTTAACCTGCTCATAATCATTGGCCTTGTATGTATCACCGAGGAAATCCTGCGGATCACGACCATACCAAGCATCCGCGCCCTCTTCTTTCATCAGATCAATAATGCGGGCATTCACGGCTTTATCAACCAAAACCTCTTTGGTTTGTTTATGGACAAAAAGCGGGATCGGGACGCCCCAAACCCGCTGACGCGAGATACACCAATCGGGACGGCCAGAGACCATGGCCTTAATCCGGTTAATCGAATTTTTTGGAAACCATTCGGTTTTATCAATTTCTTTAAGCGCGGTATTGCGTAAGCCTGATTGATCCAGCTCAATATACCACTGCGGCGTCGCGCGGAAGATCAGCGGTGCTTTTGAGCGCCAAGAATGCGGGTAATCATGGCGCAGCTTGCCTTTACTGACCAAGGCTCTGGCATGGAATAATTGGGAGATGACAGCACCATTGGCCTTGCCCTCTTTGCCATTGGCATCATAAATATCCAGTCCGGCAAACAAACCGACAGCATCGGTATAGGTGCCATCATCATTGACCATCTCTTCCGGTTCAATCCCATTGGCGCGCCCAAGGTCAAAGTCATCTTTACCATGAGAGGGTGCACAATGGACACAGCCCGTTCCCGCATCGGTGGTGACAAAGTCACCGTGATAAACGCCGACATCAAAGCCGTAATAATCATCTTCGTCTCTTAATGGATGGGCACATTGCGTGCCGACTAGATCGGCCCCCTTCATCGTGACCGTGATATCAAATCCATCAATGCCGCAATGGCTGGTGAATTGTTCGACCAAGTCTTTGGCAATAATGAGTTTCCGACCGGGTGCGAGCGCGACTTTGGCCTCCTCCGTTTGAGATTGTACCTCTAATACGCAATAGTCGGTCTCATTATGCACCGCGATCATGCGGTTGGCCGGGATCGTCCAAGGTGTGGTCGTCCAAATAACGAATTCAGCACCATCGGTTTCTGGCACTTTTGGCGTGGCGACTTTAAAAGCGACATAGATTGTCGTGGAGGTATGTTCTTTATATTCAATCTCCGCCTCCGCCAGCGCAGTTTTTTCCACCGTTGACCACATGACGGGGCGCAGCGCCCGATACATCATGCCGTTTTCGGCAAATTTCAACGCTTCCGCCGCAATCGCTGCTTCACTTCCATTCGCCATCGTCAGATAAGGATTATCCCAATCGGCCAGAATACCGAGGCGTTTCATTTCCGCTCCTTGGGTTTCTTTCCATTTCATCGCAAATTGCCGGCATTCTTCCCGGAACTGCAGGACAGGGACCTCGTCCTTATCCTTACCCTGCTCGCGATAATGTTTTTCAACCATCCATTCAATGGGTAGGCCATGACAATCCCAACCGGTGACACTTGGGGCTTGTTTGCCCAGCATAAATTGCGAGCGGATCACGACATCTTTAATGACATAGGTCAGGACATGTCCCATATGCAGATGACCATTGGCAAAGGGCGGCCCCCAATGTAGGATATAGCGGGCTCTATCCTTAGTCTGCTCGATCAGGGTTTTATACAGATCCCCCTCTTCCCACCATTGTTGCAAAATCGTCGGTTCTTTTTGCGGCAGGCCGGCACGCATCGGAAAATCCGATTGGGGCAGAAAAAGTGTATCTTTGAAGTCATCGCCTTTTGCGGCGTCAGTTTTTTGGTGATCAGTCATGATTGTATAAACCCGTAATCCTGTAATGGGATGAAAAGTAGCGTAAAATTTGGATTGAGAAAAGAATGAATTGCCCTATTGGGCAATAATAATGATCAGGCGCTGAGTAACAATTCTTTTCATATAATAAGCCTAACATAGCTTTTACAGATTCGCCAAGATGTCTTTTGCTCGAGCACTGTCGCCATTCATTTGTTGAATCAAGGCTGTAAGACTATCAAATTTCATTTCCCCGCGTAGATAGGAAATCCACTCAACCGTCAGGGTTTGCTCATACAGATCGCTGTCAAAGTCAAACAAATGCACTTCCAAAAGGGGTTCTGGCACCTCAAACATGGGACGGATACCAAAATTGGCGACGCCATTGATCCACACGCTATCTTGAGTTTTAGCACGCACAGCATAAACGCCATAAGCGGGGTGGATGAAATCACCCAATTGCATATTGGCGGTCGGATAGCCAATTTCCCGCCCGCGTTTATTCCCGTGAATCACTATGGCTTGGGTTGTCCAATACCGTCCAAGGTGATCGCGCGCAGTTGCTAAATCCCCCAATTTGAGAGCATGGCGAATCAAGGAGGAGCCATAAATGGCATGATTGTCTGTGGTTACCTGTGCCAGGGCGGTCACACCAAAACGTCCATCTGTTTTGAGTGTCTCAATCGAGCCACCACGTTGATATCCAAAGATAAAATCATCGCCGACGACAATATGTCGAGCTGCTAATCCATCAACCAGAATGTCGTTGATAAAGGTTTCGGCGGTTTTTTGGGAGAAGGCTTTGTCAAAGGGAATTGAAATCACATGGTCAACGCCATGATTAAAAAGGTCTTGCGCCTTGATTTCTTTATTCGTCAGGCGAAAGGGCGGATCGTTTGGTTTAAACAGTTGACGTGGATGCGGGTCAAAGGTGACCACAATGGTTTGGCAGTTAAACTCTTGGGCGATGGTTTTGGTTTTTTGCAAAAGTGCTTTATGTCCGTGATGGACGCCATCAAAATTGCCAATGGCAACAACATTTCCTTTGACTCCATCGGGTAAATTCTTATATGACTCAAACGCTTTCATAATAGAGCGTTTTATAGAGGAGATTACCGCATGACACAATCGCAAACCAACAAAGAGTTAAACGTCGCCGTCACCGGTGCCCTAACCCCAGTTGGGCGTGAAGTGCTTAATCTTCTGGCAGAGCGAGGTTTCCCCCTTGATGAGATTTATGCGGTGGAGACCGGCCCCGTTGCTGGCGAGCAAGTCTCCTTTGGTGATGAGGATGTGTTGGATATCCAAAAACTCGATAATTTTGACTTTGGCAAAACCCAGCTGATCATCCATGCGGGCGCGGCCCGTGATGCGGCCCATATCATGAAATTGGCCGTTGGCAATAAAGCAAAAATGATCGATCTATCGGGGGTGCTTGCCCATGATGTGGCGGTGCCCGTGATTGTCGCCGGTGTGAATGATGACGCCATGCCAAAAACTCTGGCGAAGAATGTTGTCGCGGTGCCAAGCGCGGCAGCGACGATTTTGGCGCTGGCTCTGAAACCTCTCCATATGATGGCGCCCCTCACAAATGTCACGGCGACGGTTTTTGACCCAGCGGTTTCGGGGGGGCGTGGTGCAATGGATGAGGTGTTTAACCAAACTAAAGCGATTTTTATGAATGCGGAGACCCGCAACGAGCATTTTATCAAACAAATCGCCTTTAATGCGATCCCCTTGGTCGGGGCGGAGCGTGAAGATGGCGATAGTGAGGCCGAACATCACACGAAAACAGGTCTCAATCGTTTATATGAGGGGGTCAATATTGGTATCACTCATGTCTCCCTCCCGATTTTTACCGGTATGGGTATGAGTGTGACTGTGATAAGTGATACGGAAGTCACCGCGATCCAGGCCGCGATGCAGATGACCGGAGGCAGACTGGACATGTGCGGCGAGCCGCTGCG
>CAZBXD010000011.1:29191-42063 GCA_964496065.1 uncultured Bdellovibrionales bacterium
GATGCAGATGACCGGGCAGGATGGGATCGGCGTGATTGATGAAACGCTGGATATGCCAACCCCGGCGGAAATTGGCGGCGAAGATCTGGTCTATGTCGCGCGCCTGCGTGGGAATACGAAAACCGGCCTGCAGTTTTGGCTCTGTGCTGATAGCCTGCGCCGGGGCCAAGCCCTGAATGCCGTGCAAGTGGCGGAGCTGTTGATTTAAATAAACAAGTCTAAGCGTTTTTCATCCGCCACCACAATAAATGGGTCGGTTGAGCCGGGGATAAAGTCGTGGCCATCCAGCATTTTCAATGTTGCACCCGCGCCGGATAAGATCGGCATGAGGGCGGCGACATCATAAATTTCTTGCCCCGTTTCCAAGACAAAATCCAACCGTCCCGAGGCCAAGAGGCAAAAATTCAAACAGCCGCCACCACAGGACATAAATTGCCCAGCCTTATTAATGTCTTTCAATGTGCGGATTACATCATCGTCAAAACGCAAGGGATTCATACACGCCCCGATAAGCATATTGTCAGGAGTATTTTTTCGCACGGTAACCGCATGGCCATTCCATAGGGTGGGGTGCCCCTTAGCCCCGGTCCAACGATCGCCGGTAATCGATTGATCACACAGACCAAAGACCAACTCATCCCCATTTTCATCGCTGCGTTGTAAGGCAATAAGCGTTCCGAAACAGGCCTTGCTGAGAGTATAGGGTTTGGTGCCATCGATCGGGTCAATGATCCAGGTAAATTCCGCACCTTCATTGGTTGTGCCGTATTCTTCGCCCAAAATGCTGTCTTGGGGGCGTTCCTTTTCGATGATCTTGCGGATCTTGGCTTCAGCCTCGGTGTCGGCGATGGTCACGGGCGAGCGATCATCTTTGTAATTGACTGTCGGCGCATCATGAAAATGTTTTTTGGTGATCGGGCGGACGGCATCGGCAAGCTTATGTCCCAACATCACAAATTCAGGGGGACAACGGTCAAAAGACATCCCCATTACTCCGCGACAGGAATTTCTTCAGCGGCAACGGGCTCTGGCTCGGGTATCTCTGCTGCGATTTGGGCGGCCGTGGGCAGAGCCGCGGGGGCATCGGCGAGGGTACGCATCCAGGCGATAATCGCGGCACGATCTTCCGGTTTGCGCATGCCGGCATAATTCATCTTGGTGCCAGGAATATATTTTTTTGGTTTCCACAAAAGTTTATTTAAGGATTGATAATCCCAAGATCGGCCAGTTGATTTCATCGCATCAGAGTAAGCAAAGCCAGCAACACCACCATGGGCGCGATTGACAATGCCATAGAGGTTCGGGCCGGTGCGATTGGGCCCACCCTTATCAAAGGTATGGCATGCGGCGCAGGCCTTTGAGAGTTTTTGTCCGCGTTCAATATCAGCTGAAGCAATGAGCGCGAGGATCGGTTCAGCCATTGGCTCAACCACTGGTCCACCGGCGCTTGCGGCTTCCAAAGCGGCGGTGTCAATATCGAGCACAGATTCTTCTAAGGTTTTAGGATGCACAACTTTTTTTGCAATAAACCCAGACAACATGGCAATAAGTCCAGCGGTTAGAATGGCGGCAAAAATTTTATTAAATTCAAAATTGTCCATGAAAACGGATCTTTGTAGTGAAAGTATGATTGGTATCATACCTTAAGCGCAAAGTTTTTAAAGAGCGGTTAAATAAACAAAACGCGATATTAATTATACCGCGTTTTGTTTATGAGAGTGGTTCGCTAAGTAACCACTTTTTTAATATTTTTAATAACTTTAAAGGTCAGATTCTCCACCAAGAGTTTTTCCACCAGTTCTATCGTCGATGATTGTTTCAAAATTGTGTAAATTGCTACCTGAAATCATGATATATTTCCTTAAAAAAAATCATGTATAAAAAATAACATGTACTATGACACGCTGTCAAAATTATTCGTAAACAAATTGGGTTGATAAAAAGATAATGACAACACGTATTTCATTCCAAGGGGCGCATGGTGCCTATTCCGACATGGCGTGTCGTTCGGTTTATCCGGGTGCGACCACAGTGCCCTGTGTTCATTTTGAGGCGGCGGTACAGGCCGTGCATGAGGGCCAAGCCGATTTGGCGATGGTGCCGATTGATAACCTGATCGCGGGTCGCGTGGCCGATATTCATCATTTGCTCCCCCATAGTGGTCTCCATATTATTGGTGAGCATTTTCTCGAAATTAATCACTGCCTCCTTGGGATACAAGGAACCGATATTTCTGAAATAAAAGAAGTCTATAGTCATATCCATGCCTTACCCCAATGTCGCAACCTGATAAAAGAATTGGGCTTAGAGCCGATTGTCGCCCCAGATACGGCGGGTGCCGCGCAAATGGTCAGTCAGTGGGGCGATCCAAGTAAAGTCGCGATTGCTTCTGCCCTCGCCGCAGAAATTTACGGGTTGGAGGTTTTAAAAACAAACATACAAGATTATGCGGCGAATGTGACGCGTTTCCTGATTATGTCACCACAAGAGGAAGCAGTCCCCCGTAATGCCGGGCCGATCGTGACCAGCTTAGTTTTTAAAGTCCGCAGTATTCCAGCAGCGTTGTATAAGGCATTGGGTGGTTTTGCCAGTAATGGTATCAATATGAGTAAGTTGGAAAGCTATATAGTTGATGGCGATTTTGCTGCCGCGCAATTTTATTGCGAAGTTGACGGCCATCCTGAAGATCAAGCCATGCAAACCGCGCTTGAGGAATTGGGATTTTTTGCCACACAGATTAAAATTTTGGGGACCTACCCGGCTGATTCTTTTCGATTGACGAAAAACGTGCTATAGATTAAATTGTTAACAATGTTGTGAGGAGAATTCGTTTATGCCAACCCATGCTGAAATTGCTGCAAAACTGTTACGCGATGCGGCGACGTTTTTCCGGAGTGTTGGGGAGCAAAACGCCCCACTCCTAGAAGAAATGAACGAAAATGCCCATGTTTATGAGCAAATTGCCCAATTAGTTGAATCCGGTCCGAATGGAGAAATTGATATCGAGGAAGAGTAATCTTCGGTATATTATAAGATTTGTTTAACATTTGATCAGTACAATGCGCCATGTAAGACCATGTTAACATAAAATAAATTATATTTAGCTAAAATTTTATGTAAATTGATTTTGTATGGCGTGAGGGGTAAAATGAAAAAACTACAATCATATATTCTACCAGTTTCCATTATCTTTATGACGATGGCATTTCTGTTTGTTTCTGTCGCTTTGATTAATACTTTCACGCGTCAGCATGTAGTTAGAACAATGACGGTAGCGGCTAAAAATGGTGACATTCACAGTTTAAAAAACCGGACAGATTGGTCAGAATTACGTGCCTGGATGAAGGAAGATCTTCGTAACCGGACAAAAACAATTGCTGCAAAGAGCAGTGGCTATGAGATGTCAGAAAAAGAAGTTGATGATCTCGTTGATTATTATGTCCAGCCTGCTAATTTACCGTCCTTGATTTATTTCCACAACCAATTGGCGGATAACGTGGATATCGAAGATTTTGTGCGCAATGTTCGCTTTACTGGTATGAAAGAAATGACCATGGAAATTTCTTTCCCGCCACAAGAAGATAAACCCTGGATTAATTATTTAGAACCAGTCAAAGCGGTTTTCCAATTAGATAATATGAAGTGGAAATTGAAAAAACTGCACACGCCGCTTTATCTTGTCCCGACCAAAGCGCCAACGCCTTCTCATCTGAGTGAGGCTGGTGATAAGGAGACGGGATATAATCCAATGGATATGACGATTGCCTTAAATTAATACACACGTCCTCCTCCCTAACGTGCTTTAGTAACGGGCTTGATTTTTCAAGCCCGTTACTTCATTCAAAAGAAAATTTCCCAGATTCACCAATTTTTTTATAACCCAGATTTTGATATATAGCGTTAGAGGTAGGGTTTGCCAGATCAGTATAAAGAGTACAAAATTTATAGCCATCATTGAGAAGTTTTTGTTATAAAGCCGCTGTTATCATGCTGGCATAACCATTGTTACGATATTCTGGCGGCGTATAAACCCATGAGATTGTGGCACAATTTATACTATTGCGAGTATTTATGGCCATAGAAACGATTTCTCCAGCATCATTTTTCCACAAGAAGAGTGTTTTATTTTTTATATTTCTTTCAAAGCTTTTTTTGGAAAAATTTTTTTTATCCTGCCTATTTGGAAAACACGTTTTGACAAAATCAAATGCAAATTTTTCTGCAACATCACGGTGTGTTTCATCTGCTAAAATCATGTGCCCATCAATATTGGGTGGGTTTATGACCTTTTTTAGCGCATATATGCCCTGATGGACGGCTAGTTTGCTTTGCGGATTCCATAGGTTTGCGAAAGTACTTGTTGTTCCAAAAGGGCCAACTGCACCGCCTTTAAGAATAATTTTTTCCGCTTTAAGTTTTTCATTCAAAGCAGATAAGGCAAGTTCACTCATTTGTGTGAGCAACAACGGTGTTTCGGCACTTGTTCTAATAGCTTGGCCGTGAAGCGTGTTGTCTTGATAAATTGAAAACAAGAGTGGGGCCGTATCTTCGATTTTACCATTCAGCATACCGTGACATAGGCCTAGCATTAGATTATTTAAAGCTTCCTGTTTACAAAGCATGACTTCATTCTTTGCAAGAAAATCGGCAACAGTTTTTTCTTTTTCTATTCTGATCATGCGGTAATCGTTGATAAAAAGGTATCATAGCGATAGAAAAACCAATTGTAAATAGCCTTATCTTGATCTTTTTACCTTTTTTGGGCATTTTCTTAAACTATGCCAGAACTTCCCGAAGTTGAAACCGTGACCCGTGGGATCCGTCATAAAATCCAAGATTGTGTGTTGGATCATATTAAGCTATGTCGGCCTGATCTGCGTTTTCCAATTCCACAAGATCTCCCGACAAAAACCAAGGGGCAAAAAGTTATTAAAATCCATCGGCGTAACAAATATGTTCTGATAGATTTAGCAAACAATCTTACGCTTATGATTCATTTGGGTATGTCTGGGCGGGTCTTGTTTCATGAAACCGATGATTTTGCCATTCAAAAACACGATCATGTGATTTTTTATTTTACAAATGGTACCGCGATGATCCTTAATGATCCCCGGCGTTTTGGCATGGTGGATATGGTGCCCACAAAGCACCTAAATACCCACCGTTTGATTAAAAATATTGGATTGGACCCGTTTGATGCGGCGCTGACTGTCGATTGGTTTTTTGATATCTTGCAAAAAAAGACCTCACCAATTAAGAATACGCTTCTTGATCAGCGCATTATTGCCGGTCTGGGCAATATCTATGTCTGTGAAGCCTTGTTTCGGGCAAATATTCATCCAGCAATCGTCACAAAGACGTTAAAAAAAGAACAGATTGCCGCTCTTTTAAGCCATATTCGTGCGGTTTTGTCCGAGGCGATTGCTGCTGGAGGGAGTAGCCTGCGTGATTACGTACAAACCGATGGAGAGCTTGGCTATTTTCAAAAAACCTTTCAAGTTTACGGCCGAACAGGCGAGCCTTGTTTCGTGTGTAATACCCCGATTGCACGGATAACCCAATCAGGCCGTTCTTCTTTTTATTGTTCCACTTGCCAGGGAGAATAAAAACTGGCAAAAAGATCAAATCATGAAATTGCTTCATAAAATGTTACTTGCGCTTTGTTTAGTTCTCTGCCCACTTATGGTTTTGGCGGAAGACCCTGTGACATATCTTTCATCAGTGCCGGATGTACCGTTAATGGATGGGTTTGTTGAGGGGCCTGGGTCAACCCTGACCTTTGATAAACCGGAAGGTCGGATCTTAAGCACTTATGTTATTGCCGAAAAAGAAATCACACCGCAGCGGATTTTTGCTTTTTACGAAGCCAGCCTGCCACAATTAGGTTGGACAACCAAAGATCAGGGACAATTCACTCGCGATGCCGAGCATCTTTCGATTTCGATTGAAAAGGCGGAAGATGGACAAGTTGTGCAGTTTCTGCTCACCCCACAGACACTTAAAACAGACCAATAAACTGGATCCAAAGGGGCATATTTAAAAAAACTGCCTTTTTATGTGATAAATACTTGACTTCTTGCCTCATTTTCCGTTAAAACGGCGAACCTGAGCGCTGCATTAAGGGTGACTCGGGATAAAAGTATTAATTTATAGGATTTTTTTTACATGGCTAATACACTCCAAGCCAAAAAGCGAATTCGTCGTAACGCCCGTCGCCAAGACATTAATAAGACCCGCGTTAGTCGTATTCGTACCTTTATTAAAAAGGTTGAAAATGCGATTGCTGCTGGTGATAAGGCAGAGGCAGAAAACTCATTTAAAACACTTCAGCCTGAGTTTCAGCGTGGTGTTGCCAAAGGTGTTTTCCACAAAAATACGGCAGCGCGCAAAACATCACGTCTTGCCAAGGGTATTAAGTCTATCGGTGGGGCGAATTTAACAGCTGGAACCGCTAAAAAGGCCCCCGCTAAGAAGGCTGATGCTGCGGCAAAGAAAACAACTGCAAAAAAGCCGGCGGCAAAGAAGGCAACAACCAAAAAGGCGCCCGCGAAAAAGTAAAACCGGAATCATGCACCGTTTTACAACCGGCATCATGCACCGTTTAACAAACAGAATAACAATAATAACATAGAATAAGAACCGCATTCAGCGGCAGATATATCGACTCACAAAGGCTGGATCTTCCAGCCTTTTTTTATTAAATGCCTTGCACAAAATTTTAAATCTGCTATAGCAAATATCATGCAAGATTTTCGCATTGTTATTGGCCTGGTCGGCCTCTATTTTATGGTGATTTTGGGCATGGTTGTGTATGGCCGGGTCAAAAGCACGAAAAGCTTCCTGCCCGGTTTGAATGAATTTTTTCTGGCCGGTAAAAATCTCTCGCCCCTGGTTTTGACCTTTACCTTTGCCGGGAGTTTGTTCAGCACCTTTTCTGTTATTGCTTATCCATCGCTTTTTTACGTCCATGGGGGTGCTTCGGTTTTTTGTTTTTGCGGGATCACTAGCTTGTTTGCCTCTGGTTTATTATATTGGCCGCCGATTACGCGCTTATGCACAGGACAAGCGGATTTTTTCCCCGGTTGAGGTTATTAGTCAGCGCTATGGATCGCGTCGTCTTGGCCTCTTCTTGGCAATTATTTTCACCCTTTTCATGATGCCTTATATTTCACTGCAATTGGTTGGAATCGGGGCTTTTATTGAAGCCTATACGGATGGTCAAATTACCTATGCTGTTGGTGTGGGGTCAATGATGGTGATCGTCCTTTTATATCTTTTTCTCGGCGGGATGCGGGTTGTTGCCTATACTGATTTTATCCAAATGTCAGCCATTATAATTGCATTGGTCGCAGGAATTCTTTATCTTCTTAATCATTTTGATTTAACGATCTTTGGCATTTTTCGCACGATTAGCGAAACATCTCCCGCCCATCTATGGGTGCCCGGGCCCCAGGGGCAATACACCTATGCCCATATTGGTACAGTTGGGATAATTATAATCGGGATTTTTTTTCAACCCCATGTTTTAACGCGAACGATGATGGCAAAAAGTGATCGGGATATTCGTTTTATGCTCCTTGGTACAATGATAGGATATCTGCTCATCCTCTTTATTGCATTAACCTATGGATATATGACATATCTTACATTTGGTTCTGAGCTAGCCCCGAATTTTATGATGGGCCATGTCTTTAAGGAGATGGCAGGTTTCAATTTCTTGGGTTTAATTCTTTCTACGCTTATGGTTATGGGGGCTCTCGGGGCGGCGATGTCAACGGCAGATAGTCTCCTGCTCGCGATTGGACAGGTTTGTACCCGCGATATGGTGCGGCCCTTTTTTAAAATCAGTCGTGGGAAGCAAGTACTTTTATCTAAATTCATTATGTTTTTAGTGTTGTTTGCGGCTTTCTTCACGGGATTGGAGCCACCAAAATTTATGATGGATTTAGCGTTTTATTCGGCGGCTGGCTGTGCTGTCTTAGTGCCAACATTGTTGACGCTAGATTGGCGAAGTCGTTCTTTATTTGCAGCGTATGCTTCTATTATTTTGGGTCTAGCAGCGTTACTTATTATCATTATTTTCAAAGATTCACTCACTGGTTTATTAGCGGAAATGCATGTGGGCATTGTTCCAATGTTGATAGCGTTTTTGGTGTATTATGGACTGTGCCTGATTCGGCGTCCGAATCCAGACTTTTACGATAAAATTATCCCTGCTTAGTAGGTTTGTTTTCTCTGACCCCCTATATCTAGTGGCTTGTCTGGGGCTTGCGAATCTCCCAATATAGTGCCAGCCTGTGGATAACTTTTTTAGAAAGGGAGTCGATGACCCTTGCCAATGCCCAGAAAAACTGGCCTGAGATTCAAACCCGCTTACGGGATGAGGTTGGTGATGCGGCGTTCCAAAACTGGCTCACCCCGGTGCATCCGCACGCCCTTGACAATGGCCATTTGTCCCTATCTGTGCCAAACCGGATGATCCGCAATTGGGTAAAAACCCATTATCATGATCGCCTGTATGCCGCGATTACACAATCGGACAAAACCATTAAGGCGATTGATTTTGTTATTGCCGAGAGTGATGATGTCTCATCTGATGCGCCAAAAACAGCGCAGGATCTCTTGAAAAATGTCCCTAAACCAACGGCTTCACAAACCCCTCCAGAAAATATTTTTGCCGGGGCGGAGGTTAGCACTCTTGATCCCCGGTTCACCTTTGATAATTTTGTCGTGGGCAAACCAAATGAACTCGCCTTTGCGGCGGCCCGTCGGGTGACCGAATCCGAGGGTGTGAGTTTCAACCCCCTATTCCTGTATGGGGGGGTCGGGCTTGGTAAAACCCACCTTATGCACGCGATTGCCTGGGCCATTCGTGAAAAAACGCCGGATCGTAATGTTGTCTATATGTCGGCCGAAAAATTTATGTATCAGTTTATTCGGGCACTGCGGTTTAAAGACACGATGGCGTTTAAGGAGCAGTTTCGTTCGGTCGATGTGTTGATGATTGATGATGTGCAATTTATTGCCGGCAAGGAATCAACCCAGGAAGAATTCTTTCACACTTTTAATGCGCTGATTGACCAAAACCGCCAGATTATTCTCTCGGCCGATAAAAGCCCATCGGATTTGGATGGTATCGAAGAGCGTCTTAAATCACGCCTGTCTTGGGGTTTGGTGGCCGATATTCACCCGACCACCTATGAGCTGCGTCTTGGCATTTTGGAGTCAAAGCGTGAGACAGCCCGCGTTGATGTTCCACAAAAAGTCCTGGAATTTCTTGCCCATAAAATTACATCGAATGTTCGCGAGCTTGAAGGATCGCTGAACCGGATTGTTGCCCATGCGGAGCTGATGGGCCGTCCGGTTACGTTAGAAGGGACACAGGAAGTACTAGCAGATCTCTTGCGCTCTTATAATCGTCGGGTCACAATGGATGATATTCAAAAGAAGGTTTGTGAGCATTATGCACTGCGCTTATCTGATCTGCACTCAGCGCGCCGGGCGCGCGCTGTGGCCCGGCCTAGACAAGTGGCGATGTATTTGTGTAAAACCCTGACCTCAAAATCTCTCCCCGATATTGGGCGTGGTTTTGGCGGGCGTGATCACACGACGGTTTTGCATGCGGTGAAAAAAATTGAGGAACTCATGAGCGCCGATCAAGCGATCGCCGATGATGTTGAAATGCTGACCCGCGCCCTTAAACATGGCTGATTTCCTCTATGATCCGTTTTTTGCCCAAGGGTTGGGTTTTGTTGCTTTTGGTCTCGGTGTTTGGGCATTCTTGTGTAAGGATGATCACCGTTTTAAAAAATTCACCATCGCCTATTGTGCTTTTTTAGTCCCACATTTTTATCTTCTGGGTGCTATTGGAGCCGCTATGGCGGTCTCCATCTCGACCGTCAGAACAATTTTCTCCCTTCATGGGAAATTTAAAAATACCGCGCCCATTTTTATTCTACTTTATCTGATATTAGGTGTTTATCGGTATGAAATATGGATCGACCTTTTGCCGATTATGGGGTCTGCTGTGACAACATTTGGGCTCTTCTACCTAAAAAAAATTCCTATGCGCCTCTGTTGTGCATTTTCGAGTGTTTTATGGTTAACTCACAATGTGATTGTTGTCTCTTTGGGCCCGATTTTTATGGAAGCCCTGCTTTTAAGTGCAAATTTATATAGGATATATGGTCTTTACCACGACCGAAAAGCCCAAAAAAAACGCAATGAAACGAAGATTCAGCCTTTTCTTGCGCGTTTGAATTGTGTAGATTCGTTAAGAAGAGATTAGCGGTGACGAGACCATCATGAAAATTACCATTGAACGTTCAACCTTATTAAATGCGTTAAGCCATGTCCAAAGTGTTGTTGAAAAACGCACAACAATCCCGATTTTGTCCAATGTTCTCCTCAATGCAGCGAATGGGACACTCACGCTCTGTGCCACGGATATGGATTTAGAAATCACCGATGTGGTCGAGGCGAATGTTGTCGCCGATGGCACCACCACAATTCCGGCGCATACGTTTTATGATATTATTCGTAAATTGCCGGATGAAAGCACGGTCGAATTGGAAGTGAATGAGGCGGGAACCGCAATGACCGTGACCTGTGGTCGTTCTGTGTTTAAGCTGGGCTGTTTGCCGCGCGATGATTTCCCGGAAATGACCACCAACCAAACCAGCCATGGCTTTACCGTGCCGGGTTCTTTGCTCAAAGATATGATTGACCGCACCCGCTTTGCGATCTCCACGGAAGAAACGCGTTATTACCTGAATGGCATTTACCTGCATGCGGCAACTGGCACGGATGGCGAAGTCTTGCGCGCGGTTGCCACGGACGGTCACCGTTTGGCGCGTTTTGAAAAACCCCTTCCCCAGGGCGCAACCGGTATTCCGGGTGTGATTATCCCGCGTAAAACTGTGCAAGAATTGCGCAAACTTCTCGATGAAAGTGGCGATGATATTAAAATCGACCTGTCTGATAAAATGATCCGCTTTAGCTTTGGGCATATTATTCTGACGTCAAAATTGATCGATGGGACTTTCCCGGATTATGAGCGGGTGATTCCAACCAATAATAACAAAATTTTAGATGTCGACCCTAAGCTTTTTACTCGGGCGGTTGACCGGGTCTCCACCATCGCGGCTGAAAAAACCCGGGCGATTAAACTCTCCATTAAGGGGAAAACCATGACGCTCTCGGCCAATAACGCCGAAAGTGGCTCGGCGACAGAAGAGATCGAAGTGGCGTATGATGATACGGCGGAGTTGGATATTGGCTTTAATGCCCGTTACCTCTTGGATGTCACACAGCAATTGGGCAATAGCTGTCGCTTAACGATGGAAGATCAAGCCTCCCCCACCATCGTGCAAGATAATGACGACCCATCCTCGTTGTATGTTTTGATGCCGATGCGCGTATGATGAGCGCGTGACGCGATGTCCGCTGTTCAGCAAATCACCCTGATAAATTTTCGCAATTATGAGACCGCGCGTTTAACATCCGCAGCGCCAATGATCGTTGTCACCGGTGAAAACGGCGCTGGTAAAACTAATCTACTGGAAGCGGTTAGTCTTTTGTCACCGGGACGAGGCCTCCGTCAGGCCAGCATTACGGATCTTAAATCTCGGTTCGAGATTGCCAATGATGCGCCACATCCACTCTGGGGGGTGGCGGGCGATATTGACGGGGTTGCCATTAGTACCGGCGCCCATCCAAAAAACCGGACGGCCAAACGTCGCGTTGTCCAGGTTAATGGCACGCCAGTGGCCGGGCAATATATCCTGGCTGATCATGTGTCGATGGTCTGGTTAACCCCACAAATGGATGGATTGTTTTTGGAAGATGCTGGGGCGCGGCGGCGTTTTATTGATCGCCTGGTCTATGCGTTTGATCCGGCCCATGCCGGGCGGGTGGCGTGCTATGAAAAAGTGATGCGACAACGTAATCGTCTCCTGAAAGAGGGTTGCCAAGATCCAGCTTGGTTTGATGCGCTGCATCGGCAAATGGCGGAAACCGGGATTGCGGTTGCCGCGGCGCGTCTTGACATGGTGTCGCGTTTAAATGCGGTCAGCAATATGATGGATACCCCCTTCCCCAAACCTTCCCTGACTTTGGTTGGTATTGTGGCCGAAAGTCTGCGGCATGGCATGGTTGCGGTTCAGGTCGAGCAGAATTTTTACAATGCTCTGAATCAGTCAATTATTGAGGATCGTGATACCGGTAAAACCTCAATCGGGCCGCATCGCAGTGATATGACCGCTCTCCATACGGGTAAACAAATGCCGGCACATCTTTGTTCGACGGGGGAACAAAAAGCGCTCCTGATTGGGATTGTGTTAGCGCATGCGCTGATGCTACAAACGGAGCAAAAACGCCCGCCGGTTCTGCTTCTAGATGATATTGCCGCGCATTTGGATGAAATGCGGCGCGCTGCCCTGTTTGATCTAATTCAATCGACGGCGATGCAATGTTGGATGACGGGGACGGAATTGGATGCGTTTTCAGCGCTGAAAGATAAGGCGTTGTTCGTACAAGTAAAAGAGGGGCAGATTTCTTATTAGCCACTCAGAAATAACGATTCATGATATTAACGTGCCATTTTTTGGTTTCACGCTCTTCGATCGTTTCAGGAGCGCGATCAATAATGTCAATGATAGTATTTAGGTAAGTATGATCTTTTTGACTCAGCCCACCTTTTTTATTCGCCAGCCGGCGAAACCCCTTCAAAGCCTTGAGGGTATATAGCGGATTTGTAATGTTACCATTCTTATCAAACCCAAAATTTGTAATGGTTTGCTTTCTTGCGCGCGGCATAATTGCTGCCAATCATCAGAGAAAAGGCTGTTCCGGACAGCATTGTCTATTCCGAT
>CAZBXD010000012.1:0-25500 GCA_964496065.1 uncultured Bdellovibrionales bacterium
CAAATTTTGGGTAAAATTACACAATCAATCATAAACATCTACGCCAGCCCCAAATGTTTATGTGATGTTGCGTTTTTTTAAGCAGCGCCCCGCAATCACCCATGGCGGGGCGCTTATTTTTTTTCTATAGTGATGGAAGAATCAACAAAGAAAATAATCATGACTTCACTGAAACAAACCCGCCAGACCTTTATCGACTTCTTTGCTAAGAATGACCATACCATTGTACCAAGTTCACCGTCAGTTGTTGAAAATGACCCGAGTTTGATGTTCACGAATGCCGGTATGAACCAGTTCAAGGATATTTTTACCGGAAAAGAAACCCGTGATTATACCCGCGCTGTCTCCTCGCAAAAATGTGTTCGCGCCGGCGGTAAACATAATGATCTGGAGAATGTTGGTTATACCGCCCGCCATCACACCTTCTTTGAAATGCTTGGGAATTTTTCT
This sequence comes from uncultured Bdellovibrionales bacterium, assembly GCA_964496065.1. Taxonomy (GTDB): domain Bacteria; phylum Pseudomonadota; class Alphaproteobacteria; order Micavibrionales; family SZUA-601; genus CAZBXD01. The sequence goes on from CAZBXD010000012.1 coordinate 451, forward strand.
TTTGGTGATTATTTTAAGGAAGAGGCGATCACCCTTGCCTGGGAATTGGTGACAAAAGAATTCCAACTCCCAAAAGATAAGCTTCTGGTGACTGTTTATCACACCGATGATCTGGCGTTTCGTTTGTGGAAAAAAATCGCTAACCTGTCGGATGAGCGGATTATTCGTATTGCGACCTCGGATAATTTTTGGTCTATGGGGGATACGGGGCCGTGTGGGCCGTGTTCGGAAATTTTTTATGATCATGGCGCAGAAATTGCGGGTGGGCCTCCCGGGACCCCAGAGGAAGATGGCGATCGTTTTATTGAGATCTGGAACCTCGTCTTTATGCAGTATAATCAACTCAATAAGGATGAACGTGAAGACTTGCCAAAACCATCGATTGATACCGGAATGGGGTTGGAACGGATCACCGCCATCCTTCAGGGTAAGTATAATAACTATGAAATTGATCTGTTTGAACATTTGATTGGGGATATCGCTGCACGCACGCAAACAAAAAGTGAAGGCGATGTGCTGATGTCACACCGTGTGATTGCTGATCATCTGCGTAGTGCGTCTTTCTTGGTCGCGGATGGTGTTTTGCCCAGTAATGAGGGGCGCGGCTATGTTCTGCGTCGGATTATGCGCCGGGCGATGCGCCATGCCCATCTATTAGGCGCCAAAGATCCTTTGATGCACCAATTGGTCCCTGAACTCGTCAATCAAATGGGCGAAACATATTCTGAATTAAAAGAACAACAGGCCACCATTGAAAAAACGCTTGAACGCGAAGAAACTAAATTCCGGGAAACGCTGGGGCGGGGGATACGCCTGCTTGATGATGAAATGGGGCAGCTGGCCGATGGTGGTACGCTCTCTGGCGTGGTTGCGTTTAAACTCTATGATACCTATGGGTTTCCACTCGATTTGACGGCGGATATCCTGCGCCAAAAAGGCTTTGCTTTGGATGAGGTCGGCTTTGATAGTGAAATGGCGAAGCAAAAAGAACAAGCGCGGGCAAGCTGGTCGGGTTCAGGCGATACCGCAACCGAAAAGGTTTGGTTTGATGTTGTGGCCACCGCCGGTGAAACGGAATTCACCGGCTATAACAGTGCGCAGGATAGTGCAACCATCACTGCCCTTGTTAAAGATGGCACGATCGTCGACCAGGCCACCAAAGGGGATCAAGTTGCGATTGTCACTGACAAAACACCGTTTTATGCGGAATCCGGTGGGCAAGCTGGCGATAGTGGTACCATGACCAGTGCCGATGGTGTGATGGTCACGGTCATCGATACGAAGCACCCAGTTTCCGGTCTCTGTACGCATTTTTGCACCGTGGAAGAGGGAGGTATAAAGGTTGGCGATATGCTCACTCTCTCTATTGACACAATGCGCCGACAAAAGATCACGACTAATCATTCAGCAACACACTTGCTTCATGAGGCATTACGCCGCGAACTGGGTGACCATGTTGCGCAAAAAGGCTCGGAGCAAAATGAGGCGCGGACGCGCTTTGATATTTCGCATCCAGAACCAATCACGGATGAGCAGCTCGGCCGTATCGCGGAAAAGGTCAATCACTATATCCGGCAAAATGGGCCCGTTGCTGTGGCGGAGATGCCGCTCGATAAGGCGAAAGAACTGGGTGCTCGGGCACTGTTTGGAGAGAAATATGGCGATACTGTTCGTGTGGTTACTATGGGCGTTGATGATGGCGATGCCTATTCAGTAGAATTGTGTGGTGGGACGCATGTTGCGCATACGGGTGAGATTGGCTTCTTTAAGATTGTTTCCGAAGGTGGGGTTGCGGCAGGCGTGCGCCGGATTGAGGCGGTGACAGGGATGAATGCCGATCTTCTCGCCGCACAGGAAACACAAACCATTGATCGCTTGGCGAATAGGCTTAAAACACCGAAAGATCAATTGGAAGAGCAAGTAGATAAACTTTTGAAAGAGCGTAAAGAGCTAGAAAAACAAGTTTCTGATTTGCGGCAAAAACTGGCCACGGGTGGCGCGGCAGGTGCGAATGATACCGTGGAAGAGGTCAATGGCATTAAGTTTGTTGGTAAGGTATTGGACGGTATTCCGGCCAAAGACCTCAAACCCATGGTGGATACATTGAAAAATCAAATTGGCTCTGGTGTTGTTGTTCTGGTCGCCAATAATGATGGTAAGGGCTCAATTGTTGTCGGTGTTACTGATGATTTGACTGATCGTCTGTCGGCGGTCGATCTTGTTCAGGTTGGATCTGAGGCGCTCGGCGGTAAGGGGGGCGGCGGTCGCCCGGATATGGCGCAGGCCGGCGGCCCGGATGGGGCTAAAGCTGAGGCGGCAGTCGCTGAAATTAAAGGAAAAGTAGCCTAAAATTAGCCTTTTTTATACTCACCCAGTTTTTCAACAACATCGCGCAAATCATTGAATTTCTTGATAATAGTTACGCCATGATTGGCTTGGTATTGGGTTGCGCGGTTTTTTGTGCCCTTGTGTTTTGTAATCGTATAAAGCGGGTGTTCGGCACTATGGCGGAAGATTGAAAACACGGCAAGTTCTTTTTCATGGTCAATCGCGTAGTCACGCCATTCTCCTTGTGAAACGCGTCTTGAATACAGGCCCATAATGATACTAGTTCTTCTTTTGAAAAACTGGTGAGCCCTTTCAGGTTTTCTGGAGAGTGGAACGGTTGGATCATCGTGATGCGCAATCTTGTTTTAATATGAGTTTCGGCTTTAATTTGGGACTTAACAGTGATATAACTATCCCAATAAAAACGAACAATAGGTTGAAGTCAATGGCTGATAATCCCCTGAATGATGGTATTTTTCGCGAAGTCGATGATGATCTTAAGCGCGAAAAGCTTGAGGAGTTTTGGAAAGAATACGGTAATACGATTATTGCTTGTGTGGTGATCCTGATCCTCGGGACTGGGGTGAATAGTTTTATTAGTCACTACAAACACAGCCAATATGTCGCGCAAACCGACCAGCTGATCGCTTATATGGAAGAAGCGGGGACAATGACCGCGACAGAGCGTTTAGAAAAACTCAACGCTATTGCCACAGAGGCCAAGGGTGGGGCGGGTGATTTGTTGCGCTTGCAATTGGCGGCAGAACAATACCAAACTGGTGATCTTGATGCGGCATTAGTAACCTATGCTGAGGTTGAAGAAAACGCGGTTCATGAGATTTATGAAGAACTTGCAGAGTTGCAAATGATCCGCATCCGCATGGAAAAAGGGGAAGAGCCGGCGGCTTTGATTGATGAGGTTGAAGATTTGGCCGAAGAAGACGCACCGTTTCGTTTCTCAGCGCGTGAGCTGCTTGGTCTTTTGAAAAAACAAGCGGGTGACATTGATGCAGCCAATCGGATCTTTCAAAACCTCTCAATGAATGGATTAGCGCCTGAGAGTCTGCGTCGTCGTGCCGCAGCCTATATTTCTTATGATGAAGGGGATGCATCATGATCCGCTTTTTGGTTATTTTAGCCTTTACCAGCTTCTTTCTTCTTGGATGCACATCACGTGATGAGCCAGATCTTGTATTAGAAGGGGAGCGTGTTTCTGTGCTTCAACTCCAAAGTGTCTTGGAACCAGATCCTGGCATTGCAGGAGACGATTTTAAACTGCCCGATCCGTGGGTAAACGGCTATTGGCCCCAAGCAGGTGGATATCCTGATCATGCCATGCGTCATGTTGCGTTGAATCCGGGTGAATTAAAGAGGGTTTGGTCGGTTGATATCGGTGCTGGCTCTGGTAAGCAAAGTCGCTTGATTACTCAGCCAATTGTTGTAGGTGAAAGCCTATTTACGCTTGATACAAAAGGGGTTGTAACCTCCTTCAATAGTCTTGACGGGAAGCGGCAATGGCGAGTGTCTATCGTTCCAAAAGGAGAAGAGTTGACGGCTCTAACTGGAGGTCTCTCATTTGGTGAACACATGCTCTATGTCACGGATGGTTATGGCTATGTTCTGGCGCTTGATCCAAATACAGGAGATAAAATCTGGCAACACCGAACAAAGATTCCTGCCCGAGCGGCCCCTACAGTTCTGGATGGACGTGTTTATGTCGTAACCTTAGCAAATGAATTGGTTACTCTGTCGGCCAGAGATGGTACGGTTTTGTGGCGCCACAACGGCATTCAGGAAACGTCTGGCTTGCTAGGGGCTCCTAGTCCGGCGGCCTCTGGAAATATGGTGATTGTTGCCTATTCCTCTGGGGAAGTGTTTGGTTTGCGCTCTGATAATGGGCAGGTGGCCTGGGCTGATAATCTTGCCGCTGTTCGTGGGTTTGGCGGCATTGCTCGTATGTCAGATATTCGAGGGCTTCCTGTGATTAGTGAGGATATGGTGTTTGTTGGTTCAACCGCTGGTCGTTTTGTCGCACTTGATACAATTTCTGGTAATCGTTTATGGCAACGCGAAATTGCCAGCACGGAAACACCGTGGATTGTTGGAAACTATGCTTTTGTGGTTACTAGCCAAAATGAGTTGGTCGCCTTTACCCGAGACACAGGAAAAATCCGTTGGGTTGTTGCCTTGCCGCGGTATGAAAACCCACGCAAAAAGAAAGACCCGATTGTTTGGTCACGGCCTATTATGGCGGGGGGACGTTTGATTATTACCAGCTCTAACCAAAAAATGTGGGAGATTGACCCTGCAACAGGCGATGTGATGCGTGAAAATAAGCTTTCTGATGCGGTTACAATTGCTCCGATTGTTGCTAATGAAACGCTTTATCTTTTGACAGATAACGGGTATTTGCAAGCTTATCGATAGGATACACGAATGACTCTTCACGTGGCGATAGCAGGTCGACCGAATGTTGGCAAATCGACCTTGTTTAATAAATTAGTTGGGAAGAAAATGTCGATTGTCGATGATACGCCCGGCGTGACGCGCGATTACCGGATGGCGGCGGCGCGGGTTGGGCAATTGCGCTTTATTGCTATTGATACCGCCGGCTTAGAGGAGGGGACAGAGCAAAGTATATCCGGGCGCATGCGCTATCAAACTGATCAGGCATTAGAATTAGCGGATGTGGTGTTGTTCATGATCGATGGCCGTGACGGCGTGACGGAAGCGGATCGCCATTTTGCTGAAATATTGCGCCGGCAATCCTTGCCGATTATCTTGTGTGTCAATAAATGCGAAGGTAAGAAGGGGCAAGATGGCCTCTATGGTGCTTTTGAGCTTGGCTTTGGCAACCCGATTGAAATGTCGGCAGAGCATAATATTGGTATGGCGGATTTAGAAGAAGCCCTGCGGGACTATGAGGTTGATGATACGGTCGACGGTATTGAAGAAGAAGAGCTGGATGAAGAAGGTGCAGAAGAAGATGATCGCCCTATTCACTTGGCGATAGTTGGGCGACCGAATGTCGGTAAATCAACCTTGCTCAATGCGCTTGTAGGGGAAGATCGCGCGATGACCGGGGCGGAGCCAGGGATTACCCGCGATGCAATTGCGGTACCATGGGAAATGGATGGCCAGAAATTTCGTCTGGTCGATACCGCCGGGATGCGCAAAAAGGCCAAGGTGCAGGATAAGTTAGAGAAAATGTCGCTTGATGACACGTTTCGTGCCATTCGCTTGGCGCATGTTGTGGTGCTTGTCCTTGATGGTAATATGATTTTGGATAAACAGGATCTCAGCATTGCGCGGATGGTCACGGATGAGGGGCGCGCCCTCGTTGTTTGTGTCAATAAATGGGATGCGGTTGACGATAAGCAAGAGGCGCTGCTGGACCTGAAAGAAAAACTGGGTCAATCCATGCCACAGGTAAAGGATGTCCCATTTGTGACGATTTCGGCCTTGTATGAGAAAAATCTTCCAAAATTAATGGCAGCAGTAAAAAATATTTATGATATTTGGAATCGACGGGTTTCGACGGGTAAACTGAATCGCTGGATAGAAGGGATGGTGTCTGCTCATCCCCCCCCTTTGGTGTCGGGCAAACCGAATAATTTGAAATATATGACCCAAGCAAAGGCACGGCCCCCAACCTTTGCAGTGTTTACGTCAAAACCAAATGATGTTCCGGATAGTTATAAACGGTATTTGGTCAATGGCTTGAGAGAAGATTTTGATATGCCGGGTGTACCCATTCGGATTGCCTTTAAATCAAGCAAAAACCCTTATGTTTAAACTGTTTTCGTTATCCAAAAATCTTGTGATTAATCTCCAGGACTTGGGTTTCCGGAATTAAAAGATGTTTTTATCTCTAATTTTTTAATAAGCTCTTTAAACGCTTCTATGAAACTATTATATTCTTCACCAGTAAATGTAACGAGTGGTTTATATCCCGTTGTTAGTACCTCTTTAACTAAAAAAATAAAAAGTTTATGACCCTATGGTTGGGGGGTTCTGCTTCTCATCATTAAGCGGGTCGATATCTTGATTTTTTAAGATTTCATTCAATTCTTTGATTCCATCGCTATAATTATAATTTCTGCCATTCTGAGAATCTTCTTCTCGATCCTTATTTTGCCACTGTATGATGATATTTTTATTCTTTTTATCCATGATTTCCATTATGCATAATTTTGATGGTCTTGCAACTAAATTTTGAATATGTAAATTTTTTTGAGGTTTTAACCTGGGCTATTCTCTTCTGATGGCGAATAGCGAATATCACCTTCTTCGAGTAAAGATTTTAGAGATTTTAGGTTTTCTAGGAATTTAAGCCATTCTGGTATTGCCTTTTTTTATTATTTACCATGGTTCGATCACTCATTCACTATTCTGGACTATTTTAATATGTCAAATATTTTTTCTGCAACTTGTTCTGGGCTTTGTAGCCCTGCATAATTATCTGGAATACCGCCGGGGAAGGCGCTTGCTAGAAGTGTTGTATCAACTGGGCCTGGAAAATAAGTTTGGATCGCCATGTTTTTATTCTCATTAGCATATGATTGCACCATTGCATTCAAAGCGGCCTTTGACGTTCCATAAAGGCCCCAATAGGCATTGCCAAGATATTTATCGGCGGCAGTGAGGAAGATTGCCCGCGCATTCTCTGATTTAGCGAGTAGGGGGTGTAATGTCCGGATCAGATGGTAATTCGCCATCACATTCAAGGTCATTATCTGGTGAAAAATTTCACGATCGCTATTGCCGAGTGGCATCAGTTTTCCTAACATCCCGGCATTGCCAATAAAGATATCAATTTTTTTAAAACGCTCCGCTAAGGTGGGGCCTAGCGCCTGAATTTTTTCCAGTTCTAAGAGATCCATTGGCATGAGAGTAGCGCTGCTCCCGACGGCCTTTATCGCATCATCGAGCTCTTCCAGCCCCCCAATGGTGCGGGCAATCGCAATTATATGCGCCCCTTCTTGTGCCAGTTTAAGAGCTGTCGCATAGCCAATCCCACGGGAGGCTCCCGTAACAAGAGCCGTTTGTCCAGCAAGAGGTTTAGCGTTGTTCATCAAAAAAGTCTCCTATCGCATCGCGAGCTTCATCGCTGTAACCCTTTTGGTTTTCAATTTTGGGCAGATCAATTTTTTCTTTTTCACCAGCCATCACGCGATCCAGCGCTGAGGGTTCATCCTCTTCGCGGATTTGAATATCAAGATCTCCAGGTAGAATGGCATTCATCATGCTGCCGGCTGTTTCAAGGACGGGATGGGTATGGGCTTGGGTGATCCAACTAGGGCGATCGTCAACTTCCCAAACATAGGCGACCATCACATAAGCCAAGCCAAGCAAGATCATCGCCCGGATCAGACCAAAGCCAAAGCCAAGGGAGCGATCAACGGCGTTGAGGCTGCTTTCACGCAAGGATTGTGAGGTGAAATAGCTGATCAAGCTACAAATTCCAAGAGTTACAATAAAGATCACAGAAGCGGTTACTAGATCAGCAATAATTTTGTTATCAAAAAAGCCACGCCCAAAATCCCGAAAAACTGGGGTTAGGAAAAGGGTTGCAATCACGGCGGCAAACCAGCCAATGATGGTAAATATCTCATTGACAAAGCCGCGGATAAAGCCAACGACCGCTGAAATCAAAGTAGCGCCAATAACAAGAATGTCAGTGTAATAGGGTTGGATAGGACACCTCTCTTATATTGCAACAGTTTGTTGCTTTTTTTGCTTTGCTGTTAACGATAGTAACTCATACAATTGGCCAATCTCAATAGTTTTTAAAGGATTATCTCGACTTATCTTTTTGCGTTGCATTGGAATAATGGCTCGCTCAAAACCAAGTTTAGCTGCTTCTCTCAAGCGCTTATCGGTTTGGCTAACAGCGCGGATTTCCCCCGATAGGGCAATTTCGCCAAAGATAACCGTGCCACTATCAATCGGTTGATCATTGAGCGCAGAGATGAGAGCAGCGGCGACAGCCAGATCGGCCGCGGGTTCAGAGATGCGAAGACCGCCGGCAATGTTCAAATAAACATCGCGATTACCAAATTGACACCCGCAACGGGTTTCAAGTACGGCGAGCACCATCGCCAAGCGACTACTATCCCAGCCAATCACAGCACGGCGTGGTGTGCCATAGGAGGTAGGCGCGGCGAGGGCTTGAATCTCAACGAGGACAGGGCGCGACCCTTCCATCCCGGCATAAACAATCGAGCCAGAGACGTCGCCCTTACGATCGGCAAGGAAAAGTTCGGACGGGTTGGAGACTTCTTGGAGGCCTTTATCGGTCATTTCAAAAACGCCGATCTCATCCGTGGCGCCAAAGCGGTTCTTCACGGCACGTAAGATTCGAAACGGATGCCCGCGCTCCCCTTCAAAATAAAGCACCGTGTCGACCATATGTTCGAGGACGCGCGGTCCAGCAATATTGCCTTCTTTTGTAACATGCCCAACAAGGAGCAGGCAAATTCCGCGTTTTTTCGCCACGCGGATCAGTTCGGCGGCACTGGCGCGCACTTGCGACACTGTGCCCGGCGCGCTATCTAAATTATCGATATACATGGTTTGGATGGAATCAATCACGATCGCGTCAATATCACCTTTTTCCATGGTGGTGATAATATCACGGACATTCGTGGCAGAGGCGAGGTCAACGGACGCTTCAGCGAGACCTAAACGATCGGCGCGCAGTCGGATTTGATCAATTGCTTCCTCACCTGAGACATAAGCGCATTTAAGGCTTTTGGAAAGCTGGGAGGTGATTTGCAGAAGGATCGTGGATTTGCCGATCCCAGGGTCACCACCGATGAGGATCGTAGAGCCAGGGACAAGCCCGCCGCCACAAACGCGGTCAAATTCTTTGAGTTGCGTTTTCCGCCGCTCTGGCGTGGCGCTTTGGCCCTTTAAGCCAACAAAATCGATGGTGCGGCCTTTGCCACTGGTCAGACCCTTAGGAGCGCTCTCATTAATCGCTTCTTCTTGCATGGTGTTCCACTCAGAGCATCCTGGACATTGCCCCGCCCATTTTGACTGGGTCGTGCCGCAAGATTGACAGACATATTGGGTGGATCGTTTTGCCATGAAAATGTTTTAGCATGTTCGTGACTTTCGGTATAGGATAAAGGGCATGAACTCTGAAGTTTTTAATCCTTTACTTGAGAAAGAATCCGCCAGGCAAGTGATGCGTGCCTACACCGATGCAGGGTATGACATCCGCTTTGTCGGTGGTTGTGTCCGCGATTGTTTGAACGGTGATCCGGTCGGGGATCTGGATATGGCGACCACTGCTACACCGGAGCAGGGGCAGGGGATCCTCGAAAAAGCGGGGATTAAAACGGTTCCGACCGGGATTGCCCATGGCACGATCACGGCCGTAGTCGATGGACACCCGTTTGAAATTACAACCCTGCGCCGCGATGTGACAACCGATGGACGGCGCGCGACAGTGGCTTATACGTCATCTTGGGAGGAGGATGCTGCCCGGCGCGATTTTACCATCAATGCGATGTCGGTAGATCGGGAAGCTGTGCTCTATGATCCTTTTTACGGGCAGGCGGATTTAAAAGCCGGCCGTATCCGTTTTATTGGCGATGCTGTGGAGCGTATCAAGGAAGATGCGCTGCGTATTCTCCGTTTCTTTCGTTTCAACGCGCATATTGGGACAGGGGTCTTGGATGAGGCGGGACTTCAGGCCTGTATCGCGCATGCTAATCTTCTCCAAAATCTCTCCAAAGAACGGATCAATATGGAGGTGAAGAAGCTCCTTAAGGGTAAGAATGTTGTCAAAGTTTGGCAGGTCTTAACAGTCGCAGGACTTAATCAATATTTTCTTAAAAAATCAAAAAATATAAATGCATTAGAAAATTTGTTTCATGTGAAACATCAAAACAAACCCCTACTTTTATCCTTGTTTGAGCCATCCGATCGGGATGCGAAGGCACTGCAAATTGCATTGAAACTATCGAATAAAGAGACCGATCGGATTGCAGCAGCGTTGATGGTTTATGATAAGGCGTGGGATCATCTGACCGCACTGCTCTATTACCATGGTCGGCAGGCCGTGCGCGATGCGGCACTCTTACGCTATGCCGATGGGATTGTTGATGATATTTATCTTGATTGGGTGATGGTAAAGGCCGCCGATTGGCAAAAGCCATGCTTTCCGGTCACAGGCGAAGACCTCCTGCAAGCGGGCTATAGCCAAGGCAAAGAGATGGGCGACGCTTTGAAAAAAATGGAACGCTATTGGGTTGAAAATGACTTTAAACTAACACAGGAGGAGTGTTTAGAAATTCTCTAATTCCATTTCACCACTGGGGGCAAGGACATCAGGATTGCCTCGACATTGCCACCGGTTTTCAGGCCAAATTGTGTGCCGCGATCATAGAGGAGATTAAACTCGACATATCGGCCGCGCTTAATCAGTTGTTGATCCTTATCCCCCTCAGTATACGCATCATGCAGGTGTTTTTCAACCAGCGGGACAAAGGCCGCCAAAAATGCGGTGCCGACATCCTTGGTAAAAGAAAAATCAGTCTCCCAGTCACCGGTATTGTGATAGTCAAAGAAAATCCCACCAATCCCTCGCGGTTCTTGGCGATGATGGAGGTAAAAATACTCATCGCACCATTGTTTAAATTTTGGATAGAAGTTGGGATCATATTTGTCGCAGGCGGTTTTATAGGCGTTGTGAAAATGCGCACTATCGTCATCAAATGGGAAGGTTGGGGTCAGGTCACCGCCCCCACCAAACCAGGATTTACCAGAAGTGATAATATGGCGCGTATTCATATGCACCGCTGGCACAAAGGGGTTATGCATATGAGCGACCAATGAAATGCCGGAGGCCCAGAATTTCCCATCCCCCTCAGCGCCGGGGATTTGTGCACGGAATTCTTCCGAAAACGTGCCTTCGACGGTGGAGATATTCACGCCGACCTTTTCAAAAACCCGCCCGGTCATAATCCCCATCGTGCCACCACCACCGTGGCTTTTATCATCTGTTGGGCGTTGCCAATCCTTGTACTCAAACCGTCCAGCAGGTAAATCGGCCTGTGGGCCATCGCTCAATAGATCTTCGAGACGTTCAAACTCACCACAGATTTGATCTCGCAAGGTTGTGAACCAGTCGGCGGCGTGCTGTTTTTGCTCATCACTCATGTTTGAAATCCCTTTGTTTGACGCAAGGCATCGGCCAGCACAATGGCACAAGCGGTGGCTAGGTTCAAGCTGCGCCCCGTCGCTTGCGGGATAATAATACGAGCATCGCAATAGGCGTGAACCTCATCTGGGACACCGGCGCTTTCACGCCCGCCCATCAAAATATCGCCGGGCTGAAACGCAAAATCATAATAGGGTATGTTTCCCTTGGTGGTCAGGAGGATGACCCGCGGGCTAGGGGTGAGAGTCTCACGCCACTCCTTAAAATGATCCCATGACGTATGCCGGGTGAGGTCGGTTTGATCCTTGTAATCCATGACGGCGCGGCCCAACCCTTTATGTGACCAGACAAATCCCACCGGTTCAATGACATCCATCGGGATATCAAACGCACTACACAAACGCATCAGCGTCCCGGTATTTTGCGGGATATCCGGTTGATAGAGGGCGAGGCGTGTTTTTATTATCATGCTATCTTGTCTAGTTGTGAAAAATTCGCTATCACTTTTATAGAATTCATTAACCCCTATCGGGTACAAAGAAGCATCTTTGAAGACACTTTACGCTGGAGCATTGATCGTGGCCACGAAAAAATCAACTGCAAAAACCAAAAAAGCGACAAAAAAGCCGGCGCCCAAGAAAAAATCAACCGCTGTGAAAAAAAAATCTCTGAAACAACCGGAACCGACCCGGCGTGATTTTCTTTATCTAACAGCCGCCTCTTTTGGCGTTGTTGGTGGGGCCTCGTTTTTGTGGCCGTTTGTGTCCTCCATGGCTCCGGCCGCCGACACACTGGCGCTTGCGTCAATTGAAGTTGATCTGTCCCCCATTGAAGTGGGGCAGGCGATTACTGTGACCTGGCGCGGGAAGCCGGTCTTTATCCGCCGGCGCTCCCAAGCAGAGATCAAAGAAGCTCAAGCGGTTGAGGCCACAGATCTGATTGATGCCGAAACCGATGCCGATCGTGTCAAAGAGGGTAAAGAAGAATGGCTGGTCATGGTTGGGATTTGTACGCATCTGGGCTGTGTGCCTTTGGGGCAAAAAGCAGCTGATGTGAAGGGTGAATATGACGGGTGGTTCTGCCCTTGTCATGGATCGCATTATGACACGTCGGGGCGTATTCGCAAGGGTCCGGCACCAAAGAACCTGGAAATTCCAGAATATGAATTCCTCTCAGATACACGGATTAAGATTGGGTAGATAAATGGGACACGGATTACACAAATCAGAATTTGATAACCCTGTGATCAAATGGGTTGATGAGCGGATGCCCATCTTCACCATGCTGAATAAAGAATATGGCAGCTTTCCAACCCCAAAGAATTTCAACTATTTCTGGAATTTTGGCGCTTTGGCAATGGTGGTTTTAGGCGTGCTGATCCTGACTGGGATTTTCTTGGCGATGAACTATACCCCCCATGCTGATTACGCCTTTGATTCAGTTGAGCGCATTATGCGTGATGTGAATTTCGGCTGGCTTTTGCGGTATATTCATGCTAACGGTGCTTCGATGTTCTTTGCGGTCGTCTTTATTCATATGTATCGTGGCCTGTATTACGGTTCTTATAAAAAGCCGCGTGAATTGTTGTGGATGCTTGGGGTCGTGATTCTCCTCTTAATGATGGCGACGGCCTTTATGGGCTATGTTTTACCATGGGGACAGATGAGTTTTTGGGGTGCGACCGTGATTACCAATCTTTTCTCGGCTATCCCAATGTTTGGCGATGGCATTGTTGTTTGGCTTTGGGGGGGGTTTTCGGTCGATAACCCAACCCTCAACCGCTTCTTTGCTCTACACTATTTGCTACCCTTTGTGATTTGTGCCGTCGTGTTCCTCCATGTCTGGGCGCTCCATGTCACGGGGTCGAATAACCCGCTGGGCATTGAGCCAAAGTCAAAAAAAGACACCTTGCCATTTCACCCGTATTACACCGTGAAGGATACCTTTGGTCTGACTGTCTTTTTGATTATTTATGCGGCCTTTGTTTTCTTCGCCCCAAATGTTTTAGGACATCCGGATAACTATATCCCGGCTGATCCGCTTGTTACGCCAGCTCATATTGTCCCGGAATGGTACTTCCTGCCCTTTTATGCAATCTTGCGCGCGGTGCCAGATATTGCAATTGGCGGGATTACCTTTATGGAAGCAAAACTTGCTGGTGTTTTGGCGATGTTTGGCTCGATATTTGTTCTCTTTTTACTGCCGTTTTTGGATACAAGCCCGGTTCGTAGTGCCGTTTTCCGTCCAGTTTATCGGAAATGCACGGCTTTGCTTGTCTTATCTTTCCTGCTCCTCGGGGTTGCGGGGGGTAAATCGGCCGATGATCTGTTATGGCTTTGGATTGGTCGTCTCTCAGCGATTTACTATTTTGCCCATTTTCTTCTGATTATTCCACTGCTGGGTAAGTATGAGAAAACGCTGCCTCTGCCAAAATCTATTCATGAAGCCGTTCTGGCGAAGAAAAAAGGAGCGTAAGACCATGAAACACCTCATCGCTCTGTCACTTTTCACTATTCTTGTCTTGCCTTCATCAGCCCTGGCGGCTGGTAAAGATGCCTATCCTTTGCCGGAGCAACACTGGTCTTTTGATGGCATGTTTGGCACGTTTGATCGTGCAGCACTTCAGCGTGGGTATCAAGTTTATCGTGAGGTTTGTGCCGCTTGTCATGGCATGAAATTTTTGGCTTATCGGAACTTATCAGAGATCGGCCTCTCAGAATTAGAAGTGAAGGCCATTGCCGTAGAATATACTGTGATTGATGGTCCGAACGATGATGGCGATATGTTTGAGCGTCCAGCCGTTCCCAGTGACCGTTTTGTCGGACCATACGAAAATGAGAAACAAGCGCGCGCAGCGAATAATGGGGCTTATCCACCCGATCTTTCTCTCATGACGAAGGCGCGTAAAAACGGCTCAAATTATATATATGCTCTGCTCACTGGCTATGTTGAGGCGCCGGAGGATTTCAACCTTGGGCAGGGGATGTATTACAATAAATATTTCTCCGGCCATCAGATTGCTATGGCTGCACCCTTGTTAGAGGGACAAATTTCTTATGCCGATGGTACACAAGCGACAGTTTCGCAAATGTCTAAGGATGTCACGCAGTTCCTAACCTGGGCGGCGGAACCGCATATGGAAGCCCGCAAACAGATGGGCATTAAGGTCCTGCTCTTCCTCATTGTTTTTGCGGGTGTAATGTATGCGACGAAGAAGAAAATTTGGAAAGATGTAGAGTAGACATCAATTACCACTTTTACCACTTTAAAAGCCGTTCATTAATGACTTCCCTTGTTTTGTATAGCTTTTCGGATAGCTCTAGCACTTTGCCCTGAATAATACGAGCATCGCTCGCATTGCTTTCAATTTGATAGGCGCAATCTGACACAGCTTCGGCGGCAAAGCTTGCTGTTGTACCCTTAATCTTATGTGCATGGGCGCGGACCTCATTGGTATGATTTTTCTTGATTGCATGGGTGAGGTGTTTGATATCCTCTTCAATATTTTCCCAAAGGACATCATATGCATTGAAGAGATCCTCATTCCCAATTTCTTCTCTTAGTTGTTCAAATTGTGCCTCATTCAGCAGTATTTGCCCGGTTTTATTTGTTGGTGCTAGTGTTGCCGGGGGTAAAGCGTGATCCTCCAGCTGATTTTTTTCCCCCTTTTTAATGCCCCATTCACTGAGGGTTTTATCGAGACGCTTTACATCAATCGGTTTTTTGAGGTAGTCCGTCATCCCAGCCTGCAGGTATTTTTCCCTAGCGCCTGCAATCGCATCGGCGGTTAAAGCGATGATCGGGATTTTACTTTTGCCAGGGTTTTTCATGGCTCGAATTTTACCCGTGGCTTCAATTCCATCCATTTCTGGCATTTGGATATCCATGAAGATGAGATCATAGGGGAAACTTTCAACCGCTTTAACTGCCTCAGACCCGTTGGCGACGATATTGACACTATGGCCACGCTTTTCGAGAATTTTTTGAATTAGAATTTGGTTGTTAATGCTATCTTCCGCTACCAAAATCCGCATAGGAATAATCTCATCAATGTTAGAGATACGTGGTGCGTGTTCAAAGCTGTATTGCTCATCAATTTCTTCAACCGAGGGCTTTGATAAGGGGATACAGAACCAAAAGGTGCTGCCCTGTCCAACTACACTCTCGACAACAATTTCTCCACCCATGATGGTGATGATCTCTTTACAAATTGCCAGTCCTAAACCTGTACCGCCTTGACTTTCATTATCATGGCGGGTGACTTGAGTGAATTTATCAAACAAATTTGCCATTGCTCTTTCAGGAATACCGATTCCGGTATCAGAAATCTCACAACGAAGCGTGATTTGATCTTTTTCTTCTTCAAGATAGGCAACCGTTATTATAATTTTACCCTCATGGGTAAATTTCGCAGCATTGCCAACGAGGTTAACTAGAACTTGCCGCAAGCGTGCCGTATCCCCCTTGAGATATTTGGGCACGGCAGGTTGGATTTGTGTCTCAATGAGGACGGGTTTTTTCTCAAGATAAGCGCTGGCAATATCGATGGAGGTGTCGATCTGTTCCTCAAGGTGAAAAATCACATCTTCCAGTTCAAATTCACCGGCGTCTAGTTTTGAGTAATCGAGAATATCATTGAGAAGCTGGAGGAGATGTTGACCTGACCGCTCAATCCGGATTGCGTAGTCAAACTGTTCCGGGTTAAGATCTGTTTCCCTTAAAAGACCAGATAGGCCAATAATCGCATTCATCGGGGTTCGGATTTCATGACTCATCGTGGCAAGGAAACTGGTTTGTGCTATGGCTGCACTTTCTGCCTCCTCATAGGCTTGCTCTAGTGAAACAGCTTGCAGTTTATTGGCACTTATATCGGTAGCAGAGCCACGATATCCGATTACTGTATCCCTATTTTCATCCAAGATAGGCAGGCCTGTGATACGGAGCCAAATAATCCGATCATTGGGACATATGGCCTGCATTTCAATTTCCTTGAATGGTTTTTTATTATTGGCCCGTTTTGAAAAAAGCGAAATCAATTGTTCAGGACTTTCCTTAGACATCGAAAAAAAAGATTTTCCAAGGATATCTTCCGGATCATAGTTAAGAATATCTGTGACATTGGGTGTGACATAGGTGAAATTAAAATCTTGATCAATTTCCCAAATAAAAGCTCCAGAGGCTTCGGCAATATCGATGAAACGTTTCTCATTAATTTCCAAAGCCCTTTGATAGGACTTTAACTTGTAGAGATTTCCACTGTGGCTCTCATCCTTTGTGCGCATGTATACTGAACCCATCTTGTCGATTTATAGTTGTATTATAGAGTGAAGAGATCCTTGATTATTTAACGGGCCCCATTGATGGGGGCAATAAATACAACAGTGTGCTAGTGGGTAGTGGTAGAAGATCTTTTTTGACTCATGAGTTTCATGACCATTTGGGCCATGACTTCAAGGTCTTTTTTGTCCTCTTCTGAGAATTTATAGTTGGGCTTAAGATCGGCAATGCAAAAACTACCAACAGTATATCCATCTTTGGTATTGAGAGGGTAGCCTGCATAAAAACGAACAGGCTTTAAATAAACAGGATGTGTGACAATCTTTCTGAGAGTGTCATCAGACAGCGCATCAGGAATGGTGCAGGGGCTTCCATTGAGGAGGACTTCATTACAAAGAGATGCTTTTCTAGGTACTTGGCCAAGCTTAACGCCATGGGTTGATTTGAACCATTGCTGATCTTTATCTAGGAAAGTCACGAGAGCGATGGGCACATTAAAACGCCGGGCCGCCAATTGTGTAATACGATCGTATTCATCTTCTGGCTGACTATCTAATATGTTAAGGCTATATAATTTTTTTAAACGTTCATTTTCTTGTTCAAATGAGTCGAGCATTTTCTACTTTTTTCCTTATATTTACCCAATAATATATTATGTAAATATTAAGAAAGTTCTAAACTATTGAATACTATAGTACTTTTAAACGTTGAATCGGAAGAGCATAATGTCCCCATCTTGGGTAATATAGTCCTTTCCTTCGACGCGCATTTTGCCGGCTTCTTTAGCACCTTGTTCGCCGTTATTGGCAATAAAGTCTTGAAAACTAATGGTTTCTGCGCGAATGAACCCTTTTTCAAAATCGGTATGAATACGGCCTGCAGCCCGAGGGGCTTTGGCATTTTTTTCTACCGTCCAAGCGCGCGCCTCTTTGGGCCCGGCTGTAAAAAATGTAATCAAATCAAGCAAACCGTAGCCAGAACGGATGATTTTATTCAAGCCCGGCTCTTCTAATCCGATCCCTTCCAGAAATTCTTTTTGATCTTCTGCACTGTCTAATTGGGCGATTTCTTCTTCGATGGCGGCGCTAATAACAACGACACTTGCGTTTTCTGCTCTCGCTTTTTCTGTTACTTTATTGCTAAGGGCATTACCACTTGCGGCGTCTTCTTCATTAACGTTACAGACATAAAGGACTGGTTTTAACGTGATGAGGTGTAATTTTTGGGTAATGATATACTCATCCTCAGACAGGTCAACTATGCGGGCAGGGAGTCCTTCACTTAGACTTGGTAAAAGTTTAGCAATAACCTCAAGTTCTGCTTTTGCCTCTTTATCTTGGCCACGGGCTTTTTTTTCGGCGTTGGCTTTGCGTTTCTCGAGAGCGTCAAGATCAGACAGGATTAACTCAGTTTCAACGGTTTCGGCATCACGGATTGGATCAACTGACCCATCAACATGGGTAATGTCATCATTTTCAAAACAACGTAGAACATGCAGGATAGCATCAACTTGGCGAATATTTCCTAAGAATTGATTCCCCAGACCTTCCCCTTTAGAAGCGCCACGGACAAGACCAGCAATATCAACAAATTCTAACTGTGTCGGGATGATGTTGGCGGATTTTGTTATCGCGGCGATTTGGTCAAGGCGCTCATCAGGTACCGCAACACGTCCAATATTGGGTTCAATCGTACAAAAGGGAAAATTCGCCGCTTGCGCCGCAGCGGTTTTGGTCAAAGCATTGAAAAGTGTTGATTTGCCAACATTAGGTAGGCCAACAATCCCACAGTTAAATCCCATTATTTATTCCTTGTCATATCGAGTGCAACTTTATTCATAAACCCTGTTTCATCCCCGCAGAGCATCACGCTTATATGGTCAGTAATGCTCCCAAGAAAATCGGGGAGCCATGCCATCTCTGCCTTGGAAAAATTATTCAAAACATATCCGCTTACTTTATCTTTATCACCGGGGTGTCCAATCCCAAGACGCATCCGCCAGTAATTTTTGTCAATCGCAGTATCAATAGATTTGATCCCGTTATGGCCACCAGATCCACCATTTTGCTTGATACGAAGCTTACCAGGCAACAGGTCAAGCTCATCATAAATAACCAGGGTTTTTTCTGAAGATATCTTGAAAAACTGAGCCGTTTTTCCAACAGCTTGACCTGAGTTGTTCATGAAAGTGGTTGGCTTGAGAAGAGTCACTTTCTGACCATCGATTTCGCCTTGAGTAATCAGGCCATTGAATTTTTCTTTCCAAGCTGGAAAATTATATTGATGAGAGAGTGCATCAACCAACATAAAACCAATATTATGGCGGTTGAGTGCATATTCCTTACCAGGGTTTCCAAGACCGACGATCAGCCACATGGGAGAGCATCCTTCCGTTTTGCTGAATAAGGGATCACAAGGATGCGGTTATTCTCCGCCTTCTTCCTTATTGTCTTCCCCGCCTTCTTCAGATGTGCCTTCAACACCTTCTTGATCTTCATTACCTTCTTGTGTTTCACCCTCTTCCACAGCCGCAACACGAGGTGCAGAGATGGTTGCAATGGTAAAGTCACGATCGGTAATTGTCGGCTCTACGCCATCTGGAAGGTTGAAGTCACTGATTTTGATGGAGTCACCAATTTGACATTCAAGAAGATCAAAGACCAGTTCCTCAGGAATAGCGTTTGCCCGACAGTTGACCTCAATCGTCCGGCGAACTGTGTTCAAGACGCCCCCTTCCTTCAGGCCACGGCATGTATCTTCATTATCAAAGTGAACTGGAACTTCAACCGCAATCATTGTGCGATCGGTTACACGCAGAAAATCAACATGAAGCGGTGTGTCTTTTACCGGATGAAGCTGAACATCACGGGCCAGCACTTTGTGTTGATCATTGCCAACCTTCACATCACAAATATGGGTGAAAAGACTACCAGAGTGTAGCGCCTTTACGATTTCTTTTTGTGTTAGGTTGATGGTCACAGGGGCTTTTTTATCGCCGTAAATCACAGCCGGGACCAACCCTTCGCGACGTGCGGCACGGGCGCCCCCCTTACCGGCCCGTTCTCTCAATGTAGCATTGAATTTAATGTGTTCAGACATAGTCTATCTCCTTAAATTTTCATTTCGCTGATAACCTCCAGGGGTGCTACCAGTCGAATCAGCGCACAATATAGACGGTATGAGCCGATTTGCAAGCAAAAAACGGCAAAAAATCACAGAAAAATAAGGGGGTTACTCTATCCGGACGATGGCGGAGAGTTGTCGCCCATAATCAGATTCATTTTTGTGACAGCTGCGACGATAGCTAAAGAACTGGTCTTCGTGGCTATAGGTATTCAATTCGATGGTTTTGATAGTATTGACGCCTGAACGACCGAGTTGTTTTCGTAAATAGCTTAGCAGGTCAAAATGATATTTCTCTCTCCCATCAGGAATAACAAAAAATTCTTTGTTATCAATCGATTGTTCGACAAATTTTTTGTAAAACTCTATCCCTACTTCAAAACTCTCTTGATGTAGACAGGGTCCAAGGGCGGCGTGAATATCTTTAGCGCCTATCGCCTTCATCGCTTCAACCGTGTTTTGTGCAATCCCTTTAAAAGCACCCCCCCATCCAGCATGGCACGCACCGATCACCCCTGTCTTAGCGCAAGCAAAGAGAATGGGCACACAGTCAGCCGTTTTAATACCCAGGGCAATATTAGCTTTATCCGTGACCATACCATCCCCCTCTTTTAGTGGAGACGTATCAGTGACAATGTGGACAATATCACTATGGATTTGATAGAGGGTTTGTAGGCTTCTATGCTTAATCCCTAATGTCTCACAGATAATGCGTTTGTTTTGCAGAACATTTTCTGGATTGTCATTAGAGCCTTCTCCTGTATTCAAACTTTTGTAGAGACCATCACTAACACCACCCTGGCGGGTAAAAAAGCCATGCTTAATCCCGGGGATATCGTCAAAAAAATCAACTTTATAAAAGGGGGCAGTATCTAAATTAGACATGCAGCACCATCACTTTAAACAGCGTGCCCATCTGATCCGGTGAAAGGAGGCGGTCGAGGGCCGCGTTGAGGGTTTTGGCTTGTTCCTCCGTCGCATTTTTTAAGAGTTGCTGAGCGCGGATTTCAATACCATTCGCCAGAAGAAACTCACGTTGGGTCATAAAGCTGGTTTGAACGTCATTGTCCTGAGCGGTTTTGGCTAGGGCGGCAAAATTAACATGCGCCGTGAGGTCGGCATCACCAATATGCTCTAATACGCTAGTATATTGGTGATTTTTCACGGCTTGTAAGGTGTCACCAATCTGATCCTCAAGATGGCCATAGTCGATCAACAGGGCGACACCGCCATGTTTTTTCAAATGCTGGCTGATTTGTTTGATCATGATATGCGCCAGGGGGCAGTACTCATAAATACTGCCATCTTCGGCATCCATCAGATGATCTGGGATGGGCGGATTTTCAATCGGTCTGGTATGAAAACCGGGCGCCGCATCATTGACCGCAACAACACGTTCTGCCCATATGTCGCTCTGTTTGATAAACTGTCGGATCGGCAAGGCATCAAGGAGTTCGTTGGCAATAAAGATCATTGGCTCATTGGGCAGGGTGGACAGATCATCATGCCAAGTAATTTCCTCGCCCAAGGTTTGTTTTTGGATCGAGCGTAAAATCGGGCTGGTTTCAATCAGGTGGATGTCGGTGGCATAGTGAAACTCTTCCATCACGGCACTGCCGCGGATTAGATCGGCCATCAATGTCCCACGGCCGGGGCCCCCTTCAACAAGGTGGAGTGGGGACGGTGTGCCAAGGCGGACCCATTGTTGGATGCACCAAATGCCGATCATCTCGCCAAAGAGCTGACTGACCTCGGGTGCAGTAATAAAATCACCAGATTGGCCAAAGGGATCTTGTTTAATGTAATAGCCATGTTCAGGATGGGACAGCGCCAAGCGCATATATTCATCAACCGTCATCGGGCCATTATCTTTGATCCGTTGTGTAAGAATATCCCTAAGCGCGGACATTTTTTTGCCATGTATAGGCCATTAAGCCAAGACCACCTATAATCATTGGCATTGTAAGAATTTGCCCCATTGTCATCCAGTCAAGAAAGACAAAGCCGAGATGCGCATCTGGTTCTCGGAAAAATTCAACGATAAAGCGGCTGCCCCCATACCAAGTCAGGAAAACCCCGAATAAGAAACCATAAGCTTGGCGGACTTTGCTTGATTGGGCAACAAGATAGAGGAGAAAAAAGAGAATTAACCCCTCTAATATTGCTTCATATAGCTGACTTGGATGACGGGGATTGGGCCCACCATGGGGAAAGACCATACCAATCGCACTATCGGTTTCGCGACCATAGAGCTCACCATTGATAAAATTAGCTAAGCGACCAAAAAATATCCCGATTGGGGCGGCACATGCTGCGATATCACCCAATCGTAAAATAGGTATTTTATGCTTCAGCGCAAAGGCAATTGTGACGATAACAACCCCTAAAAGGCCACCGTGGAAAGACATCCCACCCTGCCAGACTTGAAAGATTTCGATTGGATTTTGGATAAAATAGGCCAAGTTATAGAATAAAACATAGCCCATGCGCCCACCTAAGATGACGCTAAAAATAATCCATATTATGAAGTCATCAATATGTTCTGCCTTCAGTGTTCCAGAAGGGCCTTTCGCAATTAGTCTTTTGGCATACCACCATCCCCCAAGAAAACCGCTAAGATAGGCAAGAGAATACCATCGGATTGCCAGCGGTCCAATCGAGAGCGCAATAGGATCAATATTTGGAAAAATTATCATAGCATAACTTTAAACTTTTTTTTTGCTCCTTTCTAGGCATTAAAAACTAGTAAAAAATTAGTTAACGTGATACGATACGCGCCACTTGCGGAGTCGTTTGAAAGGGTAGGAATGAGACAAACAAGCCAATTTTTTGATGATTTAGCACGGGTTGCCACTGGTGCTGTTGGTGCGATGTCTGGTTTACGGGAACATATTCGTGATGAAGTAAAAACTCACATCAATCGCTTTATTGTGGAGATGGACTTTGTCCCTCGCGAAGATTTCGAAGTCGTTGAGGCAATGGCAAAAGAGGCGCGCGCTCAAAATAAGAAGTTAGAAGCGCGGGTTGCGGCATTAGAAAAACTGGCAAAACCTCAGGCAAAAAAGCAGAAAACGACAACCAGAAAAACAACGAAGAAAAAGACAACAAAGAAGGTGTAATATACAAAATGGGTGATCTCATGTTACAGGATTTAAGCGACCTGAATAATCCACTTGAGTGGATCGAAGAAGTCGCGCGGCAAAATAGCTGGCCATTGGAAAAGCATTCCGATACGGAAATGTCTTTTGATTGTGAGGGGCGTTGGGGAACTTTTACGCTGTCATTTCGCTGGCAAGACGAATTTCAAGCGATGCAGTTTTGCTGTGCATCAACATTGTGTGTTCCTGATCTGCATTTTTCTCAAATTAAAAAACTGCTTTTCAAAGTTAATCACAAGCTATGGCTTGGGCATTTTGATATTAACGATGAGGATCGTGTTATAATTTTCCGTCATACGAGCTTGATGCGTGGTCTTAGTTATGCGGGTCAAGATCATATCGAAGACCTTATTGATATTGCGATGACAGAGTTTGATCGTTTTTATCCTGCTTTTAAGATGCAAGTAGCGACAAAAGAAGTCGCCAATGATTTGATGAACACGGCTTTGTTTGAAACCGTCGGGGAGGCGTAAAACTCCCGTGAGTTTAAAACCGCTGCATATTCTATTGATTGGATTTGGGAATATGGGGCGTGCTATGTGTAAGGGCTGGGACGCACATAATCATCATATCACTATTGTTGATCCGGCAATTGCGCTTGCTGATAATCAGTTTGATCAGGTTACAGAAACAGTTAAAAAACAAGCTTATGATATTGCAGTTTTTGCGGTTAAACCACAAATTATTGCCAATATTCTGCCTGATTACGCGTTTTTGAAGGGCACAGGAACAGTGATCCTGTCTGTCATGGCGGGCACACCTGTCGCAACTTTTGCCAGTTTTTTTGGAGTAAAAACAGCAATTATCCGAGCAATGCCGAACACCCCCGCCATGGTGGCCCAAGGTATCACAGTTTGCTACGGCAATGCCTATATTACCCCAGAACATCAAAGGGTGGCTAATAAGCTCCTCAGTGTTATGGGACAAGTTGCCTGGGTGCAGGATGAAACCTTGATGCATGCTGTTACTGCGCTTTCTGGCTCTGGCCCTGCTTATGTTTTTTATCTGATAGAAGCGATGGCGGCGGCCGGCACTACAGCAGGATTACCTAAGGATTTGAGCCAACAACTCGCTCGGCAAACTATTGTTGGTGCCGCAGCCTTAGCTGGACAATCAGAAGAAGATGCAGCAACTCTAAGGCAATGGGTCACCAGCCCCGGTGGTACGACCGAGGCGGCGTTAGAGATTTTGATGAAAGATGGCGCCGGACTAAAAGAATTGATGACGCAGGTGATCCTCGCCGCCACCGCTCGATCAAAGGATTTGAGCTAGCTTTCCTTACGTTCACGCAGCTGCGCTTTACGTTTTTGCAGATTGGCACGCAGATTGGCGGCGCGCTTGTCTGCCAGGTCGGATTTCTTCTTATGGCTGGTGCCGAGATTCTTTTTTTCGCTTTTTTTCGTCGTCATTGTCATTGTTGGCTTGAAATATCGCTTAAACTTCGTGTAATGTGCCACAGCGCGCTTGATGACGCAAGGCTTAGCTGACGTAGCTCAGGGGTAGAGCACTCCCTTGGTAAGGGAGAGGTCGGGAGTTCAAATCTCCTCGTCAGCACCAGTATTATCAACGTTTTTTGTTTACCTGTTTTTTGAATTGGTGTTCAATTGAACTCCCTCAAGGGCCTTTGTCGCCTTTTTGAAGTATTCTGGTGAGTGTCTTGCTTAGTGTTTAAGCTGGCCTTTGATTATCTTTTCTGTGAGAACATGGGTGTTTCTCTTGTTTATTAGCTAGAATTTTGCTTATGTCAATAAAAAGTAAAGCATCCGTATGTTTTTTTTGTTGACATAGTATTTGATTTTTCATAGTGTTGCGTATAAACATAACAAAAGAAAATTATCCTATGACTGAAAATCCAACTCTTGATACCAAGCTTGCCAATGTTAAACATATCCTTTGGGATTGGGATGGCGTTTTTTATAAATATTTGCCAGCTATGTCTACTCTTTTTGATTTGGCGCATGCTAATGGCGCTTTGTCTGTTTTTAAAAACGC
>CAZBXD010000012.1:25510-40797 GCA_964496065.1 uncultured Bdellovibrionales bacterium
GGAAACGGGCGATTCCTTTCGAGGCTTTCTTAATTTAGAAATTGCTGAGGGGAAAGATAAAGAAGAGTTATTGGAAAAACTTTTTGTGGCTTTTCATGAACAGGCAGCAGAGCTTTTTCCTAAAAAACATCAAGAAATGTATAATGAGAATCAGCTTCTTATTCAGGCTTTTGCAGCACTTGCTGAAACGGATCCAGAGCTTCAACACTCAGTTGTAACCCATGGTGATATCAAGACATGGACGCAACCAATGGCGATAAGCATCGGTATCAATGATTTTTTTGCTCAATGGTTAGGATATAATGATTATGGTTTTCAATCCAAAAAAACCAGTACAGCGGGTATTGATATGGCGATGAATAAAATGGATATCGTCGACAGTGGGGCTCAAATAACCGCGGCCCAGACGGTTTATGTTGAAGATACGCTGGCTAATCTAGAAACAGCGAAGAAAAAATATCCGGATATGATTACCGTCTATGTTGGCCAATTAGGTGAGGGGGAGGAAAAGCCAGATTGTGTTGATCTCGTTGTTAGCTCCCCAGAAGAACTATTGAAAAGGATTACACAAGCGAAGAACAGGCCGCAACCTGGCGCTTTACCAGTCCCTAACCCAAATTAAACCTGTGTCTCCGGTGGTTCGGCTTTAAACAACATGGCCTGGCAAAATTCATCATTGCGTGATGTGACATCGGTGTGCAGGGAAACACCACCGAGTGGTTCATAGCCCTGGGCGATTTTTTCATTCACTTGACGATCAAATTCTGTCAAGTCTTTGATCACCTTGATAACAAGATATTTTTTCATGCTTTTCCTTTAATATCTTGAATAATTTTAAGATGGTGGCGGTTATGGATAGAGGTGATTTTAAGGGTTTTCTTAAGTCGCATCGGACCAAAGAACGGATGATCAAAATGCGTGTCCGCCGGCAATGTTTTTAATTGATGCAAGCTTTGGCGGGCAGTGGCAATTTGTTTTTCTAAATCGGTTTTTTCAATGACCGCCTTTTGGGAGACAACCAGATCTGGGGCTTTTGCCTTACCCCGAGGTAGGCGGCCAATGGCCAAGATTACTGATAAAAGGGGATTAAACCGCCCCTGATAGGTTTTGGGATCAGAATTGGCAAGCGCTTCGGTTGTCTTATTGATCACTTTCAGGCAGTGGTCAATATGCCAGTAAATCCCTTTGGCGGAGATTTTTGAATTGTCCTGATCAGTATTTTGGCTCAGGGCCTCAAACTGATCAAGCTCGTTATACAGGCTAGTGAGCATTATAACCTCTCTCTCAAAGCTTTAATTGGTATAATTATGCGAATATGGGATGACAACGCGATAATAGCTATTCGGGTAAATATCATATTGATCCATAATTCGATTAATTGTTCCATCCAGAATCAGTTCATCCAAAGCAGCATTTACCGCATCTCTCAAGACGTTATCCTCTGGGCCAAAAACAAAGCTGACCGGATAGGTTCGGATCGGATTATTTGGGGCAATAATTTTAAGGATGTCAGGATTGTTTTTATTATAGTTACCGAAAGTACAAGCATCGACGATCGTAAAATCAGCCTTGCCCGTGGCAACATTGACTAGAACCTGTGAGAAATCCGTCATATTGGGCAAAATGAGGCGTTCCGCCTCAGGAAAGTCGGCCTTGGCAATATAAACTGGATTATCACCATCCAGTGCAACCATTTTTAAGTCAGGCGTATTGAGATTGGTTTCTGGCGTGAAACGATTATCATCAGCCCGTGCCACGATAAAAACGGGTTGATAAAAAGATGGGCGGGAAAACAAGGCAAATTTACCAACATTTGGATGAACCCAAAATCCGCTACAAAGCATATCAAATTTATCAGCATTTAAATCTGCCACGACAGTGGCCCAGCCAGTCGGTGTTGTATACTCAACACTCAATTGTAATCGATCAGCAACGGCTTGAACAATGTCATAGTCAAATCCTTCCCATTGTTCCGTTTTAAAATTTCTTGTCAAAGCAGGGAGATATTCAACATACCCACACCGAAGAGTCTTAGTCTCGTTGACACGGGTTAGGGCGGAGCTGGCGACGGCAGGGGGCAGGGTAGATAAAAAAGAAAAAACGAATAACGTGGCTATTTTTATCATTAGTGATCTCCTCGGTGCTTTCTTTGAACTTAGCAAGAAATAAGGGTTTTGCAACCGTATAATTTTTTTGATCAAGGTAATAAAATTATATTGACATAAAATAATTTGTTGTCTATGTTGGCGCAAATTTGCACGATAAAAATGCAGAAAATAACCATATGATGAGAGAGTGTAATGTTTAAAAAAGAAATAGAGACAGATTATGTAGATAATTCTCGGGTCACGTTAAGTAATGCGACTATAGTTGGAAATTGGCTTAAGGGTATTGAACATAGAGAGTGGAATAGAACACATAAAGAAACTCACGACAATCTCTTAGATTCGTTCAAGGACTTTGCTTTTCAAATGTGCGGAATAGTTGCCGGTGCTATTTACCATGGTATCAAGAAAGTTTATCCTATTTTCTAATTGACCCCTCTCCAAATTTCTCTCACGCGTTTATCGCGGCCACAGCGGGTGCGGTAGAATTTATAACGGATTGGGTTTTTGTTGTGGTAATCTTGATGGTAGTCTTCGGCATCATAGAAGGTTTTGGCTGGTAAAATTTCCGTGACAATCTGTTCAGAGAAAAGTTTTTGCGTATTAACGCGAGATTTAATCGCCGCTTCTTTTTGTTCTTCATTAAGATAAAAGATTGCCGCACGGTATTGATCGCCTTTATCACAAAACTGCCCTTTGGCATCAAACGGGTCAATCCCGCGCCAGAAATGATATAGAATATCATCATAGGAGAGCTTAGCGGGGTCATAGACAACCTTGAGCGCTTCGTAATGGCCAGTGCCGCCATAGGAAACTTGGCCATAGGTTGGGTTTTCAACATGGCCGTTAATATAGCCAGAGATTGTTGCAATAACCCCGTCCAGCTTGTCATAGTCAGATTCAATACACCAAAAACATCCCCCGGCGAGGATGGCGGTTTCATAACGTGTCGTGTCAGTCATTGGTTCTTCAGCCTTTACAGAAGTTAAGGGGAGGAGGGTTAGAAGGAGGGTGAGGAGGAGTTTTTTGATCATCTTAGGCCTCTTGTTTGGGAATAAATTTCAAGGCAACGCCATTATTACAATAGCGCAAACTGGTTGGTTGCGGACCATCTTCAAAGACATGGCCTTGATGCCCTTCGCAGCGGGCGCAGTGATATTCAGTTCTTGGCACGAAAAGCTTGAAGTCGCGTTTGGTTTTAACATGGCCAGGGATTGTGTCCCAAAAGCTGGGCCACCCAGTGCCACTATTGTATTTCGTGTCTGATTTAAATAAGGGCAGGTCACAGCCCGCACAAACATAGGTGCCAGCACGTTTTTCATCATAAAGAGGGCTGGTAAAGGCACGCTCGGTCCTTTCTTTGCGCAAAACTTTGAATTGTTCTGGGGTCAGGCGTTTTTTCCACTCTTTGTCACTGAGTTTAATTTTTTCGATGGTGCCATGATCGGCCATTGCCAAGCGTCCTTTCATTAGGGGTAGAAGTGAAGCAGAAAGTCCCATTACGGTTAAAAACTGTCGTCTGTTCATAGTCAAACCCCATAAAACTGTTGTCCAATGATTTATTCGCTAGATCTATAAAAAGGTTTCATTCTCTTTGAGAGCTGAGAAGATTTCTTTATAAACGGCGTAAAATTTTATGCCATAGGTTTAAGCGTATGGCGTCCTGTTTACCCATGTTCTTTGCGAGTTGCGCAAAATGGGGTTTAGTGTTTTTAATCTCAGAGCCAAGTGCAAGAATATCGTGCGGTGAATATTCTAGATGCGGACTGGCAAGCAGGACTTTGCCGCGCCCAATCTCTTTTTCTATTATGGCAGCTGGTTGACCAGGCAGGTCAGTATATCGCGCATGAATAAGAATATTTTTTTGCATTTGTCCATCACCAACAAAAAGTGGCCCGCCCCAATAAAAAGCATTCAGTGTCTTGCCGTCCGTGTCGGTTAATCGGGCGATATGTGAATCAATCAAACGCTCCCCAATTTTTTGGGTATATTCTCCGATTGGGCCGATTGCCTTCCCAGCAAAAAATTTTAATTCTCGCTGACCGGATACTTC
Organism: uncultured Bdellovibrionales bacterium; assembly: GCA_964496065.1. Classification (GTDB taxonomy): domain Bacteria; phylum Pseudomonadota; class Alphaproteobacteria; order Micavibrionales; family SZUA-601; genus CAZBXD01. The sequence goes on from CAZBXD010000012.1 coordinate 29,669, forward strand.
ATCATAAGTACCTTTAAGCCACTCAATCTCTCGCGCGGCGTAATACGCTCCAGCACAAATCCCAAAATATGTGCCGCCCTGTTCAACATAATGTCGAATTTTATCATTCCCAGAGCCATTGAGTTGTTCACAATAATAAAGATCAGCGCCGCCAGGCATCATGAAAGCTGAAACCGTATGATTCAAGGCATTGTTTTCAATAATATCTCGAGCGGTAATCCAAGCGACATTCTCAGCGCCAAAATAAGTGATTAAGGCCTTCAATAATGGATAGTTATTATGCTGATAGTCTTGGTAGAGACGGATTAACTTCATGGTTTATTTACTAAGTTCTGGAAAAAACACTATAAAGCCTTTTGACGAAACAGTTCAATAGGCTTAATATAATAGTTATCTTTAAACGACGGAGCGGAGTTTTTTTTATGTTCAAACAATCTTGTCTATATTCAATCGTTGTAGGATTTTTATTCCTATTTGGCTTTAACTGGCTATTTCATGGTATTGTGTTAGCGGATGCTTATGTTGCTACAGCTGATATGTGGCGCACACCAGCGGAAATGGAAGAATTAAAGTGGTGGTGTATGGCTACCCAACTTCTTATTGTCATCTTACTGGCAAAGCTTTACTGCAAAATGAATTGCTGCAAAGGTATTCAAGGGGGCGTTTGTTTTGGTGTTCTTGCTGGATTGCTTTTGGCTGTGCTTGATGCGCGTGCCTATATTTATTCGCCGTTACCTGAATCTCTTGCCGTTGCATGGGCCATTGGCAGTCTTGTTTCTGGTGTGGGGCTAGGGATTATTTTCTCTTACTTCAAATCATGTTGTGGTTCTCAGTGTGCGACAAGCTGCTGTAAGCCAGAGGGTTCATGTGCAACAAGTTGTTGTACGCCGGATGGCTCATGCACAATGCCTGTGGCGGCACCGACACCGGCCAAGAAAAAAGCACCGGCAAAGAAGAAAAACCCGACTAAGAAAAAGTAAGACGGTATGATTTTTCTAGGCTTTGGCTCTAATCTTGCCAATCGATATGGTGGACGACGCCTCATCATATTGCGTGCCTTGGAAAAATTGGAAGCAAAAGGGGTGAGGATTGTAAAATCCTCACCTTTTTACGAAACAAGTACGTCCACCATGCGGCATGACCCAATGTTCATCAATATGGTGGCGCAGGTGGCAACAGAGCAATCGGCTGGGGAATTACTCGAGACCTGTTTAACAGCTGAACATGAGTTGGGTCGTACCAGAGTGATTAAAGGAGGCCCCCGGATCATTGATATTGATCTTCTTGCGTTTAATGATGATGTCATTAATACAAAACAAATTAAACTTCCGCATCCAGATCTTAAAAATCGTGGATTTTTACTTTACCCTTTACTGGACATTGCGCCACATTGGATTGATCCAATATCTAAAAAATCAATTCCTGAGATGATTGATCGTATACCGTCTGGGCAAATTATTCAAAAAATCTAACCCATTGATTTGAAAAAAATACTTTAGAATTACTCTAAACGCTTGTTTTTTTATTTTATTTTCATAAATATGTGGAAACCGCGCCTTGTTTCTGATACACTGTTAAGGCTTGGCTAACTATTTTGAGGCTGGTTACTGGCGCTGATTGTTGGGGGAGGGGTATACGAGCATGCTCGATCATCATACTAAAATAAAGCCATTAAAAGATCATATTGGCCCTGCTAAGCGCCATTGGATAAGGCGAGAAGCGTTGCGTGGTCGTTTTAGCCATGATCGCTTGATTGAACATAGGATGGATACAGGGTTTAAGCCATCAAATAATATCTATCCAAGTCTTTTCCATTCCTGGCCAATGCGGGCTGGGCGAATTGATAAAACAATGCAGGCGCTGGCGCGTGTTGAACGACGCCGAAAGTTTGATTTACCAACACGCAAAGAATACCAATCGACGGTTGATCTTTATGAGGCTGCCTTACCGGTGATTAAAGCTCTTAAACGTTTGGATGAGCATCCAAAAACTATTGCGCCGGTACCGAGTTTGAGTATTCGTGGAATGTTGAAAAATCTTAAAGAACACCTGTATTTTTCTTCATAATCCGAGTATGCTGTTTCTATGGAATGGCATGATATTGGGATTATTCTCTCTGTTCGTAAACATGGTGAAACGTCATGCGTTGTGCATGTCCTAACGGCTGAGCATGGTCGTCATGCCGGTTATGTACGCGGCGGTAATTCGAAAGCCAAACGACCAATCCTACAAATCGGGAATGAGGTCAGTGTCACATGGCGCTCCCGGATTCAGGATCAACTGGGCAATTATGTGGTTGAGATGGAAAACCCACACGCAGCCCGTCTTTTGTCAAAGCCGGATCCACTCTTGGCTTTACGTGCGGCCTGTGCAATGGCTAATGAATGCCTGCCAGAGCGCCATGCCTATCCCGGGATTTATAATGGGATGCTTGCTTTGATGTCATCGTTAGACGGTGAAGTTTGGGCCGAAGCTTATGTAATCTGGGAATTGAATTTGCTTAAGGCGCTTGGCTTTGGCCTTCATCTTGACCGCTGTGCGGTGACAGGGGTAACGCAAGGGTTGAACTATGTTAGTCCACGTACAGGCAGGGCGGTCACTCGAGAGGGCGCAGGAGAGCATGTTGATAAACTCCTCCCTTTGCCTGGTTTTCTGCTGGGACAATTAAGTCAGGGCTCGTCTGACATCGCTGCGGGTTTAGCCCTCACAACACATTTCCTTAATCGCTTTATTTTTTATCCGATGGAACGGTCTTTACCAGCGGTAAGAACACAATTGGAAAACCTCTTCCATGTCGATGATGGGTGTGATAATCAAGAACCTAACATTACTTAATGATAGACAGATATAGAGAATAGATGACCCGAAACACCCAAGAATCTGGCCTGATTATTAATACCCCCCTTGATGAGGTAATGAGTGAGAAATACCTTTCTTACGCCTTGTCTACTATAGTTTCGCGTTCCTTGCCCGATGTCCGCGATGGCATGAAGCCGGTGCATCGTCGGATCTTGTATGCGATGCGCCAATTATCTCTGCGTGCCGATGGCATGCCAAAGAAATCCGCCCGTGTAATTGGCGATGTCATTGGTAAGTTTCACCCACACGGTGATGCATCCGTCTATGATGCGCTGGTGCGCTTGGCGCAGGATTTTGCCGTGCGTTACCCGCTGGTATACGGACAGGGGAATTTTGGCAATATTGACGGCGATAATGCGGCGGCGATGCGGTATACGGAATCAAAGATGACCACGGTGTCAGAAGCGCTGCTTGAAGGGCTTGACGAAGACACGGTTGATTTCCGCGCGACCTATGATGGCGATGGCAAAGAACCGGTTGTTCTCCCGGCTGCCTTTCCTAATTTGCTGGCCAATGGGTCTTCTGGGATTGCTGTTGGGATGGCCACCAATATCCCGCCGCATAATGTGGGGGAGATATGTGATGCATTGGACCAGATGCTGCGTAAAAAATCCTCCACCATAGAAGAAATCTTGAGCCATATTCAAGGGCCAGATTTCCCCACTGGTGGGGTTTTGGTTGAACCGCGAGAAAATATTATTGCGGCGTATAAAACTGGCCGTGGCTCTTTTAGAACTCGGGCAAAATGGGAGAAAGAGGATCTGGGGCAGGGGATCTATCAAATCATTATCACGGAAATTCCGTATCAGGTCCAGAAATCCAACCTGATTGAAAAAATTGCTGATCTTTTGCATGATAAAAAGCTCCCCCTTCTCGATGATGTGCGTGATGAAAGTGCCGAAGATATTCGCATTGTCATTACCCCAAAAAGCCGCAATGTTGAGGCGGATGTCTTGATGCAAACACTGTTTCGGCATACAGATTTGGAGAATAAATTCTCCCTGAATATGAATGTTCTGGATGGGGGGACAACGCCGCGGGTGATGAATATTCGTGAGGTTCTTCAGGCTTTCCTTAATCACCGGATGGAGGTCTTGATTCGCCGGAGCCAGTTCCAGCTTGATAAGATTGAAAAACGTTTGGAAGTCTTGGAAGGGTATTTGATTGCCTATCTTAATCTGGATGAGGTCATTCGCATTATCCGCTTTGAGGATGAGCCGAAGGAAGAACTCATTAAGGCCTTCAATCTGACGGAGGTGCAGGCGGATGCGATCTTGAATATGCGTTTGAAAAACTTGCGTAAGCTAGAGGAACAGGAAATTCGTAACGAACGGGATCAACTTCAGGCTGAGCGTGGTCGGTTGCAAGAGCTCTTGTCGAGTGAAGACCTGCGGTGGAAAGATATCCGTGGCCAGGTGAGGGAAATGAAACATCTCTTTGGGGGGGATGATGAGATTGGTCGGCGTCGAACACTAGTTAGCGAAGCGCCGGTGGTTGAAGAAGTCCCCATTGAGGCCTATGTCGAGAAAGAGCCGATTACGGTTCTGATCTCACAACAAGGTTGGGTTCGTGCCCTCAAAGGCCATATCAAGGAGACGGGCGATCAGAAATATAAAGAGGGCGATCGCGAGCGCTTTGTCCTGCATTGTCAAACAACGGATAAACTCCTTGTTGTTGGGACAATGGGGCGAGTCTTTACCCTTGGTGCGGATAAACTGCCGCGTGGGCGGGGTTTTGGGGAGCCAATCCGGTTGATGTTCGCCATTGCGGACGATGCCGATATTGTTAATGTTTTGGTCTATGATGCGGCGGGTAAAATCCTGATCGCGGGGGATGATGGGCGTGGATTTATAGTTCCTATGGCTGATGTTGAGGCACTGACCAAAAACGGGAAGGTTGTTCTCAACTTAAAAAATGGTGAGGCGCTTGCTGCTTGGCAAATCACTGAGGGCGATGATCATATCGCTGTGATTGGTGAAAATCGGAAACTCAACATCTTCCCGATGGATGATGTGCCAGAAATGACGCGTGGGCGGGGTGTGATCTTGCAACGGTACAAGGATGGTGGATTATCGGATGCGCGCACGTTTAAACTGGAAGAGGGGTTAAGTTGGCAACAAGGCTCTAATACCCGTACGGAGACCGACCTTCGGCAGTGGTTGGGCAAGCGCGCCGCCGCGGGGCGCATGCCACCCCATGGCTTTCCAAAGACGAATAAGTTTTAAAATTTAAATTTATTGAATTTTGGCCAATCCTTCTCTTTATGTCGCATAGCGAGAGATTTACCAGCAATAATATCAAAAACTATGGTGCTACCAGTAATGAACGCAGCGGTTAATACATTGACTGCGGTTAGACTAGTCAATGTAGAGAGCATAAAAGGAGCCATTATCGTTAAACCGATCGCCATAGGGGCAAAAAGAAATATATCAAGATTATTCTCTTTTAACATTTGTGCGGTTTCGTTGAAAAAACCTTTTTTCTCTTTTTTAGGATTTTCGTTTTCCATAATATTCTCTTTTTAGTTATTTAACTTATGGTTTTGGGCTGTTTTCACTATGTCTTGAGAAGAGACGAAAACCACCAATACTTGTAAGAAGTAAACCCCCGATAATTGGGAGAGCGCCAAGCATCATACCGCCACCCAAAATATTGCCAATAATTCTGACCATGAGGCAGGCTGTTCCCACAATTCCAACTGTTATATCAAGAGTGCTTTTAATAAACTCCCAGTCCTTATTATCTTTAGTCATTTTCACCATACCCATATTTTATTATACAAGATCCGCCCCGTAAGAATAAAAGTTATGTTAAAAAATCTCGGTGATCTATGGATTATAATCTCTTGTATTTTTTTTATTTTTTGCTTCACGGATGAAGACTAAGCCGGTAGCAGAGGTCATACCTCCCACAATAAGGTAAAGCATAGAAGGAATTCCAACTAATCCACCAGCAATCAAACCCGGTATGGCCAATAACCCAATAGCAGCAATACCACCAATCAGGAGAGCACCACCAAGGAGAAAATATCCAATATCCTTTAAGTTATCTTTAAATTGATTGTTTCTCATTGCACACCGCTTTCTTGATTACCATTAAGTTTTTTATATTGAGCTTTTTATTTAGCGTGAGGGGAGATATAAATAGTTTTTATTTTTATGTCAAGAAAAAAAGAGGGGTTAAATTACTGGGTTTAAGGGTGGGTGTTAGACTCATTTTTATCTTGTCTTTTGTTAAAGCGGTCGCGTGCCCGTTCTCCAACGATAACTCCGAATAATGTCGAAAAAGCGCCTAAAAAGCGTGCGGCTCCATCAAGCGCGATGTCTGCTCCTTCTCCAGCACCATTTAAGAGTAAAAAAACACCCATCGCCAATGTACCAATGCCTAAAGCCATTTTAGCAATGTCATTACCGTTTTCACGAAACCATTTTATCGTTTTTTCTATCTTTGAGTCGTTCTTATTTTCTTCATTACTCATAATAGGCTCCACATCGTCTAAATTTTGAGTAAACATAATACAAAATTTTTTATTATGCAAATAAAATTTAGTGGGGGGGTAATGAATTTATCTATAGGCGTTGTCAGAGTCAAAAAGTTTATGCTCGCGCAACAGGATGATTGAAATCCGACGATTTTGCGGGGAGGTTGGATCCTCTGGGAAGAGGTGATCGGTATCGGCCTTGCCAACAACATTCAAAATTCGGGCCTTATTAAGACCCGATTGCGTCAGGGCACGCCGCGATGCATTTGCACGGTCGGCGGAGAGGTCCCAGTTATTATAAACCGCATCATCCCCATAGGGTACGCCATCTGTATGTCCCTTGATTGAGATTTTATTGGGCAGCTTTTCAATCACCCCGGCAACCTTGGAGATAAGACGGTAGGTATTATCATACATCTTTGCTTTACCGATCGGGAACATGGAGCGCCCTTTTTGGTCAACGATTTGAATGCGCAGGCCTTCTGGCGTCATATCAACGATCAGATTATTCGCAATATCGGCTAGGGTTGGATCTTCCTCGATCGCTTGTTTAAGCTGTTCAGCGGCTTCTTCAAATTGTTCTTGTTCTTTTTCAGCCTCCAGCTTTTCAAACTCTTCTTGGGACATGTCGCCTGGTTCATCTTCATCATCCTCTCCAGGCAAATCAGTATCAACACCGACAGGAATCGTATCAGAGGTCATTTGTCCCTCTGGGTTAATCGTCAGCCCACCCATCACACCGCCAGAGCCAGAGGTGGCAGAAGAGACGCTTGTTGGGCGGAAATAATCGGCAATACCGTTCAATTGTTCCTGGGTCGAGACATTGAGGAGCCAAAGCAGGAGAAAGAATGCCATCATTGCCGTCACGAAGTCAGCATAAGCGACTTTCCAGGCCCCACCGTGATGTCCGCCTTCAACTTTTTTGATCTTTTTAATTATGATCGGAGGTTGATTAGTTGCAGGAGCTTTTTTTTCGTCTTCAGCCATAATTTGGAATCTTACAATGTTTGAACAAATTTACACTAAGCTGTAACCACAAAAATTAGGTTAATTTATCTGTGTTTTGTGCTAAAAGAGGCGTCATGAAAAAAAAAGACATTAAAGAAACGGGTGTAACACCGCGTCAATATAAGGATGTAATGGCACAATTTGCCACCGGCATTACTCTTGTAACAATTAAAAACCAATCTGGTGAGCCGGCTGGTTTGATTGTGAACTCACTGGCCTCTGTCTCTCTTGAGCCACCGCTTGTCCTGTTCTGTTTGGGAAAATCCTCACAGCTCCATGAGGTTTTTGCACAGGTTGATCAGTGTGGGGTGAATATATTAAATACAGACCAGAGAGGGTTGGTAGAGCAGTTTACCAGTCCAAGAGAGGATCGCTGGGCGGATGTCCCCTATAGCATGCATTTTGGCGCCCCTATAGTTCAGGGCAGCTTGGCGTATATTTATTGCAATATTGTCTCACGTCATGATGCCGGCGACCATACGATTTATGTCGGTGAGGTTGTTGATTTAGACCAAGGACAGGGGGAGCCGCTTTTGTATCATAACCGACGCTTTGGCGACTTTAAGAAGCTTGCTTAAGGGTTTTAGCGATATCCATTGCCGCATACGTAATGACCCCGTCAGCACCGGCGCGTTTAAAACCAAGCATCAGCTCCATCAGGCAATCTTCGTAATTCAGCCAGCCTTTCTCGGCCGCGGCATGGAGCATCGCGTATTCACCGCTGACATGATAGACGAAGGTCGGCATGTTGAAGCTCCGTTTCGTGCGATAGAGAATATCCAGATATGGCAGGCCCGGTTTAACGATGAGCATATCAGCCCCTTGCTCAATATCTAATGCGACTTCCCGCATGGCCTCTTCCGCATTCGCTGGGTTCATTTGATAAGTTTTGCGGTCTTTTTGGGCGTGGGGATGACTACCCAGCCCACAGCTTGCCGCATCGCGAAACGGGCCATAAAAGTTTGAGGCAAATTTGGCGGCATAGGCCATGATCGGAATATCAGAGAGCCCGTTTTGGTCAAGCGCGGTGCGTATTACCTCAACCTGGCCATCCATCATTCCGGAAGGGGCAATAATATCAGCCCCAGCATCGCCTAGAATAACAGCCTGACCCGCTAATCCATCCAGCGTTTTGTCATTATCGGCATCGCCACAGATACTCAAAGGGCCACAATGGCCATAACTGGTATATTCACAAAAACATACATCGACGATCACGCCAATATCAGGGGCGGTGTCTTTAATGGCTCGGATTGTCTGGCAAACAACGTTGCCGGGATCAAAGGCGGCGCTGCCCTGATCATCTTTTGCACTATCCGGGATAATACCAAAAAGCATCAGGGCTGGAATACCAAGATCTTGCGCTTCTTTGGCTTGTTTTGCTGCTAAATCCGGCGATAGTCGGCTAACACCGGGGAGGCTCTTAATCGGGGTTTCTTTATTGGCGCCTTCATGGACAAACAGAGGGTAGATAAGATCATTAATGGTCAAGTGATGTTCTTGGACAAGGGCGCGAAGCCATGGCGAAGTTCTATTACGCCGCGGACGTTTGATCAGGTGTTTTCTGGGTAAAGCTTTGATTTTACATGTTTTTTTATAGTTTTATGTTCCTTGGAATAAGAATTCATTGCAATTTCTCTTATAATTTATTAAACTTTTAGGAATTATAATACAGGTTATATCTATATCATCTCGATAAATCATTTTTAAGAGTTCATTTATCTTTATTACGAGGGAAAGCCCATGTCACAGACATATTACGAAACAGTTCAACTCATTGAACGCCTCCATCGTCACTTTCTTGATGTACTAAAGGTTGAGTTAGAGCGTGAAAATATTCAAGATATCAATAATGTTCAGGCGATGATCTTATACAATATCGGCAGAGATGATCTCACCGTTGGTGAGTTGACAATGCGTGGGTATTATCTAGGGTCAAATGTTTCGTATAATGTTAAAAAAATGGTTGAGAATGAATACCTTATTCAGGAACGTTCACAACATGATCGACGTTCTGTTCGTGTTAAGCTGTCTGAAAAAGGGCTCGCGCTAAAGGATCAAATAAGCGCGATGTTTGACCGACACTCTGATGAGTTACAATCAGTTCAAATCGACGAAGAAGGGCTTAAGCAAATTAATGAGCGCATGAAGTTACTTGAACGGTTTTGGGCCGCACGCTCTAATTTGACGGGCTCTATTTACTAAGATTAAGTTTATGATGGCACAGCAAGGGGAAACAATTTTTGAGTTTCACCGGGTCGGGGCTTATGTTCGTGTTACAGCAATGGATACAGCCACCCTCACTGAAATCACGATTTCTGGGCCAGCAACAGCAACACAAGCGCAGTTACAAAATCTTGCGCTTAGAAAGCTTGCCTATGTCATAAAGAAAAATAAAGAACAACACACTGAGTAAAAAAAGTGGTCTGGCAAATAAATCTACCAGACCAAACAACAGTTATAGAGGGTGTGTGATTCGTGTTTAAACCCTTTTGATTCAAAAAGCAAGGCTTTTATAATTTTTTGTTTATATTTGTATGGGTTATCCATATTTTTGAATCTTATTTTTTAATCATATATTGGACTATCGCCTGCCCGAGCTTGGTTGTTGCTTTGTGTGAGAGATGAACCTTGTCAAGATAGTTTTTATTATTATCATGATTGATTAATCGTGTAGTTGGGCAAAAAGCACACTCTTTTTCATGGGCAATTTTTTCTAAAACAGCATTATAACGATCAATCGCGTCATTGCGCGCCAACTTATCCTGGGTATAGGCCGTGCCCCAAAGGACAATTGCAGAATTCGGATTACGAGCACAACACAGGTCAATCATTGCGATAATATTTTTTTCATACTCTGCCACTGGGACTACCGGACCACGTGGCACAATCGCTTTGAGGTAACGCAGTTTTTTCTTGAACATTTTCAGCCATTTCAGTGGGTATTTTCGCCAGGCCGTCAACGGATAATAGGGGATATATAGAAATGGAACGGAGGTTTCCCAAGCATCGACTAAGCCAAAATTAATCGCCACATAGTCTGGGATCACGGGAGTATCCTTCAGGCGTGCCAAGCCCTCACGCGTGGTATACATCCCTTGACCAATATTGGTAATCTGAATTGGGGTATCAACCGCTTTACTCAGGTTTTTCTGCACCTGCACTGCTAACTGCTCATCCATAGGCAAGAGGTGATCTGGAAATGTATTACAATCCCCGATCATCAGAAGATTTTTGTGTGATGAAGGTGAGGGGGGATGTGTCATAGAGGTATCTTGGGAAAAAGTGGCTCTCATGTTTTCATACATTGCGAACCCATTATTATCAAGATGTGATTTTCATGGCCAGCATTACGCCAGCCCGTATTGCCCATAGAATATAGGGTTTTCAGTATATTCAGCGTTGCCGCTAATAATTTGTTCGCAAATGTTCTAATCTTGAAAGCAATCAAAGCAGTAACGATACGAAAGTTGTAATATGTCTGACGCGCTGGCGGCATTTTTACCTGACAATCTTGAAGCTACCCCAAAGGCTTATATCCGTGATAAAGCCCCGCTAATGTGCCTTGTCGCCTATATCAACCTTGCATTTGATGATGAAAAACACAGGGTTGAACAGATCAATTTCATGTTTAGCAATTATCGGCATGATGATTACATGGTGCAACTGACGGAAATTATGCAATCCGATGAAGATGCAAATGCCTGTTATCAAGCCGCCATGCAGGCAGCGCATTCAAAAATAGATATGCGTAAGGGGTGGGTTGAGGATGCAAGAGAAA
>CAZBXD010000013.1:0-40015 GCA_964496065.1 uncultured Bdellovibrionales bacterium
ACAGCTTCGGTGACTTTTTCACCAAGATACTCTTCCGCGGTTTCTTTCAGTTTTTGTAACACCATACTGGAAATTTGGCTTGGGGCGTATTGTTCACCGTCCACTTCAATCCAGGCGTCGCCATTATCGCCTTTAACGATTTTAAAGGGCGCATGTTTAGCAATTTTCTTGACTTCTTTATCATCAAACCGCCGCCCAATCAGACGCTTAGCGGCAAAAATTGTTTTTTCCGGGTTGGTAACGGCTTGACGTTTTGCTGGCTGACCAACAAGACGTTCGCCATCATCAGTGAAGGCCACGATCGAGGGTGTCGTGCGGTTACCTTCTGCATTTTCAATAATTTTAGCGGATTGACCATCCATAATGGCCATACATGAATTGGTTGTACCGAGATCGATACCTAATACTTTGCTCATTTTATACTCCTTTGGCAAATGCTGTCACCGCCCAAATGGCACGGCAAACGATTCCCTTTGTGTTTTATGATTAAAAGACCTGTGTGTTATAGGCGTATTTTATATACTCTGCAAGTTTTTTTATACATTAGACACACATGGATTTTAACAAAAAATGCTCAAAAATTCAAGATTTCAATGAGGGGTCGGAATAAAAAAAGCAATAACCCAATATGGTAATAAAATGTTCTTGCGTTATATTCTGATTTTTTGGTATATACAGTTCCCAAAAAATAATAAGGAGGGAAATATAATGGCAGAAAAAAAATTTAACAGAATTCAGCAATGGATTTGGGATACGTTTTTTTGCAAAAAATAAGGAAGACGTTGTTTATAACGAGCTTTCTGCTCGACAAAAGCCTAAAAAAGTTTTTTCAATTTGGAATTGGTAATTTTTAGAGATCACAATCTAAAGTGCGTGTCGAAAACAACCCCGATGGATTTTGCCTCGGGGTTTTTTGATGCTTTTTTATTGCTAAAGCCTATAAAATCGGTAAACTGCCGCGCATGACAGATCAATCAAAAATACGCAATTTCTCAATCATTGCCCATATCGATCATGGGAAGTCGACCCTGGCCGATCGCTTGATTCAAACCTGTGGTGGGCTCACTGATCGGGAGATGACCGAACAAGTTCTCGATAGCATGGACATTGAGAAAGAGCGCGGCATTACCATTAAAGCACAGACGGTGCGATTGAAATATGTCGCGCAGGATGGTGAAACTTATACCCTGAATATTATGGACACGCCGGGCCATGTTGATTTTGCCTATGAAGTATCACGCTCCATGGCGGCCTGCGAAGGGTCGCTCCTCGTGGTTGATTCAACCCAAGGGGTTGAGGCGCAAACCCTGGCCAATGTTTATCAGGCGATTGATAAAAACCATGAAGTGATCCCCGTTTTGAATAAGGCCGATCTGCCGGCCAGTGAACCAGAGCGCGTCCAGCAACAAATTGAAGATGTCATCGGTTTGGATGCGTCCGATGCGGTTTTGGTCTCGGCGAAAACCGGAATGGGTGTGCCGGATCTATTAGAGGCGATTGTTGAACGCTTGCCGCCACCAGAGAAAAAAGATTCAACAGCCCCGTTAAAAGCGATGCTGGTGGATAGTTGGTATGATGCCTATCTCGGAATTATTATTTTGGTGCGTGTTATTGAAGGCCAGTTGAAGAAAGATGATCAGATCCGCTTTATTGCGACCAATATGAGTGTCAAGGTTGAGCGGGTTGGGGTCTTTACCCCAAAAAAAGAAGCCGTTGAGAGTTTAGGACCCGGTGAAGTTGGCTTTATTACCGCCGGTTTGAAAGATATTCAATCGACCAAGGTGGGGGATACGATCACCCATGTTAAACGACCGACCGCACAAGCACTGCCGGGATTTAAACCCTCCGTGCCGGTGGTTTTTTGTTCACTCTTTCCGCTCGATACCAGTGAGTTGGAAAAACTGCGTGATAGTTTGGGTAAGCTGGCGCTCAATGATGCGAGTTTCCATTATGAGATGGAAACTTCGGCCGCGCTTGGGGTTGGTTTTCGCTGTGGCTTTTTGGGCCTGCTACATATGGAGATTATTCAAGAACGCCTTGAGCGTGAATACGGCATTGAAATGGTCGCGACCGCGCCGTCAGTTGTTTACCGCATTCACAAAAATGATGGCGAGATGCTGGAGCTTTATAACCCGGCGGATATGCCTGACCCAACCCATATCAAAACCACTGAAGAGCCATGGATTAAGGCCACGATTATGACGCCGGATGATTATTTGGGGAGTATTCTCACCTTGTGTCAGGAACGCCGTGGTGAGCAAAAAGAGCTGACCTATGTTGGCAACCGGGCGATGGCGGTTTATAAACTCCCGTTGAATGAGGTGGTGTTTGATTTTTATGATCGTTTGAAATCTATTTCACAAGGTTATGCGAGTTTTGATTATGAAGTCATCGGCTATGAAGCCGGTGACCTTGTCAAAATGGCGATCCTTGTGAATGGTGAGCCGGTCGATGCGTTGTCAATGGTTGTCCACCGCTCGCAAGCGGAGTATCGTGGTCGGAAACTCTGTGAACGCTTAAAAGACCTGATCCCGCGGCAGAATATTAAAGTCGCGATCCAAGCGGCGATTGGTGGTAAGATTATCGCGCGTGAAACCATTTCCGCCTACCGCAAGGATGTGATTGCCAAATGTTATGGCGGTGATATTTCTCGTAAGAAAAAGCTTTTAGAAAAGCAAAAAGCCGGCAAGAAAAAAATGCGCCAATACGGTAGTGTGGATATTCCACAAACCGCCTTTATCCAGGCCCTAAAAGTTGGGGATAATAAATAATCCTTAAGATGTAAACGCTATAGTTGTTTTTATGGCACAAGTGTATGATTTATACTCTATTCGTAAAACGTTTTTGCCTTATATTTTTTACGGCAAAGGTTTGGTGATTTTATCAGTTTTGGCGTTTGCCTTTGGGCTTGATCTTGATATTTTTTTTGAGCGTTATGACCGTGATGCGGGCGACAAGGTTTGGCTTCTTTACACCAGCTATGGATTTCTAATTTTGACAGCTTTTTTTGGAGTGCTTCTTTTTAAAGCTGGTATTTACTGTGTTTTTAAAGTGGCTCAGTCCATAAAAAAAGCTAAAAAATCGCATCGAGACATGATCCAAAAGCTGGAAAAGCGGATTTTTATTTATCTCTATGCGGGTGCATTCTGTTTTAGTTTTGCGATTTGTGCACTGGGTTTTTATGTCGTGGTTAATTGGTAAAAAAATTCACCTTTAAACCCCCTGTTAAGGGGTTATGGGTATTGTTGATGGATGGTCTTCAATAATCATTTCTTGTTTTAATCCTATGATTTCATCGGCAACGCAAAATATCCTTAATCAACTTGTTCCAAAGGGAAAGTTTACCGGTGATGTCGATGCACTTTTTAACCAAGTTTTTGAGGAGATGGATCACGTTACCCCAAATGCCCTCATCGGAAGCTTGATTAATGCTTTAGCAGAAAGCAGTGATGGCTTTAACCCAAATAAAGTTAAAAGTCTTGTGACTGACTTGCTCGCCCGTGATCGTCATACGAGCTATTTTATTCACCCCTCTTTAAAAACAATCCTTCTTGATTTTGCGAAATGGTGTGCCGCTCAATCTGCAAAAGAAGGAGGAGGGAAAGGAAAATTCTTCCTTATCCATGGCGATTTTATGAATCTATCATCGGTCAATGATGCCATTGATCGTATGCCAACAAATGATGTTATGGCCGTTATTTGTGGAATATATCAGCAAGAATTAAAGAAATCTGTGACGGGCTGTCTCTTGTCTCATCGTTCAATGGGCGATGAGGTTGCATATCTTGCCTTGAAAACGAGTAAAAAAGCTATCGAAACAGCGATGATACAAGCAGAGACATTAACTCAGGAATTTATTGTAGAACTGGGGCTTGAGCGACTTAAGCACAAAAAATATGAGCATAAGCGTGGAACTGGCTTAGTAACTGCGTTGTTTGATCTCAAAACAGATAAGGATGATCGAGAAATTAAACAGGCCCTTGATGCAGCCATTACAAAAACAAAACAAACAAAAGCAAATAAAGAGGAACTCCTCCCAGTTGGGATTGACCCAGAGCGTCTTCATAATCGAAGTTCGGAACGCAAGGTCCGTAAGGCCATCAAAGCCTATAAGAAATATCAGATTGAGCTTGATAAAGATACGATCCAAAGGGCACCACCGAGTATTGAATCTTTGAAACAAACCTTGAGCGGGCATGCGATTTCTTGGCCGCGCGATGATCGGATTGAATATTTGCGCAAACATCATGACGGAACAAAGATGATGATGCGGGCAGATATTTTTAATTTAGCTGGTTTGAATACTGTTTTTGGTAATGAAGGCGCTGATATGATCAAAGATCATATTATTCACATTATCTATGATGTTATGGAGGGGCGTTTAGCTCAAGCTCATATTTTTGATTGTGGGGGTGGAATTATTGATATTGTCTGCTCCGTGATGGATGAGGGGAGTATTTTAGATACTGCGCGAGATATTCAACGCGAAGTGTATGGTCAAATCCTTAGTCAAAAAATTTCAGAATATGCAAAGCTATATGATCTCCCGTTTGAATTTGATGGGAGAAAAAAACTCTCAGATATTCCACATCCTCGTTTGGTCACCAAGGGCACTGGCGTTGTTATGGCAACGCATAGGGTAAAGCCCGATCGGTCGCTACCGGAAATTATTGAGCGTCTAGACAAGATCACAAACCGTACAAAAATGCATGGCTTTGCTTTTTTAGGATACCGTGATGGCTATGATGTTGTTGGATTTAAGATTAATCATGAACCAGAATGGATCGAACTTGGCTGGGATGAAGATACGGATAATCCACACCATCTTCCCTTTACCAAGGCTTTAAAGCGTCATATTGATCCAGAGGATATTCCAACAATTTTTACCCGCCCAATTGGTCAAATCTGCGAGGCCGTTTTTGGCACGGATATGCAAGCTGTGTTAGGGTTTAAAAAAGCGATCCGGGCCCTGCAAGATGTTGGTGTCAGTGATGACGATATTGAAAAAATCCGAACCTATGACCAGATGGATATTCGTTTAATCGCGGCTGATCTGCCGCCTTTATCAGTTGTTAGTACTCAAAAACGTCCATCAAACACAAAGCGAGATCGTGAAGGTTTTATGACGATGAGTTTGGCACAAAAATTAGAAGATCTCCCTGATGGTCTCACATCCTATATTCTTGAGACCCAATCTATTTTCCGTTTATTGAAACTTCTTGAGCCACAAGGTCATCATAACGCAGAACAGTCTAAGAAAATATTACTTGAGGAGATTATCCCGTCTCATCAAGGTGATCCTATTGTCTCGAAAAAAGCGCGTAGCCTTCATGATTTGGTTAATATTTTTGATTATGCCTATGCTTGTCTTGAAAAAAATATGCCTACTGAGCTAATCACTGCTTTTGATGTTTATGCACGAAAAACACTTTATGACACAGTTTCTGAGATGCAGGCTTATGGTGAAAATTCTCTGGCGCGCCTTATCCTACCCCATGCTTTGATGCCCGGGGAAGGCATTACCCGCAAAGAATGTTACGATACAATTAAAAAACATGGTGAAACCATAGCACAAAGATTAAAATTGGATGCTATTTTTTCAGTCGATGAATTAGATCATTTGGAAACTTATATTTCTCAGCATTTGACTTGTTTATAAACTGTTTAAAACCTGCAAAAACTTTGTGCTTCATTAACCTTTATGGTATGATATGAGACGAGGTTTGGGTGATGAAAAACCATAAGAAAATAAAAAAATTAGGTGGCTGTTGAATGGATACTATTTCTCCATTACCGCGTATTGAAAATCTTTCACCTCAGAAATCATCTCAGGATAAAGTGCTTGCATTAGCAAATATGGGGACGTGGTATTGGACAATTGGCCAAAGCAAAATCGAATTTTCTGACACACTCTATGATATTTTTGATGTTAATGCTGATCTGTTTAACGCGGATTTGACGAGTTTACGAGAACTGGTGCCGCCGAGAGACCTCGCTAAGCTATTTTTAGAATTTAATCGCATGCTAGATGATGGTACGGATACATCTTTGATATTAAGCATGGAAAAGAAAAATGGTGATCATTTTTATGTGCAATGTTATGCCAGTTGTGAATTCGATGAAAAGGGAAAAATCATTGCCCTTTATGGGATCGTTCGAGACGTTACCAAAGAAAAAGATAGTCAGGTCAAACTAGAAGCCGCGCTCCTACAAGCTGAAGAAGCTAATAAATCAAAAGCCGGGTTTTTAGCAACTATGAGTCATGAGCTACGGACCCCCCTTAATGCCATCATTGGTTTTTCTGAAATGATGCAGGCAGAGCTCCTCGGTCCACTTGGCAATAATCGCTATAATGACTATGTGAACTGTATCCATGAATCTGGGCGTCACTTATTAGAACTGATTAATGATATTCTTGATATGTCAAAAATTGAATCTGGTAAATATGAGCTGTTTCATGAACCAGTCAATGTGGCGAAATCGATTCGTCTTGCGCTTCATATGATTGAAACTGTGGCAGAAGAAAAGAAAATTCATGTTGAGTTCGATGCTCCAGAAGATTTGCCTGTGATTGAGGCAGATCGGCGGGCTTTTATGCAGATTATTCTTAACATTCTTTCTAATGCTGTAAAATTTACTCGTGAAAAGGGCAGCATTACAGTTAAGGTAAACGTTGAAAAACAAGAGCAAATTATAATTGCAATCACAGATACAGGAATTGGCATTCCGGAAGATAAAATCGAATCCATCACGCAGCCATTTGAACAAGTTTCTAATGCGATGACTCGTCAACATCAGGGAACAGGACTTGGTTTAGCAATTACCAAGCGCTTAATTGAATTTCATGGGGGAGTGTTAAAAATTGAAAGCCGCCTAGATGTCGGAACCACGGTGACAATTACTATGCCACTTGTTACACCACAAAAACAATTTGATCTTTTCAGATCCGGTACGCCTTAAACATTCTCTTAAACGAAACCATTTGGATAACGTAACGTGGTAAGCCCCTTGCGATAGTTAGGATATTTTAGATCAATGTCTAATTGTTTTTTCACTTTATCATTTTTAACTCGCTTATTACTGCTGTAAAAGGAGCGCGCCATTTCACTTAAATCAGCTTCTTCAAAATCAACCGGTGCAGGGGCAATATCGCCAAGGAGACGATAAGCAAAATACATGACATCAGCTTGGGGGGCTGGCTCATCATCGCTGAGATTAAAAATTTCTCCTGGGGAGGGATAGTCGAGAGATTTTTTTAAAATTTGTGTAATATCTTCGACATGGATTCGGTTAAAAAAATGCCCCCGCTTCGTAATAATTTGGCCATTGCCATTTTGAATACGCACCATCGGATTTCGTAAAGGCCCATAAATACCAGCTAGGCGAAAAATATGAATAGGTGTTTGATATTGTTCAAATAATGAAAGCCATTTTTTCTCAGCGTTAAAACGTTTTTCTTCTCGTTCCTCTTTTGGTTTGGGTGGCGTTGTTTCATCAACCCAATTCCCGTTACAGTTTCCATATACACCCGTTGTTGATAAATATCCAACCCATTTGAGGTTTTTGTTTTTACAAATAATATCAGAGTAATGTTCAAAAACTAGGTCAACCTCATCACCAGGGGGAATGCTAATTAAAACTGCCTCAGCGGTTTCTAATTCTTTTAGCGCTTCTTCATTAAGAAGTTTTTTTTCGCTAAAATCAAATAAAGTTACGCCTATGGGTATTGATTTTTTATTTTTTATATCTCGGCTTGTACCACAGATGTTCCATCCCATCGTCACAAGCCGGCGTGCCAAAAATTGAGCCGAATATCCAAATCCAAAACAGAACAATGTATTACTCATAACGGCCTCAAAAGTCTAAATTTGCATAATGGGCAGATGGCTGCGTCCCTGGAATTTGATCTTCCAATAGGGGGCGGAAACTGGGTCTTGATTTTACTCGGGCGTACCAATCTCTGGCATTTTTATGGTCATCCCAGGGGACATCGCCGATGTAATCAATTGCTGACAGATGGGATGCTGCCGCAATATCAGCCAAGCTAAAATTAGTGCCGGCCAGCCATTTTCGCCGATCTGTTAAATACCCAATATAATCGAGATGATAATGAATATTTGCATGCCCGGCTCGAATTTTTTGGCCATCGGGCTGTCCTAGTTTTAAAAACCGTTTCATCATCTTTTCGCCAACGAGATAGTCTGTTACTTCTTCATTAAATTTTAGATCAAACCAGGAGACTAGTCGACGGGTTTCAACCCGTTGTTCAGGTGTTTCACCCATGAGTGTGTGATCATCATATTTCTCTTCTAAATATTGACAAATATTGCCAGAGTTACAAATAACCAAATCATTATCAACCAGAACCGGGACATCCCCCGCAGGATTCATTTTCAGAAACTCATGCCGCCTTTCCCAGATTTTTTCAACCCGTAATTCAAAGTCAAGTTTCTTTTCTAACATTGCAACTCTGACCTTTCGGCAAAAGGGAGAAAGCCATAATTGATATAAAATGCGATCAGTCATTCGTTAGTGTTATCCTTTTTGACAATGATTTTCAAACGAGATTACCATATCTTATGTCTTATTTTCTACTCAGATGATGGACATTCGATGTTTTTTTTCGTTTTTTAACCCCCTTAACAGGTTTGCCAAATGGCAACATACGGCGCAAAATAATATTTTTGTGAAAAAAATGGTGATAAAGGGCGGCAAATATATGCACGCTTACCGCCGCCATCAAAATCCAGGAAATAAGAATATGCAGACCCAAAATCGCTCGTGCAAAGGCTGGATCATAAGCAGCAATCGGTGGAATCGTTATGAGATTAAAAAGGGGAATGCCTTGTCCAGAAAAGGCTGAAGACATAATCCAGCCTGATAGAGGCATTCCAACGGCACAAACAAGGAGGATCATATGAACTAATTTTGAGAAACGTTGCAACGGGCGTGGAATTTCTTTCAAGGGATCTGGTTTTTTCTGAATGAGCCAGGAAAACACCCAAGCGACTGCAAAGGGAAGAACTATAAGACCGAGACTTTTATGAGTCATATAAAGAAGGGGCCTGAGTTCTGACTCTTTTGCTAGCTCTTCCATATATATCCCAAGACAGACCATGCCGATGATAGTCAATCCAATCGACCAGTGCAGAATTTTTGTCACAATGCCAAATTTTTGGGCGGTATTATATAATCGATTCATTAAAATCAGTGTGTCATAAGTGGGCGTAATTAAATCTAGTATTGTGCCATCATATCCCCTAATCTTAGGCCATGGCAAGTCTCACTAAAGAACTAGAAAATCAGCAAATGATTCCCGGCGTAAAGGGACGGTTTCTTATTGCAACCCCTGTGATGCAAGACCCACGCTTTGATCGCTCTGTCATTTACATGATTGAACATGATCAGATGAGTGCGATGGGGGTGATTGTTAATAAAATTTTTGATGAGATTCAATTTATTGATTTGTTGGAACAGCTTGATATTGCCTATAATCAAGATCTTACTAAATACCGGATTTTGGTTGGTGGGCCGGTTGATATTGGGCGTGGTTTTGTGATTCATACGCCTGACATTCAGCTCGCGGATACAGTGGTGGATGAGGCTAATGGCCTGGCGGTGACAACCTCCCTTGATATGCTTTCTCTCATTGCAAAAGGACAGGGCCCAGATAATAGTATTTTTGCCCTTGGCTATGCGGGCTGGGGGCCAGGGCAACTTGATCAGGAGCTTAAAGATAATGGCTGGCTGGTTATTGATGCCGATCCAACAATTTTATTTGAAACACCTGTTGCCAAACGGTGGGAACGGGTTCTTGAAAAAGCCGGGATTAATGTCGCACAGCTGTCGGCGGCCAGTGGGAGCGCTTAAGACTTCAGTATCTTAGATTTGTCCCATAAAGTTTTCCATTGGTCTTTTTGGAGTTGTGCCATATCGGCGCTTTCAATAATAAATCCGAAAGCCTCTCGGTGAGAGGCAAGAAACATAATTTTATTACCGTATATCCAATACCCCATTTGACCCGTAATTTTACCATCAATAACTCGAATTTCTCTTAAATGCTCTTTTCCTTGCCCCATATATGGGTGGGTTTTAATATCAACCACTTGGTCGTCTGGCCAGATGACATTGATAAAAATATTATTTTGAATTCTTTGTATATTATGCCATTCAAAATATTCAGGGGAGAGCATATCTATCATTGTTTTGATTGGCCATAAATTATAGATTTCTAAATCACGATAAAGAAGCACGTCTTGCATAATATTTTGTACTGCGTGAATTCCATCGAATATTTCAATTTTTGGTCTAAAGTTTTTATCTTTTGCTAAATTATTAAGCTGTGGCAAGACAGCGTGAAAATCACTCTGCGCGTGTTGCAGGTCGATAATTTTTTTTGAAAATTGTGTATAGAGTGTTTCTGGATTTTCTGCTGAAAAATACCGGACACCATATTTTAGTGTTCTTTTGATGACGCCCTTGCCTGTCATTTTCTGCAGGACATTATAAAGTGTTGTGCGCTTAATCCCTGTTTTTTTCGCAATATTACCAGCGGTATCCCCTCCATATTCCAAAAGCGAAAGATAAATACGACTTTCTTCTTCATTTAAATCAAGTTTAGACAATATATTTTTTATCATAATCAATATTTTATACATAAGTTGTCGAGGTCTGTCGACAATATTATAACGCCCTAAAAATTTACATATAGTAAGGGTGCTATGATGACATTATCTGACTATTCTATTCTCTTAATTCTTGGCTATGCTTTAATTGTATTGAGCTTAGCGTTTTGGGCCAATCGCCTACAGGATCATAAAGGCTATATTATTGGTAATCGTGAATTGGGGTGGTTTACGACAACTTGCTCCATGCTCGCCGGGCAATTTAATGGCGGTGGTGTTTTTCTAATTTTTACTTTCGGTCTAATGATCGGGTATGGACTTTTGTGGTTTGTGTCGGGTTTTGTTGGTGCTTATTTTTTACTCGCTTTTTTTGCAAAAAAAGTATATCAGGAGGCACGTGAATATGATGACGTTAATGTACCAGACATTATTGAGCGCCGCCTTGGTACTATGACTCGAAATTTTTCTAGTTTTATTGTGATCGTTAAGGCATTTCTTTTTGGGAGTGCTCAACTTCTCATTGCGGGAACCGTTATTGCTGCAATTATTGGCTTACCTAATGTTTGGGGTATATGGCTCACTTCTTTACTCGTTGGTATTTATGTTTGGATGGGTGGGTATTTAACGGTTGTGAAGACCGATATTCTACAATGGACAATTATGTTTATCATTGCAGCTTTTGTTGCTTTTCTTGTTCCGTTTCCTGATGTTTCAATGATCACAAATGAAATTGTACAAACACCAGAATTATTAAAATGGGGATTTTCCTTATTTAGCTTCACGTTGATTGTCAGTAATGCAGATCCATGGCAAAGGATTCAATCAGCTAAAACTCCTGCGATTGCACAAAAGAGTCTTATTTCTTCAAGCTTAATCTTAGTTCTTTTTGTTTTTCTTTGTGTGATGGTGGTCAAAGGTAGCGGGCTAACCTTTGAAAAAGGGCTGACTTTTTTCTCGCTTTTTGAAGAACAGACCATGCCCCCCTTTGTTTTATCAGTTTTAGGGGTTTTTACTTTGATTGCAGTGATGTCAACCATTGATACTCAGGTGCAGCTTTTCACTTCAGCCCTAACAAAAAACGTCCTCAATATTGATATCAAAAAAGACCGTGATCAGTTTATCAAAATTTCTCGATGGGCAACGGCTGTTCTTTTAATTGTAATGGCTATAGCAGCATCGCTTGTTGATAGTTCTGCTGAATTTATTTTTAAGGCTTTTTCTTTTGCATATATTCTTGCACCAATCTTAATCATTGGCATGGTTTGGGGTGACAAAGGGAGTAAATTTAAAGACGCGACGTGTTTTTTTGCCCTGGTTGCTGGTTTAGCGGTTTACAGCTATATGTTCTTCAATGCTCAATTCACCCAAATCATCAATAACGTAATCCCTGCGGGCGTAACATTGGGTGTTTGTCTGTCGTTGATTTTAATTGAGAAAGTTGTAGGAAAAAAAGCTCAGGCCACTAATCTTTTTTCAATCTGGTCAAAATCTTCAAGGTGTTTAATCGGCCCGATCGCCGAGAGGGAGGGTTTGCTGGCGAAGATTTTGCTTGCAACGCGATTAAGATCATCGGCGGTGACCGCGTTCACTTTTGCAATAATTTCTTCAACGCTGCGGGGTTTGCCATGGCTGAGGATCGAGCGACCGAGTTTATCACACCGGCTTGAGGTGCTCTCCAACGCCATCAGGTTGCCGGCCCGAATTTGAGCCTTAGCCCGGTTAATCTCTTCCTCTGTGAAAGAGCCAGAAGCATTTTGCAATGTATCACATAGGGCCGGAATCAGCTCTTTAATCTCATTCTCACCGGTGCCCGCATACACTTCAAACAGCCCGGTATCGCGGTAAGAGGCGTTATAGCTATAAACTGAATAGACCAGACCACGCTTTTCACGAATTTCTTGAAACAGACGCGAGGCCATACCACCCCCCATCAAAGAACCAAGGACAACAGCCGCATAATACTCATCGCTGAGATAGCTTTCACTTTCAAAACTAAGGACAAGATGAACCTGCTCTAGATCTTTTTCAACACGTTGTTCGCCACCGATATAGGTTGGTTTTTCTGTTGCGTTATTGCCCGTTGCGTTTAGGTCTCCAAATACCTCTATTGCCTGTGCCACGAGATCATCATGATCGATATTACCAGCCGCGGAGAGAACCAGATTTTGCCCAAAATAATGTTGCTTCATAAAATCAAAAATCATATCCCGTGGGGCGGTTTGTACCACTTCTGCCGAGCCGATCACCGGCCAGCCTAAGGGATGATCACCAAAGGCGGTCTCTTGCATCAGATCAAAAACAAGCGTATCGGGACTATCCTGACGCATGCCAATTTCTTGTAAAATAACGCCACGCTCTTTTTCCATCTCCGTTTCTTCGAAGGCGGGTTTGCATAAAATGTCACTGACAATATCAAAGGCGAGCGGCATATCTTCTTTGAGAACACGGGCATAATAGGCGGTCATCTCATAAGAGGTATAGGCATTCATAAACCCGCCGACATTTTCAATTGCTTCTGCAATTTCACGAGAGGTTCGTGTTTCTGTACCCTTGAAGACCATATGTTCAAGGAAATGCGCAATACCGTTATTTGTTATGCTTTCATGGCGTGAACCTGATCCGGCCCAGACACCGATTGAGACGCTTTCAACGGTTTTAACTGTATCAGTGGCAACGGTTAAACCATTTTCAAGTTTTGTAATTTGGACGCTTGCACTTGTCATGATGGTTATCCTGTGTAAAGGAGGTTTTTTCTGACATGTTTACTATCGAAATGCAAGCGCTAAAACGCTAGGTGTTATCTGCGTCTTCTTGACTTTTTTGATTGTCCTCCCCTTCATCCCCCTCTGTCGGCGCTTGGGTAATTTCTGGAGAGCGCCAACTGTAGAAAAACCAAACAAGAATAAGGGAGAAAGCAAGCAGAAACCAAGTTGCAGCATAGATTTTATGCGCATTGCGTAAGGTTAAATTCACTTGCCCACCAATTGGATAAGGGGCATCTCCCTCTTTCATTTCTGCTGCATCTTGATGTAGGATAATTGGAGCAACACGATCGAAACCAATTTCCCTAGCAATCAAATTTAAATCGTGCCAATACCACTCATTATTTTTCGGGTTATTCTCAGGTGTAAAAGAATTTGGCTTAGTTGATTGCCGTAAAATACCAGTGATATTGATATCTTCAGAATTCCAATATTCTTCTGTAATGTCAGTGCCTTCTGGCACCCATCCACGATTGACAATGACAATTCCCCCATCTTTAAGCCTTAAAGGTGTGAGAAGATGATAGCCAACTTTACCCTCCAAGGTTTTCGGTCTAACCTTGATTGAGTGCATAAACATAAAGTCACCAACTGCAAAAGCGCGTCGATAATTTAAAGCTTCCCAATCTTGGAACGGGTTAATGACGGTAAAGTCATAGGCAGATTGATTTTGTCGAGACTCGATCTGTTCGATCAGGTTGGTTTTCCAGTCCAGGCGTTGAATTTGCCAAACACCAAGACCAAAAGGGATACAAAATAAGATAAAGGCAAGGATTGATGTCAGGATATCAGGTTTAAAATTCTCACGAAAATCCCGATAGGTTTCATGCAGAACGGGTAGATATTTCTTTTTAAAAAGCGCTTTTAACTCATCAAGTTTGCTGGGGGATTCAGTATTTTCTACACCGGCTTCTTGTTTGTTGTCTTCGCCAATATCATTTGGGTCGTCCGTCAAGATTATCCCCCATACCAGTAGACAGCAACAAAGAGGAAGAGCCAGACGACATCAACAAAATGCCAATACCAAGCTGCTGCTTCGAAACCGAAATGATCATTGGGTTTAAAATGGCCTTTCTGGGCACGCAGCATACAGACAAAAAGAAAAATCGTCCCCACAATAACGTGAAAGCCATGAAAGCCCGTTGCCATATAGAAAGCAGAGGCAAAAACCGTGTCTTTAAACCCAAATGTCGCATGAAAATATTCGTAGATTTGAAAGCCAGTAAAGATGACGCCGAGGGCAACTGTGATCGCTAAACCACGTACCGTATCACGTTGATTACCCTCAATTAAAGCGTGATGTGCCCAAGTTACTGAACAGCCAGAGAGGAGCAAGATCAGCGTCATCATAAAGGGCAGGTCAAACGCTGGAATTGTTTTAATACTGGGGGGGGGCCATATTCCGCCGATGGCATCGGTTGGAAACAGGCTGACATGAAAGTAAGCCCAGAAAAACGCAACGAAGAACATCACTTCGGACATGATGAACAAGAGCATGCCGTAGCGCATCCCAATCTTAACAATGGACGTATGCGCTTTTTGAACAACAGCTTCTTTAATAATATCGCCCCACCAGGCAAACATGGTAAAGCCCATCAAGGCCAGGCCGATTAACAGTTTCCACCAAGATCCATCATGGAATAGGGTGGTTGCCCCCCATACGATCAAAACCCCGGCAATCGAGGCAACAAGTGGCCATGGAGACGGGTCAACAATGTGATAAGGGTGAGGTTTACCGGTGCTACCGTATCTAATTTTCTTCGCCATAGTCTTGTCCTTAAAATACGATCAATACTTTAATAATAGCCCTATTATACTAGAAATCGTCAAGATATCGTTTACGAATGTGATTAAGATCCTCCAACCATTGGCGTGATTGCATCATCGGGGCGATTATAATATTCTTCCATTGCCGCATCATGGGCCGAAGAGTTCAGTTTAAAGAACGTATAAGACAGGGTGATATGGCTGACATCTTTCATATTTGGGTCATCCATAATGTCAGGGTGCACATAAAACATTACCGGCATATCAATCTTTTGACCCGGGTTGAGCACTTGCTCATCAAAACAAAAACAGGCAATTTTGTAAAAATATTTCCCCATTTTTGCGGGCGTGACGTTATAAACGGCAGTACCAACAGTTGGGCTGTTTGTCTTATTCTCAGCGGTATAATTCGTCAGCCCTTTTTCACCGACCTTCACATTGATCTGTCTGATCTCTGGTCTAAACTCCCAGGGGAGATCCCGGTGGATATCAGCGTTGAAGGAGACCGTAATTTCACGCTCAAAAAATTCACCTGGTAAGGCTTCGGAAACCTGAGTTGTGCCACCAAAGCCAGTGATTTGACAAAAAATACGATAGAGAGGGACCGCCGCGAAACTCAAGCCAATCATACCAATAACAACAAGTATGACGCCAACCAATACGCGGGTATTTTTTTGCTTGAGGTCAGACATACGCTTAGCCTGAGAAATTCATAATCTTAACGATGCTAATCAAATAGATTAGGACGATAAACCCGATAATAGAGAGGAAAACAACCCAATTTTTTTTACGTTTATTTTGATCCATCATAGCCAGTAATCCATCATATAAAAGGCAAATAGAGCGAAAAGGTAAAAGATCGAATAGCCAAACATCACAGCAGCCGATTTTTTATTTTTGAGCCGCAAAACTTGAATCGCAGAGAAGATAAAAAGAATCCCCAGTCCCAGGGCGGTCCATAAATATAAAGTTCCAGCGTTTCCAATAATACTAGGAAGAAGACTACTCCCTACGAGGAAAACAGTGTAGAGTAGCATTTGCCAACGCGTATGCTGTTCTCCATGTGTCAAGGGAAGCATTGGAATATTGGCCTTTTTATAATCTTCGTTACTGGTGAGAGCGAGGGCCCAAAAATGCGGTGGTGTCCATAAGAAAATAATGGCAAAGAGTAACCACGATTCCAACATCCATGGGTCATTGGTCACCGCAACCCACCCAATGACTGGTGGAAAAGCGCCAGCCGCACCGCCGATAACAATATTTTGGGGTGTTGTCCGTTTAAGATAGCCGGTGTAAACGACAGCATAGAAAAAAGTTGCAAAGGCCAAGATGCCCGCCGCCCACCAATTAATTGCCACACCCATTATTATTGTTGCCAAAAGATTAAGAGTGATTGCAAAGGTCAGGGCCTCATCGGGGTGAATTTTACCTGCTGGAATTGGACGATTGCGCGTGCGCGCCATTAACCTATCAATATCGCGATCCAGCCACATATTCATCGCCCCAGCTGAACCAGCTCCGACAGCCAAACATAAAATAGCCACGAGAGATAGAAATGGGTTCAAATTACCAGGCGCGCCAATGAGACCGGCGATGCCAGAAAAAACGACCAGGGACATTACCCGCGGTTTCAAAAGGGCAATATAGTCTGTAACGGTATTCTCATAGGAGGTTGTTGCAAAGGTCATGCTAGGTTTTTACCGTTTTTTGGCCAGCTTGGCTAGTCTAGTGTATTTATTTTAATTCAGGCTGAATTTCAAATTGGTGGAAGGGCGGTGGTGACGATAATGTCCATTCCAACGTCTCAGCCCCTTCACCCCAGGGGTTATCTTCACATTTACGCCCCCGAATGATTGTATAAAGCGCAATAAAAACAAACAGGACAGTTGCCAATCCAGTAATATAGGATCCGATGGAAGAGATATAGTTCCAGCCATGTAAGGCTTCCTGATAGTCAGGATAGCGGCGTGGCATTCCCTGTAATCCCAAAAAATGCTGCGGAAAAAAGATCAAATTAACACCAATGAAGGTGAGCCAGAAGTGAAGTTTCCCCCAAAACTCTGGATATTGCCGTCCTGAAATTTTACCAATCCAATAATAGAAGCCAGCAAATAACGCAAAGACAGCACCGAGAGATAGAACATAATGGAAATGGGCAACAACATAATAGGTATCATGTAAAACAACATCCATGCCCCCGTTAGCCAAGACAACACCAGTGACCCCGCCAACAGTAAAGAGAATGATAAATCCAATTGCCCATAGCATCGGGGTTGGAAAACGGATTGATCCCCCCCACATTGTTGCAATCCATGAGAAAATTTTAATTCCGGTTGGTACGGCAATGATTAGGGTTGCAGTGGTAAAGTAAGCTTTAGCATCAACATTAATGCCACTGGTAAACATATGGTGTGCCCACACAACAAAACCAACAACCCCAATTGCAACCATAGCATAAGCCATCCCAAGATAACCGAAAATTGGTTTTTTAGAAAAAGTTGAAACAATATGGCTGACAATGCCAAAGGCGGGTAAAATCATAATGTAAACTTCAGGATGGCCAAAAAACCAAAAAAGATGCTGGAATAAGATTGGGTCACCGCCGCCTTCAGGCTTAAAGAATGAAGTCCCAAAATTTCGATCTGTTAAAAGCATTGTGATCGCGCCGCCTAAAACAGGGAGCGAAATTACAAGCAAGAAACTAGTAACCAACATGGCCCAGATGAATAAAGGCATTTTGTGAAGCGTCATGCCGGGGATGCGCATATTGAAAATTGTTGTTATAAAATTTGCCGCACCAAGGATAGAGGCTGCCCCAGCCAAATGAAGGGAAAAAATTGCCATATCAACCGAGCGATCTGGGTGACCAAGCGTATCCGATAAGGGGGGGTAAATCGTCCAACCGGTGCCGGCACCGCCCGTACCACCGGTAAGAACATATTGAAAACCAGATAATAAAAGCATGATAAAGGCGGCAACAGTGAGCCAAAAACTAATATTATTGAGGCGTGGGAAGGCCATATCAGGTGCGCCGATCATAATGGGGACAAACCAGTTACCAAACCCACCAATCAATCCAGGCATAACAACAAAGAAGACCATGATGAGGCCATGAGCTGTAATTAAAACATTCCAAAAATGGCCATCCTCAACTAACTGTAGGCCTGGGTTCATCAATTCTGCGCGCATCAGCATAGAAGCGGCACCACCAACGATTCCAGCAAAAATTGAAAAAATCAGATAGAGCGAACCAATATCTTTATGGTTAGTGGAGCAGAACCAACGGGTAAAAAAACCGGGTTTTTCATCAGCCATGTTTTAAAATTCCTCTTTTGCTTGTTCAGCCCATTGGGCAAATTTTTCCTTGGAAACGGCGCGAATTTCTGAGGGCATGAAAGCATGATTCTTACCACAAAGTTCAGAGCATTGACCGTAATAAGTGCCCTCTTTTGTAATGCGTACCCATGTCTCATTAATCCGACCAGGGACGGCATCCGTTTTGATCCCAAATTCTGGAATTGCAAACGAGTGTAAAACATCGGCCGCAGTGACCAGAATGCGAATATCAGTATCGACGGGAAGGTAGACTGGATTATCAACGGAAAGCAGCCGTCTTTGCCCCTTAGTTTCGTCGATTTCTTCATCAGGGATCATATAAGAAAGAAAGGAAATATTATCATGATCTGGATATTCGTAACCCCAATACCATTGATAGCCGGTAACCTTTAATGTCATTTCTGGCTCTGCCACACGATCCATAAAATACAGTATCCTAAGGGAAGGCACGATAATGATGACCAATATCAGACATGGAATCACAGTCCAGATAATCTCTAGGAGTGTATTGTGAGTTGTTTTACTCGGTTTCGGATTTTTACTGGCACGAAATTTCCACAAAGTAAGGACCATAAGTGCTGTCACAAAAGCAACAATCGATGAGATAATAATTAATAACATACCATGGAAATCAAGCAGTCGTTCCATAACCGGAGAAGCCGCATCGGGGAAATAAAGTCCCCAGCCTTCTGTGGGAAATGTAAACCATTCTTTTAGGGTATCTGTAAGAGATGTCATCATGATGAATCATTTGTAATCAAGTTGAATTAAAAACGCAATAATCGATCCTATAGCCTTGATAAATTTCTATACCGTTAAGATAATCCTCATGATCCCTGTTTTATCAAAGAGGCGTCATGAAAAATAAAAACATAGACTTACTTACAGATCCCATTGCCTTGACTCTCTTTAAACTTGGGGCTCCAATGGTTTTTGGGATTTTTTTTATTCTCTTTTTTATCTTGGTGGATGTCTATTTTATCGCTCAATTGGGTAAATCAGAACTCGCAGCAGTTAGTTTTACCATTCCAGTGATTTCTTTTATTGATGCCCTAATTCTTGGTTTTGGAGTAGCCACAACCGTTGTTGTATCGCGCCGTCTTGGAGAAGCAGAAGAAGATCAAGCCAAAAAAATAGGACTACATGCGATTTTTTTGTGTCTTATTGTTGTAACGATTATAGCTGGGATTGGTATGATGACAATTGATCCTCTTTTTAAAATGATTAGAGCAATGCCGGATTTGATGCCATTGATCAAAAGCTATATGGTTTTGTCTTATCTTGGTCTCATTTCTCTTGTTCCCCCCTTGATTGGCAATAGTGTGATTCGTGGGTCGGGCAATACGATCTTACCAGCTCTGGCAATGCTGATTGCGGCGATTGTGAATGCAATTCTTGATCCAATTCTCATCTTTGGCTTATTTGGTGCGCCTCGTTTAGGAATGGATGGCGCCGCTATAGCAACAATTATCGCTCGGCTCTTTGGTTTTTCTTTTGTCTTTTTTAATTTGATATTTCGTTTTCAGATTTTTTCAGTTTGGAAATCTCTCGCTACTGGTTTTATCGATTCAGCCCGTGAGATTCTCCATACAGCTCTTCCGGCAGCCACCGCCAATGTTACACCACCGGTTACTGCCTTGGTCTTAACAGGTTTAATTGCCCATTATGGCTCCGAAGCTGTGGCGGCATATGGGGTGGCTACTCGTGTTGAGCTTTTATTTTATGTTCCTTTTTTTGGGGCTTCTGCTGCTTTGGCACCGTTTGTGGGGCAAAATTTTGGGGCAAAGAATATGACCCGCATTCGAGAGGCAGTTAAAATTATTAGTTTTTTCAATGTGTTATGGGGGGCATCGGTAACAATAATTCTTCTTCTTTTTGGACGCGGGCTTGCGAGTCTATTTTCAAAAGATCCGGCAACAATTCAAGGAGCCATGCAATATTTTATGATTGTTCCGGTTAGTTATTGTGCCGTTGGTTTGATTCAAGTGACAGCATCTTACTTGAACGCCGTTGGAAAACCGCGCCAGGCAGCAACAATTCCGATTGTACAATTTTTATGTCTGATTTTGCCACTGTCATACCTCGGAGATCGTTTCTATGGATTATCGGCTGTTTTCTTTGCGGTTTGTTTTGCTAATTTTGCCGCAGGTTTAATTTTTTATATCCGTATGCGACGAAATTTATAATCTTTATTCGAAGCGCTGTAATTCTCGACCATTTTTTCTAAGCCAGGCTTTCCCCCGATGGCCGTCTTTTGATAAAGCAAAACATAAGTCCCAAAAATCTTGTGAATGATTCATATGCCGAAGATGTGCAACTTCATGTGCAACAAGATAATCCAGCACATATGGGGGCGCCATAATAATTCGCCAGGAGAAATTGAGGTTATTTTTGCCCGAACAACTGCCCCATCGTGTTTTGGTGTCCTTAATAGCAATCCGGTTAATGACTTGGCCAATTTGTTCTGCTTTCTCATGAGCTAGGGGGGTTATTTTTGCGCGGGCTTGTTTCTTTAGGTAGCGTTTGATCGCGGTACCCAAACGCTCTATCGGGCAGAAGACATCAAGAATACCCTCTTTTTTCTCAATTAGAATTCCACGCTGATTATGATGCTGAATACAATATAAATCTCCCTCTATGGGTAAAGAATTTCCGGGCGTTAGGGGGCGGGTTTTTTGGCAAGCTTGTTGCTGTTTAATCCAATCACGATGGTAATTAATAAAGTGGATAATTTCTTTTTTTGAAATTCGTTTTGGTGTTGTGATTTTTACTGTACCGTCGCTATCAACGCGCATGGAGAGACGTTTTGCGCGTGCATGCGGCCGCACAAAAATATCATGGTCAATACCGGTAATCTTTAAGGGAGATATTATTTTTATCATAAGCTGATCATATCTTGTTATCTGATGGGGTGACAAGGGGTATGAAGGGCGCTATGGTCTCATTTATGACAGAGTTTAGTTTGGGTTTTTTTCCTGTTGAACGAGAGTTGACAATTCTCCTTATCGCATTGCTCATTGATGGGACAACGCGCCTTCTGTTATCGAATTTTCGTGATCGTATTGCCCCGTTAGGTGGCCTTGTTGCAAGTGTTACTGGCTTTGTCGCAAACAAGCTTAATCGAGATTATCGGGCTCAAAAAATTCTTTTTTTTCGGGGCTGTCTTGCACTAGTTCTTTTGCTAGGTTTGAGTTACGGTGCGGCACTGCTGATAAGTCGTTTGGTTGAGTTTCATCCACGCGGGCAAATCTTATCTGTTTTAGTAATTTTTTCTTGTCTTGGTGTAACAAAACCATGGAATCTTGCCCCAGAACTTATCCGGCTTCTTCGACAAAAAAATAGCGTGATGGCAGATATTCGTTCTGTTTTAAAGCGAAGGCAAGTCAGGATTGATCCATCATATAAAAACTTTGATCAATATGCTGCAGCGCGCATTATTATTGAAATAATTGCCCAAAGCTTTGATCGAGGTTTGATGCGTGTGGCGTTTTGGTACTGTGTCCCGGCTTTATTTGGATATAATGGTTTGGTTACGGCAATTATGGCAACTGCAATTTCTGAGATGGCTCAGATTACATTTTTATCAGAAAAAAATAGCTCTTTTAGTATCCCTTTTCAGACACTTGATGATATTGTTCACTTTATCCCGGCGCGTTTGTCAGCGATTTTATTGGGTATTGGGATGATTTTTTCTCCAAAAATGAATCCATTCAAAGCTATACATTGTTTGTTAGACCAAGCGCATCATCACAAAAGCCTTAATGCTGGATGGGGGGCAGCGATAATGGCAGGTGGGTTAGGCGTTGCGCTGGCCTCTGGATTATCAAAACATAAATGGATTGGTT
Organism: uncultured Bdellovibrionales bacterium; assembly: GCA_964496065.1. Classification (GTDB taxonomy): domain Bacteria; phylum Pseudomonadota; class Alphaproteobacteria; order Micavibrionales; family SZUA-601; genus CAZBXD01. Next base: position 22,336 of record CAZBXD010000013.1, read on the forward strand.
TCAAATCGTCATCCGCTAAAGTTGGTTGGCAAAACATTCGTCACGCTTTAACCTTCCACTATATAACCTTTGTTCTGGCGCTTCTTATACTCTCTACCAGCCTTTTTCTCTCTTTGGCGGTGTGAAAATGGTACAAACAACAATAACATTCTCTGAAATTGAAAAGATGTTGGATCATTTTCCGCAGCCACCAAAAGAATGCATTGGATGTAATACAAGCCTATCGTCCCTTGATAGGGTTATACAACATTTAGCTTTGTGGCAAACGAACGAGCCGGGGAGTTTTAAAATTGATCGTCCACGGCAGTGTCTGTTTGCAGCAAGTCATGGTTGCTCTATGAATTCAGTTGAAGAGGTATCCAGTTGGCTTGCGCAATCAGCTACGGGGGATGGGCTTGTTAACAAACTCTGTCAATTAGCAGATGCTGAGCTGCGTGTTTATGAACTTGATATTGAAAATCCAAGCCAGGATTTTAAAAAAGCACCAGCTATGACAGAAGCGCAAGCGGCGCATGCAATTACCTATGGTATGATGGCTGTTGAGCCAGGACTCGATCTTATTATTATTGGGACTGTGGGGGGCGGCAGTAACCAAGCTGCTCAGGCTATTTTAAATAATATACAAAGTATACAAAGACCGATCAGTGCGTTACAAACCTATGGTGGGTATGATTTATGTGCGATGGTTGGTGCGGCAATCGCTGCGCGCATGGCGGGTATCCCCGTTTTAATTGATAGTGTTGAAGGGGATGTTATTAAAATACTTTTACACAAAATGAAAAAAGGGGCTGGGGATCATTTATATCTCATTGATCAAACAGTTTTTCCAGCACCTCACTATCGGGCTGTGGCGGCAATCCCAAGTCTAAAAGCACACCTTATAATTCAAACATCATCGCGAGATGATAAGACAGAATGCTGTAAACGAAAGATCAGTTAGCATTATTGGTCTTTGTTGATAGTTAACAACTTGCGCTTGAGATACTGATATTCAGCACAATCAGTTCCTTTGCAAACTAATTTGAGGAGTTGGAGACGCTCTTCAACTTTTTTGATCTTTTCTTGTTTAAGATCTATTCCTGCCAAATAAAGATGTGCCCCTAAATGGCGTGGGTCGAGATCAATTGCAGAGAAAAGATGTTTTTCTGCCCGTTTAATATTGTTAAGCTTAAAATGGATATAACCGCTCATCACATGGGCATCAATAGATTCAATATTCCGGTTCAGGATCCTTTCCAAAACATCTAGAGCATCCTCATATTTTTCTTGGGCAAGAAGTTCTTCCGCGCGCGTAATCTCATAATCACTACGCCAGCCCGTTTTCGGCATTGTGATTTTTTCTAATCCGTCTGCGGCAAATGCCGGTATGATCAGAGTGATAATAAAAATAAGAGTGAGAAGAATACGCATTCAAGGCTTCCTTTTTTAACAAAGTAATCATAGGATAAAGCAAATAACGCTAACAAAAAAGCTTAATTCGTCATGCCCTTAAACTCTTTAAATATCGTTCTTTTTGAAAATATTCACCCAAAAGCAGTTGAGGTTTTTAAAAAAGCGGAACTTAGTAATATCCAAGTTTTTTCAAATGCACTTGATCCGGAATCTCTTAAAGAAGCGGTCAAAGATGCTCATATTATTGGTATTCGTTCAAAAACAAAATTAACAGCAGAGATTTTTGAAGCAGCGCCAAACCTAATTGCGGTGGCGTGTTTTTGTATTGGGACCAATCAAGTTGACCTAGACGCTGCAGCCGATCATGGGATTCCAGTTTTTAATGCACCCTATGGGAATACGCGTTCTGTTGCGGAAATGGTGATTGGAGAGATTATTATGTTGATGCGTCGTATTCCTGAAAAATCACGCGCTGCCCATGAGGGGCAGTGGCTTAAAACAGCCGATGGTGCGTGTGAGATCAGGGGTAAAACACTTGGTATTGTTGGGTATGGCCATATTGGCAGTCAAGTGTCTGTTTTGGCCGAATCCCTGGGGATGCATGTAATTTATTATGATAGTGTTGATAAGCTTGCTTTGGGCAATGCAAAGCCAGCCAAAGACCTTATGACCCTGTTAGCACAATCAGATGTTGTCAGTCTGCATGTCCCCGCCGACCCGTCAACGAAGGATATGGTGAGCGCCAAAGAAATTTCAGCAATGAAAAAAGGTGCTTATTTGATTAATGCCGCTCGCGGCAATATTGTTGATTTAGATGCTTTGAAAGCGGCATTAGAGAAAAAAGCTTTAGCAGGTGCCGCCCTGGATGTGTTTCCAAAAGAACCGGCCAGCATTGATGATCCATTTTTGTGCCCCTTGCGTCAGGTTGAAAATGTCATTCTTACCCCGCATATTGGGGGATCCACCCAAGAAGCCCAAGAGAATATTGCTTTGGATGCGGCGGATAAACTCGTCCGGTTCCTTGATTGGGGAACTACTACCGGGGCGGTGAACTTTCCAAATATTGCCCCTGGCCCGCTTGAACAAGGACGAAGTCGTTTTATGCATATTCACGATAATGTTCCGGGGATTTTAGCAAAAATCAATGACGTTTTTTCATCTCGCGAGATTAATATTGCGGCGCAATATTTGCAAACTAATGACCGCCTTGGATATGTTGTTTTTGATATGGATGGCGGGGCGCAGGTCGCAGATGAAATTCGCCAAGCATTATTGGCTATTGATGGAACGATAACGGTTTATTTTCAAGGAAAATAGCTCGATTTTTTATCTGAAACCCTCTAGGGTTATTTTGACTTAACAAATAATGAGGCTGATAATGAGCGCAGTAATTAAAATCAAACAAAAGCTCAAACAAGTGTTTTTAAGACATAAACTTAAACAATTCACAACATCGGGTCAGTTTTGGGAAACCCGATATACTTTTGGCAAAGATTCAGGGCGTGGATCCTATGGCAAGCTTGCGGAGTTTAAGGCTGAAATTTTAAATGGCTTTGTTAAAGATCATAAGATAAAGACTGTTATTGAATATGGGTGTGGTGATGGTAATCAACTCAAATATGCACATTACCCGTCTTATATTGGGTTTGATGTTGCGCAAACAGCCGTCGTTATGTGCCAAAAACTTTTTGCTCAGGATCCCACAAAATCATTTAAAAATACGACTAATTATAACGGTGAGCGAGCTGATTTGACGCTCTCTCTTGATGTTATTTATCATTTGATTGAGGATGACGTGTTTGATGGCTATATGACACAGCTTTTCGATACGGCGGATCGTTTTGTTATTATTTATTCATCGAACCAAGCCGAAGAAACCCAGGCAGTAGATCATGTGAAACATCGCCAATTTACCAAATGGGTGGTAGCTAACCGCCCCGATTGGCAGTTAATTGAAAAAATTGATAATAAATATCCTTATATGGGTAATAACCAGACAGGTTCCCGGGCCGATTTCTTTATTTATGAGAAGAAGTCTAGTTAATCCCAATTTTTTCTAGGATCTGATCCGCTACCTGCCAGTATCGAATAAATTTTTATGGTTATCCCTGAAAATGGCGCACCCGGCGAGATTTGAACTCACGACCTCTGCCTTCGGAGGGCAGCGCTCTATCCAGCTGAGCTACGGGTGCCAATTCTATGACATCGTGTGTTCTTAAGTGAATTTGCTGCTTTCGTCAAGAATTTCAGCTTTTCGTATGGCGGTTTTTTAGCTATAATTCGGCATATGACATATGCAAAAACCACCTCACCCCCTGAGACTGTTTATATTTCCACTGACACAATATATTGTGAGGGTGGGAATGGTCCTCTCGGTCACCCGCGCGTTTATCTAACTATTGATAAAAATACCGGAGCTGTAGAGTGTCCCTATTGTGGTAAGCACTTTATAAAAAAAGAACATAACAAGCGGAATTAAAAATCGGGATGCGAGCAATTTTTTCCTTGAATTTACGGAATATAAACAATAATACGATTAGATAATATTATTGAGAACCCTCTCTAAAATAATAAAAACCAAAATTCTCGGGGGAGTTTATGAGTAACAAAGATGGTGACCGTACTGTTGAGAAGGCAGACCAGGATTCGCTGCACGTCTTGCCTCTTGCAACAATGCCATTAAAGACACCTGGGCTCTTAAACGGTGTTCTGGTTAAAAATGCCCGTTTAGACTCTGTGCTGGAGGTTTTTCGGGATAAAGATGCCGGCAGTGGTCAGGTCGGGCTTGATGATTTAAAAGAGGTTTTCCCATCGTATAAAAAAGAGTTAGAAGAAGATCAAACAGTTCTAAATAAGCTTTCGACACTGCGAAGTTTTGATGTTTATTCTTTGCGCATTCACCTACGCAATCTTGGGGTCGATGTCAATTCTGCAGATGCGTTATCGTTGTCAGACGAGAAGTTAGCAGAGCTTGCTCAGGCAATGCAGGAATTTACCCGCCCGCTTCTATCAAAGTTATATGGTGAAAACTTTGAAGGAAATAGTTTTGCTGAAGCATTTGAAAAAATGTCACTGGAAGAGCGTAAACAAGCCTTGAAAAAAATGAAAACCATGTCAAAAGACATGAAAATGGATATTACTGATTTACCACAATTTATTGAAGATTGTGGTGATATGTATCTCTCCATTGCGTATTTTGAAAATAGTCTTATGGAACTGGTTCCGGATGTGAAGTCCTTAATCGAGTGGATGAATGAAATAGCGACAAATAGTCAGCTTTGTCAAGACAAAGATGTAATGAAGATTTGTCAGCAAACAGAAAAAAACCTTAAAATCATTTTGAACTCTATTCAAAAACGATTGAGTTATTTTCGTTCTTCATTTGTTGAGTTCTGGGGGTCTGTAAGTGCAGAAAGCTATGAAGAGCTCAAGAAGAATCTGATGGCAAGCCATACAAATCTTGGTGCTGTTTTATGCGGTCTAACTGTAAAAATTGAACTGTTTAACGAGAAATTCCCCACCCGTTCAGGGAGTTTAAAAAACCGGGCTGAATTTATTCGCAGTGATATTGCGGTTGGTTTATCTGAGCTTGCTCATGAAGAGCTAGCAACGCCATTAAGTATTTCAGAAAACGCAGAAGATTAAATCTCTCTCGACATTTTTATTGGTTTGCGTCATGCTAGCGCGATGACAGCAAGACAGCAATTATCGGACGTACAAATGTCAGAGAATACCTCTAAAAAATCTCTTTATCTTGTTGATGGATCAGGGTTTATCTTTCGTGCTTTTCATGCTTTGCCTCCCTTAACGCGTCCAGATGGAACGCCGGTTGGTGCGGTCATGGGGTTTTGTAATATGTTGATCCGTCTGCTTGACGAAGCGGCGGATGACTACGTTACCGTGATTTTTGATGCGGCTCGAGAAAATTTCCGCAATGAGATTTATCCGCAATATAAGGCTAATCGCGGGGAAACACCGGAAGATTTAATTCCTCAATTCGCGCTCATTAAACAGGCAACAAAAGCTTTTGGGATTGAAGCGATTGAACACGAAGGCTATGAGGCGGATGATCTGATTGCCTCTTATGCGCGCGAGGCAGAGGCGCGTAATATTCCGGTGAAAATTGTCTCTTCTGATAAAGATTTGATGCAGTTGATGCGCCCTGGCGTTTCGCTGTTTGATCCAATTAAATTTGTTAATATTGGTCTCGAGCAGGTCGATAAAAAATTTGGTGTCACCCCAGATAAGGTTGTCGATGTTCAAGCTTTAGCGGGCGATAGCACTGATAATGTGCCCGGTGTCCCGGGCATTGGGGTTAAAACTGCCGCGTTGTTGATTAATGAATATGGCGACCTTGAAACCCTTCTCGCACATGCTGATGAGATTAAGCAAACTAAGCGTCGCGAGAGTCTCGTTGAATTTGCAGATCAGGCGCGGATTTCCAAACGTTTGGTTGAACTCGATCATCATGCGCCATTGCCCATTCCGCTCGATAATCTCAATGATTTAATCTACGATCACGCCACTTTGATTAGTTTTTTACAAGAGCAGGGCTTTCGCAGTCTTACATCGCGTGTCGAGAAGAAGTTTGGCACCGGTCATGCCGACTATGCATCGCTGACAACCACAAAAAATGGCGGTGATCTGACAAAAGTAAACAAAGTAAACAAAAACCAGGCCTATGATCTTGTCACGGATGAAAATGCTTTATCCCAATGGTGTCAGGCGATTGCGGCGCAAGGCTCTGTTGCAATTGACACTGAAACCAATAGCCTAACCCCGGTTTCAGCAAAACTCGTTGGGGTGAGTCTCTCGCTGGGTGAGGGCAGTGGCTGCTATATTCCCATTGGTCATGACGTGCTGAAATCCGATAGCTTTGATTTTGAAGGTGACCAGGATAAGGTTAGAAAAGAAGTCCAGCAACTCTCCCTTGATAGTGTCATCAAACACTTAAAGCCGATCCTTGAAGATCCATCAATTCTCAAGATTGGCCAGAATATCAAATTTGATATGCAGGTTCTTACCGGGCATGGCATAAAAGTATACCCGGTAGATGATACGATGGTGTTGTCCTATGTATTGGATGGTACAAAAAACAGTCATGGTATGGATGCGCTTGCCTTGAACTATTTCGACCATGAAACCATTAAATATAAAGATCTGGTAGGGACGGGGAAGAATCAGAAAACCTTGGATCAGCTTGCACCAGATGAGGTCCGTGATTATGCAGCCGAAGATGCGGAAATTACGTATCGCCTGCATGATGTTTTGAAATCTCGATTGGTGCCAGAAAAAATGGTCGGTGTCTATGAGCGTCTCGATCGTCCCTTGGTTGGTATTCTGGCAAAGATGGAAATGCGAGGCATTAAAGTTGACCCGGTTGTTTTAAAAAATTTGAGTAGTGAGTTTTCTAAAGGACTAGAGAGCTATCAGCAGAAGGTTTTTGATCAAGCAGGGCAAGAGTTTAATCTCGCCAGTCCAAAACAAATGGGTGAAATTCTGTTTGATAATATGGGGTTGCAAGGAGGAAAGAAGACAAAAACAGGGGCTTGGTCGACGGATGCTAAAACTCTGGAAGAGCTTTCTGGGCAAGGGCATACGATTATTGATGATATTCTCCATTGGCGGCAATTGGCAAAGTTAAAGAGTACCTATACGGACGCTTTGCAAGAACAAATCGATCCCAAGACAGGGCGTGTGCATACATCTTTTGCGCTTACCGTGACAAGTACCGGACGCCTCTCATCCTCTGATCCCAATTTACAAAATATTCCAATTCGTACAGAAGAAGGACGACAAATTCGTACCGCCTTTGTCGCAGAAAAAGGTTATAAGCTCGTTTGTATTGACTATTCACAGGTCGAGCTTCGACTTGTGGCAGAAATGGCTGGGATTGAACGCCTCAAGCAGGCGTTTCGTGATGGCATTGATATTCATACCCTGACCGCATCAGAAGTCTTTGGCATTCCCCTAGATAAAATGACACCGGAGTGTCGCCGAGCCGCCAAGGCCATCAACTTCGGGATTATTTATGGTATTTCTGGTTTTGGTCTCGGGCGGCAACTTGGGGTCGAAACCTCAATCGCTAGTGAGTATATTAAACAATATATGGCCCGCTTTCCAGAACTTGAGATTTTTATGGAGAATACTAAGAAATTCGCCAAGGACCATGGTTATGTTGAAACGATTTATGGCCGTAAGTGCTGGGTGCCGGATATTACTTCAAGCAATTATCCACGCCGTGCTTTTGCTGAGCGCCAAGCGATTAATGCGCCTATTCAAGGGACAGCCGCCGATATCATGAAGCGTGCCATGATCAATGTGGATCGTGTTTTGGAAGCGAGTGATTTGTATGCCAAAATGCTCCTGCAAATTCATGATGAACTGATTTTTGAAGTTAAAGAGGCTGATGTTGTTGCGACAATTAATCTTGTTAAGAAAGAAATGGAATCGGTCATTGAAATGGATGTGCCCTTGGTTGCCGAAGCGGGTATCGGTGATAATTGGGATGAAGCCCATTAAAAAATAAAGAGGAAACAATGTCACCTAAAGAAGTCATTTCATGGGATCTGTTTGAAAAAGAGACATTACAATTGGTCGACCATTTAAAAGAATCTGGTCCTTGGAAGGGGGTTGTTGGGATTGCGCGTGGAGGGCTTGTTCCGACAGCAATTATTGCGAATGCCATGGGAATTCGCAATGTCAAATCTGTGGCGGCTGTTTCATATGATGATGACAATAAAAAGGGCGCAGTTGAACTTTTGGGATCAGTAAACAAAGTATATGATGGGGATGGTTGGTTGTTTGTCGATGATTTGGTTGACACAGGTCAAACAGCTCAGCTCATTAAAAAACGTTATCCCAAATCTAAGATTGCCGTAGTTTATGCTAAACCAAAAGGAACACCTTATGCAGATTTTATTGTTCGAAAAGTTGAGCAGAATTGCTGGCTTGAATTCCCTTGGGAGTAAACCCCTTGTAAAGTATAGTTTATAACGCATTTTTGTTATTTTTCCCTTGCATTGTCGTATGATTCTGGCTTATAAACCCTCTACTTACCGTGATCGGGCGATTGGCATGCCTTTGGTCGCAGTTAAAATAAACCAAACAAGGAGTTAAAATGCCGAAGTTAAAAACTAAAAGTGGTGCGAAAAAGCGTTTTTCAACCACGGCTACTGGCAAAGTAAAGCGCAAATACGCCTTTACCAGTCACATGATGCGTAACAAATCTCAAAAAATGAAGCGGAAAGCCCGTGGTATGACCACAGCCTCTGAGCCGGATGCAAAGATTATTCTAACAAACTGGATGCCTTATGCCCGTAAGAAGAAAAAGAAATCCGCCAATAAAAATACAAGACAGGAGGCGTAATCATGGCACGCACGAAAGGGGGCGCTCGCGCCCATAACAGACACAAGAAAATTATTAAAATGGCCAAAGGGTATCGTGGTCGCAGTAAAAACTGTTACACGATTGCTCTGCGTCGCGTTGAAAAGGCACTCCAATATGCCTATCGTGATCGTCGCGTTAAAAAGCGCAACTTCCGCAGTCTTTGGATCCAACGTATTAATGCGGCAAGCCGTCAACATGGTTTGACTTATTCACAATTTATGAATGGCGTTAAACTGGCTGGAATTGAGCTGGATCGGAAGATTTTAGCTGATCTCGCGGTACGAGATGAAAAGGCCTTTAAGGCCGTTTTTGAAACAGCGAAAAAAGCGCTCGACAAGAAAGCCGCGTGATACCCTAAGCGGTTTTTCTGTGTATAAGAAAATAAAAAGTAAAGAAAAAGCGGCCTTGAGCCGCTTTTTTATTATGCTAGAGCCTTTTCATTCATATGATTTTCGATTAAAAACAAGGAGTCAAATTATTGGATCAAACATGTCACATTTAAAAGAAATTGAAAAAGATGTGTCGGCGGCAATTGCGGCGGCGAATGATATTAAAGCTTTGGAGGAAACCCGGGTTGCAGCCTTGGGGAAAAGCGGCTCTGTCACAGGGTTGCTGAAAACGATCAGTACTCTCCCGGTTGAAGAGCGCAAGAGTTTTGGTCAGGAAGTGAATGTCCTGAAAAATAGATTGGCAGAGGCGATTGAAGAACGCGCGCAAATTTTGAAATTGGCTGATCTCAATAAGCGTCTTGAAACCGAAACGGTTGATATTAGCCTCCCCATCTATGAACGGGGGCAGGGGACATTGCACCCGATCACGCAAACGACCGATGAAATGATCGCGATTTTTGCTGATATGGGGTTTGATGTTGTCACTGGGCCGGATTTAGAAAATGATTTTCACAATTTTACCGCCTTGAATTTTCCAGCCAATCACCCGGCACGGCAAATGCATGACACGTTTTATATTACGCCGGAACAAGAAGGGGTGGAGCCGAAACTATTGCGCACCCATACGTCGACCGTGCAAATTCGCCATATGTTGGAGAATAAGCCACCGATTAAAATTATTGTGCCGGGGCGTGTTTATCGCTCTGATTATGATATGACGCATACGCCAATGTTTCACCAGGTTGAAGGCTTGGTGATTGACAAGACCACTCATATGGGGCATCTCAAAGGTTGCCTGACAGATTTTTTACGGGCGTTTTTTAATCTCGATGATTTGCCGGTGCGATTTCGTCCGCATTATTTCCCGTTTACAGAACCGAGTGCTGAGGTTGATATTGGCTATTCCCGCAATGATGGCGGTTTAAAAATTGGCGCGGGTGATCAATGGATGGAAATTCTTGGCTGCGGCATGGTGCATCCCAATGTTATCCGTAATTGTGGTCTTGATCCGGATGAGTATCAGGGCTTTGCCTTTGGTATGGGGGTTGATCGTCTCGCTATGTTGAAATTTGGCATTCCAGATCTGCGCACTTTTTTTGATCCGGATATTCGTTGGCTCAAACATTACGGCTTCTCCATTTTTGAACAACCCAACCGGGCTTTGGGAGACTAAAGATGAAACTAACATTTGATTGGCTTAAAGAACATCTTGAGACAAAACATACTCTAGAAAATATTTGCGACAAACTTGTTGCAATTGGCCATGAGGTTGATGGTGTTGAAGATCGTGCGGCTAAATATAACGGCTTTATTGTCGCCGAAGTTGTCGAATGTGAGCAACATCCTAATGCGGATCGCCTTAAACAATGTCTTGTAAATACTGGAAAAGAGCAGTTACAGGTCGTATGTGGGGCGCCGAATGTTCGCATGGGATTAAAGATTTGTTTTTCCCCTGTGGGGGTGTCGATTCCTTCGAATGGGATGGTCTTGAAGAAAACCAAAATCCGTGATGTTGAATCAAATGGCATGATTTGCTCTGAGGCGGAGTTGTGCTTATCGGATGAATCTGATGGCATTTTAGAACTACCCGATGATGCGCCAGTAGGAAAAGCTTTTGCCGATTATATGGGGTTCAACGATCCGGTGATTGATATTGATTTAACGCCAAACCGGCCCGATTGCGCCGGTGTGCTTGGGATTGCGCGTGATTTGGCCGCGGCTGGTATGGGCACGTTAAAACCATTGACGCAAACCAATCCGGTTCCGGGCACTTTTAAATCAGAAATTGATGTCACCCTTAATTTTTCAAAAGAGCAGGCACGGGCCTGCCCAGTTTTTGTCGGCCGACAAATTAAAAATGTTAAAAATGGGCCGAGCCCAAAATGGCTGCAGGATCGTTTAATAGCGATCGGTTTAAGGCCGATCTCTGCTTTGGTCGATATCACGAATTATTGCTGTATTGGACTTAATCGTCCTTTGCATGTTTTCGATGCGGATCAGGTAAAGGGTAATTTAACTGTGCAAATCTCGACAGCGGGGCAAAAAATTGCCGCCTTAAATGACAAGACATACACCCTTGATGATGAAACCGTGACGATTTGTGATGATGATGACGTGGCGGCCTTGGGGGGTGTGATTGGTGGCACCCGCACGGGGTGCACCGATGAGACCGTCAATGTCTTTGTTGAGTCAGCTTATTTTGATCCGGATCAAATTCGTCGCACGGGTCAAAAAATGATGATTGATTCCGATGCCAAATATCGTTTTGAGCGGGGTATTGATCCACAGTCATGCGCATGGGGAATGGAAGTGGCAACTCGTCTGATCCTTGATCTCTGTGGTGGGGAACCGAGTGATTTGGTGATCGCAGGGGAGCCTCCAAGCTCTGCAGATGTCATCAATTTTGATCCTAATCAGGTTAAAACATTGGGGGGTGTTGATGTTGATTTAGATACACAGGTCAATATTTTGATGGCGCTTGGCTTTGATGTTAAAATCCAAGACGATAAAACACTCCATGTTGTGGTACCTTCTTGGCGCCCTGATATCGAAGGACGGGCAGATCTAGTTGAAGAGATTTTGCGCATCTATGGGTTTGATCATATTCCGGTTGTATCAACACCGCGCGATACAGCCGTAACAATGCCGGCACTCAATGCTCATCAGCGGCGGATTGCGACAATGAAACCGGCACTTGCGGCTCGGGGATTGTTTGAGGCGGTCACGTGGTCTTTCTTAAATAAGAAGGCCGCAACACAGTTTAAATATACTGCTAAAAATTTGGTCCATATTGCCAACCCGTTGAGTGAAGATTTAAGCATTATGCGACAATCTATTTTGCCGAATTTGATTGCCGCGGCAAAAAATAATCATGATCGTGGTTTCCCAAATATGGGGTTCTTCGAAGGGGGTCCGATTTTCTTAGGTCAAGAACCAGACGATCAACCCTATGTTATGGCCGGGATCCGCACAGGATTGTTGAGGGAAAAAACCTGGCAGGGTGATAAGGCACCTGTTGATTTCTTCACGGCGAAGGCTGATGCCGTAGCGGCTATGGCACAGTGTGGAATGGCCATAGATAATATGCCTTTATCCCGTGATGTCCCGCCTTGGTACCATCCTGGGCGCAGTGCTGCGATTGCTTTGGGCAAAAAGCCGCTTGCCTATTTTGGTGAAATTCACCCTGGTATTTTACAAGAGATGGATATTGATTTCCCAGTGGTTGGGTTTGAAATTATTACCGATCATCTCCCGCCTGCGAAGGCAAAAAAGGCGGCTAAAAAATCACTCACTGTTTCAACGCTTCAGCCGGTGCATCGTGATTTTGCCTTTATTATTGATGAAGGGGTTGAGGCGGCGATGGTCCTGAAAGCAGCCAATAGTGCTGATCGCACCCTAATCTCTGATATTCGTATTTTTGATGTCTATCAGGGCAAGGGGATTGACGCTGGCAAAAAATCTCTGGCGATCACGGTAACACTCCAGCCCGTCGATGCAACATTAACAGATGAACAGATTGAGGCACTCAGCGATAAAATTACCAAAGCCGTTCAAGATAAAACGGGTGGGGTTTTAAGAGGATAAAAAATTAAAAGGAGTTACGACATGACTAAAACTATTTTAACATCGATTATTGCAGCTGTTTTGGCAGCTTTTGTAACGGTGAAGGTCATACCAACAAATGATATAACTCTTGCCCCTGTTTCTGAGAAAGAGGAAAGCACCTATGCGCGTATTATGCGAACGGGTGAGATCCGTTGTGGATATGCCACATGGCCTCCCTTTCTCTATAAAGAACCAAATTCTGGCGAATTAGCTGGCGCGAGTGTCGATATGATGGAAGAGATTGGTAAATATCTTGGTTTGAAAATTAACTGGGTAGAAGAAGTTGGCTTTGGAAACTATTTGGAAGGTCTTAAAACTGGACGCTACGATATGATGTGTATTACAGAATGGCCATCCCCTGAGCGGATTAAACAACAAGCACTATCTAAGCCGGTATATTATTCAAGCATTTATGCCTATGTGCGTGCGGATGATGACCGTTTTGATGGTAGTATTGAATCAGTTAATTCGCCAGATGCTAGGGTTATCTTCCTTGAAGGAAGTTCTGACGAACAAATAGTTAAAGAAAGCTTCCCCAAAGCCACAAAACATGCCTTGCCACAAGGCGCGGATTATAGCCAAGTGTTGCTAGATCTTGTGACAAATAAGGGGGATGTTGCTTTTGTTGATGAGGGAGTTGAAAAAGATTTTAACGTTAATAATCCCGGTCAAATTCGTAAGGTTGCCGGTATTGATGCAATTCGATTTTTTGCGGAGACATTTTCGTTTAGTGATGAGGGTGGAAAGCTTAAAGGTGTTATGGACGCAACGATTGATCACCTTATTGCCTCAGGTTTTATCAGAGATACTTTGAATAAATATGAGATTAGTACACATGCACCAAAAATTGTTTTGGATAAATAAAAAAAGGCGCTTAAAGCGCCTTTTTTCAAAATTCGATAAGTTTTGTTTATTCAGTTGCTGTTGTCTCTTCGCCAGTTTCAGGTGTTTCTACACCGGCGGCAGGGAGAACCGTTTGCTCTAGAGTTAATGATTCTAACAAACCAACCAAGGCAACACCTTTGTCATCTTCAGAAATTGTTGGATCATCATTGATCACAATCAAATTCCATTCCGGATTATATTGCACTTTCTTGCCACTGGGCAAAGGAGCATGTTCAATCCGCACAGTTTGGTCGCCAATCTTAAAAAGCCCATCTTTATAGAAAGGCTGCCCAATTTCAATTTCAGGCTCTAAAATCAAATTATCAGGTTTTTTAGTAGTATCATCGGCCCAAGCTGCAGAACTTGCGAGCATGAGGGCGATAAATGCGTATGTTATTAATTTTATCATGTGTTATCTCCTAACATAGATTAACCTTTATGTAAAGCAAAAAGCGCGATGGCTGTAGCGACAGAGACATTCAGGCTCTGAATAGGGCCTTGGGTTGGTAGTTTAATTAATGCGTCACACAAGGATTCGGTTTTCTGCCGCATGCCTTTGCCTTCAGCCCCCATAACAAGCACGTTCTTTGATTGAAATTGTTTTTTATCAATGGTTTGATCGGCATGCTCACTCATCCCTAAAATAGTAAACCCAGTAGACTTTAGCTCTTCCAGAGCATCCCCAAGGTTCTGAACACGAATAACAGGAATATGCTCAACCGCCCCAGTAGCGATTTTGGCAATTGTGCCAGTGATGGGGGGAGCATGGCGCTTATGGACGATAAGGGCAGCCGCCCCAAAGGCCGACATCGAGCGTAAAATAGCGCCGATATTATGCGGGTCGGTGACCTGGTCCAGGACAACAAGTGTCATTTTTTCACGTTGGCTTGCTCGTACGACAATATCACTGAGAAAGGTTTCCTCTAGCGGATCTGTGTCAATCACAATCCCTTGATGGACCGTATGGGGCGGCAGTTTTTTTTCAATTATTTTTCGGTCAGTTTTAATGGGGGTGGGATGCCGATCAGGATCGATCGTTGCTTCAATCTGTTTAAGGGCATTATCTGTGACCCAAATATTTTTAACCACTCTTTTTTGGTTTTCTAAAGCGGCACGCACGGCATGAACGCCAAAGAGTAAGCGATCATTCTCACGTTTTTCAGACTTACTACTTGGCGGTTTTTTCTTGTAAGAATGCATATCATCTTCCTTGATTTTTCATGAAAAGAGCAATTTTTTCTTCTGTATCTTGAATGCCCATGTAGAGATGCCCATGCCAACCATAGGCTTGGGCTCCATTAACATTGGTCATGCTGTCATCAAAAAAAATAATTTCATCCGGCATCACGCTAATCCGTCTTGTTACTTGATGGTAAAATTCTCGATCTGGTTTTGCAACTTTTAGGTCACTTGAACAAAATAAACCATCAATATGATGGCTGAGACCGAAATCTTGCGTTAAAATCGCTAGCTTTCTGCTATCTACATTTGATGCAAGGTAAATTTTTTCACCCAAGGCACGCTTTTTATCTGTAAGCGCAAAAAGATCGTTATTAAATCCATCGACACCATAGACAACGCCAAAAATATCCAAAACAATCGCCATAATGCACTTTATTCTCTCTTGCTGACCTATCTTATCATGGGTTTATCCATGGATAAAACTAATTATTGACTTGAGCGCTGAATATCGTTAAACCACTAGCCTAAACCAGATATTGGAGGGGTGGCAGAGCGGTCAAATGCACCGGACTGTAAATCCGGCGACTTAGTCTACGCAGGTTCGAATCCTACCCCCTCCACCATTCATTTAAAATCAATCACTTACATACAAATTATCCCGAGATTACCCCAAGGTTACACTAAGGGTTTTTTAGCCCATGGGGCACTCATGGGACAGTTGGGACAATTAAATGCAATAGTTCTCAACAGATTGCTATATATGCCCTCTAACATGTCAGAAAAACATCTCTAGTGCCCCATGAGTGCCCCATAGACGGTTAGATTACGGTAAGGTTGTATATAAAACAATAGCTTATATTACAAATACTTCGGTATTGCAATCGGGTGTTGTTAATTGTTGCCTTTTGTTGTGTTTTATAATAACGTCAAAACATGGCTAGTATTGAGAAAAGAAAATCGGCAAATGGTGAAGTATCTTATCGAGTTAAGGTGCGTCTAAAAGGCTTTCCATCTCAAACAGCAAGCTTTACTCAACTAACCAAGGCAAAACAATGGGCGCAGGCGACAGAGTCCGCTTTGCGCGAGGGACGACACTTCAAAACCATTGAGAGCAAAAAGCACACGTTAAAAGAGCTTATCGACCGATACGCAAAGCAACTTAAACAAAGAAACCCAAAACGCTATAAAGGTATTAAGCACCACCTTGAATGGTGGAGCGATGAAATTGGCTATGCGGTTTTATCTGAAGTTAGTAAAACACTTGTTTTAAATGCACGAGATAAGTTAAGTGCAGGTGAGAATAGCGAAGCAAAACGTTCTAATGGAACAGTCAATCGTTACATGGCTACACTGAGTCATATATTCAGCACTGCTCTTAATGAGTATGAGTGGATTGAAAAGCATCCATTAGCAAAAATATCAAAACTATCAGAGCCAAGAGGGCGTATTCGCTTTTTAAGTGATGATGAAAGAGAAAGGTTGTTGGAGGCATGCAAAGCCTCAAGAAGTAAACACCTTTACCCGATTGTTGTTTTGGCATTAAGTACGGGCGCAAGGCGTGGCGAAATCCTTAACTTGCAATGGTCAGATATTGAGCTAGGAAAAGAAAGCGGAAAACTAATCTTATATGAAACTAAAAACAAAGAAATAAGACCGCTACCAGTGATGGGACACGCTTTAAAAGTTCTTAAAAAACTGCATGCTCAAAAAAAGAGTGCGTATGTTTTTCCTTCGCATGATAGGCAAAAAGGAGTGGCTATTCGTACCTCATGGGAAACTGCTTTAAAGCTTGCAGAAATAAATGATTTCCGTTTTCATGATTTGAGGCATAGTGCGGCAAGCTATCTCGCTATGAATGGGGCAACACTTGCAGAAATAGCCGCTGTGTTGGGTCATAAGACCCTACAAATGGTCAAACGCTATGCTCACCTTTCAGAGTCACACACGGCAAGCGTGGTAGAAAAAATGAATCAAAGGATATTTGACAATGAGTAAAACAAGAACAGGCCTTGGAACTCTTCTACTTGGTGCGGTTATTGATGATGACCCTGTTATTAGTCAAAATGAAGCTAAAGTATATGAGGAATATGGTCTAAAACCTAACCGATATAATAGTCATAGATTAGCCATGACAATAGCAAAAGAGTTTCATCCAAAATTTAAAAACAAAGCTAAGCGAGGCGCTAAGAAAAAAGTTTCTGATATTAGTAAAAATAAATTTGCACTCCTTGCTTTATACAATAAAGCTCTGAATAGACAAGAAAGTATTCGTTGGTCTTATCTTCAAGCTGCCAGAAGATGTAAGAATCTGGGAATTGATTGGTCTAATAAGACTTGTGATAGTCGTTATTACGAAATTATAAAAAAAGAAAAATATTTAACCTTGTTGCATGACTACTTAAATTCACATTCTTCTGATGAAGAAGAGAATTTCAACAGTCTAGTTGATACCATTGAATACTGTTACAGCCAATTATATTCAAAAACTATTACACAAGAATTTGATCTTTAATTTAGTGTAAGTATCTTATTACACAAAATTTATTTCTCTTTTTCTGTGTAAAATTCATCTGATTTACTCTTCCTTGTGTTGAGCAATAACGCTCATCATCTAATTAAAAAGGAGAGTCATAATGACTTTAAATTATTTAACAGTAAAAGACTTCTGCAAAACCAATCCCACCTTTTCGGAGAACTCTCTCCGATGGATTATTTTTAATGCGGATACTAACGGCTTTGCCAAATGCATTAAACGCATTGGAAGAAAAATCCTGATTGACCCAGTGACCTGCCCCACATAGTGGTACCAGTTTCAAAGTGAGTCACTGGTTTGGTT
>CAZBXD010000014.1:0-4091 GCA_964496065.1 uncultured Bdellovibrionales bacterium
AACAACACTGAAACATTACGAACTAACAACTGGACCTAATAATGGGGGTTGACCACTCTTCACAAGGCTAAAGATCACGCGGATGGGTATGCTATATAAGTTAGAAATAGCCATATATAGTTTTTTATCAAATGGTTATTTTATTTATCTGAATCCCATCACTGCTCCATTCTTCACTCAAGCAGGTTGTTTGCCTTGCAAATAGGCTTTTAGACCAACAAAGGCTGGAAACGGGTGGTTAATAAGAAAAGCTGGGATCGCGCTGAGATATTCTTCAAAACGCCCCTTGGCTTCAAATTGTTCACGAAAACGTGTATGGCACAGGATGTCGACAGATTTCGGCATAATTCCACCGGCAATATAGACCCCGCCATGGGCACCAAGCGTGAGGGCAAGATTACCCGCGATCGTTCCAAGAAAGCCGGTCATCAACTCCCAAGCCTCCTGTGCGGCCTTGTTATTTTCCTCCCGGGCGGCTTTTGAAATTTCCTCTGGTTTTAAATCTGGCAGATCGTTAAGTCCATCAATCCCTCGGATTGCGTTATAAAGATTAATTAATCCTTTGCCAGAACAAACCCGCTCTGCTGAGATATGGCTATATTTTTCTTTGCGCAACCAGGTAAAAATCTCAAACTCACGCTGGGTTTTTGCGGGCATTGTTACATGTCCACCTTCTCCAGAAATGGGAATATAATGTGTTCCACTCCAGATGAGAGAGGCCACCCCCAGCCCGGTTCCAGGGCCAACGATAATCTTTGGTTTTTCTGGCTGGATGTGGCCCTTCATACCAATTTGGATAATGTCATCTTGGTCAAGATGGGGAATGGCCATTGCCAAAGCGTGAAAGTCATTGAACAGTTTTAATTGCTTTAATCCCAGTTTATCCCGAACATCTTTAATTGAAAAAGACCAGGGGTGATTGGTCATTTGAAAACGATCTCCGAGAACGGGTCCGGCAATCGCAAAAGCGCCAGTTTTTGGTGTTTGTGCAGAAGGTAGACTGTCAAGATAGGATTGGGTTGCTCTGTAAAGACCATCATAGTCTACGCATTTTAAAACCCGCTCTTGAGATATAGCGCCCTCTTTTTCAACCAAGGCAAAGCGCACATTCGTTCCACCAATATCTGCGATGAGGTTAACCATTGGCTATATGGCATCTCGCCAGCTTTTTGACAGAAGCATGGCTGAATTAATCAGCCCAACCATGGAATAGGTTTGAGGAAAATTACCCCACAATTCATGGGTTTTAAAATCTATATCCTCGGAGAGAAGTCCAACATGATTTCGTTTGCTCAAAAGCCATTCAAAACGCTCTCGCGCTTTTGTCACCTCTCCCATGCCAGCCAGGGCATCAATATACCAAAAAGTGCAGACCGTAAATGCGACCTCCGCCTTACCAAAATCATCCTGTGACGTATAGCGGTATAAAAGACCATCTTGCATCAAAGTCTTTTCGATATGGCGGACGGTGGAGATAAATTTTGGGTCCTTAGCGTCTATAAATTTTACTTCCGGCAAGAGGAGGAGGGAGGCATCAACATCTGTACCATCAAAGGGCTCAACAAAGGATTGTAGCTCTTCATTCCAAGCACGGCGCATAATTTCACCATGGATATGGTCAGCTTTTTCACGCCAGAACTTAGTGCGCTCGGGCAGTTTAAGCTGGTCGGCAATTAGCGCAAGGCGATCAGCAGCCACCCAACACATAACAGCAGAAAAAGTATGAACGCGGCCAAAAGTTCTAAACTCCCAAATACCAGCATCGGGTTTATCCCAATTTTCAATGGCGCTATGACCGAATTTTTCCAGACGATGAAAATCTTCCAATGTTCCTGGCGTTGTCAGACGTTGATCAAAAAAGGCTTGTGTCACTGCGAGGATCACCGAACCCCAGACGTCATTTTGCTGTTGAATATAGGCTTCATTGCCAAATCGAACGGGTCCCATCCCGCGATATCCTTTCAAATTTTGCGATTCTGTTTCTTCAATTTTGTGTTCTAGTGAAATCCCATAGAGCGGTTGAATATCTCTGCCCGTATCGATCATCGACGCATTCATAATATAGCGAATGTAATCTTCCATTGTTTCTGTCGTGCCCAACCGATTGAGCGCATTAATGACAAAAAGGGAGTCACGGATCCAGCAATAGCGATAATCCCAATTTCTCTGTGAATTTGGCGCTTCCGGGATTGAACTAGTCAGGGCAGCGAGAACAGCTCCCGTTTCTTCAAATGTGCACAGCTTCAAGGTGATCGCGGCGCGGATCAAGGCATCCTGCCACTCAAAAGGCAAAGCCAACGCCCTGACAAAGCCCCGCCAATATTTTTCAGTTTCTTCTAAATAGCGGATACCTGAGAGGTCGATATCCTGACGCAATGATTCATCTGGACCTAAAAAGAACGTATAGCGTCGATCAATATGAAAGGTCACCTCATCTAAAATATAGGAGATTGGGGCATTAGTTGATAGACGCAGTGTTAGGTTTGTACTGACATAACGGACATGGTTACCGCCGCGGGTGACTTCTGGAGCTGTCTCACCATAGTTAAATCTCGGACGTAAACCAACCTTAACCCGGGGAGACCCGCTGATCGGTTCAATAATCCGGCAAATTTTCGATGGTTTGAAATAGCGGCCGTAATGTTGATAACGCGGGGCAAAATCCGTGATTTTTAATATACCACCGTCGTCGTCAGTCATAATGGTTTCCAAAATCGCGGTATTGGGAATATAGGCTTGCTCAACTGTTTTGAGATTTTCAATCTCAAAATCCCAAAACCCTTGCAGATCATCCTGGTTTTGTGCTTCTGGGTCTTCGTCAACCAGAGAGCAAAAAACCGGATCATCGTCAAAATTTGGCAGGCAAGCCCATGATATGCGCGCGTTTTGGTCGATCAATGCTGCGAAAGAACAATTCCCAATCACGGCCAAATTCAAATCATTCATCACCCACCTCAGATAGTTTTTCTTAGTATCGGTTTAAACCATAATAGATAGGATGTCACGGGGGCTTTTTCTTGAGATTAAAATTAAGGAGAACTGTCTCTTCACGCGCATTATTTTTTTTCCTATACTTAAATAGTCCTTTAAGAGTTTTGGTGCCATGATCAGGCATTCATATCAATTCCAAATCATGAAAGCGATGGTCCGATGGCTGACAAGAAAAAAGATAAAAAAACTAAAAAACAAAAACCGATTAAATTCGATAAAAAAGCTAATGATTTCCTCTACGAATATTTGAATACAGCGGCGCCAGTGAGTTATGAGTCAGAGGGACAAAAAGTTTGGCTCAATTATCTTAAACCCTACATTGATGATAAAATTATTGATCCTTATGGTACGGCCGTGGGTGTGATTAATCCTGGGCAAAAATACCGCGTTGTCATTGAAGCGCATTCCGATGAGATCTCATGGTATGTCAATTATATCACGGAAAATGGCTATATTTATGTAGCACGCAACGGTGGGTCAGATCATCAGATTGCACCCTCCATGCGCGTTAATCTCCATGGCGATAAGGGGGTTGTCCCTGGTATTTTTGGCTGGCCTGCAATCCATACCCGCCTTCATGCTGTTGGAAAGGAACAGGCGCCGACAATGGATAATATTTTTATTGATGTTGGGGCGGAAAATAAGCAGGAAGTGCTTGATATGGGGATCCATGTTGGCACGGTTGCTGTGTTCCAAGATGGCCTGATGGAGTTGAATGATAACTATATTGTTGGCCGTGCTTTGGATAATCGTCTGGGCGGCTTTGTCATTGCAGAGGTGGCACGTCGAATTAAAGAGAAAAAACTTAAGCTGCCTTATACACTTTATGTTGTGAATTCTGTCCAGGAAGAAATTGGTCTAAAAGGGGCAGAGATGATTTCTCGTCGTCTAAAACCAAACTGTGCGATTGTGATTGATGTTACGCATGACACGAATTCACCGATGTATGACAAGAAAAAACAGGGTGATGTCTCTTGTAACAAAGGGCCAACGATTACGTATGGACCGGCGGTCCAAAATAATGTCCGTGAACTCTTGATCAAAACAGCGGAGAAAAAGAAGATCCCATTCCAAAGGGAGGCACGGTCGCGTTCAACCGG
>CAZBXD010000014.1:4101-36257 GCA_964496065.1 uncultured Bdellovibrionales bacterium
CTTATTCAGGAGAGGGTGTTCCATCAGCCCTGATGTCTATTCCGTTGAAATATATGCATACAACCGTTGAAATGTCACATAAGGCCGATGTTAATCATGCGATTGACCTGTATCTTGAGACGTTGAAAAATATCAAAGGAAAAGAAGACTTTCTCTATTTTAAATAAAAACCGTGATCATCCGGGCTTTTTATGAGTAATTTGACTGAGTGTCCTAAAGAACGCATAGCCAAGGTTATGGCCCGGGCAGGTGTTTGTTCTCGCCGGGATGCGGAGCGTTGGATTGCTCAAGGGCGCGTCACTGTTAATGGAAAAACTTTAGAAACCCCGGCAGTAAAGATTGGCGCCGGTGACACGGTTATGGTGGATGGGAAGCCGCTTCCCTTAAAACAACAAACCCGGGTTTGGCTTTATCATAAGCCGGTTGGTTTGGTCACCTCGGCACGTGATGAAAAAGGGCGTAAAACCATCTTTGACGATTTACCCAGAGAACTGCCACGGGTGGTTTCTGTTGGTCGTCTTGACCTTAATTCCGAAGGTTTAATGATTTTAACGAATGATGGCGCCTTTGCTCGCCAATTAGAGCTGCCCATGAATGGATTTGAACGGACTTATCGGGTACGGGTTTTGGGGGATCTGGATCTCAAAAAACTTAATGGCTTGAAAAAGGGGATCACCGTTGAGGGTGTTCGCTATGGCGCGATTACGGTGATTGCAGAAGATCCAAGACGAAAAGGTGCTAACCATTGGCTACGTGTGACCCTGCAAGAGGGAAAAAATCGAGAAATTCGTAAAGTCATGTCTGCGCTAGGGTTGAGTGTTAATCGTCTGATTCGTCTTAATTATGGCCCATTTGAGTTAGGACGACTTGAGCGAGGCATGGTAAAAGAGGTTGCGCCAGAAATTGTAAAAGACCTCACCCAACAGGGAGGGGGCTAATGCGAATTATTGGCGGTCAGTTTCGTGGGCGTAGTATTGCGGTCCCAAACACACAAGCAACACGACCAACCATGGATCGCACGCGTGAAGCTGTGTTTAACATGCTCTTAAATGCACCATGGGCAAAAGGGGAGGATGGTACCCCTCTGATGAGGGGCGCGCGCGTTTTGGATGTTTTCGCCGGTTCTGGTGCCTATGGTTTGGAAGCTCTTTCGCATAAAGCAGCGCATGTAACATTTTTTGATAATAACCGGCAAGCATCGCAAGTCATTGAGAGTAACATCGCTAAGTTTCAAGTAGAGCCACAAATAAAAATGATTTTTGGGGATGTTTTAAAAATACCATCGGGGAACAATACGGCTGATATTGCCTTCTTTGACCCGCCTTATGGTCAGGGGATGCTTGACAAAACAATCACGATGATGCGTAAAAAAGAGTGGCTATCAGATCAAACTCTTTTAGTGATTGAGACAGAATCAAAAACGGCTGAAATAGTACCTAAAATGGCTGTTTTGTCTGAGCGTATTTACGGTAAAAGTAAAATCGTGATCGGGCGGCTGGAAGGTTAGGCGCTAAGATTTCTTTTCGTCATTACTGCCCCGAACAATCACATTCAGGGCAGCAATAACAGGGTCCATTGGTTCAAGGGTTTTTTGCGCATCATCAAGAACCATCTCTACCATTCGAATAGCACTGGGGCGCGGCATATTAGCTTCTATGTTAAAATATTCGGGGTCTTGGCGGATAGCGGCATAAACACTAGCAATATCACCGGCAAGTTTTGTTCCAAAAACAGAGAGCTTTTCTACATTGCCATCAAAAACAGATCGACTTAAAGGGGGACGTTGGTGAATAAAGTCTCCTGCTTCTTCATATTGTGCTTTCTTGTCATTATCACGAAGATTGCGCAACAGCTCATTATAAATGGTAATAAAAGCCTCACACTTAATTTTGTTTTCAGTTAGTTCTCCGGCTAGAGCTGAGGCTAGAACTGCTTTTTCACGTTTTTGCACAGATTGTTCATTCATCAGGATATGTTCAATGTGCTTTTGCTGGGTTCGAGCAATTTTTGACAAACCAATATACAGGAAAATGCCAATAAAAAATAAACCAAAAAGAGGGCCAATAAGAGCAGCTAATGGACTAAACCAGCTATTATTGTCGGTCAGCCATTGTTGCCATGAGGTGTTATAAGCAGTGGCTGCGGATCCGGTTAAATCAGGTAATTGCGCATGTGCTGTGCTCGATAAAGTCAAAAATAAAACGGTTATGGAAGCTGTTATTTGTTTGATCACGGAGGGAGCCCTCATCTTTGGATGTCTTAATCATTCTACTGATGATCTCTTACTTATCTATTACTGAATTTTATTTAATTTCATAGAAAAAAATAATTGCTTTCTGTACTATTGTTTTTATGCGGATATCATTAGAACAACTTCTAACGAAAATGGGGATCGAGCAAAGTCTTGAACCCTATGAAACTATTCCCTTTGATTACTTTAATGATGATAAAGGGACGGATTTTACAGCCGGTATTTCAATGTCTGGTGATACAAAATTTATTGACTGCGAAATTCAAATAATCGAAGAAAAGGCAGGTGAGGCGCTACCTGACCTCAGACAAATTTTTTTCATGCGGGCAGAAAAAGATAAAAGTGGTCAATATAATGCGATTTACCTTAAGGTAATGGGGAAAGTGTTATCTGGAAATAATCGTAACTGGTTTGAAAATGGTTGTCGGTTTTTTAAGCTATGCACCTCACATATTAAAAAAGGCATGGTGCCAGACTTTGAAATCCTTTATAAGTCTGCCTTTGGCACGAAAAGTGGCGATAGTGGTAGTGCTGGAGGGAGTAGCTCGCGCAATCTCAAAAATGACAAACCACCAGCCAAGCCAGCAAAACCATCAGGTCGCCTCTAATTACCCGACATATTTAAAAATGATATAACCGAAATAGACGGCAAGCATGGCAACGCCGCTTAACCGTCCAAGCTTGTTAAAAAGCATTGCTGTAGCAACTAAAATCACACTAATAGTAGCCATAAACCAAATATCTGTGCTCATAATTGTGCTATCAATGATAAGAGGTTTCGTCACTGCAGTTAGACCAAGGATAGAGAGAATATTAAAAACATTTGAGCCAACGACATTCCCGACTAAAATATCATTTTCACCTTGCCGCATGGATTGAATGGCTACGGATAATTCTGGTAAAGACGTACCAAAAGCAACGATGGTAAGGCCGATAATGGCTTCTGGCATCCCAAAGACATGGGCAATGTTAACGGCGCCGCGTACCAAAAATTCTGACCCAAGTGAAACGGCTCCTAATCCCCCCATGAGGACTAGCCACCCGAAAGCAGGATGAGAGAAAGTTACGCTTTCTTCTTGATTTACCTTCTGGGTATCGTCTTTATTTTTTCGAAATTTAAAAATGACATAGCTGACAAGCAGGCCAAACATCGCCAAACCATGCCAACGCTCTATGACACCCCCTTCATTAGCGGCAATAAGTAAGCCGGTTGCCCCAAGCATCGCGATAAGATCACGGCGTACGGATTTTGTTTGGAAAACCAGGGGGGCCACAAGGAGAGAAACCCCAAAAATCAACAAGATATTAGCAATGTTTGATCCCACAACATTGCCAATAGAAAGGCCAGCAAAACCACTGAGATTCGCATTGATTGAAACGATCAGTTCCGGCAGGGATGTCCCAAAGGCAATAATCGTAAACCCAATAAATTCTGCGGGAATACCCATTTTGCGCGCAATATAGACAGATGAGTCTACTGTCCATTCTCCTCCCCTTATCAGGAGATAAAGACCCGTGAGCATTGCCCCAGTGGCAAGGATTAACAGTTCGATTGTTGTTAATTGGTGCATCATTTATCCTTTATCACCCAACGCAGACCAAAGCCATGCGCATAGTCCATCTCTGAATGGCCGGGATAGTATTCGGTCAGGTTTTTGATAACAAGGGCGTTATCGTCGTTTGATAGCTCCACAATGGCACACATGCCATGCCCGTATTCATAGCTGGTGGGGGTAATTTTAAACACAGGTTGTTGTGGAATGCGCAGGGTGACGGTCGCATCAACATAGTCCCAGGCCACAACCCCATCATACAGATAAGCATAGATGATAATCCGCTTAAACTGTGACCAATCATGGGCGTTGATGGTCAAGGCTTCCCCCTTTGTACCGCCGGTCGTGTCATCGCAGCTCAGTTTAATAAAGGGTGATTTTTCTAATGCTCCATACAGGTTTCCCAAGGCTTGTAGACATCCTCGTGTCCCATCGTTAAGTTCATAGAGGCAGCCAATATCTAGATCGACTTTTGGTTGGCGTTTCGGGAGAATACGGCCTAAAACTCCATTGGCACGTGGGACCCCAGGTGGCCGGGTCCAGGTCAGAAGGGCTCGTATGAGCCCGAAATTTGCCTGATCTGTTGAAATTATATGGGTCTCACCGGCATTTTCAAGAACGATCGGTTTACCCTTTTTCGGGGTGGGGGTGTTCACCTGCGTAACACGGTCAACAAGGTCTGCGGGGCGAGTCATCTAATCCTCTACCTCCCGACGCATTATTGGATAAATATCTTCAATATTTTTACCTTGGCAGCCAAGGCCAAGCGCTTTAATTGACCACCCATCATCTTCTCTTTTAAGACGTAGCATGACTTTCGCTGTGCTGTTATCACCGCCTTGATTATATTGAATTAAAATATCTCCACTACGCCCATCACATATATTCATATAACAGTTTTTGACGCGTTTTAGACGGTTGCCACTAAAAGAACTAAGCGCGAAGAAGAGCGTTTTGGCTTCTGGAACGAGTTTGTAAAGATCAATTGCCATGGTTTCATCATCTCCCCCTTCAACCCCGATTGTATCATCGCCAGAGTGCTTAATCGCCCCATCTTTACTGGTGAGTTGGGCATACCAAACAGTATCCATACGCATATCTTCATCATCATAAACCACACAAGACAGATCAAGATCAACTTCATATTCTTTTTTAAGGAGCTTGTTAATGAGACCAGATTTCTGGGTATTATCCCAGCCAAGGCCAATTACCAGAATTGGAACATCGCCTTTTGCAACATCCTTGAGGTAGATTTTTTGTCCAGTTTTAATTTCGCGCGCCATGATGATATGCCCCTTGATATAGTTTGCATCTGCCGACAGATTGATTATAGTCGTGTCCGCAAGGAATTAATTTGTCAAAACTTTAAAAGAAGAGGCAACCAATGGCAAGCTATCAATATGTCTATGTGATGAAAGGGGTTTCAAAATCTTATCCGGGCGGGAAAAAGGTTTTAAACGATATTTGGTTGTCCTTTTATCCAGGGGCTAAAATTGGGGTTCTCGGTCATAACGGCGCTGGTAAGTCAACTTTGCTTAAGATCATGGCAGGGATTGATACCGCCTACGATGGCGAGGCATGGGCGGCCGATGGCGTTAAGATTGGTTGGCTCCCGCAAGAGCCAGAACTGGATGCCTCAAAAACCGTTCATGAAAATGTCATGGAGGCTTTGGGGGAAGTTAAGGCTAAGGTTGATCGTTATAATGCCGTTGCCGCCGCCATGGCCGAGCCGGATGCCGATTTTGAAGCCCTGACCGATGAAATGACCGAATTGCAAGAGGCGATTGACGCCGCCGATGGGTGGGAAATTGACCGTGCCGCGGAAATTGCGATGGATGCACTGCGCTGTCCTCCGGGCGATGCGTCTGTTGCAAATCTTTCTGGTGGTGAAAAACGCCGCGTTGCCTTGGCAAAACTCCTCCTATCTAAGCCGGATATGCTCCTCTTGGATGAACCGACCAACCATTTGGATGCAGAATCAGTGGCGTGGTTGCAGAGATTTCTTGGCGATTATCCAGGCACGGTTGTTATGGTCACGCATGATCGTTACTTCCTTGATAATGTCACCGGCTGGATTCTAGAACTTGATCGCGGTGAAGGCATCCCGTATGAGGGCAATTATACCAGCTGGCTAGAGCAAAAACAAAAACGCCTCGCGCAAGAAGAAAAAGAAGAAGCCGCGCGGCAAAAAACCCTGGCTCGGGAATTGGAATGGGTACGGCAATCGCCCAAAGCGCGCCAAGCCAAATCTAAGGCGCGGATTACTGCGTTTGAAAATCTGGCGGCGCAGAACAAAGAGCGCGCTCAAGGGACGGCTCAAATCGTTATCCCAAATCCGGAGCGGCTCGGGAACCTTGTGATTAAAGCGGAAGGCATCAGCAAATCCTACGGTGATAAATGCCTGATTGATGATTTAACCTTCAACCTCCCTCCTGGGGGCATTGTGGGGGTAATTGGGCCGAATGGCGCGGGTAAAACCACACTTTTTCGGATGATTACAGGCCAAGAAACGCCGGATAATGGGACATTTTCCGTCGGGGATACGGTCAAATTGGGCTATGTTGATCAATCCCGCGACAGTTTGGACTCAAAAGCGACGGTGTGGGAGGAAATCTCCGGCAAACAAGATGTCATTGATCTTGGTGGTCGTTCCGTCCAGTCACGGGCCTATGTCTCGTCCTTTAACTTTAAAGGCGGCGATCAACAAAAAGTCGTTGGGCAGCTCTCCGGTGGCGAGCGTAACCGGGTCCATCTCGCGAAAATGCTGAAAAGTGGCGCGAATGTCCTCCTCCTTGATGAGCCGACCAATGACTTGGATGTTGATACGCTACGCGCGCTCGAGGATGCCCTGGAAACCTTCCCGGGTTGTGCGGTGGTGATTTCGCATGATCGCTGGTTCCTTGACCGTTTGGCGACGCATATTCTGGCCTTTGAAGGTAACAGCCATGTCGAATGGTTTGAGGGCAATTTTGAAGAATATGAAGTGGATCGCCTACGCCGCACCGGGACAGAGGCGATGCCAACCCGCATTAAATATAAGAAGATTGCGTAAAGGCACGATTTTCCTCTTTTCTTTTTTAAAAAGAGGTGTTAAAAACCCTTGTCTTATGTCGGGGCGTGGCGCAGCCTGGTAGCGCGCTTGTTTTGGGTACAAGAGGTCGCTAGTTCGAATCTAGTCGCCCCGACCATCTCTAAGAAGAGCCAAAACGGCTCTTTTTTTTATACAAGAGAAAAACCCCGGGGTGTGGGACCCGGGGTTTTGTGTTTCGCTTCCTCCAGTGTGTGTGGAGTGTGTGTGAAGGGGAAGAAGCGTCGTGTTACCATAAATATTGCAAACCCCGTGCCAAACTTAAAATATTATTATATTTCAGTGGTTTAATTTTAATAATTGACCAGTATTTAGGGGGCTGTTACTTATTTGCCTACAAAAACCGTATTTAGAAGGATAAAAATATGCCTGAAACAAAGTTTAAATTGGATACAGAAGATGGTCACATAATCCATGGTGTTTTGAATAAGGCGAAGAATAAGAAAAATAAGAGGGCGGTTATTCATGCGCATGGCTTAACAGGATGGGCCTATGAAGTGGCTCAAACAAGAATGGCAAAAGAATTTCCTGAGCAAGGATATGATGTTATCAGGCCATATCTCCATACATGGCAAGATGGGGGAAGGCAATTAGTCGAAACAACAATAGCGATGCATGGAAAAGATATAAATACCGTAGTAGAGCACTTTTCCGTTGATTATCACGAATTTTTTATAACAGGCCATAGTTATGGTGGCCCCTCAGCGCTTCTTGCAAACCAAAAGCTGTTTAATGCAATTTCCCTTTGGGATCCAACCTATATTCCCTCGCGATCACATAGCCAGGTAAGAGATATGGGGGAGTTTCTAATTTCTTTTGCAGGGAGTGGCTATGCAATCGGAAGAGCCATGTATGATGAATCAAGAAAATTTGACCACGCATGGGCTAAGAAGGTTTCTTCTGAGATCGCTACACCGGTTCAGGTTATTCACGCAGCTGATGGAGTATTGATTAAATATGGTTCACATGGTGAATCTTTTCATACAAACGCGTCTGTTGAGACGGATTACCATGTTATTTAAGGGTCAACACACTGTTTTGTTGAAGAGGGAACGACGGAGCAATTGCTCAAGTATACCCTTAATTGGTTTAATAAATTTTAGTAGATGATATAAACAAAACGCCCCGAGGTCTCAAAACAACGGGGCGTTTTATTATATTGTTTGTATCTATGCGAGTTTTGATGCCTTTGCTAGAATGAGGAAGAAGACACTGCTTAATCCCACTAAAAGCAAAACAACTAAACTTACGGAAGTAATGATTTCAGCAACCATCCAAACACCCTTGATATGTTGTTTCATAGAACAGAATTTTCATCTGTTGAGAGCGTTATAGCCAAGAGAATTTTAATTTTCAACAATAAAAAATATCTATTTTTAGAGGGGGCAAAAAACGGTTTTACTTCAATATTTAACCCTTATTTTTTAAACTTTTTATTGATTATAAAAAAGAGCGTTAACAATAAAAAAGACCGCGAAAGCGGTCATTTTTTTTTATTGATTCTTGACAACTTGAAGCCTTGCGATTGCTTTCACGCTGTCGCAATCACTTTTCTTTAACCGCCGCCTTCTTTTTCTTTTTATCAGCTTTACTAGCCGTAATAAATTCAGGGGCAACACCATCCGTGACGCATTCTTTGCTAATCACGACTTTTTTAACATCTGTCATGCCGGGGAGGTCAAACATCGTCTCCAACAGGAGGCTTTCCAAAATAGAGCGTAAGCCGCGTGCCCCGGTTTTGCGTTCAATGGCCTTATCCGCAATGGCATGCAGCGCATCTTCGGTAAATTCAAGCTCTGCCTCTTCCATTTCAAACAGGGCGGCATATTGTTTGGTCAGTGCATTTTTTGGCTCTGTCAAAATCCGAACAAGAGAATCGTGGTCTAAATCTTCCAAAGTGGCAATAACCGGTGTTCGGCCAATAAATTCTGGGATCAAACCAAACTTAACAAGGTCTTCTGGTTGAACCTCAGCCAATACTTCACCAATACGGCGGGCATCGGGGTCTTTTACATCAGCACCAAAGCCAATAGACGAGCCTTTGTTGCGCTCTGAGATGATCTTATCCAGACCGGCAAAAGCGCCACCGCAAATAAATAAAACATTCGTTGTGTCAACTTGCAGAAATTCTTGTTGTGGATGTTTACGTCCGCCTTGTGGTGGCACGGAGGCAACCGTGCCTTCCATCAATTTTAACAGGGCTTGTTGCACCCCTTCACCGGAAACATCACGCGTGATGGAGGGATTATCCCCTTTGCGGCTGATCTTATCGATTTCATCGATATAAACAATACCCTTTTGGGCGGCTTCAACATTGTAGTCACAGGCCTGAAGCAGCTTGAGAACAATATTTTCAACATCTTCACCGACATAACCGGCTTCGGTTAATGTTGTGGCATCCGCCATAGTAAAGGGAACATCCAAAATCCGCGCCAAAGTTTGCGCCAAGAGCGTTTTACCACAGCCAGTTGGGCCTAAGAGCAAAATATTTGATTTTGCAAGTTCAATCTCAGACGTGCCAGCTGAGCGGTGTTCCATCCGTTTATAGTGGTTATGAACCGCAACAGACATGATCCGTTTTGCGCGTTCCTGGCCAATCACATAGAGATTAAGGAAATCATTGATTTCTTGTGGTGTTGCAACCCCACCAGATTTGACGAGCTCTGATTTATCTTCCTCTCGGATAATATCATTACACAACTCAACGCATTCATTACAGATGAACACATTAGGCCCAGCAATGAGCTTACGCACTTCATGCTGACTTTTGCCACAGAAGGAGCAGTAAAGGGTGTTTTTTTCGTCTTCGTCTTCTGATTTACTCATTTTTTTTCCTCATCCCCTTTGAGGGAATCGCTATTCTTTCCCACCTACTATCAAACCCTATCTTGGTAAAAGTGGTGTTAATTTTCTAGTTTATGCATACATTTGTTTTACACACTATTTATAATTCACTATAACTTGGATCACGCTAATGACAAGAGGGATAAATACGGTGTCTCACCCTATTAAAATGACCACGGAAGAACTCCTTGAAAATTTTGAATTTTTAGAGGATTGGGAAGCACGGTATAATTACTTAATTGAATTAGGAAAAGCTCTGCCGAAAATGGAAGATGCTTTAAAAAATGACCAAACGCTTGTTAAGGGCTGTACCAGTCGGGTCTGGATGGTTCTCAACACAGAAGAATCGGGTAAATTTTCCTTTATTGCTGATAGTGATGCCCATATTGTTCGCGGTCTTATTGCGATTTTGTCTGTAATCTATAATAGGCAGCCATCTGATTTTATTGTCTCGTTTAATATTGAAGAGTTTTTTGAGAAACTGGGTCTTGGTAGCCATCTCAGTCCAAACCGTCGAAATGGTTTTTTTGCAATGGTGGAGCGCATTAAAACCCTCGCCAAAATTTAATCCTTATCAATATTACCAATGGTTTCAAGAATTTCATCCAGAAGTTTGGAAGCCCCAAAGCGCATCGTATGCGAGTCAGCCCAATCTTCTCCCATGATGAGATCAGTTAACTTAAGGAACTGTGCGGCGGTATTGGCACTGCGCAGGCCACCCGCCACCTTAAGGCCAACGCGGGCGGCATCTGGATATTTAAGCTGATGCAGATACAACACCTCCAAAATATAGGCAGTTTCTTCTAATGTGGCCCCCTTGGGCCCACGACTCGTTGTTGTCTTTATAAAATCTGCTTCACAAGCAATTGCCATATAGGTTGCAGATTGAATATTTTCTTTGGAAATTAAAGCGCCGGTTTCAAGGATAACTTTCATTAATGTCTGGCGCCCGCACGCTTCACGGCATGTTTTGAGGATATCTGTTACATGGTCAAATTGGCCATCAAGAAAGGCTTTATAGGGTAAAACCAGATCAATTTCCTGGGCGCCAGCATTAACCACATCCTCAGTCATGCTTTTAATATCGTCTATATCGTTATCACCATCAGGGAAGTTGATAACTGTAGCAATTTTAATGGTGTTTCGTCGTAATGTGTTAAAAGCTGTCTCAACATAGCGTGGTAAGACACAGACAGCGGCCGTATTACCAACAGGCGTTTCAGCACTGCGACAGAGGGCTTCAATATCATCAATTGAATCCTCAAAGTTGAGGCTAGTTGGCTCCAACATCTCCAGAATACGCATTGCTTTACTGCGATTAATAACAGTTTTTTCTGCTTGGAAAACTAGATCCTCAAGATCAAGCGGTTCGTCTATGTTTGTCTGATTTGACGTCATAATTTATATCAGAGGTAAGTCTGAGAGTGTTGTAACAACTGCTGGAATGGATACAGCAAGCGCAATAATAAAATAAAGCAGTGGGCGATAACGGGCAAAAAAGCTAAAAGCCTCAGGGTCCAGGAAATGATCAATTTTTTCTTCGACATAAAGCCAATCAAGAATAATCAGAAAAACACTGGCAATAAAGGGAAGTATCTGCATCGATAAAGCGGCACCAATAATTGCAATAGAGATCGAAGTATTGGCAATTTGACGTTCCTTAACGATCGGGGTTGCTGCGGGTTTTACTGTTTCTTGACGACGTTCAAAACTGCCAAAGCTATTTTTGTTGGCTGGGTTTTGTTTTATTTTTTCGAGAATTTTTTGCATATCCATCGAAGGGGGGATAATCTGTGCTCGCGTGGGCAGGGCACATTCCACCGTGGTCCAACGCAGACTATTAATCCCTTGAATTTCACGAGCCTTGCATAAAACAATTCGAGAAAAAGTTCCATGAACTTGTGCGGCATACATTGTCCGGCGCGCATGATTAAGATCATCTGTTTTAGTGATGATTGTTTTCCACTGGTCTAACATTTTTCCCATTACCATATAAATATCTCTTGCTGGTACGGGAAATTCTTGACGCTGTTCTAGGCTGTTATGAATTAAGTGCTGAAGTGGATTCATCTTTGTTTATTCTTTCATCCAGGTGCTTGGATCAGCCTGTGCTTGATCACGGGTTCTCATGTTTTTAACCTCATGCGGTTGCCCATATCCCTTAGGGATAAACCAAACATAGTCTATCCCTTTTTTTTCTGCATAAGCCAGCTGTTTTTGGAATTTTTGTGGCGCGTGATAGGTTTCAACGTTAAAACCACGCTCGCGTAGGATGCGTGCAGTTTTTAGTGAGGCTTCACGGCGTTCTTCACCCGGGAGGGTAACAAGAATATCCGTTGGAGATTTTTGACCGGCCTTGATGTAATCGTAATGGTTGAGGACTTCAAACAGGGAGGTTAGGCCAATTGAAATACCAACGCCGGGTAGGTGGCGATTAATATAACTTCCCGCGAGGTCATCATAACGACCACCACCACCAATACTGCGTTTAAATTCGGGGATTTCTGTGAGTTTGGCTTCATAGACTGTCCCCGTGTAGTAATCAAAGCCCCGAATAATTGACAGATCAGCCTTCACGGCCCAATCCGGCAGATGGCTTAATTGATTCATGACAAAGCGGAGTTCCTCAAGACCTTCTGCCATTTGGTCATTTTGCGCATCAATTGTAGACAGATCTGTTGACTCAACAAGATCTATGATCATGTTTGCCTGGTCTGGACTGATGTGATTTTCTTCTCTCAGAGCTTTAAAAACACCATCGTGCCCGATTTTATCAATCTTATCAACGGTGCGGGTGATCGGTGACGAGTCTTCGATGTCTAAGGCATTGATGAGGCCAAGGAGGATTTTGCGGTTTGAAATACAAATTTGGAATTTGCCAATATTAAGTCCAGCCAAAATTTCATACATCACAGCCACCATCTCAGCATCAAAGTGAATGGGGAGGTGATCAGGATTAACGACATCAATATCGCATTGATAAAACTCACGGCTGCGCCCGAGTTGCGGGCGTTCGCCTCGCCAAACTTTTTGCATTTGATAACGCTTGAACGGGAAATCTAGGCTGTTAAAGTGTTGGGCTGTATAGCGGGCAAATGGGACTGTCTGGTCAAAATGCAGGCCAAGACGAGCATCAGATGTATCATTGTCATCCGCTTGTAGCCGGGTCAGGGTATAAATTTCCTTATCCGTTTCACCCTTGGCAAGCAGAACATCAAGCTCTTCAACGACCGGTGTTTCAATATTAGTATAGCCATAGGACTCAAAAACCCGACGGATATGATCCATCCATTGTTGCTCGACAGCACGGATTTCTGGCAACCATTCAGGAAAGCCACTAATTGCTCTCGGCTTGTAGATTTTTTTGTTCTTGCTCATAAGGGCTAGATTGCCTGTTTTAAAGTGGATGGTCAATCAAGGATCAAGGTTTTTTTCTCACTCTTTTTAACATTATTAACCGCATCAATAATATCACAAGTTTTTAATACCCGACTCAACATGGTTCCTAAATTAAGCCGAAGATGTTCCTCTTTTCTGGTTTTCTTAGGTTTTTTGACTATAGGAAAATAGTATTCGTTCAAGGCTGCACGAAAAGACTCTTGAAAATCGTCAAAATGATCAATGGGGTCGGTACCCATTTCAGGTGAAATGAAATTATACTGCTCTACGAGTATAAATTTCTGATATTCAACAAAAGCATCAAGATCTGCCGTCCGATTAAGGAATAAACTAAAATGAGGCAGAAGCGTATGAGCACTTTTCCGGATATCAATAGGCAAGATATGACTAGGGCGATCCAACATAATTTTTACATATTATCTTATAATTTTGCCAGGGTCTACCTGTTTTTTTATTATGCCTGAAGACGCGCATAAACATTTTTCAATGTGATATAGGCATTGTTAATCACCTTGAAACGCTCTTCCGCTCGTTTATCACCTTTATTAGTATCTGGGTGATGGCGTTTGACAAGCTCACGGTAGCGTTGCTTGATTTTATTAAAATCACTGTGTGGCGGCAATCCAAGGACGGAGAGGGCCTCCATCTCTTTATTCACTGGTTTGCTGGGTTTATTATTTTGTGCGGTTTCCCCAAATATTCCGCGTAGTTTAAAAGCCATACTCATTAATCTTTGCTCCAGAATAAGTGGTGCCGTGGCCGGTTGTGTGGGACGATCCCACCCTGCATCACGGTCATACTGGTTAAAGATTTCTTCTTCTGTGAATCCCTCGAAGTAATTCCACTTCGCGTTATACTCTCTTACATGTTCGAGACAAAAGTAATAATAGTTACGCAAATCATTGCGCGACTTTGGCGCTCGGAATTCCCCACTCTGATTGCAACCTTTATGATCACAAGCGCGTTTCGGTAACTCTACTTTATCTTTGTCAATGATTTTGAACATTTTCTTTTTAAGGCACATATTGAGCTTGATTTTGAGTCTATTATACAGGGTTTAAATTAACCTAAAATCCATGGCATAAAGGTGCCGGCATAGGTCGTCACAGTACCACCAGTACCAAGTTTAAACCGTGTTAAGCCTGGGATACCCTCAGTATTAACTCCACCAAGATCAAGATAGTGGACCCCACGCTTTTTAAGTTCACACATTGCCTGCCACAGTAGGAGATTGTGCGCGTTACTTTGTCGTCCTGTATCATCTGACCACCCTAGGTGATAGGTTGCACTATTATTATGGATCAGGAACATCATCCCAGCGACACGCTTTTTATCCTTGAGCGCAGCCATAGTGAGGGTTGGTTGACTATTACCAGAGGCGGCAGCAATAAAATCTGTAATGAAACGATCAGGCAGAGCCCAGTATTTTCGTTGTTTGCGCTGTTTTTTCTCTAAATTAATCAACCAGTCTAGGTCAGAGGATTTTTTGCCTAACTTTTTGACGATCAAGTCACTTTTCTCAGCTTTTACTAGGGCGTTACGCCATTTACCATCCAGATTTGTGCGCAATATTTTTTGCGATTGATGCAGATCGATCCAGATGGTGCTGGCGCCAGTAATAATACGACGAAACCCTTTAATCTGCTTTGTATTTATTAAATTTGATTCGACCGAAAAAAGGTGACGTTTCACTGGTAAATTTTGTCGCAGATGATGCAGAATTTCAATTTTTTCTACTTTAGAAATATCTTGAAGCCAGACAGGGCCACGAAAAACAACGATCAGGGGAAGTAATTTCAAGAACTTGTATTGAAACATTTGGCAAAGGGCAATTACACGGCCATTTTTTTCAATCACAGCGCGATGGGGTGTCGCACTGTAATTTTCAAATGCGGTGCCATAGGCAAAGGATTGCTGGAGAGAAATGGGGCTTGTCGCATTTTTTAAATATGCATCCCATGTCTTGGCGTCAGCTGTGTTCCATGTCATAGTCAGGGTCATGAAAGCCACAAGACAACAAAGCAAAGCGCTCGTCAAGTCGTATCATTTACCCCCACCAAAATTGACCGGATGGGGCGTAGTTTATTGTCTCTTCTATATCGGGTTACCAATTATCGGAGTCCTTTTTTTAGTCGATATTGCTTTGTATTTCTATTTTAGAGAAATATTAGGGCGTTGTTATGGTGTTTTATGTTGGTTTTAGGAAAATTTAGCTTTCAAACGCTCAATCTCCAATCCAATCGCGGCAAATTCTTGGTTGGCACGATCGATCAGGTTTTGTTCAACAACACCAGAATGCGCATCATTTTGAATGATTTCGGCAACATCACCCAATCTTGGGCAACACGCTGAGCGGGCTCCGCCCTTAAGCGAATGAGCAATCCCATAAACTTGTTTCATATCGCCATCAGTATGCGCCTTGGTCAGATTTTCCATTTGTCCAGCGGTCATATCGCAAAACATCTGAATCATCTCTAAGGCGCTGTCATCAAAGGTGCCGATTTGCTGCTCAACCATTTTTGGATCTATGATAGGCGCTTGATCACTCGAACTTGGCTCTGGAAGGGGGGCAATGCTATTTTCTTGTGTTTCTTTTTGCACGTGCTTAATCTGTTCTTCTAAAACCCCCCATCTTACGAGAAGCTGGCGTAATTGACCCAGACTGACTGGTTTTAGAAGGCATTCATCAAAACCATGCTTGAGATAACTTTGCTGATGAGCAAGTTGAACATCAGCAGTCATGGCAATAATCGGCATATGGATCCCAGTTTCTTTTTCGCGGTTTCTAATAGCCTTGACAAGGCCATAGCCATCCATCTCTGGCATATGAAGATCAGTGATCAGAATCCCATGTTGATTTTTTTGGATCATATCCCAACCGATTTGGCCGTTATTAGCAAAATCAGCCTCAATATTAAGAGTATTTAATTGCCGCCGGACAACATCTTGAACGGTTTCATTATCTTCACAAACGAGGAGACGTTTGGGGCCTTCAAAATCAAATCGGTCTGTCTGGATCGCTGCAGCTTTAACGGCTTCACCCAGTCCAAGGCGGCTGGCAGGTTTGGAGAGGTATTTACCCCCCAAAAATTTGCAAATTTGTTGAATCCCGTAATCATCATGCACAGTATAGAGAATTAATCCCATAAAGGGGCGCGCCTTATTCATTTCTTTCAAAAGGTCTGCTCCCCAGCCATCTGGCAGACCGTGGTCAACAACTGCGACATCAAATGGGCGTGCTTTGACAAGTTCTAATGCAGCCTGGTAGGTATCAACACTTGTGACCTGTGCCCCCATGGATTGCAGAGATGATTGAATCTCTTTAGCACCGCGGGGGTGATCTTCAACACTCAAAACAGCTAAACCTTTAAGGTCAGGCAGTTCAATATCTTCCTCTTCATTGGCTTCTCGGGTTGGAATTTCAAACCAAAAAGTGGTACCAACCCCTTCTTCACTTTTAACACCAATTTTACCTCCCATCAGTTCAATAAGACGATGCGCAATTGAGAGGCCTAAACCTGTGCCGCCAAAGCGTCGCGTCGTTGAATTATCAGCTTGGGTGAATGGTTGAAACAGTTTTGCAGCAACATCTTTTGACATACCTATGCCGGTATCTACCACTTCAAAGCGAAGTGCAAGACCGTTATTTGGAATATTAATATTGCGAGCATTCACACCGACTTTAACGGTAATGCCACCCTTCTCAGTGAATTTTAGACCATTACCAATCAGGTTAATCAAGATTTGTCTTAATCGTTTTGGATCACCCATAACAACAAACGGGACAGTGTCATCAATTTCCGCCTTGAGATAGAGGTCATTTTCAATTTTTTTAACGTCCAGCGCTTCCATCATCCCATAAATCAGAGTACGCAGCGGAATTTCAAAATCATCCAATTCCATCTTGCCGGCATCAACCTTAGCCAGATCAAGAATATCATCCAAAATTTCAAGAAGACTATTGGCAGATCCCTTAGCGATATTAATCATCTCAGACAGTTTGGTGGATGGGTTTTCTTCTGTCATGAGCTCTAACATACCAAAGATCGATTGCATGGGAGTCCGGATTTCATGGCTCATCGTTGCTAAAAAAGCAGATTTTGCTTCCGCTGCTGCATCGGCCAATTCGGCTTCCTTTTGTGCAGCCATTTCTTTTTTCTTGCTCTCTGTGACATCTGTCATCCAGATAAAATGAGCGGTTTCACTAATTATTTCAGTTGGTTGGGCTCTAATTTCAAGCCATGAATCAGTGTCTTGGTTGAGACGGGTGATAATACTGCGTGTTTCATCAGCTCTTTGTGGGAGGGGGATAAGGGTTTCCCCGTCATCATTCGTGCACAGAATTTCAATCATTTCAAGGATATTGGGTTGTCCACTAATTTCACTGGACAGCAAAGACATCAAGGCAGGATTAGCATACACT
This sequence comes from uncultured Bdellovibrionales bacterium, assembly GCA_964496065.1. Taxonomy (GTDB): domain Bacteria; phylum Pseudomonadota; class Alphaproteobacteria; order Micavibrionales; family SZUA-601; genus CAZBXD01. The sequence continues at coordinate 21,660 of CAZBXD010000014.1, forward strand.
AAACTAGCATTATCAAAACGTCCATCAGCCGTGCCTAAGATAACAGCAACCCCAATGGGACTGTTGTGAAAAATAGTTTGAAAACTCTCTGGTAGGCTGGTGTTCACGACGAAACCTCTAAGTCACAAAATAATAATATGTGTCTTATTCCATGATATAAATAAAGCCTTAACCAATGCTTAGGATACTGAGGGCAGCTTCGAAATCATGCGCGACGATTGTTTTATCATGAAAAAATATACACTTATAGGGGCTGTGATTGCTAGTTTGTTTTGGGCCTTTCCAGCACAAGCACAAGACACAGCTGAACATAAAATCCCTCTCACTGTAGAGGAGATGAAAGAAATGGCTAAGCCGCCGGCTAGACAACCTTATAAGCGTACGAAATCTTTGCGGGTTCCGGCTGTTAAACATCGCGTTGTCGTACAGGAAAAAACTATTCGTGTGTCTCCTGGTCAATCAAAAACAGTTCCTCTTTCTCGCAATGCAGCAAGTGTTATCGTGGCTAACCCTGCACATGCCACAGTTTTTTTGGATACACCACGGATGCTTGTGATCATGCCACGTGCTCCCGGTGCAACAGAGTTAACAGTTCTAGACGCCGAGGGACAAATTGTTCTTCAAAAAGGTGTTTTGGTTGATGGTGCTGGCGATGATCATGTTCGTATTCGTCGTATCTGTGGTGAAGATGCTCGTGATTGTGAAGCGCAAACGATCTATTATTGTCCTGATAATAATTGTGTTGAGGTTGCCACACCTGAGCCAGATACAACAGGGAATTATCCAGTTGTCCCCGTAGCCACATCAGCAGGGACAACATTCGATGATTTTGATGACTTAGGGGATGCGGGTAACCCAATTGAGCCGACAGGGGACAATCAATGATCAAAAAACTTTCCCTGGCGCTGATCGCTTTGGCTCTTGTAACCGCGTGTACGCCCCATGGCAAAGTGACACCGTTTTCAAAAAATACGCTCTTTAATTTTAGGTCACCTATTGATCTTAAAGAAGCAAAACGTCAAGCAAGTATTTATAAAAATGCTCAAAAAGAGCTTTCCTATTATGAAGTAGCCTACAATAAATCTCCCGAAGATGATGAAATTGCTTTAGCCTATGCGCAAGCCCTTCGTCAGGCCGGTTTTGCTAATCGTTCCATAGTTGTATTAGAAAAACACTATCGTAAATGGGGGGGATCTCAAGAAATTGCATTAGAATATATCAAAGCCCATATATCTGCGGGAGAGTTTGATGAAGCAAAAACTCTTTTAAAGAAACGGATTGCCTATGACGCGCTTAATCAACAAAAAGATATAAAACAAGAATATCTTGCAGCCGTGCGTGAAGCACGTATTCAAAAAACGATCGAACCAGAGCGTCCAAATTTTGAAGCTCCTCAAGGAGACCCAGAGTATCACAATCTTTTAGGGGTTATTTATGATGCCACGGGCCATTCTGACAAAGCTGAAATCGAGTTAAGAAATGCTCTCGATCGTTGGGAGGGAGACCCTGGTGTGGTGGAAAATAACCTCGCTCTCGCTTTGGCTAATCAAGGGAAGTTAGAAGAGGCGGTGCGTTTTATTTCAAAAGCTTTTGTTGCGGCTCCAGATCGGCCACAAGTGGTGCGTAATTTAGAAATTATAAGCGCACTCTCTAAGTAAAACTCTTCTGTTCGGTAATATTTTCATATCTGGCCTGTGAACCTTTTGTTAGGGGCTTGTGACTTATGATGATTGAAAAGAAATTAAAACCCTATAATATCAATCTATGTCTTCCGCAAAAATCATATTTTATCTCCTGTTAATTGGTTGTGTTGGTGCTTTTACTGCCAATCACTATAATGCGAAAAGACGGGGGCCATTTATTGCAGAAATCATGGATAAAGCAGCGCGTTATGATAACGAAGGCATTGCTGCAGAGATAGACTGGGAAAAACTTCGTGCTTTTATGAAAGCGGATCTTATCGAGCGGGCGAGCAAAACTAACCCTATGAATAGAGATCGGATGCGTGGTGCTCATCTACGTCCTGATCACATCAAAAAAGTCGTAGACTATTACATTCAGCCACAAAATATTATTTTATTATTCAAGCTCAAAAAAGGCTATGCTCCTTATTATTATGAGAGCGATTTTATTGGATCAATTAAGTCACATAATTTAACAGGGATTGAGGTTATTTTTCAGCATCCAGAAAGAGAATCTGTTAATCCAGTGCTTGGTCACACTCAAGTCAAAGCTATCTTCCAAATCAATCAAGATCTTGAATGGAAAATGACAGAACTCCACATTCCGCTTTATTTTGTCCCAGAATATATTCCCTCCGCTGATAAAGAAGATGATACAATTGAGAAGCTCAATGATAAAGGACTGCTCCGTCAGCCGAAAGCGACTCCTTAAAAAAACCTTTTATTAAGCTATTAATTATCCGATTCATCGAATCTTAAAGGGTCATAAGCGATGATTGAGACTGAGTGATTCACTCTATTAATCTAGAAAATTAAGAATGTACCCTAAATGCCTAAGACTATTTTAATTGTTGAAGACAATGAGCTAAACATGAAGCTGTTCCAAGATCTTTTGGAAGCGCATGGTTACGATACGCTGCAAACACGTAATGGCAAAGATGCATTCGCCATGGCTAAGGCAGAAAAGCCTGACCTTATTCTCATGGATATTCAACTTCCAGAAGTTTCAGGTCTAGAAGTCACAAAATGGATTAAAGAGGACGATAATATTAAAGCGATTCCTGTGATTGCCGTGACAGCTTTTGCCATGAAAGGGGATGAGCAAAAAATTCTAGATGGGGGCTGTGAAGACTATATTGCTAAGCCAATCTCAGTAGCTAACTTTTTGGATACAGTTCAAAAATATCTACAATAACCATATTGACGAACATAAATTAGAGAGTTTTTTATGAGTGCAAAAATCCTGGTTGTCGATGATATTGCTCCTAATGTTAAGCTTTTGGAAGCAAAGTTAACACGAGAATTTTTTAATGTTTCCACCGCAATGAGCGGCGAAGAAGCATTAGAAAAAGTCCAATCAGACCGGCCAGATGTTATTTTACTTGATATTATGATGCCTGGCATGGATGGATTTGAAGTGTGTAGACATCTCAAAAACGATCCTGAGACAATGCATATTCCTGTTGTGATGGTCACAGCCTTAACAGATGTCAGTGATCGTGTTCGTGGTTTGGAAGTCGGTGCCGATGATTTTTTGAGCAAGCCTGTTAATGATATTGCGTTAATGTCTCGAATCCGGTCACTTGTTCGACTAAAAATGACCATCGATGAATGGCGTTTGCGGGAGTCAACGGCAACACAATTTGGCTTGCTCAAACCAGATTCAATGCTTATGGATGAGCCAACAGCAGAGGCTGAAATTCTTCTTATTGAAGATGATGCACAAGAAGCACAAAAAATTCTTGAAACGCTGCAGCGTGATAAACATGATGTCACGGTTGTTCAGGATGGACAACGCGCTTTAAAACTTTGTCAGCAAAAGCAATATGAACTGATTCTGATAAGTTTGAATTTACAAGATGAAGATGGTTTACGCCTTTGTTCACATCTCCGCTTGAATGGGATTACAAAACGTGTTCCAATTATTATGTTATCTGAGCAAGAGGATATGACACGAGTTGCCGCTGGTCTTGAATTTACCGGGGCGCATGATTATATCTTACGACCGATGGACCGTAATGAATTGCGGGCTCGGGTTAAAACACAAATCCGTCGCCGTCGTTATCAAAAACGGTTGAAGAAAAACTATGAAGACAGTATTTCAATGTCTTTGACAGACCCGTTAACGGGGTTATTTAATCGACGTTACCTCATGGCTCATTTTCAAAAAATGCTCGGTGATGCTTCTGATAGCAGTCGGCCGCTATGTGTTTTGATGTTCGATATTGATCATTTTAAAAATGTCAATGATAGCTATGGCCATGGAGTTGGTGATGAAGTACTCGTTGAATTTTCTAAGCGGTTGACGGCAAATCTACGCAGTTTTGATTTAGCGGCGCGTCTGGGAGGGGAAGAGTTTGTGATCTTACTTCCGAATGTTCATCGCGATATTGCCTTTGAAATTGCGTATCGTTTGCGGCGTTTAATTGCGGATGAACCGTTTACTGTCTCTGCGCCAGAAGGACAAATTTCTGTTACAACCTCAATTGGTGGCGTTATTTTGGACGATGGTGAAAATAGTGCTGAAAATGCAATTGATCGAGCGGATAAGTGTCTCTACCAAGCCAAGGATTCTGGGCGGGATTGTATCTATTTTGAAAAGCTGGGGATGATCTCACAAGCAAATGTTATGGCGGTAAGTAAAGATAGTCCCCCAAATATGAATGATTAAGTATTATTCGAAATAAAAAAGAGCCCTATTGGGCTCTTTTTCAATGTATGTGTTTTAACAGTTACTTAAATTTGTTTTTCTTTTCTTCGAACAGCACATGTGCCCCTGGTTTACCAGTTTTTTCATTAATCGCACGTGGATCAAACTTCTTCTTCTTTAATTTTTCAGCTGTATTACGGGGATTGCGCTCAGTGATATAGTAATACCCTGTTCCTGCGGTACTTTCCAGCTTTACCAGCGTTTGTGTTTTCTTAGCCATTGTTCAATTTCCATCTTCAAAATAATTCTGAAGCAGCAATCTAGCGTTTTTTCGCCAAGAGTCAAGAAAAAAGAACGCGTGAAAACCTAAACGCTCCTGAGAGAGATAAGATTTTTTTGGAACACCATTATTTTTTTCGCGCCGCTTTATATTTTTTACTCCGATTTTTACGTTTTTTACTTGGCTTATTTCGCTTATTATCACGGGGTGGTCCGTCACGGCGTGGTTGCGGTGCAATATCTGCGCCTTCAGTGCCAACGATTTCAAAAATGGTACTGCCTGTTTCTATACTACTTTCAACAAGGCGGACAAACACTGGAGCACACAGACGATAGGTTCGTCGTGTCCGTCGCCCAACAAGGGCATGGCGTGCCTCATCATGAATATAAAAATCATTTGGTAGGGATCTGATCGGTACTAATCCATCTGCTCCAGTCTCGTTTAGGCGAATAAACAGACCAAATCTTGTCACGCCGCTGATCCGGCCAGCAAACTCTGCTGCGCCTTGTTCGGCTAAATAAAGAGCAACATAGCGATCTGTGGCATCCCGTTCAGCCAAAGCAGCTGTCCGCTCAGTGTCTGAAATATGTTCAGAGATTTGCATCAATTTTTTAGCTTCATAATCACTTAAGCCATCCTCACCCAGTTTAAAAGCTTTAATGAGGGCGCGGTGCACAATCAGATCTGCGTAGCGACGAATAGGAGAGGTAAAATGGGCATAGGATTCAAGAGAAAGGCCGAAATGCCCATCGTTATCCGGGCTGTAAATCGCTTGTGACATTGAACGCAAGACCATTTCGTGGATCAACGGTTCTTCCTCACGTCCAGCGGCTTGTTTTAGGACTTGATCAAATTGTACAGGTTTAACTTGTCCTGGAGCGAGGCTGTACCCCATTTCTTTCAAGAAAGTTCGGGTTGATTCTAATCGAGCAGCATCAGGTTGGCTGTGGACTCGATAGATGAGGGGTTGCTCAATTTTCTCTAATGCTTTTGCCACGGCAACATTGGCCAAAATCATAAATTCTTCAATCAGCTTATGACTGTCATAGCGATGACGCAAGGTAATCTCAGTAATACGCCCGTCTTTGATTGTGACGTTACGTTCTGGCATTTCCAGCTCAATCGTACCGCGTTTTTTGCGGGCTTTTTCAAGCGTTTTAAAGGCGCCATAGAGTGGCTCAAGCAGCGTTTCCTTAATCGGTTTGGTTGTCTCATCTGGGTTGCCATCCAATGCCATTTGTACTTGATCATAGGTCAGGCGCGCTGCTGATTTCATCAGACCGCGGATTACCTTTTGTTTGATCAGTTGACCGTTTTTATCAATGGTCATTTTGACCGCCATACAGGCACGTACTTCATTTGGCACGAGGGAGCAGAGGCCATTCGAAAGTTTTTCCGGCAACATCGGCACGACCCGATCCGGAAAATAAACGGAGTTACCCCGTTCATAGGCTTCTGCATCCAGTGAGGATCCTTTACGCACATAATGCGCGACATCGGCAATCGCGACGATCAGTTTCCATCCCCCCTCATTCTGTGGGGATGGGTCGGCCTCAGCATAAACTGCATCATCGAAGTCACGGGCATCAGCACCGTCAATCGTCACCAGAGGAATTTCACGCAGGTCGGTGCGATCACCCAGATCGGGGACAGCAATATTTTTTGTTTCATCGATAGTTTCTTGTTTAAAGGCCACTGGGATTTCATGGCTATGGATGGCAATTAAACTAATGATATCGGCGTCGTCTTGATGGCCCAAGATTTTGCTGATTTTCGCCGCTTTATTCTCCACCGCTACCTGTACCAGGTCACCATCGCGTGCCTCCAAATCATGCCCGCGTGGGATTTGATAAGTTTTGCGATTACGGCGATCGGTTGGGGTAACGATGCCATATTTCTTTTTACGCTCATAAAAACCGATAATTTCATCAACAAAGCGCTCTATTTTGCGGATCGGTTTGGCCAAATAATCGCCGTTACTCAAACGCTCTGTATGACAAACCAGAGCGTCCCCTTCTTCAATCAGCATGCCTTGTTTGCCACTTGGAATATGGAGAAGAACCTCCGGCGGTTCTGTGTCGTATTCCCATTTTTCTGGTTTGACCAGAAACTCGCCATCAACATCAATATGCGAGACAATCATCGTTGCAATTGGGGGGAGGGACTGTGGTAGTTGTAGTGTCCGGTGTTTACCGCTAATCAAATCACCACGCGCCACCATATCTTTAAGGCGTTGTTTCAAACCAATTCGATCGTGGCCTTTTATCTTGAAGTCTTTGGCAATATCAGATTTTTTTGCTGTCCCCCCTTTACGATTGAGGAAGTCAATAATGTCTTGTGCGGAAGGGATATGGTCGGGGATCTGTGTCATACTGGTGCGACACTACCCCAGATCATCCGTATATACTAGAGCTTTCTTTATTCAGTCAGTGACTTGGCGGAGTCATAGACATATTCCAAGTTAATCTGACCAATCTCGGGAATTTTACTGGTGCGGAGTTTGACCCATTCTTTGACTGCAAAACGAATAATGACATCGAGCTCGCCCTCCATGGAAAGCCCACCAATATCTTTGACATCAAACCAAGAGACATGCGCATCGGTGAGCGATTGCGCCCGCGCATCCGGTTTGCCCAACCCAGTCCAGAAAGAGACAAAAGAGTTCGGGCGCATAATGCCGCCCAGCTCATGAAACTCAGACAGGTCATTGGATTTAAGACCGGAGACGCGTCCCAATTCACGGATCGCGGCAACCTTATGGTTGGTATCATCGTTGTTAAACGCACCGCCAATCCCATCAATCGTTTTATCTTTGACGAGGAGGACTTTAGTCAGATCTTCGGAGAAGATCAGGGAGGTTACAAATTCTTTCATAGGTTTACTTCTTTTTCTTCGTGGTTTTCTTTTTAGTAGGTGCTTTTTTCTTATCTTTTGCATCACCGGCTTTCTTGCTGGCCGTTGATTTCTTCTTACCCCAGCGGCCGCCACCGGCGGCAACCTTTTCTTCCTTTTGCTTGATCAATTCAAGCGCGCGGTCAAGCTTGATGGTAAGGACATCCTCATCCTTGGGGATGGAGGCGTACATTTTCTCATGTTTGACAAACGGACCAAAGCGGCCAAGGCCGGCGATAATCATTTCACCAGTGGTTGGATGTGTGCCAACATCACGCGGTAGGCGCAGCAGTTCGATTGCCTCTTCCAAGGTGACACTATCAAGGGTCATATGTTTAGGCAGGCCGGCCCGTTTTGGCTTTGGTTTTTTCTTGCCCTTCAACTCTTCTTCCTCTGCGGTCAGGTCTTGCTGAACATAGGGACCATACGGGCCAGGGCGGGCGGAAATTATCCGACCACTTTCCGGATCAATCCCCAGTTCACGCGGGCCTTTGGCCGCTTGCATGGCCTCTTCTTCCTGATCAGCATCCACGACAAGCGGGCGGGTATATTTACAATCCGGATGATTAGAACACCCGATAAAACCACCAAAGCGCCCGAGTTTTAAACTGAGGCGGCCATCATCACATGATGGACAGGCGCGACGATCGGAGCCATCCTCACGCAAGGGATAGAGCATATCTTCCAGTTCTTTATTGAGCGTTTTAATGACATCCTGAATCCGGATTTCTTTGGTTTCCTCAATTTTGGCAATAAACGGTTTCCAAAAACCATCGAGCATTTTTTTCCAATCCAACTTGCCTTCAGAGATTGTATCGAGTTCTTTTTCTAATTCCGCTGTGAAATCAAATTCAACATATTTCGGGAAGAAGTTTTCGAGGAAGGCGGTGACAACACGACCGCGGTCTTCCGGGAAGAAGAGTTTTGATTCAAGGCGAACATAGTTTCGGGTTTGCAGGACGTTGAGGATACTGGCATAGGTCGATGGGCGCCCAATCCCCAGCTCTTCCAATGTTTTAACCAGTGAGGCTTCTGTGAAACGGGGCGGTGGTTGGGTGAAGTGCTGATTGGGGGTCACGGTCCCCAAATCTGGGTTTTCCCCCTCATTCATTGGTGGGAGAATTTTATCATCATTATCGTGATCTTGTTCATCATCGGTATCATCGCGACCTTCCATATAAACCTTGAAAAATCCATCAAAGGCAACGATGGAGCCATTGGCCCGGAATGTGACTTTTTTATCAGCGCTGAGAACGTCCACGGCAACCTGGTCAAGAAGGGCGGTTGCCATCTGGCAAGCAATTGTCCGTTTCCAGATCAGAGTATAAAGCTTAAGTTGATCTGCCTCGAGGTATTTCGCCACATCTTCTGGTTTCCGGCTCAGATCGGTTGGGCGGATCGCTTCATGGGCTTCCTGAGCATTCTTTGCTTTTGATTTATATTGTCGCGGACTATCGGGGACATAGTCTTTGCCATAGGTTGCCTCAATCACTTTGCGCGCGCTCGAAATGGCTTCGCCACTTAACGTTACCCCGTCGGTACGCATATAGGTGATCAGACCAACGGTTTCGCCTCCGATATTCGCCCCTTCATACAAGCGTTGCGCGGTGCGCATCGTACGGCTCGCACCGAAGCCTAGTTTGCGCGCGGCTTCCTGTTGCAAGGTGGAGGTAATAAACGGCGCTGCTGGGTTGCGCTTGACCTGTTTCTTTTCAATTTTTGCAATTGTGTAGGCCTGGCCTTCGATTTGTTTGACGGCACTTTTCGCTGCGGCTTCATTCTCAATATCAAATTTCTTGAGCTTGTCACCCTTCAAATGCGTCAGACGACCAGTGAAGTTTTTACCAGCAGGTGTTTTAAAATCCGCCTCAACAGACCAATATTCTTGGGCGTTGAATTTTTCAATTTCAAGCTCACGATCACAAATCAGGCGTAGAGCCACGGATTGCACCCGCCCGGCTGAGCGAGAGCCTGGCAATTTACGCCATAAAATCGGGGAGAGGTTAAAGCCAACGAGATAATCCAAAGCCCGGCGTGCCAGATATGCATCAACCAAGGCTTGATCAACATCGCGTGCATTATCAAAGGCTTTTTGAACGGCTGATTTTGTAATCTCATTAAAGGTCACGCGCTTAACGTCTTTATTTTTTAACAGCCCTTTTTCGGCAAAAATATCATGGATATGCCATGAAATGGCCTCTCCTTCACGATCCGGGTCGGTTGCCAGATAAAGTGTCCGAGCCTCTTTCAAGGCTTTTTTAATTTCACCGAGTGGCTTTTTTGATTGGGCTGATTCTTCCCAAATCATCTCGTAGCCTTTATCTGGATCAACCGAGCCATTCTTTGATGGGAGGTCACGGACATGGCCCATGCTGGCTAAGACTTTATAGTCTGATCCCAAATACTTATTGATGGTTTTAGCTTTTGCTGGTGATTCAACAATAACGACGTTTGATGCGGCCATAATCCTCAATCTACTCTATCAATTCTTAAGCGGCCTCAACGAGGCTGACTTTGTTTCCTGGGTGCCGTTGTATACGCCCTTTCATCTCTAATTCAAGTAAAAATGTCAAAATTGTGTGAATGGGTTGACCAGATTCCAGCGCTAAATCATCAATATTTGTTGGTGTAGCACTAAGAAAATCAATGAGTTCAGCTGGCTTGAGGTCATTCGATGGCATTGCTGAACTTTCCTCTTCTTGTTCTTTAAAAAGGGTGAATTCGAGCGGATCTTCCCATAAGGCGTGTCGTTTAACGGGTTCAATCACTTTGGGTTTCATATCTTTAAGGGTATTGATAATATCGTTAGCACTGGTGATCAGACTGGCTTGGTTACGCTTAATCAATTGATTGGGTCCACCGGCGCGCGGATCTGCGGGGTTACCAGGGATGGCGAAAACCTCCCGCCCTTGTTCAAAGGCAAGGCGCGCCGTGATCAGGGAGCCAGATTTTGTTGCGGCCTCAACAACAACAGTTCCAAGGCTTAAGCCAGAGACGATCCGATTGCGACGCGGAAAATGTTGTGCTTTAGGGACCATACCAAAGATATTTTCGCTGACAATCATCCCGTGCTCACCAATTTGACGATAGAGGTCTTTATTCTCTGGGGGGTAAATATTGTCGACACCACCTGCAAGCACAGAAATCGTGCCTGTCTCTAGTGCGCCTTCATGCGCCGCTGTATCAATGCCTCGCGCAAGACCAGAGGTCACGATATACTCTGCCTGTCCCAATTCTTGAGCAATTTTTTTGGTAAGGTGCTTACCATTAATAGAAGCATTCCGGGCACCAACAATTGCAATACTTGGTTTACTGAAAAGGCTGACGTCACCAATAATTGAAAGAACGGGTGGGGCGTCCTCAATCATTTTCAAAGATTCTGGATACTCTGGTTCACAGACCATGATCATCCGACCACCATACCTGTAAAGGTGTTCTAATTCATTCTCAGCGTGTGAAATAGGGTGAAGGCGGTATTGTTTTCGCCCGGCCTTGGCGGCAAGTTCTGGTAATCCTTCGAGCGCAGATGCTGCATCACCATCGAATCTTTCCATCAACCGGTAAAAGGTCAGGGGGCCAATATTCGGTGTTCGGATTAGGCGGAGCCAATCAAGACGTTCTTGATCGGTTAAATATTGCGGCTCATAAACCGGCATAATTATTTTTTCTTAGCTCGGGTGGTTTTCTTAGCCGTTGTCTTTTTCTTCACCGGTGCTTTTTTCTTCGTAGAAGATTTTTTAGCTGGTGTTTTCTTCTTTACCGCTGCTTTGGTTTGAGCGGGTGCTTTCTTTTTGACAGGCTTTTTAACCGTATCACCAATTTTTGATTCACTGCCATCAAGCAGCCGTTGGATATTGTCACGGTGTGTACACCAAATGAGCGCAGCTAAAAGACAAAGAAATGGCGCGAGATAAGCATGTCCCGCCGCAACGGCGTATACTGGAGAATGTAAAGTTGCGATTAGTGATGCAAGGGATGAAATCCTTGATAAGGTTGCAACAACAAACCAAGCACTGAAACTCAGTGCTGCTATAAATGGATCAAGAGCAAGCAGAACGCCTAAGCCAGTTGAGACACCTCTGCCCCCTTTGAATCCGACCCAGATAGAGAAAATATGTCCGATCATTGCTACAAATCCAGCAATATAGACTGCATTTTCAAAGTCAGAAAAATAATTTTGGGCAATATAAATTGCGGCATACCCTTTTATGATATCGCCAATAAAAGCCGCGAGGGCGAGGGGTTTACTTCCCGTGCGCAACACATTGGTCGCCCCAATATTACCAGAGCCGATTTTACGAATATCGCCATAGCCAAATGCCTTCGCCAAAACCAAGCCAAAGGGAATAGAGCCAATCAGATATGAAATGAGGATAAGTTCAAACATGATGCGTTAATATTTCCCTTTTTATTTAATTTTTTCAAGAGCTGATTTCAAAATCTGGACAGCGGCCATTTGATCGATGACGGTCTTTCTTTTCTCGCGTCCCATATCGAGGTCATTAATCAGCATATCTTGCGCGGCAAAGGTCGAAAGGCGTTCATCTTGAAAGGCGATCACAGGTTTCACGTGAAACAAAGGTTCATTTTGTAATAAATTATCAGCAAAGGCTCGTGTTGCTTGGCATCGTGGCCCCTCTGTTCCATCCATGTTTAAAGGGAATCCGAGGATAAAAACAGCCGTGTCCCATTCTTTGGCAAGGGCTGCGATCCGAACTAAATCCGGTTTCAACTTCACTCGCTTAATTGTCTCCAACGGAAAGGCCATGGTGCGTTCCGGATTGGAGATTGCCACACCGATGGTTTTTGTTCCTAAGTCTAAGGCCATTAGGCGATGGTCCACATGGGGTTTTTCTACAAGTTTTTCTAGCTTTACAATTGACATTTTGTCTGGTTCGTTTTCTATTAAGTTTTATTTTACACCACAACTCTTAAGGGATTTACCATCATATGTCGATGACGAAAGAAACTGTGGCGAAGGTGGCGCGTCTGGCTCGCCTCAAAACCACTGCAGAAGAAAATGAAAAATTAGCGGGAGAATTAGAGTCAATTCTTGGCTGGATTGAGCAATTAAACGCGGTCGATACTAATGGGGTGGAGCCGATGGTCAGTGCAATTCCGCACAAAGCCTATCATCGCCCGGATGAGATCACCGATGGAGATATTGTTGAGAAAGTTCTCAGTAACGCCCCAGAATCGGCAGAAGGATTCTATGTCGTGCCAAAGGTGGTGGAATAGTCATGACAAAGTTAACCAATCTCACAATGACGGAAGCGCTCGCCGGCATGACAAAAGGTGAGTTTACCGCAGAAGAGTTAACGCAGGCGCATATCAAGGCGAGCGAAGATGTCAAGCATCTCAACGCCTATGTGACTGAAACTTTTGACAAGGCACGCGAGATGGCAAAAGCGTCTGATGCGCGCCGTCAAAAAGGGGAGGCTGGCCTGATGGAGGGCATGCCAATCGCAGTCAAAGATTTGTTCTGTACCGAAGGGGTGCGCACGACCGCTTCAAGTAAAATCCTCGATACTTTTATTCCGCCGTATGAATCAACTGTGACAAAAAACCTTTGGTCACAAGGCGCTGTGATTCTGGGTAAGGTTGGCATGGATGAGTTTGCGATGGGATCCTCGTCAGAAACCAATACCTATGGCAATATTATTAACCCGTGGAAAGCCAATGACAGTGATGCCGATTTGGTTGCCGGTGGATCCTCCGGTGGATCAACGGCGATCGTGGCGGCACGCGGTGTGATGGCGGCGACAGGTTCAGACACGAACGGATCCATTCGGTATCCTTCGGCTTTATGTGGTATTGTTGGTCTGAAGCCAACCTATGGACGGTGTTCGCGCTATGGGATGATTGCTTTTGCGTCGTCTTTGGATCAGGCTGGGACAATTACGCGCTCGGTTGAAGATTCGGCGATTATGCTGCGTGCAATGGCGGGGTATGATCCGAAGGACTCAACCTCTGTGAACACCGATGTGCCGGATTATATGGATGGTATTGCTGACGGTGTGAAGGGGCTTAAAATCGGAATCCCAAGAGAATACCGTGAAGTGGAAGGGTTATCAGAAGAAGTGGCTAGCTATTGGCAACAAACTGCCGCGTGGTTAAAAGAGGCAGGGGCGGAGATTGTTGATATCTCAACACCAAATGCCAAATATTCTGTGCCGGCCTATTATATTATTGCCCCAGCTGAAGCGTCCTCCAATTTGGCACGTTATGATGGGATGCGCTATGGCGTTCGCGTTGAGGGGGATGATCTGATCGATACCTATGAAAAAACCCGGGCCGCTGGATTTGGACCGGAGGTACGGCGTCGGATTATGATCGGGACTTATGCCCTGTCTTCTGGGTATTATGATGCCTATTATCTGAAAGCACAGAAAGTACGTACATTGGTTGCCAATGATTTTAAGGACGCCTATGAGTATTGTGACGTGATCCTGACGCCAACGGCGGCCTCATCTGCCTTTGCCGTGGGGGAGAAAATCAGTGATCCAGTGGCGATGTATCTCACCGATATCTTTACTAGCCCAACATCCTTAGCGGGCTTGCCAGGGATTTCTGTTCCCGTAGGCCTTGATAAGCGGGGCCTCCCATTGGGGATGCAAATTATTGGTCGTGCCTTTGATGAACAAACGGTTCTCAAGGTTGCAAAAACCGTGGAAGAGGCTGCACAATTTACCGCGATGCCCCAGATACTCAAAAGAAAGGCTGCGTAAAAATGGTGTCAGACAATCTGATTATTGAAGAAACAAAAAGTTTTGATTGGAAGAGTTTTTATTTTTCTTTTCAAGGTAGAATTAATCGCAAGAAATACTGGATGAATTTTTTTCTGCCTGTAATCCTGGTGTATTTTCTACTTGGGATAACAGTTTAAAACTGTGCGTTTTTATGCGTCAATATGCTAGGCTATGTTTTCTTCTTATCTACTTGAATTATCTAGATAAAGTAGAAAGTGAGTTTCATAATGCCAAATGACATATCAACAAATAACACCAAAATCCCTAACCAAATCCCTAACCAAAATGGGCTGACCCAGCCCCCTAAAGTCGGTCCATGTTGAGAGTGAGTAATTGGTTTATAAA
>CAZBXD010000015.1:0-22518 GCA_964496065.1 uncultured Bdellovibrionales bacterium
AAACATCGTGTCCTTTTAGTATAGCGGCCATAACGTGGAACATGGCCATACTTTCTGGACAAGTATTATTTCCTTCTGGAGCGCCTTCTGGAGCGTAAGTAACAACAGAGCTGATCGCATCAACGGTTTTCCATCCGTCGGGGTCAGTCAAGACAAGGCTACTATTACTATTACTAAAATCAATCGAAACCGTGATACTGAGATCAAAAAGTTCTTTGGCATAATCGCTGATAAGCTGATTATCAACATCTTGATTAAGCCCTTTGTAATACGTCTTCAGAAGTTCATATTGATTATGAGCTATTTTGTCCTTAAGCGCCTCAATCTCTTTTTGTTTATTAAGGGCATCTTGGGCTCTAGAGAGGATGTTCCGTGCAGAGGCAAGCGTTTCTTTTGCCGGCTCGGATAGATCTTTTTGGTCAAATTTTTCAAGTTGTCTTTTTAATTCAGCAACATTGTCATCTGTGAGGTTATTTTCTGGATCATTTTTAATCGCTTGAGCCTTTTGAACAAGCGCATTAATTTCTCTGTTGGTTTCAGACGCCACCATTTCAGTTTCAGATAAAAGCTTAACATCCCCAATATCAGCAAAAAGGTTTTCTTGTGATGATCGCTGTTGATCTTCAAGCAATTCAAGCAATTCGTTCTGCTCTTGCTGCGCAGCAGCCAACGCCTCATTTATGCCAGACAGGTTGGCATCGACGTTAAGAGCTTCTTGTGTTGTGCTGGCAGTTTTAATATAAGTTTCAGCCATTTTAGCCCTGTAAAAAAACGTTAATTCTTTATTAACTTAACGGTCATCATAGCAAAACTTGCCATAAAAGTCAATTAACATAAAGTATATTTCGCGTGTTTTTACCATGTAAAATTACTTAAGCTTGCCATGATCGAGTAAGCTTCTTGTTTTTAACTTATATTCTGCGCTATATAAGATAAATAACGCGTTATAGAGAGGCTTTTTTTATATGATTCTGACCTGTCCATCTTGCCAGTCACAATATCTTATCCCTGATGGGTCCATTGGGGTTGAGGGGCGTACAGTTAAATGTACCAATTGTGGCCATAAATGGCATCAAGACCCAATAGAGGATGAGGTTATCCATGTTGATGCAGAGGTGTTTGAGCCAGCAAATACCATGCAAGAGCCACAAGAAGATGAAGAGTTGGAGCGGTATTATGACCCAGTAGCGCATCACGAAGCGCGCGACGATACTTCTGGTTTAACAGTCAAAGCGGTTGCCTTTACATTTTTTCTTTGTTTAGCGCTTTTTGTCGCGATTTTTACAACGGGGCGGCAATATTTTGTCCAACAATGGGAACCGAGTGCCAAATTCTTTGAGATGATCGGTTTACCTGTGCCAGTTGCTGGTGAAGGGCTCAGTTTTGACAGCGTGACGGCCACGATTGAGGAGTTGGATGGTGCCCCAGTTTTAATTGTTCAAGGTCGAATTGACAATGAATCTGAACAAGATGTTGCGCTCCCTTCACTGAAAATTAGGAGTTTTTCTGGTAATGAATCGGTTAAGGATTGGGTGATTCCCCTTGGGGGTAAAATTATGCAGTCTCAGCAATCGATTGCTTTTGATTATCGGCTGACAGATATTCCGCCGGAAAATGACAAAGTAACGGTGATGTTTGCCTATCAGTAAAGGAGTTTAAACCATCGTGTCACGTATCCTGGTAGTAGATGATGAGCCAGATCTCCGCAGCTTTATCGAGCGTGCGTTGACGACTATGGGGCATGAAGTGACGGCGACTTTTGATGGCTATGCTGCCTTGTCAGCCTTACGTGACCAGCCATTTGATCTTCTTCTGACCGATATTGCCATGCCGGGCATTGATGGTATTACCTTATCTCTGCAGGCGGGCAAAGAATATCCGAATATGAAAATTTTGCTGATGACAGGCTATGCCCATGAGCGCCAACGGGCCCACAACCTAGACGAGCTTATCCACGAAGTGATGACAAAACCGTTTGATATGGATACTTTGCAATCTCGCGTCGACGCTATTTTACAATCCTAGTAATTGTCTGCCCCGGGCGCTTTAATTGCTTTTGGATAGCTTTGTGGGTATGCGTCCTGTTCAACATGGGGTGGGTGGTTTAATGTGCTGGGTTTTTTACCACATCCTGTAACGGCAGAGGTTGAAAGGAGAAGGCAAAGACCTAGATAGAGTGTTTTTTGTTGTAATAAACCCACAATTTTTCTCATGAATAGTGTATACTTATAGTCATAGTTATACAGGGTTCAAAGGATGTGACAAGAATGAAAGTCATGACAATAAGCAGTTTTCTTTGCTGTGTTTTGTTTTTAAGCCAATCGGCTTTGGCTAATCCCTTCTTGATGGGGGAAATGCAGAAATTTCAAATCCATGATCGGGCACAAAATATGCCCGAAATCATTATGAATGGTTTGGATGAGACACAGCGTTTCCTTTCCGATTACAAGGGACAGGTTGTTTTATTGAACCTCTGGGCAACCTGGTGCCCACCATGTATTGAGGAGCTTTCCTCGCTTGATGAACTTGAGGAAAATCTTGGTGGTTACGATTTCAAGGTAATTGCGCTGTCGATGGATGATGAGATGACGGTTGATGAAATTGCTCAATTTTTGGAGGAGCAGGGTGTGGAACACCTTGAACCACTTTTGGATCACGATAATTCAACCATGTATATCCCAGGCTTGGCGGGCCTGCCAACCACCTATTTGATTAATGATAGGGGGGATTTGGTGGCCACTTATGAAGGCGATGCGGATTGGGCTTCCGATGAAGCGAAACAAGTCATTGAGTATTTTATTAGAGCCAAGCCGCAGTTGTAGAATTAGGCAGCTTTCTTGATGGATAGGGTTTTCCAGACCGTTTGCAGGGCGGTGGCAAGATCAGCAATATCTTGATCACTATGCACCGGGGAAGGGGTCAGGCGCAAGCGCTCTGTTCCGCGTGGGACGGTGGGGTAATTAATCGGTTGCACGTAGATATCAAAGTCTTCCAAAAGGATATCGCTGGCTTTCTTACATAAAATCGGATCACCCACCATCACGGGGATAATATGGCTGGATGTTGATATAAAGGGGATCCCTGCCTGAGTGAGCGCTTGGTGGGTAGTCGTAACGCGTTCTTTTTGTTGGCTGCGCTCAATGGTGGATGTTTTGAGGTGTTCAATACTCGCGCGGGCGCCGGCAGCTAAAGCAGGGGGCAAAGCCGTCGTAAAAATAAAGCCACTAGCAAAGGAACGAATCGCATCAACCAGCGCTGCAGAGCCGGCAATATAGCCCCCCATGACACCATAGGCTTTTCCGAGTGTTCCCTCAATAATATCAATCTGATCCATTAGGCCGTGTTCTTCGGCAACACCCCCACCGCGTGGGCCATACATACCAACCGCATGCACTTCATCAAGATAAGTCAGGGCCTGATATTTTTGTGCTAACTTAATAATCTGAGCAATTGGGGCAATATCCCCATCCATGGAATAAACGGATTCAAATGCAATGACCTTGGCTTGGTTGAGAGGCGTTTCTTTTAAGAGCCTCTCCAAATGCGCCGCATCATTATGCTTGAAGATTTTCTTTTCACATTTACCGGCATTAATCCCGCGAATCATGGAGGCATGGTTCATCGCATCTGAGAATATTACACAATTGGGCAGAAGTTTTGGCAAGGTTGAGAGGGTCGCTTCATTTGAGATATAGCCAGAGGTGAAGAGGAGCGCAGATTCTTTTTGGTGCAGGTCAGCCAGGCTCTCTTCCAGGTCAATATGATACCGGGTCGTGCCGGAAATATTACGAGTGCCACCAGCTCCAGCCCCGCAAGAATCAATAGCGTCATGCATGGCTTGCAAAACAACGCGGTGTTGTCCCATGCCGAGATAGTCATTCGAGCACCAGATTATAATCTCTTTTTCACCAATAGGCGTTTTAAGTGTTGCCTTGGGCAGACGTCCCGCATGTCGTTTTAAGTTGGCAAAATGGCGGTAGTGGCCTTCGGTTTTTAGTTGTGCCAGGCTGTTTTTAAAGTAGAGATCGTAATTCATATACACGAGCCTATCAGAAAAGAAAACCAGCGCATACGATGTTTTTTTTGCAAATTTATTTTACAGAATTAATGTTTTCATAATAAATTTACATATATACTCAAAACATAAAGAGATAAAAACGTTGCGTGTGTGTGGGGTATATAATGTTTTCTCGTTTAATAACAATGCTATTATTTACATGGTCAGTCTATATGGCTGTTTTTGGTCAACATATTTTTGGCCGGGAGCGTATCATTGAGATGGCACAAAGTTTTAAACCAGAAATAACAAAAGAAACAGAGTTGTTATCACATGATACAACGCGCTTTTTTGCGAATATTGCACCGTCAGCAGGGGAAAAACAGAGTAAAGATGAAAGTTTTACCTTTATTGTGATTGATTCGCTTACACCAGAGGATACGGTTTCATTTTTAACAAATGAAACAGATAAAAATGAAAAAATAGAGGATAAAAAATCATCATAAATATTTTTTAAGCGATATCAAAAAAAATCTCTTTATAATTTGTACTAAAATATTTTTTAAACTTTAGGTTGTATTTTGTGATTTGTTATGATATGACTATGAATGTGTGTTAACAATTTAAGGTTGTGTATCAAATGACAAATGCTCTTGATGTTATCGATTCTGAAGAAATGCTTAATGAGGCCAAATCTGATTTTAAGGATCAATCAGATTGTGATCCAGGTAGTACGCTTATCAGTCACAATATTACCATTAATGGTCGGCGCACTTCTGTCCGTCTGGAAAAGGAGATGTGGCTTGGTCTTAAAGATATTGCAAGGCGTGAGTCTTGTAAAATTCATGATCTATGTAGTGTGATTGCCGAGCGCAAACGCCCAAAGACGTCCTTGACTGCGGCTATTCGTGTCTTTGTCATGGTTTATTATCAGGCAGCGGCAACAGAAACCGGTCATTTGCGCGCGGGGCATGGATGTGGGTCATCCGTGGCGGCGAAGACAATTACACGTAATCTCAATATGCCATACTATGGTTTGCGGGAGTTTAAGTACCTTCCCCCCGATCGACTTCAATAATCCTCCATCGTCATAGTCGGTCACTCCTATGAAAAACGGAGGCCATCTTTAAAAGAAAGCCTCCGTTTTTTACTTTATACGCGCTCAATTAGCTAAGACCTTTTTTTCCCATTTTGAGAAACTTTTCCTGGCGACGTTTCTTCAAGGCTTTGCCGTCAAGTTTTGAGAGATCATCCAGTCCTTTTTGGATAGTCGTTTTGACATTCTCAAAGGTTTGAGTCGGGGCACGATGGGCTGCACCAAGCGGTTCGTTAATAATGGTATCAATAACCCCTAATTCTTTAAGATCTTTAGCGGTTAGTTTAAGGGCCTCAGCGGCTTGTTTAGCGTGATCAGCACTGCGCCAGAGAATAGAAGCACAGCCTTCAGGAGAAATAACCGAATAAATACTGTACTCCATCATATTGACCAGATCTGCTGCTGCGATTGCGATTGCACCGCCCGAGCCGCCCTCGCCAATAATAGTCGATATAATTGGTGTTTCCGCACGTAAGAATGTCTCAATCGATTTGGCAATCGCTTCGCTTTGTCCACGTTCTTCCGCGCCAACACCAGGATAAGCCCCTGCTGTATCGACCATTGTGATGATAGGTAACTCAAATTGCTCAGCCATTTTAACAAGCCGCTGTGCCTTGCGATACCCTTCAGGGCGTGTCATACCAAAATTGTGCTTGATCCGGCTTTCTGTATCATAGCCTTTTTCTTGCCCCATAATCACAACAGGACGTCCCTCAAAACGACCAAGACCACCAATGAGCGCATGATCTTCGCCAAATTGGCGATCACCGGCCAGCGGGGTAAAATCAGTAATAAGGGCGCCAAGATAATCAACAAAATGAGGACGGTCAGGGTGACGCGCCACTTGGACAATTTGTTGGGCTGAGATTTTCTTATATGTTTGACGCAGAAGGCGTTCTACCTTTGATTCAAGGCGAGCCACCTCTGCAGTGATATTAATCTCACCATCGCCAGATAGGTGGCGGAGTTCTTTAATTTTACCTTCCAAGCCCGCGATCGGTTTTTCAAATTCCAAATAAGCCATATCAATTTTTTTTTGCTAGAGTGGTAAAGACTGTACCAAGTATAACGAAAACATCAAGTGAAAGAATCAACAAGGCCACATATCACAGTGGCCTTTGCTGTATTAGAGAACATGAAATTTAGGCAGTTTCTGCAGTTTCTGTCTCTTTTGTATTTGTATTAGCTTTCTTTTTAGTCTTTTTGGCTAATGGGTGTTTGCTCTTCACAATATCTTTCAGCTTGTCATTGATCACATGCGTATAGATTTGTGTCGTTGCAATATCTGCATGTCCCAGCATCTTTTGCACGGAGCGCAAATCAGCACCACGGCTAAGAAGGTGAGTGGCAAAAGCGTGACGAAGCACATGTGGGCTTACACGATCTTCATCAACCTCGGCTGCTTGCGCTAAATCTTTTAAGATTTGTGCAAAACGCTGACGAGTAAGATGCCCTTTATCAGATGTGCGTGATGGGAACAGCCATTTAGATTGGACATTCTCACGACTTGGTGTGATAAAACTTGGCAGCACCTGAAGATAGGCATTTAATGCACGACGCGCAGGCTCTGAAATAGGCGCAACACGCTCCTTACCACCTTTACCGGCAATAATAATACTGCGGCGATCTTGGCTAATTGCCGAGAGCGGTAAACCAACGAGCTCAGAAACACGAAGGCCAGTTGCGTATAGAATCTCAAGAAGAGCAACAAGGCGCTTTCCATCATTGCCTTTTTTCTCTTGAGCCGTGGTGATTAGTTTAGTCACTTCATCCTCGGTCAAGATTTTAGGGAGTGTCCGTGTTTGTTTTGGGCTTTCAATTGCTGTTGTTGGGTCTTCTTTACGCTTACCCTCAGCAATCAGGAACTGATAATACTGGCGCATAGCCGATAAGCGACGTGCAACAGTTCGAACAGCAACACTGCCATTCGTTCCTTTCGTTTTACTTGCTCCAAGATCATTTAAATAAGAACGAAGATCGTTTGTTGTTGCCGTAGCAATCACAACATTACGCTCTTCTAAATAAGTTGAAATATCAGCTAAATCGCGCTTGTAAGCCTGAACAGTGTTCATTGCAGCACCACGAGCCGATACAAGCATTTCAAGAAATGCATCGACAGTCGCATGCAGTTTCTTTTCTGGTAGTTTAGGACGTCCAGGACGAGCCATGATATAAGTCTCCCTCACAGTTACAAATAGTGCCCCAACTCATAGGGCGGATAAAATTTTCCATATGTGTTATGTACATTTATAGGACTGATTGAATGATAATTTCAAGTGTTATTTTTCGATTTTCCGCAAAAAATTGATTTTTATAGTAGTTTTCAAGAAGTTGATAAATGGTTGTTGGTGCTGTAAGGCCAGGTTTTTCAATGGAAAACGTATTAAGGCTTTCAAGAAAGAAAATTCCCCTCTTGCGTGTGTTTTTTTTGTTCTCTCGCCATTTTTTTAACATATCGTGGTTAATTTTGTCATCTCTAACCATCTCAGCTGCTTTAAGAGCGGCAAGAATACGAGCCTTTCTAATCGTAGCAGATTTTTTATGTGTTTGGTCAATATAGGATAACAGGGCATCAATATCTTTTTCTTCCGGCAGTTTAATATCAGATATACTAGTTAATGCTGCGTGTGAGTCTTGCACAAAAGGAAAAAAAGCTTTGCAGGCGGAGAGGTAGTCTTGCCAAATAGCAAGGCTATAGCCAGTTGTGGCAAAGGATTGAATATCTGACGCTTGTGAGGAAATTTTGTCAATATAGCGCAAGAAAAGTTGTGAAAAAATATTTGGCTTATAGTGATATTTTTGAAGAGCTTTCTCAATTAATTGCGCGCGAATTGCGGGATCGTGTGTTTTTGTCACGACTTTTAGCAGTGAAGCATTACCGAGTGGCTTGCCGTTAAGAACTCTATTGCGTGCATCGGTGATTTGTTCATCAGATAAATCAAGTTGTTCATATATTAGTAAAAGATCTTTCGGGGAAATAACCCCTAACTCAATCGCTTTGTCCGCAGCCTTTAGGCGCTTTACTATAGGAAGGTAGGGGGATAGCGCAATAGAGGCTATCAAAGTTGGTTTTGCTTTATCAAATATATCCTCTTTATATTTGCCTCCATGGGCTAGTAAGAGAGCT
Source organism: uncultured Bdellovibrionales bacterium (assembly GCA_964496065.1). Taxonomy (GTDB): domain Bacteria; phylum Pseudomonadota; class Alphaproteobacteria; order Micavibrionales; family SZUA-601; genus CAZBXD01. The sequence goes on from CAZBXD010000015.1 coordinate 8,221, forward strand.
TGCTGTAACGGCGAGAGGTTAGTCTTAATTGATCCGTTAAAATTTGGTTTTTTGAGAAAGCTTTGAACGGTTTGATGTATCGTATCCTTATTAATTATTTCTTTGAGATAACCTTGTAAAGCGATAGCGATTTCTTTCTCATCATTATGAAGAGCACACAGGAATCGCTGTTTTAACCATGGTATTGTCCGAATCGATTGTGTAACAAAGCTTACCTCTAAACATGCGGCATCAGCCATTCCAGCATAAGCCATTGCATTAATTGCTTCTTGCGCAATAACATCGGGAGCAGGTGTGTCTTTGATAGCATGATAAAGGCGAATAGCATCATGAAACAAACCCAATTCGAGCATTGTTTGCATGCGTGCAACGGTTAGAGCAATATCATTCTTTTTTTTTCCTGGGCTAAGTGAAGCTCCCTTAAAACCATCAGATAACGTTGTTTGCCAAAGTTCACGCAATGCCGGCGAGCCGTTAACCCCATAAAATTCAGCAAGTGCTTTAATAATATCCTTTGCGTCGTTCCTTTGCCAAATTCCATCGGTTAATCCCGGTTCATAATCTAAGAGAAGACGGATCTGATGAAAATCGCCTGAAGTTTTATTATAGTCTTTCTCTGTGACATAATCACTTGTTACAGGGCCTAAAATAGAATTGAGGTCAATTGATCTGTCTTCTTCAGCAAATGCTGGCGCTGCTAAAAAAAGCCATAAGAGTAGAGCGCGTATAAAATTATTCATTAAAGAAGCGATCGTTAGAAATTTCCTTTTCCACTGCCACAGTTGGGGCGGGAGTTTCAGAAAATGCTAGATATCCAAAGCCAACACAAACAATGGCCGCAATAAAAAGAAGTGTATATTTCATTAATCATCCTTTACAGTCAAAATCAGATATCTCATTTTTAATATGGTTGATATGATGAGTTCAAGCTTTTGTTGCACATAGCTTTTAAATAGGTAGAATAGAAAATTCATATCAACATATAAATATTGGTTTTCATATTGTGATTACTTTTTTTACTGTCTTATCCGTTTTTGTTTTGATTGGTTGTTCGGCTTTTTTTTCGGGGTCAGAAACAGCACTGACAGCGTCTTCAAAATCACGGATGCACATCTTAGCAGAAGAAGGTGACTGGCGGGCTAAGGTTGTGAGTTTTCTCATGGAAAAAAGTGATCGTTTAATTGGGACGCTTTTACTTGGAAACAATCTTGTTAATATTTTGGCCTCAGCGATTGCTACAAAGCTGATGATTGATTTTTTTGGCGATAGTGGTGTGGTATGGGCAACTTTGGTTATGACTATGCTAGTTCTCATTTTTGCTGAGGTGTTACCTAAAACATATGCTTTATATAATTCAGATAAGATGGCTTTGGCTATTGCGCCTATAATTAGAATTTTTGTGATAGTTTTTGCGCCCATTACTGCCTTGATTGGGATAATTGTTAAGATGATTTTACATGTATTTGGCGCAACCTTTGAATGGCAACATGTCAGTGGAACGCTAGAGGAATTGCGTGGTGCAATTGCCCTTCATCAAGGGCAAGAAGGGCGTGAAGACCATGTTAAACATGAACGTGCGATGCTGAGTTCAATTTTGGATTTAGCAGATATTACTGTTGAAGAAATTATGACACATCGCAGCAATGTTGAAATGATTGATGCCGATCAGCCAACAAGTGCCATTATTGATCAAGCTTTATCAAGCCCTTATTCAAGATTGCCGATTTACCAAGATAACCCAGATAATATTGTTGGTGTCATCCATAGTAAGCTTTTGATGAGGCAAATTCGTGACCATAGGCAAAATATGGAAGATATTGACATTATTCCGCTTTTGTCAGAGCCATGGTTTATTCCAGAGACCACGAAACTATTTCAACAACTCCAAATGTTTCGTGAGCGAAAAGAGCATTTTGCTGTTGTGGTGGATGAGTACGGTGCGCTTCAAGGTGTGGTTACCCTTGAGGATATTCTTGAGGAAATAGTTGGCGAGATTGAGGATGAGGTAGATGTAACCCCCCCGGATATAGCAAAGGATGAAAATGGTGGGGGATATGTTGTTGATGGGATGGCAACAATTCGAGATCTTAACCGTCAGTTTGATTGGGCACTGCCTGATGAAAATTACTCAACAATTGCAGGTCTTGTTATTCATGAGGCTAAAGCTATTCCAACAGTGGGACAGCAGTTTGCTTTTTATCGTTTTCGATTTGAGGTGTTAGAACGCAGCAAAAATCAGCTGACATCACTCAGGGTTACGCCTTTAATTGATAGTTAAGCTGCTCGACGTCTTGGAATAAACTCTTCTAGTCTTGTTAATTTATCCAGCGCTTTATCAAGATGCGCCATGGTTTTAGCGCTATCTGAACTGTTGTCTTTTAACCAGACACGAAAGGTCGATAGGTAAACGCCAATTAAAGCCGTGCGTTTGATGTATCGGGCTCTATTATTTTGGATATCGCCAGCTAAATGCATCATTAAAGTAATACCGCGATCAAAATTTGGAAAAAACATCGCGAGGCTTAACGGGGAAGCTGGTGCCTTTTTGATGAAGTAAGCAATATCTGTTTTATAGGGCTGGAGGAGATCAAAGCGCTCCATAATAAGATCAAAATATTGATCGCGTACCGGGATAGAAGGGTCGTACTGATACTCTAGTGCAAGAGTTTGGTTAACTTGCCTTGTAATCAGGCTAAAAACATCTAATGGTTTTTGAATAAAAGGATAAAGTTCTACGACATCAACATCAAGTTTTTCAGCAATATCAGATAGATGAATATTCAATGTATCTTTAGCACTAATTATTTGTAATCCAGCGTGGATAACTTTCTGTTTGGTCAGTTTTTTTTTCTTTGCTATCACGATTGAAAGACTCTTGGATTACCTGTGAAACATCTTTATGCTCTACTTATATCTGTTCTAACCACCACAAAGCAAGAAAAACTATGCAAGATTATATGTATGACGTGATTGCCGTTGGTAATGCAATTGTTGATATCCTCTCTCATGAGGAGGAAGAATTCCTAACTAATAATGGCTTGATTAAGGGGGCAATGACCCTTGTTGATGAGGTGCAAAGTGATGCGCTTTATAACAAAATGGGGTCAACGATAGAACAATCTGGTGGCTCAGCAGGAAATACGATTGCCGGTATTGCCTCATTTGGCGGTAAATGTGCCTATATTGGTAAGGTTGCAGAGGATCAATTCGGTAAAATTTTTCGTCATGATATGAAGGCGATTGGTGTTGACCATACAACATCATATGACAAGACAGGAACGCCTACGGCACGGAGTTTGATCGCAGTAACGCCAGATGGCCAACGTACTATGTCGACCTATCTTGGTGTGAGTACTGATCTGTCTGAGAAGGATTTAGAAGAGCAAAAAATCCGAGGCGCCCAGGTAACGTATCTTGAGGGGTATCTCTTTGATAAACCAACCGCCAAGAAGGCTTTTCAAAGGTCTGCTCAGATAGCACATGATGCTAGTCGTAAAGTATCTTTGACACTTTCTGATGTTTTTTGTGTCGAGCGGCATCGTGATGAATTTCTTAATCTGGTGGCTAATCATATCGATATTCTTTTTGCAAATGAGCAAGAACTAATGGCGTTATACCAAACTGATCGTTTTGAGAATGCGTTGACTATGGTTGAAAATGATTGTCCGATTGTTGCCGTTACACGTGGTGAAAAAGGGTCTGTCATTCTGTGGAGTGGGCATGAATATACGATCGAGGCTGAAAAAGTCGATAAAGTTGTTGATACAACTGGAGCGGGTGATCTTTATGCTGCTGGTTTCTTGTATGGGTATACACACGGCTTACCCCCTCAGGAATGTGGTCGTTTAGGATCGATCGCGGCTGCTGAAATTATCTCTCATATGGGGGCTCGGCCAGAGAAAAAGCTTGCAGAATTGATGGCTGCATGAGGCTTAGTGTCGTCCTCTATCTTCTGTTAATTGCCTTACCTGTTCAAGCAGCGCCTCCAGATTGGCCAATTACCCACGCTATTGCCATGCATGGTACGCCAAAATACGGTCTTGACTTTACTCATCTTGACTATGTGAATCCCCAAGCGCCAAAGGGAGGAACCCTTAGACGAGCGGAAATAGGAAGCTTTGACAGTTTTAACCCCTATCTTCTGATTGGCCAACGGGCAGAGAGTATGAATCATTTGTCTTATTGGGAACCGCTTATGAAGCGGGTTTGGGATGAACCATTTTCTCTTTACGGCTTAGTCGCAGAAAAAATTGCTGTGGCACCGGATCGCTCAGGCATTACATTTTATCTTAACCCGAGAGCAGTTTTTCACGATGGACATCCGATTTTGGCCGAAGATGTTGTGTTTACACATAACATTCTTAAAAAACATGGTCGACCTAATACGCGACGAATCTATAAACTTGTTGAAAAGATTAATGTTCATGATGAACGGACAATCACGATGTATTTCGGACAGGGGTTTGATCAAGAGACTGTTTTAATTATTGCAAAGATGGTTGTTCTGCCGAAACATTATTGGGAGAGCGAGGGCCGCGATTTTTCAAAGACAACACTGGAGCCACCATTGGGCAGCGGTCCCTATAAAATTACCGATTTTGAGCAGGGACGCCAGATAACCTATGAGCGTGTCAAAGATTTTTGGGCCGCGGATCACCCGGTTAATGTTGGGCATTATAACTTTGATACGGTCATTTATGATTATTACCGAGATGAAGGGGTTGCTCTTCAGGCCTTTGAAGCTGGAGCGTTTGACCTGCAGCGCGAATGGACGGCGCATCGCTGGGTCCGTGATTATAATTTTAAGGCCATTGAAACAGGGAATATTATTAAAGGGGAGTTTAAACATGGGCGTCCTGGATGGGCTCGGTTTTTTGTTTACAATACTCGCCGGCCTTTTTTTGAGGATGTCGATATCCGTTATGCGTTAGCGCATGCCTTTGATTTTGAATGGATTAATAAAAACCTTTTTAACGGTGCCTATCAACGTATGAAGAGTATCTTTGCTAATTCTGAACTGGCGGCTCGTGATCCAGAATTTCTGGTGCCAACAACCAATGGCTCAGGTCCTGCTGGTATCCGACCAAATTTAATAAAGGCAGAGGAGTTACTTAAACAAGCTGGATGGGTTTTGCAAAATGGTGTGATGGCTAATCAAACAACAGGAGAGGTGCTACAATTTGAAATTTTGCTAGGCAACCCATCGCAAGAGCGTCTAGCACTTGAATTTTCCCGCAACCTCAAACGGTTGGGGATTACAGCCACTGTTCGAACCGTGGATACAGCACAATATATCCGCCGCTTGCAAGAGTATGATTTTGATATGACGATTAATCACTGGAAAAACTCACTTTCTCCCGGGACGGAGCAAGGAGTTTATTGGGGGAGTGTGGCAGCAGACTTGCCTGGCGGACTGAACTATGCTGGGGCAAAGAACGTTGAAATTGACCGTCTGGTAGAACAATTAAGTCAGGCAAAGACTCGACCAGATTTGGTCAACACAGCGCGACGTCTTGACCGTGTGATCATGGAAAATTGGTATGGAATTCCACTTTACTATACGGGGTACGATTATATTGCCTATTGGAATCACATCAGCCACCCTAAGATAACACCGCTTTATGGACCTGTCGTTGAAACATGGTGGCGAAAGCCATAGGAATGGGCATGACAAAGTGGTAAGATTAAAGTAAGGTTTGTATATGATGATGAGATCGAATAACGATATTTTGAGGGCTATTTCTATGCGTCATTTTATTCTTCTTGCACTATGTTCAATTGTTTTAATGGCCTGTGCACAGCATAAAGACTATTATTATTGGCAAAAAACGGATACGGCATCGGCACTTTATCTGACCGGGCCCAAGGCTCAGCAAGTTCTAGAACAAGATATTTCTGAATGTGTGCATGAAATTGTTGAACTGGCAAAACTAGCCAATGTCCGTGAAGGGTATCTCGGTACTTTAAGTAAAGAGAATACGGTCGATCACCCTGAACTAGCCGCAGAAATGTCGTCGCTCCCATTCTGGGAAGAGCCAGAATATATCCGTGATTTGCGAGTTGATCATACCGATTATCATGATTTTGACGGATGTATGGACTCAAAGGGCTGGACCCGGGTGAAATATGTTCATCCAAAAACTGAACATGCCGCAAAAAACACCTATCACAAGACCGGGCAATATAGTGTCCGTCCTTCTGCCAATTAAGCTCTTGAAAAAAGAAATATAGAATTAAAATATCTGGTAGCTAGTAAAAGCTAGAAGATTGTTGGTATAGAGTTTCAAGAAATCAATTGAGATGAGGGAATGGCTATAGTAGCATATCCCTCATCTCCTTTTGCAAAAATCACTTTTTAATTTAAGAGGAAAGAAGAAGTGAGATTCGGTTACTAATCATAACGTTATTTTGTTTTTTTTATCTTAAAAGTAAGCCATGCCATATAACTTAGAACAATTTTTAGATGACCTTTTTGGTTTTTGTGATTCTAGAGAAATCAAATACTGTTTTGCTAGAAATTACAAAGATTTACCTAATAGTAAAACCAAAGAAGATCTAGATTTAATCGTATCTTTGGGTTCCGTTGCAGAAGTTGTTGAGTGGTTGGATAAATTAGATTCTATCACTGTGTCAGAGAAAATCGTCCACTCTGACGTTATTAACTTGTTGATATCAGGAGTTTCTTGGCAAGGTGACTATCAGGTCAGGGTCAATTTACTTTCAAACTTGTCATGGAAGGGAATTCCATTTTTACCAAATGAAAACGTATTATTGCGCTCGACTGCTGTCAGATCTGAAAATAAAAAGATTAGGCGCCCTGATCCCCTTGATGAAATGATTATGAGCTTTTTTTCACAAGTTATCAATTCAAATGAAATCTGTGATAAGGACTGGAAAAAATGGCGTACGCTGGCTGAAAAAAAGCCTCAAGCTGTTCGTGATAAGTTCAAACGCCGTCTCGGGGAGTTTTACAGTAATGCCTTAGTTAATTATATTGATCGAGACGATCGAGATGGTGTTCTCAAGAATAAAAATCGTTGGAAATACGCCTTTATTAAATTTAATTGGGAACACGAAGGTCTTCACATGCTGCTATGGGTTGTAGAAAATTATTATATTGAATTAAAGAACTTTATTGAAAAGGTTAGAAAATCTCCTACTACGGTTTTTATTTTAGAAAAAATAAAAACTAAAAAAAGAGTATTTATTGAATTTTTAAGAAATAAATTCCGTTTAACATGAGTATTGATGACTCCCTTTACTGGCTACGCGATGCAAAGTTCACGGATCGCTATCTTGTTGCTGGCAAGCCTTGGGACCTTGTCTCGACGCTTTCTTTTTTGGAGGGAATGCGTGAGCGTGCTGAGCATGTTGGTTTTATGATTCAGCGGCTTTGGCCAGTTAAACGCCAATGTCGAGATTACGACATTATGAGGCCATGGGAAATTCTAAATAAGGAAATCCCGATCGATCGCGCTTTTTTGCTTGATACGCGCTGGTATAAACAAACAGTTTTTATTGGTCCGATTGTTGATCAAAACGAAAAAAAACATTTTATTAAATTTTTTAAAAATCGTGATGATGCCGCGCTCGCAAACCATCAATCTGATTTTATGATGACGCATTTTGGTAAATATTTTAATGTTGTGCCTGTTAAAGTTTTGGCAGAAGTGATTGCTGATTATCCGCTCATTGCACACAGTGACACACCAATTCCGTTTTCAGAACTCTTGAGGGAAGTAAAAGATATTACCACAAGACATTTTGAAATATATCAAGATAACACGAAGCCGCTAACGTCTTTTATAACGTTGGATATGCCAATTATGTTCAAACAACATGGCAGTGAAATCGTATGGCAACAGGTTCGAGACTTTATCCAAAGTCATGATGGTGCGGCGGTAAACATCGTCCCGACTCATGGTGATATGGTGCCGTGGAATACGTTTTACAGTGAGCAGGGGGAAATGACCCTTGTTGATTATGAACGTTCTGGCTGGCAGGCCCCGTTTTATGACTTCTTTCACCTTGTGGTACAACCTGGATGTATGCGCGCAAAAGAAATCGATGTTCAGGCACTTTTGCGAGATATTTATCATGACACGCAGCAAGCAATAATCTGGTTTATCCTTTATTTGCTCGATCAATTGCGCTTTGATATGGATAGTTATTATAATCAACAACAGCAATATCCGCGTCTTAAAAAGACAATTGATATTAAACTCAATCTTCTAACAATTGCTTTGAAGGATATCAAAAATTCATGAATCCACAGCCTAAAATTCTATGTGTTCACCAAGGTTATGAGCTTTATGGCTCTGATAAAATGTTTGTTGAAACAATTCGCGCTGTCAAAAAAAACTGGCCAGAGGCACATTTAACAGTGCACCTACCAAAAGAAGGCTCTCTAGCAGAAGTATTGAAAGATCATGCGGATAATATAAAATTTGGTAATCTTTGGGTGATGCGCCGGGCTCATTTTAAACTGCAAAACTGGCGTCGAATCCCTGGTGTTTTTGTCAGTTCATACAAAGCTTGGCAAGATATGCGCTGCTATGATTTGGTTTATATTAACACGATGGTGGTGTTGAGTCATATCCTGGTAAATCGCCTTCATCGCACTCCAAGTATTATTCATATTCATGAGAATGAAACTGGGATAAAACGATGGGCGTTAAACCTTATTGCTTTGTTGGGTGGGGGTGATTTTATTACCAATGCTGATACAACAAAAAAAGCGTATAGAGCTCTCTTTGATTTCAGAAAACATCTAGTGTTTAACGGGGTGCCGGGTCCAAAAACGGCGCCTAAACCACCCACTAAAAAGAAAACGCTCAACCTTGTTCATATTGGACGTTTTAATGATTTTAAAGGTCAAGATATTTTGGTACAGGCAATTTCTCGATTGCCAAAAGATTATCTGGAGCGTTTAAAAGTTCGATTAATCGGAAGTGTTTTTGGCGAGCAAAAGTTTTACCGTACGCGTCTTGAAACCCTTATTAAAGAGCTAAAGGCTGAAAAGCAAATTGAAATTCTGCCCTTCACAGATAATTTATCAAAACACTATAAATGGGCGGATTGCGTAGTTTTATGCTCAAAAAGTAAGAAAGAAACCTTTGGTCTGACCGTTGCAGAGGGGATGACGTATTCTCGCCCAGCGATTGTCTCTGATATCGGCGGTCTGCCTGAATTGGTGACGTCTGGTGAAAATGGCTTAGTGGTTAAACCAAACGATGTTTGGTCTCTTCGTGATGCAATCGTCCATTATCTTGATTACCCGGATGATATCCAAACGCATGGAATAAGGGCTTATAAAACCTACAAAAAACATTTCACTCTTGAGCGCTATCATAAAAACATTGTGGCGGTATTTGAGATGATTTTGTTAGGGCAAAGACAAAGTACAGTGCGGCATTTCTACACCGAACTGCTTCGCAAAACGGGTAAGGAATACGATCCAGATCCAGGCGTTTCGGACCGAGTTTTATTTGGTTCTTTACTCACTCGGGGTATCTGGATTTTTCGAGGGTTTCTTCGGTTCCAGAAAAAGATATTTATTGCTGCTGGCGTTAAAATTCGTGGGAAAAATGGAGTGACAATTGGTGATTGGTCAACAATTGAGCGTGGGGTTCAAATTGATGGCGTGGCTAAAAATGGTGTCATTTTAGGTAAACGTGTCCATCTTGGCCCGTTTGTCGAAATCTCCTGTACCAGTCATTTTTCAAAATTGGGACAAGGGCTGGAAATTGGTGATGACAGTGGTATTGGCGGTTATAGTTTTATCGGTGCTTCTGGTGGTGTTAAAATTGGGACTAATGTCATTACCGGGCAATATGTGACCTTCCACGCTCAAGATCATATCTTTAATAAAGAAGATAAACCGATTAAAGACCAGGGGATTACCGAAAAAGGCATTGAAATTGGCAATGATTGTTGGATCGGAGCCAAGGTCACTTTTCTTGATGGGGTTAAGATAGGAAACCACTGTGTTGTTGCCGCCGGCGCAGTTGTAAAGGGAGTGTTTCCAGATAATGTCATGATTGGTGGTGTGCCAGCTAAGGTGATAAAAGAGATATAAAACCTTGAAGAAATTTTAACATGTCGTGTAAGAAAAAACTTCATATCCTGGGAATAAGAGGAATTCCTGCGCAACATGGTGGGTTTGAAACTTTTGCCCAACAGCTTAGTTTCTATCTTGTTAAACAAGGCTGGGATGTCACAGTCTATTGCCAGGCAGAGCTGTGCAATCATAACAATATTATAAGAGATGAATGGCAAGGGGTAAAACGGGTAAGAATTCCGGTTAAAGATCGTGGTAATTTTACCAGTGTGGTTTTTGATTGGCAGGCAATAAAACTGGCTGCAAAAGAGGAAGGCGTATCCCTTATTTTGGGGTATAATACCGCTATTTTCTCCGCCTATCTTCGTCTAAAGGGCAGGAAGATTCTTTTCAATATGGATGGGTTGGAATGGAAGCGTTCTGTCTGGCCACTCCATGGGCGGATTTGGTTTTATTTCAATGAATGGATTGGATCATGGCTTGGTCATCATTTGATTGCGGATAATCCGCATATTGAAAAGCATCTTTACGCTCGCTTTATTTCTAGAGATAAGGTGACCATGATTCCGTATGGGGCGCGGGCCGTTGAAAAAGGTGAGAAACCTAGAATTTTAAAAGAGCTGGATGATTACCCTTATGCTCTTGTAATCGCTCGCCCCGTGCCAGAAAATCATGTTTTGGAGATTGTACAAGCTTGGGGACAAGAGAAAAGAAACTGCTTTCTTGTTGTCCTGGGTCATTTAGATTCTAAAACCCCCTATCATCAAGCGATTCAGCAAGCTGCAGGGGAGGAAGTCAAGCTAGTTGGTGCGATTTATGACTCAGATAAAGTTGATGCGTTGCGCTTGCATGCCCATATTTATATCCATGGGCACAGTGTTGGCGGAACAAATCCATCCTTGGTTGAGGCTTTGGGCGCGGGGAATGCGGTATTAGCGCATGACAACCCCTTCAATCGCTGGGTGGCCCAATCGGCAGCTGAATATTTTAAAAATGGGTCTGATCTGCCAGATAAAATCACAACCATGCTTGCAGATCAGGTGGCGCTCCAATCGATGCGCGCCTATGCGCGCACCCGTTTTACCAATACATTTCGTTGGCAAAATATTTTAAAATCTTATGAGAAATTGTTGACTAATTTTATCTGATTTTTAAATTCTCGGGATTGCTTTATCAGTTTAATTCAGCCATAGATAGGTAGATGGAAGAACAAGAACTCTATAAACAAGCTGTTAGCGCTGTCCCAAAAGTTTTTGGATGGGTTTCGGGCTATGCAACCTGGGAAACAGCGCTACAATTTGCGTGGTTGATTATTAGTTTCATTCTGGCGCGGATGGTATCGCGATACATCCGCGCGGCTTTCAAACGTGAGGTTGCCTCTTCTGATGACAAGAAGACGAGCCGTTGGTTCTTGCGCCCGATTGTCTTGCTACGACGAGCTATTTATCCGACGGCGATGATTGTTTTGCTCTTTCTCTTTCTTGTTGTTTCTGAATTATTTCAGTTGAGTAATGGTCTGGTTGAGGTCTTTATCTCTTTGATCATGGCGTGGTTGGTGATCAGCTTTGTGACTTCCTTTATTGAATCACGCCGTGGCTATCGGGTTGCAACAACTATTTTATGGGTTGTGGCCGCTATGCATATTTTGGATGTTTGGCAAAGTTCGATGGCCTTCCTCGATGGGTTTCAATATAGCTTTGGCGCCAAAACGATTTCGTTACTTGGTTTTCTTCGAGGAATTTTATTCATCAGTTTCTTTATGTGGGCTGCGAATGTCTTATCACGGACCAGTGATCGTTATATTCGCCATCTTGATGACTTAAGTCCGTCTGTTAGGGTGCTACTTGGAAAACTTTCTAAAATTGCTCTTTTTGCGATTGCCCCGATTATGGCGATGAATGCGATGGGGCTTGATTTAACAACTCTGACTGTCTTTTCTGGTGCGGCTGGTCTTGGTCTTGGTTTTGGTTTGCAGAAGGTTTTTTCAAATTATATCAGTGGGATCATCCTTCTTCTTGACAAATCAATTAAACCTGGTGATGTGGTTGCGATTGATGCAACCGGGACCTATGGTTGGGTCAAGTCTCTGGGGGCACGCTATGTCTCCCTCATTACGCGTGATGGTAAAGAGCATCTTATTCCAAACGAGCTTTTGATTACCGAAAAGGTAGAAAATTGGTCACATAGTGATAATAATGTTCGCATCCATATCAATGTCGGTATTTCCTATGATAGTGATCTTGATAAAGCGCTAGAGCTTATTGCTGAGGCTGTTGATGAAGAGCCCCGGATTATAAAACCACCGCAGCCAAGTATCTTAGTGATGGGGTTTGGTGAGAGTAGTGTTGATCTAGAGGCGCGATGTTGGATTAAAGATCCGGTGAATGGGGTTCATCCCGTTAAGAGTGCGGTTTTTAAGCGAATCTGGCACAAATTCAAAGAAAACAATATTAAGATTCCTTACCCACAACAAGACCTTCATGTTCAATCTGTTAACGATTTGGTTCTTAAAAAACTGGTTTCTATGCAGAAAAAAAGTGGTTAACACGCTATAAAAATTGTATTTTTATCAATTTTTATCTAATAGGGCATCATTTGCCCTATTAATTACAATTTACATAACTTAAGTATTTGATTAACCTATATTTATCCCCTCTTATGGTATGATTGATATATTATGGTATGGGGATGTTACAGTGGTGTTGTCTCTGGATTAGAGCACCAGGAGGCGGCCAGAGCTGAAGAAGTAAAACTAGCTAGATTTTTAAGCTATACGCATGAAGAAGATATGTGCATCTTTACTGTCAACGGCTCGCGACATGATAGGCGTCGCCTGCAAGCGGAAATCCGTAAGCAGGGCGATGATTTTGCTCGTTCATTTCTCCAAGATCCTCATGATTTCCAAGCTTATCTCAAAACTATTGGCGCAACCCTTGTTGTTTCCTCATTCCTTCTGGCAGCCCCTGATTTAGCCTATGCTAATCCCCAAAGTGCCGTTGTCGCCGGAGGCAACATCAATATCGTAGAAACCGGTAAACAGGTTGATATTCACCAATCGACACAACACGGCATAATTGATTGGGATAGCTTTAATATCCAGGCCGATGAGAGTGTCCAATTTCATCAGCCCAATAGTTCATCAATGACCCTCAACCGGGTACATGATGTTAATCCATCTGTGATCCGAGGAAGATTATCGGCTAATGGCTCGGTATTAATCTCCAACGCGAATGGGGTGATGTTCTCAGACACGGCGACTGTGGATGTTGCGTCTCTTGTTGCGACTTCTGCGGATATCAGTAATGCCGATTTTATGGCAGGTCATCTTAATTTCTTAATCGCGGGTAATCCGCATGCTGAAATTATTAACGAAGGCGAGATCACAATCAAAGACGCCGGGATTGCGGCCTTTGTTGGCCCAACCGTTAGAAATAACGGGATTATCAAAGCAGATCTGGGCAAAGTTGTCTTAGCGGGTGGTGAAACCCATACGCTGGATCTCTATGGTGATGGCCTCGTTGAGTTGGCTGTGTCCGATGATATCGAACAAGTGGTTTCGAATAGCGGCGTGATCCGTGCCAATGGAGGTGACGTTCTCATCACAGCCGCAGCGGCCAAAAACCTTGTCAATACCGTGATCAATATGGATGGTGTCATTGAGGCGAGCGCGGTGGAGATGAAAGGTGGAAAAATTCGCCTTTTTGCACCAGGTTCTAACCAAACCACAAAAACTGGCAACAGTCGTGTCACGGTCAGTGGCACGATGGATGTTTCTGGTAGCGATGCTGGACAAAGCGGTGGCACGGTTAATGTTTACGCCGATGAAGTGCATATCAAGAAAGATGCGTTGATCACCGCTGATGGGGCTGCGGGCGGTGGGACGGTTCATATTGGTGGCGAGTATCTGGGTGGTGGTGAGACCCCTACAGCGAAGATGACCATCATCGAAGAAGAGAGCAAAATCACCGCGAATGCTCTACTAGCTGGTCAAGGTGGTGAGGTCATCGTCTGGTCGGATATCTGGACACAATTCTATGGTGGCATTGAAGCCAAAGGTGCCGGCGGGCAAGAGGGGGGATTTGTTGAAACATCTGGTAAGCAAATTCTCACATCAACAGGGCTTGTGGAGGCTGGGACATGGTTGCTTGACCCCAATAGTATAACGATCCGTGATGCTGGACCGGATGCGAATGTCACCGGCGGGCCGAGCTTTACAACAACAAATGACAGTGCCATTG
>CAZBXD010000015.1:22528-33805 GCA_964496065.1 uncultured Bdellovibrionales bacterium
GTCACAACCGCCAGTATCGAAGCGGCTCTTGATGCGGGTACGGATGTGATTGTCCAAACATCCAATGCTGGTGCTGATGGTCAGGTTGGGCGCATTACTGTGCAAAATGATATTGATAAAACGGCGGGTGGTGATGCGACACTGACATTGCTGGCGCATGAATCAATTGTATCGAATAATGTTGATATTACCTCAACCTCTGGACGCTTGAACCTGGTTTTTAATGCCGATAGTGATGCAACCGGTGGTGGGGCGATTAACCTCGCGAATGGTATTTTTGATACGAATGGCGGGTCAATTGTCATGGGCGGTGGCGTGAACCCACTGACTACCGCGGCCATTGGAACCTCAGCGCATAATGATGGGATTACCCTGAACAATATTGATCTGATTACGAATGAAGGCAATATCTCCATGCGTGGGACAGGCCGTCTTGGCGGTGGCGGCGCTGATGAATTTGGTGTGTATCTCACTGGAGGTTCTACGATTCAAACAACAACCGGTGATATATCACTGGTTGGTATCGGGGGAGATACAAACCGTCGTAACTATGGAGTTTACCTGACCGGTGCAACAACTAATATCAGTACAGATACCGGGGCGGTCACTTTAACAGGCATTGGTGGTGGGACAAATAATCAGCAAAATTACGGTGTCTATATCAATAACGCATCGATTGATTCAACCGGTTCTGGAGCAGGCGATATTCGCCTGACAGGAACAGCTGGGCCATCAAATACTACCAGTGGTTACGGTATTTTCCTAACGGGTGGTACTGCGGCTATTAACTCTGCTAGCGGGGATATTTATCTGACCGGTGTTGGCGATGGGAATGGTAGCGGGAGTAATAATTTTGGGGTTTATCTGCGCAGTGGTGCCAGTCTGAATTCTATTGGTACAGGGTTAGATGCGGCGCGCATCCTTGTCGACGGTACGGGTGGTGGCGGCCGCGATAATAACCATGGGGCTTATTTTGATAACGGCGATATTAGTTCCATTGATGGGGATATTCGCATTGATGGTCAAGGAGCAGATGCTCGTCGTACGAATGCTGGTGTTTATCTGCGTAATGGATCAGTAATTGACTCGACGGGTCTAGCAACGGTTACATTGGATGGTCAGGGTGGCGACGGTGAGCGTCAAAATTACGGTGTTTACCTGAATGGCGGTACAACAGCTATTAATACCATCTTTGGGGATTTAAATATTACTGGTCGCGGTGGTAATGGTACCAATTATCGCAATTATGGGATTTTGATTAATGGGGGGGCGGATATTGCTTCCACTGGAACGGGGGCTAATGCCGCAAGGATCAATATGGATGGTCAAGGCGGCAATGGTACCCGCGAAGATTATGGTCTCTATATCTCTGGTGGGGGCACGACTGTGACTTCAGTTGATGGGGATATGACTTATACCGGTGTATCCGGCATGACAACGGGTGACTCTAATCGTGGGATTATTCTCAACTCTGGCGCTAGTGTTTCTTCAACAGGGGTTGGTACCAACGCGGCAAATATCACCTTTAACGCAACGTCACAGAATGGTGGGCGTTCAAATAACTATGGGATGCAGCTCGGTGCCAGTAATGCCGCAATTGATACGGTTGATGGTGATATTGTCATCAATACAATAGGCGGTGATGCAACACGCGATAACAACTACGGCCTCTATATGTATAGTGGCGGTAAAATTCGATCAACCGGCGTTGGGCCAGACGCTGGGACCATTACGATTAATGCCACGGGTGGTGATGGTCGCCGCAATAACCACGGTTTCTACATGCGCGATAATGGCACACTGATTTCCTCCATCGATGGGGCGATTGACATTGATGGAAATGCGGGTAATGGCACGCAATATCGCAACCGAGGTGTGTTTATTGAGCGTAGTGCAGATATCCTCTCAACGGGGACAGGAGTGAACGCAGCTACGATTGATATTACCGGGGTCGGTGGTAACGGTAGCTATGAAAATTATGGTGTTTTCATTAATAGTAACGGAACAACGATTAATTCTGTTGATGGGGCGATTAACATTGAAGGACGCGGAGGCAATAGTACAGCGCAGCGAAATTATGGCTTCTATATGGCAGGGAGTGCCCGTATTAATTCAACCGGAACAACACCCAATGCAGCAACGATCGATATTAGTGGTACTGCCGGTAATGGGGCTTATGAAAACTATGGGGTTTACCTAAACGGTGGCAATACTCGTGTTACATCTGCTTATGGTGCCATTGATATTCTTGGTCAGGGTGGAACTGGTACTAGCCATCGTAATTATGGTGTTTATTTGGTCAATAGCCCAGATATTATTTCTACTGGTACAGGTGTCGGTGCAGCAACGATTGATCTTATCGGGATTGGTGGTAGTGGCACGGGTAATAACGATCATGGTATTTACCTCAATAATTCACAAACAGCTGTTCAGAGTATTGATGGGGATATTACGGTATCAGGGACATCAGGCCTGAATGGCTCAACCAACCACGGTATCTTGATGTATCGTGATAGCCGTCTTGTGTCCAACGGTAATGCTGGGGTCACTCTGACAGCGATTGGTGATGGCACAGCTGAGGATTTCCGTGGCTATGATAGGACACCACGTGTTGGTGGACCATCGGCGGCGGGCGATATCGTGATTAATGTCGATAGTTTGCGTCTTGATAATAACATGCGCTTCCAAACAACAGGTGAGATTATTTTACAACAACGAACCGATACGACAACGATTGGCCTTGGCAGTGGCACAGGTGATATTACGCTAACAAATGTTGATCTAAGTTCTCGTTTTTTGAATGCGAGCAAATTGACCTTTGGGTCACAAACAGCCAGTTCAACCGTTGATATCGACGGCCTTAATGTAGCCAGTGAAGTAGAAATACGTGGTGGTGATATTGATATTACAGGTGGCGGTTTAACCAGCACCGGTGGCGTGACACTCAGAGCTTTAAATGATGTTAATATCACAGCAGATGTCACTGCAAATGATTTTTTTGATGCAAGCGCTGGTCGTGATCTTAACTTCACTAGTGGAACACTTAACAGTGTTGGTTACATGACACTTAATGCTTCGCGTGATATTAGCAACACAATGGATATTAACGCGACAGGCGATATACTGGCTACGGCAGATCGTGATATCAATATTAATGCCGGTACGATGACGAGCGTTGGGACATTGACTATGGATGCAAATCGCACTATCAATATTACCGCTGATATTAACGCTGGCTCAGATACAATGATTACAGCAGGGCGTGGGGCTAATCTAACATCTGGAACAATAGTCAGCGGTGGTTTTCTCGATATTGATGTTGGTGGTGATGTTAATCTAGCTACAACGATTAACACGGTTGGTGATACACAATTATCGAGTAACGGTAATATTAGTATTAGTGGTCCAGGCTTGAGCAGTGGTGGCGCAGTTGAGCTAGCTGGAAATAATATAAATATTGTTGGTGATATCACGGCTAACAGCAATATTCTTTTCGTAGCAGAGAATGATTTGACAGCTTTGGGCACGATGGGCACTCCAATTACCATCGATAGTAATGGCGATGCGGTAGTCTTTGTTGCTGATAACAGAAGTGGGCGTAATTCCGGGGTCATGAATATCAATCGATATGTCACCGTCAATAGTGCCCCGGATGATTTCCGTGTTTATGGGGTAAATGCGCAACAAGTTACAATCGAAGGAATGGTGAATGCGCTGGCAATGACAGCTGCCCTGCCGAAGCGGATTGGTAATTATAATCCAGCCCATACAGGGTATGGTGTCTTCTATGAGCCGTTGCAACTCCCCGATACTGTGATACGCACAACCTACCGCAAAGGTGGTATTAGCAAGCCACAATATGGTGGTGGTCAATCTAGCAATATGGATGTTGTGATAGATGGGATTGATGCGGCTGAGGATGCCATGAATATTGATTATCTTCTTAAGATCCATGCAGATCTGGCTCCGTTTTTTGCAGATTGGACCTATGTCCAATCGGTGAATTATAAGCTGAGTGACTTCAAAGAAAGCACGTCATCTTTTGCCTTTATAAATCCGTAGTCAAAAAACCTTGCATCTTGAAGCTTTGAAGACTACGGTGCCTGATATTATTTAAGAGCGAGAGAGATTGTGTCCTCATTAATTCTAAGTATCCAAGATGTCCACATCGCCTTTGGGCCAAAGATTTTATTTGATGATCTGACCTTTCATATCCATGAAGGGAATAAAATCTGTCTTGTGGGTAAAAATGGATCCGGTAAAACGACGTTGATGAACCTGATCACGGGTCGTCAAGACTTTAACGAAGGTGAACGATGGGAGCGTCAGGGCTTGACGATTGGTTATCTTCAGCAAGACGTTATCCCTGTTCCTGGGCAAACTGTCTTTGATTACATTTTTGAAGAACTGAAAGATCAGGAAAGCTATACGCAAGAGTATAAGATTGCCATGGTCGTTGAACCGCTACAATTGAATGTTAAAGATCACATGATGGATTTATCCGGGGGTCAGCTTCGGCGTGCTGCCTTGGCGCGCGCTCTCGTTGAGGAGCCAGATCTGCTTTTACTTGATGAACCGACGAACCATTTGGATTTGGAGGGGATTGAATGGCTGGAAGGGTATCTCAAGTCTTACACTGGAACACTGCTTTGCGTCAGCCATGATAAAACTTTTCTCAGTAATATAACAGACACAATTTTTTGGCTAGATCGTGGGCGTCTCCGCAGCTGTGCAAAGGGGTTTGCGCATTTTGAGGAGTGGTCGACAATGCTGCTTGAACAAGAAGAGCGAGAACTCCGCAATCGTAAAAAATTTGTTGAACAAGAGGTAGAATGGGCCAGCCGTGGTGTCAAGGCACGTCGCAAGCGGAATATGCGGCGTTTAGAAAAAATCAAAGAGTTGAAAGCCCAATTAAAGGCAGATCAAAGCGCATTTAGACAAATGATGGCAAAGATTGATATTCAACCAACCGATCGTGGAGTCTCATCGCGAATTGTGGCTGAGTTTTTTAATGTCAGTAAGTCCTTCGCAAAAGAGGATCGAGATATAAAAATTCTTGATAAATTCCGTCTGCGGATTATGCGTGGTGATCGGATTGGTATTTTAGGCAAAAACGGCTCTGGCAAAACAACGTTTTTGAAACTCCTTATTGGGCAGGAAAAACCAGATAGTGGGACGGTTAAGCTTAATAAGAACATTGAAATCTCTTATTTTGATCAAAAACGCAAAGACCTCGACCCCACAAAAACTTTGTGGGAAACCCTGTGCCCGAATGGCGGCGATTATGTTGATGTCTTTGGGAAAAAACGTCATGTTTGTGGCTATCTCAAAGATTTCCTTTTTGACCCGAAAGATGCTAAGCAGAGAGTATCTACTCTCTCTGGTGGGCAGAAAAATCGCTTAATGTTGGCGCGCAGTCTTGCCAATCCAGGTGACTTTCTCATTCTTGATGAGCCAACGAATGATCTCGATATGGACACGCTTGATATGTTGGAAGAAGTCCTTTCCAACTATACTGGGACGCTTTTTGTTGTCAGTCATGATCGGGATTTCCTTGATCAAACCGTAACAAAAATCTTAGCGTTTGAGGGAGGGGCTCAGGTTGATGGCTATATCGGTGGGTATAGTGATTATCTTGACGCCAAGGCAAAGAAACCACAAAAGAAAAAAGAAACAGTTGCTCCAATCAAAGAAATAAAGGTTGTTGAAGAGCCAAAGGTTCAATCGCTCAAAAAACTATCCTATAAGGATCAGTATGATTTGGAAAACTTACCTGAAAAAATTGCTGACCTCGAAGGTAAAGCCCAAAAATTGAGTACCAAGCTCTCAGATCCTGCTCTCTATCAGTCGGATCCCGATCTTTTTCATGCACTTACTGCAAAACTAACTGAGATACAAAAAGAACTCGAAAACTATGAATATCGCTGGCTTGAATTGGATGAACTGTCGCAGCAATTAGGATAGTTTCGCTATCGCTTGGTCGAGACGCGCAAATTCATCCTGCATTTCGGACAGATTATCTTGCGCTTCCTTGACGACATGCTCCGGAGCACGCTCAACAAAGGAGGCATTGCCCAAACGTTTTTGCAAGGTTTCAATTTCCTTCGCCAGTTTTTCTTGCTTCTTCGCTAGGCGCTCTTTCTCCGCGCTTAAGTCAATTGCATCCGCCAATGGGAAGATCAAGGTTGCTTCGCCCAAGACATCTTGGATAGCCATTTCTGGGATATCACCGCTGAGTGGTCCAATAGAGCTTGTTTTGACAAGTTGTTGAATAGCGCCGTTGAATTTTTTAACGCGTGCGAGGGTCGTATCATCCGCATCTTTAAGAAGAACACTCAGCGGTTTGGAATACGGAATATTTTTCTCTGCTCGGATATTACGGACGATTGTCACAAACCCCTTGAGCCATTCAATGTCAGCGGAGGCTTGGTCGGCAGAGGCAGATTCTGCAGTAGCTGTCGGCCAGGGCGCTGTCATCATATCATTGGTTGAGCCATAGTCCATTTTTTCCCATAGTTCAGCGGTTACAAACGGAGCGATTGGATGGAGGAGGGTTAAAATTACGCGTAGTGTATAACGTGCTGTTGTCAGGATTTCGTCAGCCTTCTCTTCTTTCAACCCTTGCTTTGATAACTCAATATACCAATCACAAAACGTGCTTTGGATAAAATGATAGAGAGTGGAGGCATATTCATCAAACCGGAATGTATCAATGGCTTTGGTGGTTTCATTAATGGCAGTATTCGTTTGTGCAATCATCCATTGACACAGTGACGATTGGATGTTGGACACATCCTCATCCCGATGATCTTTCAGCCCATTCATCTCCCAGAAGGAGACCGCATTGCTCAGTTTGGTGATAAAATTCCGGCCAAGCTCCACCTGTGAGGGCCCGAGCGGTATATCGCGTCCAGCGCCCGCCTTAGAACAAATCGTCCAGCGCAGGGCGTCTGTACCATAGGCATCCATCAATTCCAACGGGTCAATGACATTGCCCTTAGTTTTGGACATTTTTTCACCCTTTTCATCACGGACGAGGCCGTGCATAACAACGGTTTTAAAGGGGAGTTTGCCATTGAGGCCCAAACTCATCATCACCATGCGGGCAACCCAGAAAAAGATAATATCAAATCCGGTGACCAGAACATTGCCAGGGAAGTATTTTTTAAACTCTGGTGTTTTTTCTGGCCAACCGAGGGTCGAGAAGGGCCAGAGACCAGAGCTAAACCAGGTATCCAAGACATCATCATCTTGCGTCAGGGCAGTGTCTTGACCGTAATGGTCTTTAGCTTGTGCGCTGGCCTCATCTTCATTGTCAGCAACAAAAATCTTCCCATCCGGGCCATACCAAGCCGGGATACGATGCCCCCACCAGAGTTGGCGTGAAATACACCATGGCCGGATTTCTTTAAGCCAAGCAAAGAAGGTATTTTCCCATTGTTTAGGACTGAACTCCAGATCACCATCCTTGACCGCCTGAATAGAGCGCGTTGCAAGATCAGAGACATCAAAGAACCATTGTGTCGTTAATCGCGGCTCCACCACTTCACCACCCCGTTGTGCGCGCGGCACTTGATTGGTTGTTGGTTCAATTTTGTTAAGCAGACCAAGAGTTTCCATCTCCGCGACAATGGCTTTACGCGCTTTGAACCGATCAACGCCCTTTAGACCTTCAACAAAAGCTTTGCTTGCCACGCCATCAATATCGGTGAGGTCATTTTGAATTTCATCAAGAGAAATTGCGGCCGCTTTGTCAAGCACTGTAATCTTTGGTAGGCCATGCCGTTCACCAACCTCAAAATCATTGAAGTCATGGGCTGGCGTGATCTTAACGGCGCCAGACCCTTTCTCCATATCGCTGTATTCATCTTGGATAATAGGGATTTTTCGACCGACGAGTGGGAGGATGGCATATTTGCCAACCAGATTTTTATAGCGTTCATCCTCTGGGTTTACGGCTATAGCAACATCACCAAGCATGGTTTCTGGACGGGTGGTTGCAATCGTAATAAATTGCCCTTCGTGCCCTTCGATCGGGTATTTGAAATGCCAAAGATTACCATTGCTTTCAATGTTATCAACTTCCAAATCACTAATGGCGGATTGGAATTTTGGATCCCAATTAACCAGGCGTTCGCCGCGATAGATTTTCCCTTCTTTATAGAGGCGAACAAAGGCCTCACGGACTGCGCGCGAAGACCGCTCATCCAGAGTAAAACGCTCACGTTCCCAATCACAGGAGGAGCCTAGGCGACGGAGTTGTCGTGTGATGTTACCGCCAGATTTTTCTTTCCATTGCCAGATGCGCTCAACAAAAGCGTCACGCCCCATTGCTTTTGATGTAGTGCCTTCGGCGTTGACCTGACGCTCAACAATCAATTGCGTCGCAATCCCCGCATGGTCAACACCAGGTTGATACAGCGTATCTTTTCCACGTAAACGTTGTGTGCGGACAACGATATCTTGTAATGTCATCGTGAGGGCGTGACCGACATGCAAATCCCCCGTCACATTAGGCGGGGGGATCATCAAGGTAAAAGGATCAGTATCTGAATGGGGGTTAGCATGAAAGCAGCCCGAATTTTCCCAGCCTTGGTAAATTTCCTGCTCCCGCTCGGTTGAAATTTTTGTTATCGCTTTTTTGTCAGTCATAATTTTTTTACGCATCAGTTGAACGCTTAAAATGACCCATTATCAGGTGTTTGTAAAGTGGTCACTTCGGTAACTTTTAGGCTTCAGGAACGAATAGCTAGATGTCCTTATGATAGGAACAAAAGAAAGGATAGGACACCATGATCACGATACGAAAATCAAATGAGCGCGGCCAGGCAAATTTCGGCTGGCTTAATGCCAAACATACATTCTCTTTCGGGCGGTATATTGATCGTAACCATATGGGATACGAATCACTGCGCGTGATCAATGACGATACAATTGCGCCCGGGGCAGGGTTCGGTGAACATCCGCATGATAATATGGAGATTTTGACCTATGTCATGAAAGGGGCGGTTGAACATAAAGATAGCATGGGCAACGGTTCCGTTATTCACCCCGGTGATATTCAATATATGGCGGCGGGCAGTGGTGTGACCCATAGTGAGTTTAACCACTATAAGGATCAAGAAACGCATCTGTTACAAATTTGGATCATGCCAAATGTTGAGAATGCTACGCCACGCTATGAGCAAAAGACCCTAACATCACTAGATAAAGAGAATATGCTTGCTCTGGTCGCATCCAATGATGGCCGGGATGGGTCGATTGCGATGAATCAGGATGCCAATATGTATCAAATGGCGCTGACCGATGGGTCAAAAACCGTCCGCCATGACATCAATGGCGATCGTCGGGCCTGGGTGCATGTCGCGCAAGGCAAGGTGACCGTTAATGGTCATGATCTGGAGGCTGGTGATGGCGCCGCCATCTCTGATGAAGATGTCCTGTTTTCCAAAGGGGAAAATGCCGATATTCTTCTTTTCGATCTGGCGCCGTTACAATAAATGAATGATAGAGGCGCGCCCTAGAAAGGGGCGCGTCTTCCTTTATGCCGCTTGCAGGATGGTCACAGCCGTGTCACTATCTTGCTCTTCTGTGGCATCAAACGTGTTGGTTTCTTCACCGTTGACCGTGATATCAACATTACTGGTAATCGTTACCGCTTTGGTTCCACCAAACGTGTTGATCAAGATTTGACCAAATGGATATTGCGCCATATCATTCTCGGTGGCTTCATTACTGCCGGAGAAGAAGCGGATCAGCTCCGCTAATCCCTCAACTGGGCCCGCGGAAAGATGGACACCGTTATTACCCATATCTACCACTGGAATGCCCAGCGCTTCTTGTTGAGCCAGGAATGTCTGTCGCAGAGAGCCCTCCTTGGCGTCCGTAGGGCGGGTTTTGCCAATCAAATCATTACGTAATGCTTCCCATGGCTGGTCACTCGCTGCATTAAAGACTACGATAGAGCGGCCTGGCTTAATGAAATGCTCCAACTGGCTCGCATGGAACGCATTGACGAGATAAACCGTCTCGCCATTATACTCAACATCGGCTGTATAGGTGCCACCAGCGAGTTTTGTCGATTTCTTTGTCATCCACAGTTCATCGAGGCTTTCGGCAGTGAAATCAGGGTTGGCTGCCATAAATTCGAGGCCACCGAGAATGGTTTTGCCTTCCATCGTGCCAAATTTCTCTTCAAATGTCGCCTTGGCCTCCGCACTCATCGCGCCTTTGGCATCCTTGGCGATTTTATTGATCACGCCATAGTGGTTCCCCATGATGTCATTATCGGCCAGGTATTTGGCGTCCAACAAAGAGACTTGATTAATCTCAACACCAAAGCGATCAAGGCCAGCAAGGATAATATCGAGGATCGCTGGAAAATCGATCCCATCCACTGCTAATGTCAGCTCCGGCTTGATAAAGAAAACAAAATTGTTTTTTTTCTGAGAAGGGGTGTCGGCCTTAAAAAGATCAAGGCGGCCTGTCTCACCCGCTTGTGCGGCAGAAACAGCGTCAATAATTTGATTTTTTAGCATAGTATTTTCTTGGATTTGTATCGTCAATTAAAGAGCTTGGCCCGTACGGGATTATAAATAAAGCTCTATGTTATTGATAAATTTTAATAATTTACTTATTTTTCCTCAGTCATGCCTGAAAATGCCCCTAACAGCTAACTTCATTACATGGCCTTGAGCGGAATATAGTGAAAGTTGTTTTATCGGTCAATACCGTACCCCTGGGGGGAGGGTAGAAGTTTTTTATAAAAGCTAGTATCAACCCACTTGGAAAAATTTGTAAGTTTGAAGGTTATGTTACTGGTTTTATATATTATAAGCCAAACTGTTTTGGAATCATCTTTCGTAGCAGGTAATCAAGCAGAAGTGCCAATAGTGAAAGGTTTAGTATTCCAAACAAGGCCCTTGGAATATCGTAGATTTGCCCCGCTTGAATAATGTAGTGCCCAAGGCCAGCTTGGGAGCTAATAAATTCACCAATAAACGCCCCAAGGATAGCGATACCGATATTGATACGAAGGCCTGTGATGAGCCATCGCGCTGCGCTGGGAAGAAGGATTTTCTGCATAATACTCTTCTTGCTCGCACCAATGATATGGGCGTAATCAATATGCTGTTGTGCGGTGTTATTGATCCCCTCAAAAGTCTGAACGATGGTGATCACAAACACGCCAAAGGCGGCCATGACTATCTTGGCCATGATACCAATCCCAAACCAGATGATCAAGTGACCCGCGCCCTATAATTAGGTCCAGAAGTA
>CAZBXD010000016.1:0-27682 GCA_964496065.1 uncultured Bdellovibrionales bacterium
GGAATTCTTTTTGCGCCTCAGTGCGTGGAAAGCCGTCAATAATAATGGTTTTATCGCAAGCGATATCTTTAATATTTTCTATTAAGAGGGCGATGATAGTGGCATCATCGACCAGTGTCCCATCCTCAGTCGCGATGCGGGCATCGCGGGCCAGATCGCCCATGGAGATATGGTGATACTTGTTCGGGTCTTCCTTCACAATGGCGGCCCCAACCGTCCCCTTGCCGGAGCCAGGCGGTCCCCCTAAAATAATAGCATCATATCGAGGGATATCTGTCGTGGTTGCTGTGCCCATCGGTTCACCCTTTTTATTTTTTTTTATTGGCGGTATAGTGGCCTTTCTTACAACAATAGGGTGTTATATACAATATGCCAAATCAAGAAATGATCATTTTGGTCGATGAACAAGATAATGAAATTGGCCAGATGGAAAAAATTCAAGCCCATCAAAAAGCCAAGCTCCACCGGGCGTTTTCCGTGTTTATTTTTAATGATGCTGGGGAGGTTATGCTGCATCGCCGCGCCGCCCATAAATACCATTCCGGCGGGTTATGGACCAATACGTGTTGTTCGCATCCGCGGGTGGGCGAGGAGACAAAAGCCGCCGCAGAGCGCCGTTTGCGTGAGGAGATGGGCTTTACTGTCCCGCTGACAAAGATTGGTGAATTTGTTTATCATGCCGAATTTGATAATGGTCTGACGGAGCATGAATATGATCATGTCTTTGTCGGGCATTATAATAAAGATCCTATATTAAATGAGGATGAGGCAGATGCGTGGGAATGGCGCCGCATCGACGAGATTCAAGAAGAAATTTCATTGAAACCTGGTAAATATACGGAATGGTTTAAAATCATTTTCCAACAATTCTATCGCCAACTCCATGAACAACTTTAAAGGATGTAAGTTATCATGACCCTCGATACACAAAATCTTCTCGATACACACCAATTACAAACCCTGACAACGAAGGCGGGAGAGTTTGCTCTGACCTTTGGTATGGACATCATGGGGGCGTTGGTAATTTTAATTTTAGGCTGGATGTTTTCCCGCTGGGCGCAACATTCTGTCAAGAAAATCCTCAACAAAACTCGAAAAATTGATGCCACACTAAAACCATTGATCGCGAGCATTGTCCGCTATGTCATTATGGTTTTTGTTATTGTCGCGGTGCTCGGGCAATTTGGGGTGGAGACGACCTCAATTATTGCGGTCCTTGGTGCCGCTGGCTTGGCGATTGGTCTGGCGTTACAGGGCACGCTTTCCAATATTGCTGCTGGGTTTATGCTCTTGATTTTGCGCCCCATGCGAGTGGGTGAATATGTCGATGCGTCTGGTACTGCTGGCACGGTCGAAGAAATTGGCCTTTTTTCTACCCGGCTGAAAACTTTTGATGGGGTTTTTCTGGCGGTGCCAAATTCGGAAGTGTGGGGCAAGCCAATTATGAATTATTCACGCAATCCAACCCGGCGTTTGGATATAACCGTCGGTATTGGGTATGATGACAGTATTGACCAAGCCTTGAAAATTTTAAAAACTTTTTTCAAAGACAAGCGCGTTTTAAAAGATCCCGCGCCAGAGGTCATGACCACGGCCCTAGGCGATAGTGCGGTTGATGTCAATTTACGTGTCTGGACAACCCCTGATGATTATTGGGCCCTACGCTTTGATCTGACAAAACAGGTTAAAGAGGCGTTTGACAAGGCGGGAATCTCAATCCCGTTCCCACAGCGGGATGTGCATGTCTTTGATATGGGGAAGAAGAAGGCTTAAGAGACTTGTTTTACAAGTTCAAGACGTTTGACCACACTGTTTTTCCCAAGCAATGTGCCGGGTGATAAAACCGCATTCGAGCCAATTTTGGTATTATCACCAATCAGCGCGCCAAATTTAATGCAGCCCGTTTTTATAATTTTATTGTTATAACGCACGGAGATTTCTTTATCATCGCGTTCATTATAATGGTTGGCCGTGATCGCACCGGCTTCAGAATTGACATGTGCGCCGATCAGGCTGTCACCAATAAAATTAAAATGAGCGGCGGCAGAGCTCTTCATAACAATACTCGATTTAATTTCGCAGCCCATCCCAACAGTACAATTTTCACCCAAATAAACACCATTGCGCAGCATCGTCTGTTGACCGATAAAACAATGAGCGCCAATAATGGTAGGTGCTTTTATTGTTGCGGTTGGGTCAACTTTGGCAGCTTTGTGAATAGCAACATTATCTTTGATCGCAAAATCATTACCGAGCCGAGAGATTTCTTTTTCAATCAAATTGGGAATGTCTGAAATAATCTCCCACGGCTGCGTCCAATCAAGCGCACTTAAGTTTTCAGGAATATCTTGGATAAAATTCGTGATGTCAATCATAGATAAGTTCTAATTTTATTAGTAATATCCTTTACTTCTAACATAGCTATCAGGATATGTTTCATGTCGATCAATCGCACGATCAATGAAGCCATTTAAGAATAATTCTGTGAGGGCGTTGTTTATTAAAGCTTTGAATTCTTCCTGTCCGCGCTGAATAAGGAAAATGTTCGGAACAAGGGTGAGTGGCTCATCCCCCTCAATTCGCTTGAGCGTATCTGGATTTGTCTCCATAAATTCGAAAACAGAAAGTGGTTCTGCAAAGGTTAAATCAGCCTTTTCTGTGATAACATTGAGCATAAGAGATGAAAAATCAGACGATTGTGGAAGCGATATTTTTTCTGCTCTGGGAAAATAATAATCAGCCATGGTATCCGTTTGCTCACCATCCATTGTAGATATTTTTATATCAGAGGAATTAAGCGTATTGCGTGGTTTGTTATCGAACCGTGTATCATCGGCGCGCACCCAAGCCCATACAGGACTGTAATAAAGTGGTTTTGAATAATTGGCAACACGGGTTCTGGTCGGGGTGACTGATGCCGGAGAGCAGATCATGTCATATCGTCCCGTATTCAGTCCTTCAATCTGTTGCCCCCAGCCAACCTCTTCTGTCCATTCAATCTGAAGAGACAATTTTTTACCGATTTCTTCAATGATATCTTTATAGATCCCCCATAATTCACCCGTATTCAGGTCTTTGTTAAGACCAACTGAGTACAGTGTGTAGCCACACCGGATTGTATTATTTTCAATAACCCGATCATATGTTGTGCTGGCATAAGCGCTACTGTGAGTAAAAATAATGATAAGAAGGGTAAGAAGTTTTTTCATGGTGCTACGGTATATTTTGTTTTGCTGGTACCTTGTGATTATACAATAAGTTCTTGGGTAAGAAAACCTTTACTTGCGAGCGGTTTCGGTGTATTAATCCGCCCACGATGAGTATAGAAACTATAACAAAAACAACCGATTCTGAGGTACCCGACGAGAAGAGCAAGAAGCTCTATATCAAAACCTGGGGCTGTCAGATGAATGTCTATGACAGTAAGCGCATGGCGGATGTCTTGCGACCGATGGGCTATACCCAAACGGAAGACCCAGAGCAAGCCGATATGATGATCCTCAATACCTGTCATATTCGCGAAAAAGCCACGGAAAAGGTATTTTCTGAGCTGGGTCGTCTCAAAAAACAGAAAGATATCCGTGAAGCCAAGACCGGTAAGAAAACCGTCATGGCGGTCGCGGGCTGTGTCGCGCAAGCCGAAGGCGATGTCATTACCGACCGCGCGCCTTATGTTGATATGGTCTTTGGCCCACAAACCTATCACGAATTACCCGAAATGTTGAATGAGGTCACGGGCGAGCTTGAGGGCGTCAATCGTGTCATCAATACTGATTTTCCGGTGGAATCAAAATTTGATTTCCTGCCACAGGAAGAGGAGAAATCCGGCCCGGTTGCTTATCTCTCGATCCAAGAGGGATGCGATAAGTTTTGTACATTTTGTGTCGTGCCTTATACGCGCGGCGCGGAATATTCCCGTGATGTCCCACAGATTATCACGGAAGCCAAACAACTGGTCAAAGCGGGGGCTCGGGAAATTCAACTCTTAGGTCAAAATGTCAACGCCTATCATGGGAAATCCGCCGCGGGGAATGAGGTTGGCCTGGCGCATCTTATCCAGGAAGTTGCCAATATTGATGGGGTCGAGCGTATTCGCTATACGACATCGCATCCACGCGATATGGATGATGAACTGATTGCCGTGCATGGGTCATGCGAGAAATTGATGCCTTTCCTCCATCTGCCCGTGCAAAGCGGCTCGAATACGATTTTGAAGACGATGAACCGCAAACATAGTCATGAACGATATCGCGAAATCATTGATCAGCTGCGAGAAGCGCGACCAGATCTCGCCTTTTCTTCCGATTTTATTGTGGGGTTTCCGGGTGAAACCGATCAGGATCATGCCGATAGTCTTGATTTGATTAAATATGTTAACTATGCATCGTGTTATTCTTTTATCTATTCTGCGCGTCCGGGGACACCGGGAGCCGTGATGCAGGGGCAGATTCACCCAGCGATTGCTAAAAAACGACTGGCTGAAATGCAAGAATTGCTTAATAAACAGCAAGTAAACTATAATGAGTCATTTATTGGTCAAACTTTGCCGATTCTGTTTGATCGGCCGGGTAAAAAGGAAGGGCAACTGATGGGGCGGTCACCATACATGCATTCAGTTTTTGCAACCGCAAATCCACGTTTGCTAGGTGAGATTATTGATGTCAAGATTACCCATGCCCATCCGAATGGTTTGTCTGGTGACATTGTTTTAACGACACAAGTGGGGGCCAGTATTGGCTAATAAAAAACAAGAACCACAACGGTTGTTGGAGCTTCACTTTGAGGATAATCGCTTGCTCCCTGAATTATACGGGGAACAAGGTGTTCATCTCGACACAATTGCAAAAAAATTTAATATCGATATCTCGGCGAATGGCAATGTGGTTACTATCGCCGGTGATCATCATGGAACAAATCTCGCGCGCGATGTTTTTGATGCGCTGTGGGATCGATTACAAAATAACTTGGAGGTGACTATGGCCGATGTGAATGCGGCAGTTCGCATTGCAACCAGCCCGGTGGATACAGACACAAAAGATCGAGCGCTGCATGCGTTTACCGATAAACCTAAGAAGATTACCACTAAGCGCAAACATATCAGTCCACGTTCAACGACGCAGTCAAACTATCTTGAAGCATTAGAAAAATATGATTTGGTTTTTGGCATTGGCCCGGCTGGGACGGGGAAAACCTATATTGCCGTGGCCAAGGGGGTGGAAATGCTCCTTGCTAAACGAGTTGATCGCCTTGTTGTCACGCGCCCAGCTGTTGAAGCGGGCGAACGGCTCGGGTTTTTACCCGGCGATTTGCAAGAGAAAATTGATCCCTATCTCCGTCCGGTTTATGATGCGCTTTATGATATGCTGCCGGCGGATGATGTTGTGAAGATGATGGCACAGGGGCAGATTGAGGTTGCTCCACTCGCCTATATGCGTGGTCGTACGCTTAATGATGCCTATATTGTCCTTGATGAAGCGCAAAATACGACAACGATGCAGATGAAAATGTTTCTTACCCGCCTGGGTGAGAATGGCCGCATGGTTATTAGTGGTGATATTAGCCAGACCGATCTGCCAAATGGGCAAACCTCCGGCTTACAGCAAGCGGTCCAACTTTTAAAAACAGAAGAAGACGTGTCCATTATTCAATTTACCGCCGATGATGTTGTGCGTCATCCGCTTGTGACAAAAATTATTAAAGCCTATGAACGGTCAGGGCAATTATAATGCTTGAGATACCCTCACAAGAGGAGCCAATTTTAGCTATTGATATTGCCTATTCCGGTTGGCAAGGTGTTGTTGAGGCGTCAAAAGAGCAGATTGCAGAGGCAGTTCGTTTAGTGATTGAACGTATTTCACACTATCCGGTTCAATATGAGCTCAGTATTGTTTTTGCCAATGATGAAACAGTTCAAAAGCTGAACCGTGATTATCGTCATAAAGACCAACCGACAAATATCCTCTCTTTCCCGCAAATTGATCGGTTTTCAGATGTTAGAGATATGCCATCTCCCGTTATGTTAGGGGACCTTGTGCTGTCTTGGGAAACAATTTCTTTTGAGGCGGTTTCTCAAGAAAAGGTCTTGATTCATCATGTTTTGCATTTGGTTGTTCATGGTGTTATGCATCTTTTAGGGTTTGATCATATGACAGAGCTTGAAGCAGACGAAATGGAAAAAATCGAGATTGATATCCTCAAACAATTGCATATTCCCAATCCTTATCTATAGTTAAAGATACCATGAGTTCAGATATGTCAGACCCGCTTGTTACCGAGAGAGCCCAAGAAGAAACGCCGTCTTTTTTTAAAGTAGTTCGTGGATTATTCAGTAAAAAACAAGATACGCCAGTTACCTTGCTTGAGACATTCAGTGGCTTGGTGGATGATGATAATGCTGATGAAGATGCCGACCATCAACGACGGTTGATTGCCAATGTTTTGAGTGTCTCTAACTTGACAGCAGAAGATGTTATGATCCCACGTGCTGATATTATTGCCATTGATATTGACTCAACCTCAGAAGAATTGCTTGCCCTTTTAACAGAAAAAACCTTCAGTCGACTCCCTGTGTTTAAAGAAACTTTAGATGATGTCGTCGGATGTATTCACAGTAAAGACGTCCTCGTCTGTTTGGCACGGGGTGAAAGGCCTGTGATTAGAGATCTTATTCGTAATGTTATGATTGTTTCTCCATCATTAGATGCGCTTGATCTTTTACTTGAGATGCGTGAAAGCACGAAACATATGGCCTTAGTTGTCGATGAGTTTGGTGGTATTGATGGTCTTATTACTATTGGTGATATGATCGAAGCCATTGTTGGTGAAATGGAAGATGAGCATATTGACGAAGATGAACCACAACTGATTGAACGGGCTGACGGCACAATTTTAGCCGATGCGCGTGTTGATATTGCCCGTTTTGAGCAAGTCTATGGCCAATTTCTTGATCCAGAGGAAGATGAAGATATTGATACCTTGGGTGGTCTGGCTATGGCGTTGGCCGGGCGGATGCCGACGCGTGGTGAGCTCCTTAAACATCAAAGTGGACTCGAGATTGAAGTTTTGGATGCGGATGGGCGTCGGGTGAAGCGTTTGCGTATTCATAAATTACCAAACCAGGATACTGTGACGGCAGATTTGGATCATGATTAGACGTATAATGAATATTGCCCCTTGGTGTGCGTCACGATCCCCATGGCAACAGCGGGGATTTGTTTTTTTATTAGGTAGTTTAAGTGTTTTAGCTTTAGCGCCTTTTTATATCATACCAGTCTTGTTCATCACACTCCCGCTTTTTCTTCTATGTCATGATGGAGTACAAATCTCAAAATCCGGGTTTTGGCTTGGCTGGTGGTTTGCTTTTGGCTATTTCACGTTCGGTCTTTATTGGATTGCCTATGCGTTATTTGTTGATATTGCCCGTTTTTGGTGGGTTTTGCCCTTTGCTGTGATGGGGTTACCCTTTGGGTTATCGTTCTTCTGGGCAGCAGCAAGTGCTTTGCTTGTTAAATGTCAAACAGTGACGGCGGAAGTAAAGTGGTTGTCTTTTGTCGTGCTTTTCTCAAGCGCGGAGTGGTTACGCGGCCATATCTTGACTGGATTTCCATGGAATTTAGTCGGATATATCTGGGTAGATTATCCCCCTATCCTACAAGGAGCATCTTTGGCCGGGATCTATGGGTTAACCTGGTATACTTTTTTAATTGCCGGTGTTTTTTATCTGCTATGGCATCAAAAAAATAACTATAAAATTGTTCTGGTTGTTTTCACTTCTTTCATCTTGCTATCTGTGTGGGGGATGTTCCGGGTTGCTTCAATTAATCTTTTGCAATCGAATGAAGTTCTTGTTCGTTTAGTACAGCCTAATATTGCGCAAAAAGATAAATGGGTTTCAGAAAAAATGCCTAACCATTTTGAAAAACTGGTTGCTCTTTCATCCCAGCCAAGTAAAAAACCCCTTAATGCGATTATTTGGCCAGAAACTGCAACAGCATTTTTTGACACTTTTGCACTGCGACGTTTTGAAGCCGAGCTGGCAAATTTTATTCCCAATAATGGTTATTTGCTCACGGGGGTTTTGGATTATGGTTATGATGACGCAGGTACCTTGGAAGCGTATAACCGATTATCAATATACGATCAAACAAGCAATCGCATTACTTTTTATGATAAACATCACTTGGTGCCCTTTGGAGAATATCTCCCCTTTGAGGAATACTGGCCGGTTAATCCGGTCGCGAGTAACGGATTAATGTTTAATCCGGGGTCAGGGGTTCGTACGATATCGCTGGGTAACTTACCGCCTTTTAGTCCTTTGATTTGTTATGAGGCAATTTTCCCTGCGGCTGTTGCAAAAAATAACCCTGACCGTCCGCGGTGGCTCCTTAATCTTACTAATGACGCGTGGTATGGCTATACAACGGGTCCGTTTCAGCATCTTAGTATTACTCAAACTCGCGCTGTGGAGGAAGGGGTACCAATGGTACGTGTAGCCAATACCGGTATTTCGGCGGTTGTGAATGCTGCAGGGCAAATAACCCATTTTTTGCCGCTAGAAGAAGCTGGGATCATAGATGCCGAGTTGCCCGGACATGTCGCAAGCTATTATGCTCGTTTTGGTGATTTGGGATTTTTTATATTAATTATTATAAGCAGCCTCATGGCTTTTGGGTTATCTAAATATGATCGATAGACGTTTGAGCATTGCGCCAATGATGGATTGGACAGATCGGCATTGTCGCTATTTTCATCGCATACTTTCCCCAAATGCCTTGTTATATACCGAGATGGTAACCACAGGGGCACTGATCCATGGTGATGTTGATCGGCACTTGCAATTCAATAAAGCGGAACATCCGGTTGCCTTACAATTAGGGGGCAGCGATCCCAAAGCACTCGCTGAATGCGCTAAGATTGGTATGCGATATGGCTATGATGAAATTAATCTCAATGTTGGGTGTCCGTCAGATCGCGTGCAAAGTGGGGCCTTTGGTGCCTGTCTTATGACCAAGGCGGATTTGGTCGCAGACTGTATGGCAGAAATGAAGAATGCCGTAGCTATTCCAACGACGGTTAAAACGCGCCTTGGCGTAGATGAGCATGACAGCTACGCTTTTGCACGTGACTTTGTCGGGACAGTATCTAATAAAGGTGGGGTTGATATTTTTATCATTCATGCGCGTAAAGCATGGCTTAAAGGTCTTTCTCCAAAAGAAAATAGGGAAGTTCCCCCCTTACAATGGGAGCGCGTTTATCAGCTTAAGAAAGATTTTCCTCATTTAACCTTTGTGATTAATGGCGGCATCCAAACAGTTGAACATTGGCATGAGATGCACAACCATATCGATGGCGTTATGTTAGGGCGTGCCGCTTATCAAAACCCGTCTATTTTATTAGAGATGGAACGGACAATTTTTAAAACTATTGATCTACCATCTAAACAAGAAGTCATTGAACGAATGATTTCTTATATTAAGGCTGAGGAAAAGAAAGGAACCCCAATTCCATCGATTACTCGGCATATGTTAGGTTTATTTCGTGATCAAAAAGGGGCACGGCAATGGCGGCGGCATTTGAGTGAAAATACATCTAATATGACGGTTGCGTCCATCCGCCAAGCAATAGAATTTCTAGCCTAACTCAAATAAAAAATTTAAGCGTGGAAGGATTCGCCACAACCACAACGACCTTTTTCATTTGGATTAGAAAAGGTAAAGCCTTCTTCAAATTCATTTTTGACGTAGTCAATTTCAGTGCCGAGTAAGAACATAATTGATTGTGGATCGACAAAAACCTTGACGCCTTTATCTTCCACAATTTCATCTTGTGCGCCTGCTTCAGTGGCATATTGCATATCATAGGCCATACCGGAACATCCGCGTGCTTTCACGCCAATACGCAACCCAATCACACTTTCATCTGTTTGTGCGAGTAGAGCCTTAATCTGGGTGGCGGCATTATCAGTAATTGTCATAATTTGTACGGCGGACATCGTAACACTCCTGCTATATTATTGTGCCATTTTTTGATTCGTTATTGCGTATATTAACACAAAATTTTTTAAAAAGCGAGGCCTTGTAAAACAGAGTTCATGCCCTTTATTTAAAACATATTGAGTTGTAATTTAGCGGTTTCTGCCATCAGGGATGGGTTCCATGGTGGGTCCCAATCCAGCTCGACCTCAACCTTGTTCACCCCGTCGGCTTTCTCTGCCGCTTCTTGAATCCAGCCAGGCATTTCGCCAGCAACCGGGCAATTTGGTGCGGTGAGGGTCATGCGGATATAAATATTGTTATCCTCACGCGTGCGGATTTCATAGATTAAGCCGAGCTCATAAACATTGACCGGAATTTCTGGATCATAAACATGGCGCAGATTTTCTACGATTAATGGAACACGGGGATCATTATCCAATTCCGTCAAAGGTGGCGTCATAGCATCTAATAAATCAAGATCAAGAGTATCGTCAGTCATTAGCAGATTTTTATCCCTTTCCTTGTGACTTGAGGTGTTAAGTAGGTCATACCATTTAAGCGAATAAATCTTTTGCTTTATTGAGGCCAGTGATCAATGCATCGATATCACCGCGCGTATTATAGATCCCGATTGAGGCACGCGCGGTCGCACTCACCCCCCATAAATCCATCAACGGCATCGCACAATGATGGCCAACACGAATGGCAATACCTTGTTGATCTAAAATCGTCGCGACGTCACTGGCATGCGCCCAATCCACTATGAAAGATAGAACCCCAGCCTTTTCCGCCGCCCGACTATAGAGGGTAATCCCATCAATGGTTTGTAATTGCTCCAAGGCATAGGTGTATAAGATGGCCTCTTGTTCTTGGATTTCATCCATACCGATGTGCTGTAAATAATCAATCGCAGCACCAAGACCGATCACTTCAATAATCGCTGGGGTGCCGGCTTCAAATCGGGCCGGCGCTGTTTTGAAGGTTGATTTTTTATAGCTAACCGTTTCAATCATATCCCCACCACCTTGATATGGGGGCATCATGTTTAAGACATCATATTTACCAAATAGGACGCCGACCCCGGTCGGGCCGTAAAGTTTATGCCCGGTAAAAACATAAAAATCACAGCCCAGATCCACAACATCCACCGGCATATGCACAATCGCCTGGGAGCCATCGATCAGGGTGGCTGCCCCTATGGCTTGTGCCATGGTGATCATCTCCTTGACCGGATTAATCGTGCCGCACGCATTCGACATATGGCTGATCGCGACCATTTTTGTTTTGGGCGATAGGAGTTTTTGAAATTCTTCTAAAAT
The DNA here is from genome assembly GCA_964496065.1 of uncultured Bdellovibrionales bacterium. Lineage (GTDB taxonomy): Bacteria > Pseudomonadota > Alphaproteobacteria > Micavibrionales > SZUA-601 > CAZBXD01. Next base: position 11,294 of record CAZBXD010000016.1, read on the forward strand.
AACCTCGTTATTGTCATTAATTGGTGCAACCTTGATCGTGGCGCCTTGCCGTTCCGCAATCAGTTGCCAAGGGACGATATTGGCGTGATGTTCCAACGCTGTGATCAAGATTTCATCACCAGATTTTAAATTCACCGATCCCCAGCTTTGTGCGACGAGATTAATTGCCTCCGTCGTATTCCGGGTAAAGACAATCTCATTGTCTTGCGCCTTAATAAAATTGGCGACCTTGCCCCGCACAGCTTCAAAGGCGGTGGTTGTTTCTTGTGAGAATTGATAGAGGCCACGATGAATATTGGCGTAGTTTTTCGTCATCACGGATGTCATGGCATCAATCACGGCCTGTGGCTTTTGGGCGCTCGCCGCACTATCTAAATACACCAATGGCTTCCCATTCATGGTCTGGGTAAAAACGGGAAAATCACTCCGGATATCGAGCTTGCTGGTCTCTTCTTTTTTAGTCTGAGTCGTCATCACGCGGCCAATGTTAGTTCCATATTATGATGCGGTATTGTGCCACCATCAAGATAACCATCACTACATATTTTAAATCCCATGGCTTCGTAGAATGGAATTGCATGGTCTTGTGATCCCAGAATAATTCGATCAATTGTTTTATCAGACTTAATATCATCAATGATAAAATGCATCAGTGCTTTGCCAATACCGTTACCACGAAAATCTGGCAATGTGGCTAGACGTTCAATTTTTGCCGTAGTTGGATCTTTTTGTGATTTACGCCATCTGACAGCGCCGGCCGCTTCGCCATTATATAAGGCAATATAATGATGTGATTCATTTTCGAATTCGTCAATTTCACGTGCAGGTGGCACAGACTGTCTATGCACAAAAACAGAGGTTCTAATTTGAACGCATTGTGCATAATCAAAACGGTCAACAGCCTTTTTAATGGTGATGTTTTCAGTCATTACCCAACCCGGGTATCGAGCCAGGCGGCGGCTTTGTCCATAAAGAGTTCACGCACGGCTTCGTTGCGGATTTCATCCAGCGCTTCGCCAAGGAAGGCCTGCATCAGCATCTTACGCGCCTGTGCTTCAGAAAGCCCGCGAGAGCGCAGATAAAATAACGGTCCGTCATCAATCTGCCCCGTGGTCGCGCCGTGCGAACAGCGGACATCATCGGCGTAAATTTCCAATTCCGGCTTGACATTCATTTCCGCCGTTTCCGAAAGCATCAGCGCGTTATTGAGTTGATAGCCATCAGTTTTTTGTGCAATTTGATCAACAAAAACTTTCCCCTGAAAGACACCCTTGGCTTTATCGTCTAAAATTCCCTTAAAGGTTTGGTTGGAAACTCCGTTGGGTTTCATATGATCAATCAAAATTGTTGTGTCGCCATGTTGTTGATTTTTCAACAGATAGGCGCCATTCACGCGCAATTCTGCCCCCTCTCCCAAAATCCGCCCATGGACTTCATTCCGTGACAGAGCCGCCCCTGTGCTCAGGGTAAAGCCATCATAAGAGGCACCCGTGCCAACATTAACATTCGTCGTGGCGATATGAAACGCATCCGGGGCCTCATCTTGCCAGCGATAATGATGTAGGCTTGCATTCGCGCCGACCTCAATATCATAGCCTTTGTTAGTAATATAGGTATCGGACCCAAGATGGTATTCAACAACCGTGGCCTCCGCCCCTTCATCAAGAACAATGAGATGACGGGGATAAGTTGTTGGTGCTTCTGCCGTGGTGGTTTTTTGGCCATCGCCATAACAGACAACCTCAATCGGGTGGCGAATTTTTACCCCTTTATGAACATGCAGGACATAGCCATCAGTAAAGAAATGGCAGTTGAGCGCTAGCATGACCTGATCATTGGTGTACCCATCATGGGCGAATTTCTCTTTCATCCAATCGGGTTCATTGGCCAAAACACTGTCTAAGGAGGCGAGGGTAACACCCTGTGGTAACATCGTCAGATCGGACAAATCCTCCCGGTATACGCCATTTACCACAACGATACGTGCGGAAGAAGGTTCACTATCCACCGTTAAAATAGGGTCGGGTAGGCGTTTGCCGTCAAAAGTCATGCCGCGATGGTGGTTCGGCGTGAAATTGACATTTGCCAAGGCTTTGAGAGAGGTATATTTCCATTTCTCAACCTTAGACGTCGGCAGGCCGAAGCGCTCAAAGTGAAGAAGACCTTCATGGCGCAGAGTGTTCAACCAATCTTCGCCGGTCGTTTCTTTCAAGGCGGTATTGCCATTGATTTGTGTCATATCCGCGACTCCGTTTCTTCTTATATGTTATCGCTTAGGCGGCTTTTGTGCCAATAAAATCGGCATAGCCTTTTTCTTCCAATTCAAGCGCGAGCTCTGGTCCGCCAGATTTGATGATCTTGCCATCAGCCAAAATATGGACATGATCCGGTTTGATATAATCGAGCAAGCGCTGATAATGGGTGATGATCAAGAAAGAACGATCTTGGGAACGCAAGGCATTCACTCCATCAGCAACAATTTTTAACGCATCGATATCAAGGCCAGAATCAGTTTCATCGAGGATACAAAACTGTGGATCAAGCATCGCCATTTGCAAAACCTCGGCGCGTTTTTTCTCCCCACCAGAAAAGCCAACATTAACGGCACGTTTCATCATTTCTGGATCAATGCCAAGTTTTTGACAGGTCGATTTCATCAGTTTCATAAACGCGACTGCATCCAACTCGTCTTCGCCTTTTTGTTTACGCACAGCATTGAGGGCAGTTTTTAAGAAGGTTGCCATTGGCACGCCCGGAATTTCCACCGGATATTGAAAGGCGAGGAAAAGACCCGCGGCGGCGCGTTCTTCTGGATCCATCTCGAGGATATCCTCACCATTAAGCTCCGCCGACCCTTGAGTGACGTCATAATCTTCCTTACCGGCGAGGACATAGGATAGAGTTGATTTGCCCGATCCGTTCGGGCCCATAATCGCATGCACTTCGCCCTTGCCAAGTTCCAATGAAATACCTTTGAGGATTTCAACGCCTTCTTCTTCCGTGCGGGCATGGAGGTTCTTAATTGTGATCATTTGTTTTTTCCTTTTAGTTTAATTCAATCCAATAACACTTGACCGTACGATTTCTAGCGTCTGTCACGGTGTCTTGATATACGCCATCACATTTTTCAACGACTCGAATGGATTCTTTATTTTGGGGTTCACAAGTAACAAGAAGCCTGTCTAAATCATACTCATCTTTAGCAATTTTTTTTAGATGTTTTAAGCCAGCTGTCGCGAATCCTTTGTTTTGATTTGATGGATTAATGCCATAGCCAACATTGCCACCAAATAATTCCAATTCTTCATCAAGACGAGGGCGGAATGTAAATAGACCAACCACATTATCCTCAGCAACCACGAAGTATCTTATTTCATTGGTATTCGCTCCGATCAATTTTGCAACAAAAGCAGATTGATTTTTTTTTATTTCAGCAACTTCTTTAGCAACACTTTGTTTTTTTGCAGAACTGTTTCGTGCTATATCATGCAACCCTTCAATATATGAAGGAAGCATGTCGATAGAGGGTCTTTGAAGCTCTATGGACATCCCTACCCCACACTCCCCTCAAGCGAAATCGCGATCAGCTTTTGTGCCTCAACGGCGAATTCCATTGGCATATGTTGCAGAACCTCACGGCAGAATCCGTTGACGATCAGCGCGACGGCTTCTTCCTCACTCAAACCCCGCTGTTGGCAATAGAACATTTGATCATCGCTGATCTTTGCCGTGGTCGCTTCATGCTCCAATGTCGCGGTTTTATTACGGCATTCAATATAGGGCACGGTATGGGCGCCACACTGATCGCCAATAAGAAGGGAGTCACATTGGGTAAAGTTACGCGCCTTTTCCGCGCCGGGGAGAACCTTGACCAAACCACGATAGGTGTTATCGGCTTTATTGGCGGAAATCCCTTTCGAGATAATGCGCGATTTCGTGTTCTTGCCAATATGGACCATCTTGGTGCCGGTATCAGCCTGTTGGTAATTATTGGTAATCGCGACGGAGTAAAATTCACCCTGTGAATTGTCACCTTGCAGGATGCAAGATGGATATTTCCAGGTAATCGCAGAGCCGGTCTCGACCTGTGTCCAGGAGATTTTTGAATTTCGTCCGCGGCAAATGCCGCGCTTGGTGACAAAGTTATAAATGCCGCCCTCACCGTTTTCATCGCCGGGATACCAGTTTTGTACCGTGGAGTATTTAATCTCTGCATCATCCAATGCAATGAGTTCAACATTGGCAGCATGCAATTGATTGGTTTTGCGCATTGGCGCGGTGCAGCCCTCAAGATAAGACACGTAAGAGCCTTCTTCGGCAATAATCAATGTCCGTTCAAACTGCCCGGTATTCTCTGCATTAATGCGGAAATAGGTGGAAAGTTCCATCGGACACCGCACGCCTTTCGGGACATAAACAAAAGATCCATCCGTGAAAACTGCCGAGTTTAGGGCAGAGAATTTATGATCATCCGCTGGGATCACCGTGCCGAGATACTTCCTAACAAGGTCGGGGTGCTTTTGCACTGCTTCTGAGATTGAGCAGAAAATCACCCCCGCCTCAGCGAGTTTTTCCTTAAACGTGGTCGCGACCGACACACTATCAAAAACGACATCCACGGCAACACCGGCAAGAACCGCTTGTTCTTTTAATGGAATACCGAGTTTCTCATAGGTTTCTAGGAGCTTGGGGTCGACCTCGTCCAAAGATTTCGGCTTATCATTTTCATTGACAGGGGCGGCCCAGTAATAGGCTTCATCATAATTAATCGGATCAATCTTGAGTTTTGCCCAGTCTGGTTCGGGCAGGGATTTCCATACGCGATATGCCTTTAAGCGCCACTCAAGCAGCCATTCTGGCTCATTCTTTTTCGCCGAAATAAACCGCACCGTCTCTTCGGTAAGCCCTTTGGGCCCCATTTCTTGATCAATATCGGTGACAAACCCGTATTTATATTTATTTTGGGTTTCTTCGACGGTTTTGATGGTCTCCAATGTTGCAGCCATGAATGATCCTTAATTTGATAATGATTCTCAGTCTTTGCTCTTCCAGTGATCTTTCTAACGGGTTATACAGAAAAATCAAGGGTTTTCCGCTGAAATTCTTGCCTGATGAGCCGCTGTTGTTGCTGGGGTCATCGTACGGTTTTTTGCTACCTTGCCCCGCGGCGTCAGCGCATAAAGTTGTTTACTGGCTTCAATCATAGTGACACCCCCGAGTTTTGAAAATAGATTTTGCCCAAGCCATTCTAACCCCCAAGCGGCCGAGAGAATAAAACGCCGATCCAAGGGAGGAAAAAACAAAGCGTAACCCGTCAGCGTTGGAACAAATTGATGATTTTTGAGAAGGTCGCGCATCTGCCGATTAGAATAGGGTAGGCCATGACCAAAGGGCGTATGATCCGCGCGGGCCCAAACCCCCATGCGGTTTGGAATAATCACGAGCAAGCGTCCTGATCCTTTTAAAACGCGCCAAACTTCTTTCATCAAACCATCGATATGATCACTATGTTCAAGCGTATGCACAAGCACGATCCGGTCAATTGATTGATCATCGAAAGGCAGGACGTGATCCTCCGTCAACACTGTACGTCCTGGCCCACGCCAGGGCCAATGGACAACACCCTGACTGGCTGGCATGGCGGCAATATGGGTTGCGGTTGATGTCCCATGAATTGGTAGATAGGGAATAGCATAACCAAAACCAACGACCAGCATGTCGTTGTGAAAATCTGGCCAGAATTTTTGGATTTTTTTAGCAATCATACGGGCAACCACCCGCCCCAGACGGGATTGATAAAAATCACGAATATCGGCGACGTTTCTTGTCATGTCCCTAAACTATATCATATCGCGCAAGATGGAAATGATCTCTTTATTTGCTGGCAGAAGGTCATAATCAACCAGACGCACGGGTCTGACCCAGGCGAGCTCCTGCCCTTCTTGGGCTTCGGCCGGTCCTTTCCAATTGCGGCAGCCATAAAATAAGACAACCATTTTTCCATGATCATATTCTGGGGTGATAAAGGACAGAGGAAAAAAGGCTTTATCGATCGTTGTGACAGACAGTTCTTCCGTCAATTCGCGGGTCAGAGCCGCTTGTGGGGTTTCACCTCTTTCGAGTCTACCGCCGGGGAATTCCCAATAGCCTGCCAAGTGTTTTCCCTCAGGGCGTTTTTGAATCAATACGCGATTATCGGGATCAATAAGGATCGCACTAGCCACCAGAACATAATTTTTATCAGTCATGTTCTTATCATAAAAAAAGCGGCTCAATAAGTCTAGCCGCTTTCCCTGTTTAGCAAGGCTTTTTTAAATTTAAATTAGGTTATTCACCAGCGCCGGAGGCGGGGGCAATATTGGGAAGATCCAATGTCAACTCAGCCTGTGATCGCAAGTTTTCAATTAAGGCGCGTACCTTTTCATCGGCTAATTGGGCCCGGACACGTTGCTCAACCGCAGCAAATTCTGGTTTCGGTTGCGTACGTTTTTCTTCAACTTTAATCACATGGAAGCCAAATTGAGTTTTGACAGGCTCTTGGCTATAAGTTCCTATGTCCATCGCAAAGGCAGCATCAGCAAATTCTTTAACCATAGCGGTTCTGTTAAAATAACCAAGGTCACCGCCATTTGTCGCGGATGGACCCGTTGATTTTTCTTTTGCCAATTCAGCAAAATCTTCACCTTCATTAAGTTTTGCAATGACTTCTTTGGCCTGCTCTTCGGTTTCAACCAAGATATGACGGGCACGGATCTCAGGCACATCAGGGGTATTTGCGAGCATTTCATTATATTTTGTTTTAAGCTCAGACTCTGTGATCGTCTCATTGATATTTTTTTGAAGATAGGTTTCCCGGATAAGTTGTGTGCGCAGGTCAGCCAAGCGCGCCTGAACATCCGCATCATTTTCTAAACCAGAAGCAAAGGCGCTGTCTGTGATCAATTTGTCATTGACCAGCTGATTAACGATCAAGGTTAATAGATTTTCACCCGGCGCTTGTTGCAGTTGAGCTGGAAGGTTTGCGGCAAAATCTTCTACGTCTTTTCCGGTAATCGCAGTTCCGTTTACAGTTGCATAAGTTTTATCTTCAACCAAGATATCAGAAAGGGTTTGAACTTTAGCCGCGCCGGCAACTTGGCTAGGGGTGTCAGCGTTTTGCGCCTGACCATTTTTGGGGCCAAGAAATTGCTTGCCAATTAAAGCAACAGCGACCAGAACAACAGCCGCAAGAATAAAACGTGTTGTACGCGATTTCATCATGAGTAACCTTTTTCTTTACAATAAAAATTAGAATTTGACATTATGTCTGCGCCATATATAGCAACAAACAGATAAAGATACAACAGAATGTCTCTGGCTTTTTTTATTTATTACAGGTATAAAACCCATTGTTTTAAAAAGAAACGAAGGAAAGGTTATGCTTAACGCTGTTGCCCGTCAAATTTTTGGGACACGAAATGACCGCGTTCTCAAGGGATTACGTCGTATTGTGACGACGATTAATGATTTAGAATCTAGTCTCACAGATTTAACAGAGGATCAATTACGCGCAAAAACACACGAATTTAAAGGCCGTATAGTTGAAGGAGAGACACTTGATGATCTCCTCCCAGAAGCTTTTTCTGTGGTACGCGAGGCAGCGAAACGCACCCTTGGTGAACGTCATTATGATGTGCAATTAATGTCTGGTTTAGTGCTACATGACGGTAATATTACTGGGGGGGATTGTTCTCCATCAAGGTAAAATCACTGAAATGCGTACCGGGGAGGGCAAAACCCTTGTCTCTACCTTGCCAGTATATCTTAACGCCTTAACTGGTAAAGGCGTTCATGTTGTCACCGTGAATGATTATCTTGCGAAACGCGACTCCGAATGGATGGGCCAAGTTCATGAATTTTTAGGGCTAACTGTTGGATGTATTCAACATGGAATGAATGATGAAGAGCGCCGGGCTGCCTATACTGCTGATGTTGCCTATGGGACAAATAATGAATTTGGGTTTGACTATTTGCGCGATAATATGAAATTTGAGTTGAAACAAATGGTTCAACGTCCCTTCAACTACGCAATTATTGATGAGGTGGATAGTATCCTAATTGATGAGGCACGCACGCCTTTAATCATTTCTGGTCCAGCAGAAGATACTTCCGAGATGTATATTAAGATTAACGATCTTGTTAAAACGCTTACTGAAGAGCATTTTGAAAAAGATGAAAAGATGAAATCTGTGACCCTTACTGAAGAAGGGGTTGAAAAAATGGAAGCGCTTTTAAATAAAGTTGGACTTTTAAAAAGTGACAATCTTTATGATATTGAAAATATGACTCTTGTTCATCACACGAATATGGCGTTGAAGGCCCATCAGTTATTCACACGAGATAAGGATTACATCGTTAAAGATAATCAAGTTGTTATTATTGATGAATTTACCGGTCGGATGATGCCGGGGCGCCGTTATTCTGAAGGATTGCATCAGGCGATTGAGGCTAAAGAACGTGCCACAATCCAACGAGAAAACCAAACGCTAGCGTCGATTACCTTTCAAAATTATTTCCGGCTTTATCCAAAACTCGGCGGGATGACTGGTACAGCCATGACCGAAGCGGAAGAGTTTGCAGAAATCTATGCGCTTGATGTTATTGAGATGGCGACCAATAAACCAATTGCTCGGATCGATGAACATGACGAGATTTATCGGACTTTTGCAGAAAAGAATACCGCGATGACTAGTTTGGTTAAGGAATGTGTCGATCGCGGACAACCGGTTTTAGTTGGGACAACATCTATTGAAAAGTCAGAAGAACTTTCTGCTCAATTTAAAAAAGCTAAAATTAGACACAGCGTTTTGAATGCTCGTCATCATGAGCAAGAAGCATCTATCGTTGCGCTTGCTGGTCGTCCAGGAGCGGTGACGATTGCAACGAATATGGCTGGTCGTGGCACTGATATCAAATTGGGTGGCAATGTTGCCATGATGGTCGAACAAGCGCGTAAGGGTAATGAGACAGAAGCTCAGCTAAAAAAACTCCAGGAGAAGATGCGCAAACAGGTCGACGATGATCGTGAAGCGGTCAAACAAGCGGGAGGCCTTTATGTGATTGGGACAGAGCGCCATGAATCCCGGCGTATTGATAATCAGCTACGCGGTCGTTCCGGTCGTCAGGGGGATCCAGGTGCATCGAAATTCTTCCTCTCCTTAGAAGATGACTTGATGCGGATTTTCGGCTCCGAACGTATGGCCACAATTTTGACCCGCCTTGGTTTAAAAGAAGGCGAAGCGATTGTTCATCCATGGATTAATAAAGCGATCGAACGGGCCCAGAAAAAAGTTGAAGCACAACATTTTGATGCGCGTAAAAATTTGTTGAAATATGATGATGTCATGAATGATCAACGCAAGGCGATTTATGAGCAGCGTCGTGAAATCATGGAATCAGATGATATTTCAGAAATCGTCAAGGATATGCGCGATGAAGTCATTGAAACGATTGTGACAAATGCTATCCCAAAAGGCAGTTATAAGGAACAATGGAATATTGATGGCTTGAAGGCAGAAACGCAAAATATTCTTGGCTTAGAGCTCCCTTTGGATGATTGGGCAGACGAAGAAGGGATTGCTGATGATGAAATTATTGAGCGTTTAACCAAAGAAGCCGATACAAAGATGGCAAAAAAAGCAGCTGACGTAACGCCTCAGATTATGCGCCAAGTTGAGAAGGGGATCATATTACAGGTTTTGGACCAGACTTGGAAAGAGCATCTCACTAATTTGGATAATCTTAAACAAGGGATTGTTTTACGCGCCTATGGTCAAAGAGATCCGTTGAATGAGTATAAGTCCGAGGCGTTCACCTTGTTCCAAAGCATGTTGTATCAGTTACGTGAATTGGCAACACAGATGTTGATGCGTATTGAACTTCGGGGTGAAAGTGAGTTGGCTGCACTTGAGCGGCAACGCGAAAACACAGCAAACCGTGAAATGCAAGCCATTCACGAAAACCCAGAATCAGCATTGGCTGGACCGGCTGTTGCCGGACCAACAGGGGCGGCGAAAATGACGCCCATTAGAAAAGTAGCGGTTGATCCGAATGACCCATCAACCTGGGGATCAACACCACGTAATGCGCCATGTCCGTGTGGATCTGGCAAAAAATATAAACATTGTCATGGGAAATTAGTATAACGCGTTTAAATCGCAGTGGCGTATTTTTCGTCCATCGCCGCGGTATCAAGCGTTTCCGGCACGTAAAGCCCTTGCGTAGTTTTGAGTGGTTTCCATGCGTCAGATAAACCGAGCACTGTTTCTGCGGCCCCGAGCATAAGAAAACCATCGCTGGCGGTATTTTTAATTAAACGATTTAAGACCGCGGCTTTATCAATTTTATCAAAATAAATCAGGACATTTCGGCACAAGATGAGGTCAAATTTTCCCATGCTTGAGAAGGGGTCCAAAAGATTGAGGGTCTGATAGCGAACCATTTTTTTAATATCATCATTGATACACCAATCTTCACCTTCTTGTTTGAAATATTTCACCAGCATTGTAACAGGCAGGCCGCGCTGAACCTCGAACTGCGTGTAGATGCCTTTTTTCGCTTTATCGACGATATCTTGTGAAATATCAGAGGCAATAATATCAATATGCCAACCGTCTAGTTTGGCACCGTATTCTTTTAACAACATAGCCAGGGTATACGGTTCCTGACCACTGGAACAGGCTGCACACCAAATACGGATTTTTTCTCTTGGGTTCGGTTTTCAAGAAGGTAAGGCAGGATGATTTTTTCAAAACGTTGAAAGGGTTTCATATCTCGCATAAAAGACGTTTCATTGGTTGTCATCGCTTCCATCACTTTTTGTGAGAGCTTTGGATTAGATTTGCTTTTGATTTGAACAGCGAGCTCACTTAGATTAGTGAGCTCAAACTCCTGGATAAGCGGCATTAGACGAGACTCAAGCAGGTAAATTTTATTTTCATCAAGGATGAGACCCGATGATTCCTTGAGATAATCACGCAAAATTTCAAAGCTAGGTTGATCCATTAGCTATTAACCCTTCTGATAACATCGTCTGCCAAGTCACGAAGGGGTAAAATAGCGGAACAAATCCCCGCTTTGGCAACTGCGCCAGGCATCCCCCATACAACCGCGCTGGCTTCGTCCTGCGCTAGAATAATGCTCCCAGCGTTGTGAAGTTCTTTGCATGATTGCTCGCCATCATTCCCCATCCCTGTGAGGATAACGGCAATCACTTTGTCTTTATACGCATTATTAAGAGACCGCATCATGACATCAACCGCAGGACGACAATAATTGACAGGGTTATCTTGATTGAGTTTGACAACCAAAGAGTCTGATTTTTTAACAAATGTCATATGGAAGTCACCCGGGGCAACATAGGCATAGCCCGGCTCGATAATCATCCCTTCTTCTGCTTCCTTGCAAGGTATGCCGCTGTGTTTTGTAATATGTTGTGACAGCATTTTAGTAAAGGTTGGCGGCATATGTTGGGTAATCACGATGGGCAAAGATGTTTTGCCATGTAAACCAGATAAAAATTCAAATAAAGCCTGGGGACCACCGGTGGAACTACCAATTGCAATAATTTCAGGTTTATTTTGTGTTTTCTGAACCGTTTTATGGGGTTCTTTTGGTAACATTGATGACAGCGGTTTTTTACTTTGAGCGCGGCTTTGATGAGCCCGCCATCCCAGAGCAAGAACTTTTTGTGTGAGTTCGTGTTTGAAAATATCCCGATGTCCCAACTCATGAGAGTTGGATGGTTTAGCAAGGTAATCAGAAGCGCCAGCTTCCAGAGCACGTAAGCTAATATCAGCATTTTTTTGTGATAAAGTTGAGGCAACGATTACCTCAACATCCGGATTGATAGCAAAAAACTTGGGTAATGCGGTGATTCCATCCATCACAGGCATATCGATATCAAGGACAATGACATCAATCTCATAATTTTTTAAATTTGTCAGCGCTATCTCACCATTGGCAGCGGTTGTAACGACATTGATACTGTTATCTTCTTGTAAGATTGAGGTGATCATACCACGGATTACCGCGCTATCATCAACGACCATTGTACGGATGGTCGGGAGAGTGCTTTTGTTTTTTTGTCATATTAGATTAATCCGGTTTGCTCAAATTTATTTTGGATAATATCGGCATCAAAGGGTTTCATGATATATTCATTAGCACCAGCGGTCAGGGCTTCAGTAATTGCTGACATTTCGTTTTCTGTTGTACAAAAAACAACAATTGGGCTATCGCCGCCATCTAATTTGCGGAGCGCGCGTAAATAATCAATGCCGCTCATCACGGGCATATTCCAATCAAGTAGAATGGCCTCAGGCATTTTATTTTTACAGTAATTAAGAGCAACTTGGCCATCTTCGGCTTCATCAACCGCAAATCCTAAATCTTCAATAATTTGGCGGGCAACCCGTCGCACAGTCTGACTATCATCAACCACTAAACATGTTTTCATGATTTACACTTTCTCTTTATTATTTAAATTAAGAATAGTTGGGATGTCGATAATAACCAGAAGCTCTTCATCGAGTTGAAAAATCCCTTCGCAAATTTTTTGCCAAACTGGATCAAGCGTTGGTGGATTTTTATCAAAGCCATCATTGAGGCAAGCTATGACATCTCCAACCTTATCAATAATAAGGCTATAAAGGTTATTTTCATGTTCAACAACCACACTCATTTGGTCATTTTTGCCAGTTTGAAAAGGAGGGAGTCCAAGACGTTTTCGAACATCAATCGCAGTGACAATATGGCCACGAAGGTTAAGAGATCCAGCAATTTCATCACGGGATGTTGGAATAGGCGCAATGTCAAAATCGCCAAGAATATCTTGAACTTTTAAAACAGGAATCCCAAAAAGCTGGTCGGTAATTCTAAAGGTTACATAGTCAGCGGTTGTTTGTTTAGCGTCCTCAAAAGTTTTATGAAGCGTCATAGCTGGCCTCTTTGCTAAAGAGCGATTTTTCAATGGATTCAAGAAGGCTATCACGATCAAATTTTGCAACATAATCATCAAAGCCAACATCGCGCCCATGATCCATATCTTTTTGGGTTGCATGTGAAGAAAGCGCTACCATCGGGGTATCTTTCCATTTTCCCTCAGCCTTAATCATTTGCGCAAAGTCAAAACCTGACATACCGGGCATTTCAATATCACTAATAATTATATCAAAATGTTCGCCTTGATCGCGAATTTTTAGAGCCTCTTTTGGGTTTTTAGCTGTGACAACGTCATATCCAGCCATTTTTAAAATAGGGACTAATATTTCTCTGAAAAAGGCACTGTCATCAACCAATAATACCCGTTTCTCAACCCGGGCTTGGCTATTGTTATTGTTAAAAGCCCCGTCTTTTTTAACATCAAACCAATCCCCACCAGATGTACGGTCAAGGTAATAGTGAATATCAACAATATCTGTAGCAATGTTGTGAATAATAGCAGCGCCCAGAATACCAGGCGTGCCTTGGGTTGTGTTAATATTTACCTTATCTTCAAAAATATCGACAATCTCATCAATCATAAGCCCCATATTTTTATTTTTATCTTCATCATGAAAAACAAGAATCGGTTGCCGCCCTTTTTCAGGAATTTGGTGATGAGCATGACAAGCAATCAAAGGCATAAGACTATCCCGATATTGAATAACAGGGCGATCATCTGCGATTTCAATTTCTTGAACATCAACCTCTTCGAGGCGCCCGACAAGAGATAAAGGAACTGCTTTTGGTGTGTCGCCACCTGCTTTAAAGACAAGAAGCGCGGTTTTTTCATCCCGATGTTCTTCTACAAGTGTTTTAGTCAAATTATCTTGGGCGGCGGTTATTTCCTCTACAGCTGTGAGGTCGCCAGAATTTTTAGCAATACCATTCGGATCTGAAATCATGACAATACTGCCATCGCCGAGAATAGTATTGCCTGAGAAGAGATCAATATCACTGATTATTGGGGCAACAGGTTTGACAACAATTTCTTCCATATCAAAAACCTGATCAACAATAATCCCGAAAGAATATGCTCCAACCTGTAAAACTATAATATATGGGTTTTGTTTTGCTTTGCGTGCCTCGGCAATAGAAATGATATTGTCACCTTCCGGTATTTTGACAGTGTCATCTTCTGCTAAATCAGGCATTTTGAGCTTCAATAATTCAGCCAGATTAATAAGTGGGAGAAGTCGATTGCGTAGCCTCAGAACTCGGGCGCCCTTAATCGTTTCGATCCGGTTGTCTCCTTGGTTGGTTCGAACAAGTTCACTAACGCTAATTTGTGGTATAGCAAAGCGCTGTCCTCCAGACTCAACAATCAGGGCGGCGACAATCGCGAGGGTCAGTGGAATTTTAATCCGGAAAGTTGACCCCTCTCCCTCGACAGAGGTGAGGTCGACGGTGCCCCCAATTTTTTCAATATTGGTCCTGACAACGTCCATCCCGATACCCCGCCCAGATACGGCAGTAACCTCTTTAGCGGTTGAAAAACCGGGAGCAAAGATTAGATTGTGAATTTGGTTGAGAGAGCAATTTTCTAGCTCATCTTCTGTCATGACCATATTTTCAAGGGCTTTAGCCTTAATCCGTTCAGTGTTAAGACCCTTGCCATCATCTTTAATTTCAATAATGATGTGGCCTCCTTGGTGGAAAGCACTGAGTTTGACAGTTCCTTTTTCTGGTTTACCAGCCGCCATCCGTTCTTCAGGACTTTCAATCCCGTGATCAGCTGAATTACGGACCATATGCGTCAATGGATCTTGGATCAATTCAAGAACCTGGCGATCAAGTTCGGTATCTTCGCCTTCCATCACGAGGTCAATTTTTTTGCCCAAATCTTTACTCAAATCACGAATGATCCGCGGCAGCTTTGTCCACGCATTACCAACCGGTTGCATCCGAGTTTGCATCACGCCATCTTGGAGTTCAGAAACATTCAAATTAAGGCGCTGTAACGGACCTTGGAATTCATCGTTTTGTCCAGCTTTATCGCTGTTACGATGCACCTGTAACAGTTGATTTCGGGTCAATACCAGTTCTGAAACAATTGTCATCAGATTTTCAAGCACATCGACATTAATGCGCACTGACTGGACAGCTTTCACAGGTTCAGTTTTTGCTGGCTTGCCAGGATTCTCTTGCTCTGGTTTTGGTTTTTTCTTTGCTTGTGCGGCATCAAGCTCAGCCTTAATTTTCTTTGCTTTTTCTTCAATCTCAGCTGCTTTTTTTGTCTCCTCATCGCTGTCTTGATTGGGGCTCCAAGGCTGAGATACTGGAATAGGGTCAAAATCAATTTCTTCATCAAGGTCGGGGGTTTTAAGAACTGTATCTTCTTTGATAGGGTCGTCTTTGACCGATCTATCTGCACCGCCACTTTCGATATAGGATTCAATCCGCTTTTTAAGGTCGCTATCATCGCCTTCTGGCTCTTCACCAGTTTCGGCGATAACACCAACAATTTCGGTAATAATATCAGTTGCCTCAAGGATAAGAGAGATTGCCTCATCATTAACAGCAAGCTCCCCGTCGCGGAATTTACCTAAAATATTCTCCCCAGAATGGGCAACAGATTCAAGGCGGGGTAAGCCAAGGAAGCCACAGGTCCCTTTAACCGTATGCATAACACGAAAGATATTTCCCAAAAGATCAGGGTCGTTAGGGCTTTGCTCTAATTTAACAAGGTCTTGATCGAGCCGTTCCAAACTTTCATTGGTTTCAGCAATAAAATCGCTTAAAAGATCATCCATTTTGTTGAAATCCCAAGGGTTTTTTATAATTCTTTGCAGAATTATTTAATCGTAAAAACCTCAATACATCGTTATATCAGAGCTGTTTTTCTGATCCTTTGGGATACATCGGTGTGTATGGAGGGATTATTTTGTTGATAAAGTAAAGACAGTTTTGCCTTCTGCGGGTTTATCAACATCTAAACGGAGATTGAAATAACGGATCAACTGCCCGGTAATATAGGCATGGATCAGGCGCGCATCCAAGTCTTGTGGATTAATTGTGCCGCTCAGGGCTGCTTCCATTCCCTCGCGAAAGGTGGCATTTTCACCCGAAACAGAGAGGGTGAGCGTCGCATCTGGGTTTTGCCGGACCTTTATCACCCCTGCCTTGGTAATCATTTCCCCGCCCAATAAGATCAGGTTTAGGAGGGATTTCATAAAGCCCCGCGGCAGGCTATCACCGTTTTCAATCGCACTTTCGGACCATTCCAACACGGCGCGCCCACCTTCAAAATAATCAAAAGCGGTTTGGCGCATATCTTTGACATCGATTTGGGTTTTAGAGCCCGCCGTCCCATAACAAAAACGAAAGACCCGCAGACGACGATTGGCTTGTTCGGCACTTTTCCCGATC
>CAZBXD010000016.1:27692-28743 GCA_964496065.1 uncultured Bdellovibrionales bacterium
AAATCCTTGGCATCGTCCAGGCCGTCTGGGCCCAACTCCTCCATTAGTTCGATGCCGTTACTGATGGCACCAACGGGAGAAATCACATCATGGCACATGCGTGACGCCATGAGTTCAAGCACATAAGGATCAAGGGTAACAGACATAAAAAAAGGCCTTTAGGGATCAAAATTGAGAGAATTCGACCGATCATCGCAAAACAGGGGGTGACAATCAAGCCCTGAATAGGGCAATATGCCCTGACCGATTCAAAAAAACGTGGCCCTGTGGCGGAATTGGTAGACGCTCACGACTTAAAATCGTGTGTCCTTGGACGTGCCGGTTCGAGTCCGGCCGGGGCTACCATTTGATAATGTTAGGTTTTTTACCTTTTTATTTATCCAATCAAAACCACAAAAAACTCGTGGGTAACATTCTGGGTAACAGAATAACACTTGATTTCTTCAATGTGAATCATTTTTTAGATTCGCGGTTGCATAAGCACTCATAAAGTTACAGCCACGCTATCCAAAGCCTTTTTCAAAAGACAAGGAATGCTCTTTTAGATTCCTCCTTGCTTTTTCAACGCCTTTGTTCTGGTCACTCGCATAACTTTTAAAGGAGTGCCGATATGAACACCGAAAACTTAAAAACTCGATTGCAAGACATTTTAAACAATAAACCCGCATCAATTCAGGCTATAGTGGCTCAAGAAGCTCTTGAAAGGGACAATCCCCAAGATTTCCTTCGAAGAATTAACACAATACGGCTGTGCAAGCGGTATGGTCTCTTCTCTTATCTATTACCGTGACACCCATCGTTTCTATGACGAATATTACGATGAAATCGAAGATTTACGCTTAGAGTTTGAAGACAACTGTGGAGAACCATTGAAAGTCAAAGGGGATTTAAAGAATTTCCTTGCTTGGTTTGCCTTTGAGGAAACTGCCTATCTATTGTCTATTGAATTACGATTAGACTAAAGATTTCTCCATTAACTTTACTGGAATTAGAGTGCCTCGCATATCTAGGTCGTGTTCTTTTACAATGATGTAACCTTGCTTTAGATAGA
>CAZBXD010000017.1:0-28560 GCA_964496065.1 uncultured Bdellovibrionales bacterium
TTTAGCAGGTCAACTACTAACCTACTTCTGGACCTAATTATAGGGCGCGGGTCAAAATATACAGTATATTTCAATAATCTTAATATCTACTCATACGGCTTCTTGCAGTGGTTTTTGCCCACTTGTTTTTTTATAATAAATAAATTCAATTATTTCAGTCTCGATATAAGGTGAGAGCTTTCTTTGGAGACTATGCATTTTTTTTTGCTGTTTTAAAAAATGTAAAGAAGCTTTTTCAAGGCTTCCAAAAGATAATAAAAAATTTTTCCAGCGTTCGTTCCTATGAGAGAGTGTGTTCTGTAAACGATGTAAAATTAATTCTTCAGGAATGTATAGCAAAATACTTTTTATTTGTAATCTTTCTATTAGGCGTGAGTTTTTCTTAAAAAAACTTATATCCAATAAGCCTCTACTCATTAATGTAAGAAAAAGACGCTCTATGTAAATATTTAAAATTTTTTCGTTATCTGAAAATCTACCACCTTCTTTAAATGATTTGATTAAAGCAACTGCTTCTAAAATTTTGAGCACATGTTTAGTAACATCTTCAGTTTTAATAATTTTCCCTTCAAAAAAACGTTCTGTTAAATGCTCTGTGAGAATTAGCTTCGAATAATTAGGGCATTCTTTATATAAAGTTTCTTGAACACTTTTAATGAACATGGTTTTGCCTGAGGCGCTTATCCCATCAACAATTACTACACTCATTTTGTTTCTCTAAAAATGTTATGATATATATAAAATCATAAGTTAAAATAATGCATAAAACAAATAAATTAAAAAGACATGCTTATTAAAGTTAATTTGATAGGCATTTGATTAGCCAGGCAGAGAATTCATCATTAAAGATAGGCAAATCTTTAATATTAATTTCATTTTTTCTGATTTTAGCTTCTGTTTCTTGAACTTGTTTTATAGAGTTTAGATTTTTGATACGAGGCATATCAAATAAGCTATCCTGGATTGCTTTTTTTGGTGTTTGAGAAATGCTTTTTATAGTAGGTAAATGTCTTTCGTATACATGAAGACTTGTTGCCATGTGAGTATAGTTCCCCATTCTTAAATCTGGATATACCTCCAATAAGCTTAAAAACATTTTTTCTTGCCAGATAGTAAAAATAGGAACATCATAGCAGAATCCTAGGTAAATATCATTACTTCGCATCCATGATGTTGCATTCAGCTTTCCTTGACGTATATAAAATTGCAAACCTACTGTGCATGGCATGTCTCTTGTTTCTGGGGTTAGGTCTGTTGATTTTAAAATAGAAAGCATTGCTCTACGGCTGTCAGAATCTCTTTTTAACTCATTTAAAGCTCGCTGCCATTGTGGATGTATATATTTGTTTTCAGGATTATATATTCTATTACCGTATGAAGAGTTAACAGTTATGCCGTCATCACTAACTCGCTCCCAAAATTTAGCGTATTCTTTTATTTCTGACAGAAGATTACTTCCTCTCTCATACCAGAGAAGCTCTCCCGCTAGGTATCGAAGGGATAAATTTCTATCAGGATGATAAACAAGCCTGTCATAGGGGTTTTTTATTGTAATTAATGCATTTGTAATTTCATGAGTTGCTTGCCCACGAGGGTTAACAAAAAATTCTGGCTTTTCGGAGAGAATTTTACAAATCTTAACAAAGGCGTCATTGCAATTATTAACCTCAAAACAATATTTTGTCATATTACCCCTACTTTTTCTATAAGATAAGTCATACAGAATGTTAGAATACTTAATTCATTGTTTAAAAATAGTCTATAAGTGTTTTTTCTAAAGAAAGAATTTTATTTTCCTTGTTTTTATTAATAATATATTGTCTCTTTTTATATGTGGATATTAAACAAGCAACTAGATAAAGCTGCTGACGGTTTTTTTCATTTAGCCTCAGCAAGCTATATAAATCATTGTTTTTTATAAACAACTCAAACCAATGTGAAAAAAAACTTTTGTCTTTTATTGCTTCATTTATCCAGATTCCTGTAAGAAACTGCGCAAAATCCTGAATTTGGCTACTCATCACGACATAATCAAAATCTATCATATAAATTTCATTTTTATTTTTAACTATCCAATTTTCAGGTTTTGAGTCCTTAAAAATAGAAGGATAAAAACTTTTCTCTATATTCTTTTTAACCTGATTACAAAAAAAATCTAGCTGATAAAATGACAACACTTTTTGTGTAGATTTTATATATAAATCTAGATTTTGAGAAAAGCTATGCGGTGACTGAGAACTTTGTGACAAGCTACAAACTCTGCTAATAATATTAAAAATATTTTTAATATTATTAGCATCTGGAATTCTTCCGCTAATATATTCATAGGTTATAGATAAATTTTCTTTAGATATATCTACCCTATTAGGGAGTTTAAAATTATTTTTTTTAAAAAAAGAATAATAATTAACTTCAGATTCAAAACGTTTATTCGTTCTAGATATTTTTATGTAGTAATTATCTTTCATTAAATTCAACCAATGACTTAATGGCTTTTTTAGCTTGAATATCTGGAAAAAAAACGTTCAATTTCTTTAGTTGCTTCTCTAAGGTAGTTTTTATATGTGCGTCCCCTTTTTTTCGAAAATATTTTAACTTGTCAAAGATATCTTTTCCGTCTTTAACATATAAATCAGAAATAATAGGTATGCCTGTATTTTTGTACTCAATAGGAGTAAAGGGGATGGTGCATTCAGAAATAGCTTCAAACAATCTCTGAGTTACTTGTCCTTGAGTATAGTATCTTTCAGGCGCTATCAGAACTGTTGCAAAACTTTTTTCATATAAAGAAAATATATCCTTATACAAAACTCTGTCATTAAATTTTACATTTGGAAAGTCTAATAAATTATTTCTATACTTATTTTCATACTTTGTCCAGTTTCCATATACCAGGGGCGGGCTAGGTAAAAATTGGCCAGCATAATCTATATAATTCTTGAAAGTTTTGTCCCTCTCATACTGATTACCAATGTATATTAAATCAAAAACTTTATCTTTCTGGCTGTATGAAAGAATATTCTCAAAAGAATTATTATACAAATTCTTATCAAAGGAGAATAAGAGCTGAAGCGATTTTCTTTTTGGCTTAAATGTTGCTTCAGCAAATATATAATTTGAAGTGTCTCTATTATCTTGAAACTTTAAATCTTTATCCCAGATAATAATGGGAATTTTTCCTTGATAGTACTCTAATAACTCGTTTTGCCTTATTAAATCAGGAGTAAAATTTTTGTTATTTTTATCATCTAATGTATTCCTCCCAACAATAGGCCATCTATACTCCATAATAATTGAATCTAATTGTGGAAGGCCATCATCAAAATATAAATTATTAATCGGCTTATAATTTCTTGCTTCCTCTAGATCCCTATTTTTTTGTAGGCAATAAATTTCTACTCCCTCATTAATTAAAGCTTTTAAAAAAGGCAGGCGGTGGGCACGACCGCCATCTGGTGTATCTAGTATGCCCTCATTTAAAAACCCCCAAAAACTATATCCTATTTTCATATTAATTAACTAGCATATTTTTTTACCTAAATATATATTATTAATTTATTGAAGTGCTAACTTTATGTAGGACGTTTAAAATAACTGTTACATTTGTTAAGCATTACTAAAAGTTAGCAATTGATCATAATCATCACACAGACGGCACCGGCACTCTTATATAAATAAAAGATCACTATAAATTATAGCCGTTTTAAAGTTTTAACGCGATCATCTCTGTCACATAATCGGTGATTGCGGAGACAAAAACATTGGCTTGTTTACACCATTCGGTCAGGGTTCGGTATTGTTGTTGGCGTTGTTCAGTTAACTCTTCAAATAAGGCCCAGCAGTTAATGCCAAAACCATCCGCCGCCGCCTTGTTCACAGTTTCTTGTGTGATGGAGCCAATCTCTGGATGGAGAAAGCCAAGCGTCGCTGTGTCCCCAACATTTTCCTGCCAAAATTTCTTTACATGGTCAATTATCTCTAGGCTAAAAGGTTGATAGCGGTGGGCAAAACTATCTTTATGGTCGGCATAGATTGGCCGGCTATTTTTCTGACCTTCGGGGCCATCTTCACAAAAAAGCATGCCGTATTTCGCCTCGGGTAAAAGATGCGCCATCCGAGTAATGTTTGCTAGGGAAAAAGACGAAAAAAGAATGCGTTCTGCTGGAATTTTTGATTCCTTGATCGCAGCGGCAAGCTTTTCTAAATAGTCGTTTACCTCATAGGGCTGGCCTGATCCCTGTACCCCTTTGATTTCGATATTAATATCCCATGGCAGGGTTTTTGGACTTATCTTATCGATCAGAGCAAAAATCTCAGGCAGTGTGGCAACATCACCCTTAAGCGTGCGGCCAGTTTTGCAGGCGTTAATCTCTTCAAAGGGCAGGCTGTTGAGCTTGGTAGTGGGACGTGGTTCACCAAAAAAATGATCCCCTGGTACCACGTTATGAATCGAGAATAAAACCCCATCAGCCGACATAACAGCATCAATTTCAACGTAAACAGCCCCGGCTTCAAAGGCGATTTTTATACTTTGTAAGGTATTTTCTGGTGGGAGATTAGCAATATTGCGTTTGTCTTGATAGAAATCATGATCGGTACAGCCAAACCCCCGATGCCCTGCAATAACTAATCCCTGATGCTTTAATTTCATATTGCTTTTCTTAGTTTTGTATGAGTATCTTTATGGTATTTTTTTGGTCAAATTACAAGGAAAAAGCATTTTTTTTGTAACATCATAGTGTTTTTGTACGAATACCCTAAATGTTAAAATTATGCGGTTTTTGATTTTTCTTTTGGTTGTTTTAATGCCTTTATTGGCCCAGGCTCGCCCAATCTCCTATCCGGGTGGATGGACGGTCATGCAAATGAATGATGGTGATAAAAATACGGTTCATTTGCATTATTCGCCAACGGTTAAAACCTCTATCGGATATAAGGGCGAATATTGGCGGGATGATGACTATACAATTAACGCGGTGCAGATGAGCAACCTCCTTATGCGGGTGAATAAGAAAAACTCACAGGCAAATCTCTACCTTAAATCTGGTCTTGGTATCGCGCATAGTATGGAGGGAAATTTTGCTGATGAGGCGTTCGCTGCTGGATTTACCGGAATTGCCGTCGATTGGGAAAATCGTCGATTGTTTACTGCATATGAGAATCGGTATACCGAAGCAGGCGCTATTCATGACGGATTTCATCAATCAGCCCGTATTGGCGTTGCTCCTTATATTGGTGATTATGGTGATTTGCATACATGGATGATGCTTGAGGTTGATCATACGCCGGAAAGCGACCAACCATGGACAGTAACGCCCCTGGTCAGGGTTTTTAAAGGTGTTACATTGCTGGAGGTTGGGGTGAGTAATCGCGGTAGAGTTTTATTAAACTGGGTGATACGTTATTAGTGAAAGGATCAAAAAAGTGAGACGATTTATCTTTATAATGTTGTTTGTTGTTATGAGTTCCCCCGCCTTTGCCGGCGAGGTGGCCGTAGCTGAAGTGCGTGGTCTGGTCTGTGATTTTTGTGCCCAAGCTTTGAAGAAGGTTTTTGCCAAGGATGAGCGCGTCGACAATATTGATGTTAGTCTTGATGATCAAACTGTGACAATCTACCTGAAACAGGGTCAGACATTAGGTGAGGCAGAAATCACTGATTTAATTAGCCGCGGCGGCTATGATGTTGATGCTGTGCGTTGGTTAGAGAATCAATAGACTGTCTTTGTCCTCCGCAAAGAGATCATCAAGAGTATAATCAGTAACCATTGCAACGCCGGAGACTATTTCTTGTGCTGGAGGTACAGGTGTTTTAACTTTTATATAGGGCATGCCACTGATTAAAAGGCATGCTAGGATAACCGACGCGACACCATAAGACAAAGCTGGCCTGTTCTGAAAATCGGTCATAAACGCTAAGCGTTTTTGCCATGATTTTTTTTGTGGAATATTTTGTGCTGCCATAATAATTTTCTCAGCAAATCCATCGCTCGGTTGTGGGATAGGGTAATGTTCAATAACTGGGTCTTTTTTATCATGGTAATTTGTCATGATCTATCTCCTCTATAGGGTTCCTTGGCGGGCTAATTGATTTTTCAAGCTATTCTTCGCCCGCATCAGGAGGGATTGAAGTGCTTTTATACTCACTTTCATCACTTTTGCGGCTTGCTCATGGCTCATGCCCTCATAAAAACATAAAATTAGTGCAGTCTTTTGTCGTTTTGGTAAGGTGGCTATTTCTGCTGCAATCGCTTGTTTTTTCTTTTGATCGGCATAGTTTTTTTCTTGGTTTTGTCTATCATCACAAACTTCAAAATTCTCTGGTATTGGAATGCTTTTAGGTTTTTTCAAACGATCAATGCATAGATTAACAACAATCCGATAAAACCAGCTTGTGAAGGCGGTATTCTTTTGTGGATTCCAAGCGTGTGGTTTTTCCCACAATTTTAAAAAGGCGGTTTGTACAATATCTTCAGCCTCATCTTGGCGCGCAACATAGTGATATGCAAGTCGGTAATAGGACGTGCTGTGACGACGGACAAGTGCGGCAAAGGCGGCATGATGACCGCCTTTGATTTGTTCTAAAAGGTCAGAATCGTCCAAAGATTCTAAAGTCATAATAAATCCTTACTCAGAAGAAGATTTTGCTTCCTTCTTCGCCTTCATTTCTTGACGTTTTTCTTGCCATTTTTCACGCTTTGTTTCGCGATGTGATTTGGCCTCATCTTTTGAAACTTTGCCGTCTTGGTTGGCATCAAGCTTAGAAAAACGCTCCCGTGATTTGGCTATAAATTCTTCTTCGGAGACAAAACCATCTTTATCAGTATCAATTTCTTCAACCATCTTATTTTGAGAGGCTTTTTTATATTTTTTCTTTTTCTCAAAAAATTCCTCTGAGGAAATCATCCCATCGCCATCTTTATCAAGCATTTCAAACATTGACCCTTTATCCATCTTGTCTTCATGATGCTCAGCCTGAGCAATTACTGGAAGCGCAAGCATTAATGAAAGGGCGGTTGAGTATAAAATTAGTTTTTTCATCGGGATCTCCTTTGAGTTGGATTAGGTTAATAGTGTTTATATATCTATTTATTATACGCATGGGGCAGAGAAACTATTCGAAATTAATGTAAGAAAATTTGAAACTCTTTTGTTTTCAGGTTTGTAAGAAAATAATCAATCTTGGCTGCAATACTTAAAAAGCTTGGAATGGTAATAAACCCGTCATTGGCTAATTTAATAATCTGTTCAATCGGGCTGAGCGGTTTTGGATAAGGAACTAAGGCAATAGGATGTTCAGGTGAGATGTCAACAAGTTCCTTGCCCTTTATGATTGCCATATCCAGGCCACCGAGCGCGTCAATTAAGCCATTCTTCAGGGCTTGTTCGCCAGTCCAAACCCGCCCCTGCGCCAGATTTTCTATCTGGTCGGGTGATAACTGTCGTCCCATAGCAACCCGCTCGATAAATTGATCATAGGTATGGTCAATTAACGACTGTAGTTGCTGCCGCTCTTTTGGATTGAGCGCTTTATTGGTTGACCAAAGGTCAGCATTGTCACCGCGATTAAGAGTTTCCCAATTAATATTTAACTTTTCCCACAATTGGGAAAGATTGGGCTTAATAGCAAAAACGCCAATCGATCCGGTAAGCGTTGCTGGTTGCGCAACAATGGCATTGGCCTGGGTACTGACCCAATAGCCACCCGATGCTGCCATATTGCCCATCGAAACGATAACCGGTTTTTGTTTTTTGGCGCGTTGAACCGCACGCCGAATGGTTTCAGCCGCCGTTGGCGTGCCGCCAGGACTATCAACGCGGAAGATAATCGCTTGAATATTTGGGTTTTCAGCGGCATCTTGAAATGCATCCCAAATATCTTCTGAAAAGGCTGATTCAGTATCCAGTGGCACAGCACCTTCTGCAAGACTGCTGATAGCGCCAGCGGCCTGAATAAAAGCAAATTTTGGGGTCTGTTTTGAATATTTTTTCAAAGAACGGGCATAGCGACTTAAACTAATGCTTTCAGCATTTTCTGGGGCACTATCTTGAACATGTTCAATAAATTCATCCCAATATCCTAAACTATCGATTAGATCACTTTTGAGGGCTTCAAGATCCATCATGGGCGATTGGTCAATCAAGGCTTTGACAATTTCTGGTTTTAATTCACGATCACGACTGATATCTCGGATAAATTGTTCAAAAAGTGAGGTCAGCATTGCTTGGCTCATTTCTTTACTTGCGGGACTACTTGAGTGTCGAGACAAAGTCTCAGGCGTTGATTTATACCGGCCTTTACTGATGACCTCTGGCTCAATCCCAATTTTATCGAGCAAACCACGAAAAAAGGGCATTTGTAGACTATATCCTGTTAAACTCAGCGTGCCGACAGGCTGCATCCAAATCTCATCAGCACTGGCTGCAATGTAATATTCGCCCATGCTAGAGCCAAAGCCTCCAAAATTTGTACTAAAAACGTAAACAAATTTGCCACTTTCTTGAAAATGATCAATTGCATCGCGAAATTCTTGGATATGGGCAAGGCCGTAGTTGCCGCTGTTTAGTCTGATATAAAGGCCATGTACCCTTTTATCTCGAGCGGCGCGATTGAGTGTCCGTGTGATCGTATGGAGTGTCGCCGTTGATTTTGGAAATGGATTAGCAAGGCTTGGCACCCCAGGTTTTTCCACAAAAGTGCCGTTAAGATCAAGCGATAAGACGATATCTTTAGGCAGAGGTGGGGTCCGTTTATCCGTTAAGGCGCCAATAATAATTCCAGCGGTGAAGGAGAAAAAAACAATTGCCCCAATCGTGGTTAAGAAACCAATAAAAAATCCCCGTGTATTGCCCAGCGTTAGGGAGGGCCATTTTAGTTTCATGCTTTTAATCCTTTTTACGGTCGCGTTTGAAAAGCCATTTTACGACGGTATCTTGTTCAGTTAATGTCGGGCAATAGATCACAAGTTGTTGCGTTTTTCGTGGCGGCTCATAAGGGGTTGGGGCATACAAACTTTCTTCAATAGCCATCGTGCCAGAGCTGAATTTAAAACGCCAGCCAGCGCCAGATTTTGTTTGTAAAAGAGCGCCTTTCCCCTTACCTGTAGGAAGACATTTGATATCTGGGTGGAGATGAAAACGAATGGCACATTCATGTCCAGATTCGCCAGTTAAACTATCTTCTCCACGAATATCTTCGCCATTATCAGCCATATAGATTTGACGCTGATGAATAAGGCCTAAATTGTTAGCATAGCCATCATGACTAGCAGAAACATAAACCCCATCATCCACAGCACTGCGGATAGCCCCAAGTTTTTTTGGGCGGCGAGAAAGTGTTCCATCAGCCAAAATATCAATGGCACTTTTGTCAGCAACGGTTACGGTCGAATGCGCAGCAGAGGTTCGCAGCGCCCAACTTAGTGTCTTGTCTCCAGATAATTTACCAGCATGACCACAATTAACAATCAGGCGCTCTTTCCCAACAGACATTTCAAATGCCAGAGGAGAAGCGTGGTAATGTTTGTCAAAACCTTTCGGTGGAACGGCGCCAGCATCAAATAAAATAGTTGTTCGACCGCTGGTAAGGCGTTCATAAGCAGTGTGCGGCGCACTTTTGATCATGCGACTATTCGGGGTATGGTTTAGAATCATGTCGATAATCAGAGGATTCCCTTCATACCCACCATTAAAAAGGGCAAGTTGTCCGTCGCCATAGCGATAAAAATTAATGAAGGGGGACATCATACTGATCGCTCGCGGGATAATTTCTGGTACGTCATGTTTTGCTGTGGTCAAAGCATTACGAATATCAATCAGGTCACGGATAATTTGAATATGGGTGGTGGGGTTTCGCTCAATATGCCCCCCATCGGGAAGAATTTGTTTTGATAAGACAGTTTCTAATTTACGTAATATGTTAAACAAACGTCCTTCGCCAGTGGTGAAGACGAGATAGGAGTAAATCAAGCCTTTCAGCACAGTGATCATTTCTGACCCTTTGAGATTATCTGGTAAAATCCGGCTGAGGTGACGGGATTGGCAAATAATGGCATCAAAGATTCGTTCTCGAAAGGCATCATCCGCACTGGCAATAAAAAAGTTATGGTGTGCAATCCAAGCAGTTAGTCGCGCTCCAATCCTTAATGGATCCCAAGCGACCGCATCCCATTGTTGATAGTCATTCAACCATTGAGTGGTCAAGAGGCGGGCCTGTCGACGAGAAAGATCCCCGCCGATTGTCCGCAGATCACGCAACCATTCAAAGCCATGTGCCCAGTCAAGCCAATCAACTGGCGCTGTTGTCATATCTTTCCATTTGCCAACGTCAACCCCGCCGTCATAACCGACATAAAACATTTTATCATTGAGGATTTGTCGACCACTACTGGTGTCTCCTGGCCATGCATCGGGGGGAACAATCGCAAAAGAAGAGGGGATTTGCCCTCGTAAAAATGCAGCATAGAAATGGTTTCGATAGAGTATGCGTTGCCAAAAAGACGTCTGCCCCCGGCGTTTGCGTTTTTTCTTTTCTGGTTTTGTGGTCACCTTGGTTTTGGCCGGCGCCGTCATGAATCTGTTCCTCTTAATTGCTTGATTGCGCTGGCGTAATCAGATGTTTTAAAAATCGCACTACCGGCAATCAAAACATCCGTCCCGGCATTGATAACCAGTGGGGCTGTTTTATGATTTATACCACCATCAACACTGATGGTGAAGGCGGCATCGAGACGTTCACGCAGTTTTTTTGCCTGGGAGATTTTATCGGTAATGTCAATGAAGGATTGGCCGCCAAAGCCAGGTTCAACCGACATGATAAGTAAGCGGTCAATTTTTTCTATAAGGGATGCGGGGATTTTCTCTATTGGGGTTTTCGGGTTAATAGCAACCCCGGCATCACAACCAAGCGCATGAATTTGATCCAATGCGGGTTCAAGGTTCCACAGCGCTTCAATATGAACGGTCAGGCCATTCGCCCCAGCTTGGGAAAAAATCGCAAGATAATCCAGCGGATTATCGATCATCAGATGCACATCAAAATACAAATCAGTCAGGGGACGCAAGGCTTTGACAATATCCGGACCATAGCTGATATTGGGGACAAAATGCCCATCCATAATATCCAGGTGAATGAGGTCGGCGCCCGCTGCTGCTACGGTACGGATTTCCTCGCCCAGCTGCGTATAATTCGCTGCAAGGATTGAGGGGGCTATGTCTATCTTTTTTGTCATAGCATAGTTTTAGCGCTATGAAGGCAAGGCGGCAAGGGATTATAAAGTGCAATAAAGTTTAAGGTTTCATTTCGTCACGTTTATCTTTTACTGCTTGGACAAGTTCCATGAGCAAAATCTTTCCGTTTTCGAGAAAGCTCGCTAAAATGTTTCGCCATATTTCTTTACCGAGATCGTCTTGTCTATCATATTGGTATTTAAGGTTTTTTTCGGTAGGGCTGAGTCTTCCTTTTTCTTTTTTACCCATTTTTTATCACCTCTTTTTTTTGTTCTTGATTCGGTAGGGTCGGACTCATGATTATACATGGCCCCGCTGTTCAGCACAATAAAAAATTATTAGCAGGCTGTTTTTTATGTTTTTAATATCAATTTAGTTTTTTATTTAAAATATTATTGTGATTTTGCATTTATGGATGGTCATTTTTTTCAAAATAACTATTGTGCATGACGTAAATAATATTTTGGAAAAATATTTATGCACGTTCCTCATGATGAAGAAGCTCAACTACAGTTCAAGGGTCTTGATCCTTATCAACAAAAGCAATGGCATGATCATTTGGCACGGTTACTTGCCGAGGCTATAAAAAATGGTCAGGAAATTTTTAGTTGGATTCCTCTTCAAAAATTTTTTGCATCTAAGAAAAACTCCAATTTCCCAGACTAATTCCCATTATCGGGTTTTTGTGCATTTGTATAGATGTAGGTGTATGTGGGAATATTAAAAAATGGTGGGTGTAACTGGGATTGAACCAGTGACCTCTTCGATGTCAACGAAGCGCTCTCCCGCTGAGCTATACACCCGCTGTAATCAGCGTCGCGTGATTCCTATCAAAAGGAGAGATAAAGCGCAAGCGGGAATTTTAATTTAATAGATTAGATTTCTTTGGCTTTGAGCGCGTCGATCAGGGCCTGCACTTGGCCGCCGTTGCGTTGGATCACTGCGTTAAAGTCACTCCGGTGGGTGACCGACATGCTTACCCCTTCAACCGCCAGATCAATAATTTTATAGGCACTATTTTTATAGCGGACACGCCAGGCAAAAACCGCCTCTGGCTGGTTCTTTGGTTTGACCTTCATTGTGACAACACTATCGGTTTCATTCAGCGCTCGCCCGCCAACAACCTCAAAAAGATCGCCAGAGTAATCGAGGAGGCGATCAGCATATTTATTGAGGATCACATCTTCAATCAGGCGGGTATATTCGGATTGTTGATCCTTGGTGGCAACACGCCAATAGCGGCCCAGGGTAAAACGAGAAATTGTTGCAATGTCAAAGGATTGATTCATAATTCCTTGAAATTTTTTCTTTGCAGTATCTTCAGAAAGATTTTTGTTATTAATGATATCGAGCGCCTGTTGCGCAACATTAGTCACGTAAGAGGTTGCGCCATCCACCATAGCGGTATTATCCGCTTGGGCTGGCGTTGTTCCCATCATTAGTAAGCCAAAAAGGGCGGCAAAAACGCTTTTGATCATTTAAAAATCCTCATCAAAAAAGTCATAACGATCATAATTATCGGAGGTCACATCGACAATGCCATCACGGATAAGTTCGGCCCGGTTTTGGATATAGGCACTTTTTATCGTAGTGTATGGGTCAATTGATTGTGCAAGGAGGTCATCATAAGGCCCAAGCAGACCAGCACGGGCATCAATGACACGCAGAGCCGTGCGTGCATAAAGGATGTTTTCATGATCATCATCATTCCATCCCCACCAATTAATTGGATCAAGGAACATATCGACGACAAAGCCAGTTGCATCACGTAAATTAGACGAACCAAGCAGGGGCAGAACAAGATAAGGGCCTTCACCAATGCCCCATTTGCCTAAAGTTTGGCCAAAATCTTCTGCGCTAGGGCGGTCAATACCATGATAGGCCGCGGCATCAAAAAGTCCCGCCATTCCAACAGTTGAATTAATAAGAAAGCGTTGTGTGACAATATTGGCGCCATTCAAATCCCATTGTAGCAGCTCATTCGCTAAAACAACCGGTGTATTGAGGTTTGTTAGGAAATTATGAATACCAACGCGGATGAATTCCGGCAAAATTGATACATATACTTGTGTGATCGGCTTAATCACCAACATATCGGTATAGCGATTAAATTGAAATACGGCGCGGTTAAACGGTTCAAGCGGATCACCATCAACTGGGGATGCGTAGAAAGCTGTATCAGCAGAAATATTTGTTGTACCGTTAGCTGTTTCGTCTGCGCCAGAATTGGATGATCCAGCACATCCAGCTATCGTTAAAGTAGCTAGAGCAATAATGACTGTGCAAATGAAATTCTTTATTGGCATGACTTTTCCGCAGGATATTCCCTATTTTAATGGATAAATTCGATAAAAACCAGAGACTTTATAATTTTTTTCTAACTATAGTAATTATGCAATAATACGGCTGTTTTTCTTAATAGTTTCTTGCTTTGTGTCATTTTAATGTTATGCAGAAAAATGATCCCCGTAAAGGGTATATTAAGCATCATCAAGATAAGGTAGAGGGGTATTGTATTCTCAATACGCATAAAATTATTAATGATTTTATTACATTAGGTTTTTTTATAGAGAGAGTTAGGTCGTGCGCTATACAGAAAATATGGATAAATCCAAAAATATTGCGGATGAGGTAATCAAACGGATCGCTGATGAGGATTTACACCCAAAACCAACGATTTTTTCATTATGGTATGCCTATTACAGCGGTCTTCATCCCGAGATCCGCTCTGTGATTGATGCTCTGGCTGAGAAAAAATCTATCAACATGGAAAAATGTGAAGCGCTCCATGATAAATATCTCACGGATAAACATGAACAACAACTCGTTGAAGAAACGAGTGAGAAGGTTCAAGCAACTTTGAATGAACTGACAGAGCTTTTGGCAACAGCTGGTGTGTCTCATAACCAATATAATCAGACATTAATTGAAAATAGTGGAAAATTAAACGATCAAACAGATGTCAAAGTGATTAGTGAAATGGTAAGAACATTGGTCCGGGAAACTCAGACGATGATCGATGAAAACCATAAATTGGAGCAACGTCTTAATGAAACCTCGCTTGAAATGGAAGAAATGCATCAAAGTATGGAGAATTTGAAACAAGAGGTTATGACAGATTCGCTAACCGGTCTGCCTAATCGTAAATGTTTTGAAGCCGAGCTTAAAGCGCGTGCCTCCGAAGCCTTGGAACGTACTAAACCGCTCTCTGTTTTGATGGTTGACATTGATCACTTTAAAACCTTCAATGATACGTTTGGTCACCAGGTCGGAGACCAAGTTTTACGATTGGTTGCGCGTTCTTTGATGGAAGGTATTAAAGACCAAGACATGGCAGCGCGGTATGGTGGAGAAGAATTTGTGATTATTTTACCAGATACAACTTTACCAAATGCAGAAAAAGTGGCGAATGCTTTGCGAGAACGCATTGCGGCTAAGGATATTATTAACCAAGCGAAGGGCGAGAAGCTTGGTCGCTTATCAATTTCGCTCGGCGTGGCCCAGCTGCATCACGGTGAATCGATGACTAATCTTATTGAGCGATCTGATCGTGCCTTATACAAGGCCAAAGATGCTGGTCGTAACTGTGTGGTCGCGATGGAGTATAATAAAGAACTTCATGCTAATCAGGATGAAGAAATCCTAATCGAGACGAAGTAATCGTCCTATGATTTTGGGATATGACCTTGCCCTTTTCCTACTGAAAAGGTAAGAAAAGATTATGGTTCATTTCACCACCAAAATTCGTCAAATTATGCGAAATAACCAGGTTATCTTGGCGATACTTGCTGTTGTTATTGGTATTATTGCTGGCCTTGGTGAGGTAATTTTTCAGGCTGGGATCGATCTTTTTACCTATATGTTTCGCCTTGGTGTGCATGATTTACACGCTTTACCTTGGTGGCATATTGTCGCTATGCCCACCCTTGGTGGGTTAGTCATTGGCTTTATGATTCACAATTTTTTTCCGGAACAGCGCCCGCAAAATGTTGCGGATGTAATTGAAGCGAGCGCGGTTCATGCTGGTAAAATGAAACTGGGTCTTGGGATTAAATCTGCTTTTACCAGCATTGTCTCGATTGGGGCAGGTGGTTCTGTTGGTAAGGAGGGCCCCATTGTCCATTTGGGTTCTAGCTTGGCATCTTGGTGTGCACAATTGTTAAATTTACCAGCTACTTTAACGCGAACAATTTTGGGCTGTGGTATTGCCGGTGCTGTGGCGGCGGCTTTTAATGCCCCAATTGCGGGGGTTTTTTTTGCATTGGAAGTGGTCATTGGTCATTATGCGCTCAGTGCTTTTACTCCCGTGGTTTTAGCAGCAGTGACAGCGACAATGGTCAGTCGTTGGCATTATGGTGATGTGACCTCTTTTACCATTGGTGAAAACCTCATTGTTGCAAGTCCGTTTGAGCTTCCTCTTTTTGTTTTGCTTGGGATTGTCTCTGCCTTTGTTGCTTTGTTAATGACGCGCTTGATATTTGCTATGGATGGTTTGCATGAAAAAGTAAAAACCCCTGTTTGGTTGCGCCCAGCAATAGGCGGTCTTTGTGTTGGCCTGATTGGTATTAAAGTACCAGAGGTTATGGGGGTAGGCTATGAAACAACGACTCAAGCGCTTAATGGAGAACTAACCATTGGCTTTTTAGGGATACTCGTTGTTTTAAAAATTCTTGCAACAACTTTTTGCCTTGGTTCACGGATGGCGGGCGGTATTTTTTCACCAAGTATTTTCGTTGGCGCTGTTCTTGGGGGTTTTTTTGGTGGTATGGCTCATACTGCGCTTGGTTTAGATATTTCTGATCCAGCGGTTTATGCGGTTCTTGGCATGGGGGCAGTGGCGGGCGCCATTATGGGGGCGCCGATTTCAACAATTTTGATTGTTTTTGAATTGACTGGAAACTATGCAGTAACGATTGCGTTGATGGTGGCCACCGGTGTGGCCTCAACTGTATTAGCAGAACTAAAAATCCGTAGCTTTTTTAAAATACAGCTTAAAAAACGGGGTCTTAATGTTGATTCCGGTCGCTATACTGGCCTCATGCGAAGTATTCGCGTTGAGCAACTCATGAGTAATAATATGATTGTTGTCCATAAAGATCTATCAGAATCGGTGCTTGCTAAGGCTCTGGTTAAAGCACCTTTTGGGCGGGTTTGGGTGATTGGCGATAAAAAAGAGTTTATTGGTTGTGTTGGCGTTGAAGATGTCACCAATGCTATGGCGACTATGAATTCTAAAAACCGTTCTTTCAGTATTGAGAGTGTCTTAAAGAAAGATATTCCATTTCTCTTGCTTAATGATCATCTGCGTACCGCCCTTAATCAGCAAGAATTAACGGGGCATATCGTGATTCCAGTGGTTAATAATAAGCAAGAGATGCGTTTTGAAGGGGTGCTTTATACGCATGATCTTCTCCTATGTTACCAGCGGGAAATTCAACGCGCCCGTGCTGGTGAGCGTGGCGACCCGCTTCCGCCACCAGTATATCAGTGATTAAAATTCTATTTGAGGGTGTTTTTGTTCCTTAGGATTCGGCTCTGATCGCGTTTCCAGTCCCGATCTTTAATAGTTGCACGTTTTTCATGCTGTTTCTTACCCTTGGCCAAACCAAGTTTAATTTTAGCAAGGCCACGACTATTGAAATAGAGCGACATCGGCACAAGGGTTATGCCATCGCGTTCAATAGCACCGATTAATTTCCTAATTTCTTTTTGTTTGAGGAGGAGTTTACGATTACGTCGTGGGTCATGTTGAAGATGGCGTCCAGCCTGTTCATATTCATCAATTTGCGCGCCAAAAAGCCATATTTGACCCTCTTCAATCCCAGCATAGCATTGATTAATATTGGCACGACCTTGTCGTAGGCTTTTCACCTCCGTCCCGGAAAGCACAAGACCAGCCTCAATCGTTTCAATAATTTGGTAGTCAAATTTGGCACGACGATTAACCGCAATTGTATCATTGTTCTTTTTAATAATGTCTGACATAATATGACCAATAATAATTTTATGGGTAAGCATAGAGCATGAAAATAAACCGCGCAATTATCATTGTTTCTGCTTTAGCATTTTTACCAGCTCCATATGCTGTAGCTGAAAAAGAATATAGCCCGATTCAGACTCAAGCGGCACAAGGAGATGTTTTTGCAAGAGATCTTGTGAGTTGGTTGAATGCGATCCGTAATGACACACCTGTTTTTAATACTATTCGATCGGTTTTGATCGCTCATCCTGATTGGCCACTGCAAGGTGAATTAAGGGTCAAGGCAGATCGGGCAATTGTCACCGGTCAAGTCAGTGATATAGATATTTTAAAGTGGTATACATCATATGACCCTGTATTAGATTCAGCAAAACTTAGGCATTTAGAAGCTCTTGCTCGCCAAGATAAAGGACAAAATTTCCTAAATTTTGTCAAAAAATACTGGCACGAAGGGGCTTTTGATACCCAAGAACAGGCTATTGTTTTAAGGCAATGGGGGCAATTCTTATCTCAGGACGATTATAAACGTCGAGCAGAAAACTTAATTGATCAGGGTAAATTTGCCCGCGCCGAGGTAGCAATGAGTTATCTGCATGAAATGCATGATAAAAATTTGTTAGCAACACGGGTGCTCCTTTTAACAAAGGGTGACGGTGCTGAGGCGGCTTATCAATCCTTAACTGCGGCGCAAAAGCAAATGCCAGATATGCTTTTTGCCCGATTGAATTATCTTCGTGAGGCAAAAAATAATACAGCGGCGATGGCCTTCTTGGCACAAAATCGCCTTGCCCCGGCGGGGTACGAAAAACAATGGTGGCGCGAGCGCCATATCTTAGCGCGTCGGGCCTTACAAGAAAAACGTTATGAAGATGCCTATGATCTTGCCGCTGATCATGGTTTTGAAGAAGGGGTATCGATGGCAGAGGGGGAATGGCTCTGTGGATGGGTGGCTCTAACCTATCTTAATCGACCAGATTTGGCCTTTGGGCATTTTAATACCATGTATCAAAAGGTAAAAACGCCGATTTCAAGAGCGCGTGCGAGCTATGGCGCTGGCTTAGCCAGTGAAGCATTGAAAGAAGCAGAGATTGCTACACGGTGGTTTGAGGTTTCGGGGGAGCATTTTCAAACATTTTACGGACAGAAATCTCTCGAAAAATTGGGAAAAAAGGATGCAGTTCTTAAAACAGCCTTTGCTCAAAAATCAATGGCAGAAAATTTGAATGAGATTGTCCCGTCAGCTGGTGCGATCCGTCGATTTAAAGATATGTCAGCATTCAAAGCAGCAGAATATCTCCACAATGCAGGCTATGAAAAGGAACGTGATCTTTTTCTTAAAAGTCTTGTTTGGAAGATTGGTAACCAAGACGATTTGCTTGATTTTCTCAATATGACCCAAGCTATGAATTCGCAAACAGTCGCCTTGTCTGTGGCAAAGCGTCTGCAACAACAAGGGTTTGAGGACTGGTCTGCTCTGTTCCCGACGTTAGATTTTGATACTGACCCGGCGGTTGATCCGGCCTTAACGCATGCGATTATTCGCCAAGAAAGCGTGTTTAATCCTAATATTGAAAGTCGTGCTGGAGCTATGGGGTTGATGCAGTTAATGCCAGCAACAGCAAAAGCGGAAGCAGCCCGTCTTGGAATCACACATGACACCGCATGGCTTTTTTCTAAACCAGAGCATAATGTTCGTCTTGGGCAATCTTATTTAAACCGTATGCTTGATCGATATGATGGATCACTCCCCTTAGCGATTGCAGCCTATAATGCTGGTCCGGGAAATGTTGATGAATGGTTGATGACGATCGGAGACCCTCGTCAGACGGGAAATGACCTAGAATGGATGGAAAATATTCCCTTTAAAGAAACCCGCAGCTATGTACAGCGTGTTTTGGAAAACTACACGATTTATCAAAACAAAAATAATTAAATCTGATTAGAAAAAAAACTACAAATTAACTAGATTTTTTTCCGTTAGAAAAGGTTTTGTAGGATATTACCGCCACCATTGTTTTGGCTGCCACCACTACCACTAGTGCCTCCACTACCAGCAGATGGTGTGTTAGATGGTGTTGCAAAACTAGGTGTCGGCGCTGTTGGCGCTGGCGCTGGTGACGGTGTTGATGGAGAGCGTTGGATACTAAATTGATCTAACGTCGGGTCTTCAAGTGGATTAGCCGTCCCTTCACAGACATCAAATTCGTAATTACAGATGTTAATAGCTTCTCCACGGGCAATACAATCTGTGCGTCTTTGTTCACACGTACCACCAACTGGGGTTGGGTTTGGGATGCCGCCACCCCCGCCTGTGCTCACATTGTCTTGTGGGTCGTTTGGTGTTGTATATGGCCCTAAAGCGCCTACATCAATGCCACATTCATTGATAATATCTGCGTTTTGGTCAATCACTCCCTGATTATCAACCACTCGGCGACATTCTTGAACGATAAAGCTAGTAACGCCATCTTCATCTATTGTACAGCCATATAGATCTAAATTCAGGAATCTTAATTCAGGTTCGACAAATTGACAGAAAATTTCGCGATTACATGCATTTTGATCAAGGAAAATTGCCGCACATGTTGTTTCTGTATACACTCGCGTATCAGCAACAAACTGAGGATCACAACGCTCTATGAGTTGCTCATCGCTTAATTGCAACTGATCAAATAAATCATCTTCTGCTTGTTCACAGTCAAGCTCCTCTGGCTCTGTGCCTTCACAATAGTCATAGGCCTGGTTGCCATTGACATCAGTGTAAAACTCACATTCATTGAGGTCACCGTTACAGCATGCCGGAACTCCAACTTCACAAACGCCATTAACAAAGCTTTCGAGGCCCCCTTGGTTACATGGGCAAATTTCAGTTAGACCAGATCTTGAACAGTCTTCATATTCGATATTACAGCATCGTTCAGGTTGCTCGGCGCATAATGGGCGAGAATCGCCAGCGCATTCGTTATCAAGGGTTTCCGGGTTATCATAGCAACAGCCACAGGCCGCTGGAGTTACGCCATCGGCCTCATAGCCACATGGGACGAATGGAATTGTTTCTTTAAAACCATAACATTCAGCACGATTCTCGTATTGGCGCTGTTGCGGTGTCCCATCAACAACAACGGTATAACTGCCAACATTGTTATAGACAATTTCATCTCCCGCAGATGTTCCAGCCGGAATTTCGCCTGGCGCAAGATTATCATAATAATCTTGATCATAGGTATTGGTAATATTTGGATCAAGACGACCACATCGGCTTCGAGTTTGTCGGGTATAGCTGGTATCCCTGTCTTCCCAATTGGTGAAAAGATTACTCAGAACCTGTTCAGCGTCAGCCCCAACAGCCCCGCTAAATTCAAAACCACCAGGTCCACGAACACTTCCACTTAATTCAAAACCTTGATAGCCGAAGAAACCACTATTGAGGGCAAGACTAGCATCTACCTCTATCAAACATTGGGGTTGGAGGAGATTAGCAATAGCAGAACGCTCAATAAAGGTGATATTGAAACATTGGTCAATTTGATACTGAATCCATTCAGTGGCAGTTTCACAAGCCCATTGTTTGACATCATCCCAGTCAATCTCACGATTAATTTGTTGAAAAACGCCACCCCACCCACCAGATGATGCAGCAATAATCCGATCTACAGTTTCTTTATGCCTTGAGATATCAAATTCCCAACAGGCTAGATCTTTTAATTTTGGGTCATTTTGTTCATCTAGGGCTCGTTCAGCAGCAAATTTTTGGAATTCAGCCATTTGCTGCGAAACATCGACCATTTGATCGTAAACCGTTGCCGGGCATAAAATTTCAGGGACATGAGCGATAGGTTGGGCGTGTGAGGATGACGGATAAGTAAAACAACACGCAATCAGGGCGAGGAAAAACAGACAAAAGGCGCGTGTTGTTTGAATCATTGTTTATATATACCTGCAGGGTTATACCTAAACTAACGAAATAAAATGCATTCGTCTACGCATTATATCAAAAATTTTAGAAAAAGTCTTCTAAAAATTTTAGCTTTTTGTTAATTTCTGACCCTGATCTATTAAAAATCCTGTTCTATCAATGTTTTTGAGGTTGGAAGCTCAACAAGTTTTATCTTAAATTTAGGGATAATAGACCCTAAATCATGTTTCGTGTTGAATTCCGCCATGGCTAAAATAAAGCGTTCAGCAGCATCCCGTGGTTCAGCTTCATTCCAAGGGCGTTGCATCAGAATAACAAATTCATGTTCATTAGTTCGGGCTAAAAAATCGCTCATTCGTCTTAGATCACTTAGGTAGTCAGCAATCATATGGGTAATTTTATCAGCCTGAGCGGCATTATGTTGCTGTGCGATTTCTGAATAATTTTGTAACTGAATGAAAATAAGAAAAGCTTTTTCTGAATAACGAAAAGCCCGATCAAGTGCAGATAAGAGGAGTTGGATGAAAGGGCGTTTACCAAAAACATCTCTATAGGTACGAATATCGGGCTCTTGTTTCAACTGGTTGTTAAATTCGATCAGCCAGTGAGCATTGGTAATTTTTTCTCTAAGCTGTTCCGGATCAAACGGTTTTAATAAGAAATCATTCATTCCGGCACGAACAACGTCCTCAATTTTAGCCTCATGTGTGAGTAGGAGGAGATATGTGTAGTGTTCATTTTTTTTCCACCGCAGCTGCATGGCCATAGGCTTAGCAGAGGGCATTGGCGCAGGGTCCATCATCACCATATCAAAATGCTCATTTTCGAGCAAACTCATGGCGTTCTTCTTAACAGGTTCAACAACAACGGCATGATCAGCTTCCAGCTTGGATGTCAAGAGCTGTGTCGTGAGACGATCGCGATCCATAATCAGAATTTTCATGAAAAAACCTTTGTTGCCAGTCTTACAACGGATGAATTATCAGTTGCTCCTTACGTTAAAAGAAAAATCCTATTGAAGGATTAACAAGTCAGACTTATCACAGGACGGATTAAGGAGACAAATCTTAACAAAGGATAAATTTTTATCTTGGAGAGAATCTACCCCTTATGCTATTTTACGGAAAGACATTCAATAATAGGTACTATAAACTAAGAAAATGATTTTTTCTAAAAATACATTCCTACAAAAAAAGCACCAAGAAAAAACAGCAAGCCAACAGAAAAAAAGAGAGTTTGCTGATGGTTCAGCTGCGGTTAGAGCCGCCATAACCCCTAATCCTTCGGAGCCAAAAAAAATGACAAAACCAGCAATACCAAAATTTAATACACCAACGAAAAGAGCTTCTGCGCCAAGTTTTAATGCAAGCCGTTTTACGGCTTCGGCAACACCATCGTCAGAGTCTCGTAAGTTAACCGTCGGAAAAGATATTTCTCTTTCTGGTGAAATAGCTGCGTGTGACCATCTTGTAGTTGAAGGGACGGTTGAGGCGACGATTAAAGGAGGACAATCCCTTGAAGTTACTGATACTGGTCTTTTCAAAGGGAAAGTTGAGATTGACAATGCTATTATCGCCGGCTGTTTTGAAGGAAACCTTATTGTTAAAAGTCATTTACTTATCCGCAACACGGGTTCTGTTACTGGCGATATTCGCTATGGTGATCTTACGGTTGAATCGGGTGCATCGCTGAATGGGACAATTAAATGTGTTGGCTTGCCAGAGGATGTTCAATCTGAAAAAGATAAAAAAGTCGGTAGTGTAAAACCAGTTTTTAAAACCACGGTGGCCAATGAAGACGATATGCTTCATGAAGAAGTAACAATAGCCCCGCCCGTTACAGCAAGCATGCTGTAGGACTTTAAATAGAATATCAATAAAACCCGCCCTCTGGCGGGTTTTTTATTTATGCAGTCTTCTCTTTAAATTGGCAAAAATCATAAACTGGGCAGTTGGGGCAGTCTGGCTTACGCGCCTTACAGATATAGCGCCCATGTAAGATCAACCAATGATGCGCATGCAGCATAAATTCATCCGGAATAACTTTAAGCAGACCCTGTTCAATCTGTTCTGGCGTTTTGCCCTTGGCCATGCCGGTACGGTTTGCGACACGAAAAATATGGGTATCGACTGCCATGGTCGGCTGACCGAAGGCAACATTAAGGACGACATTGGCGGTTTTACGGCCAACCCCAGGTAGTTTGACCAAGTCTTCTCGAGTTTTAGGGATGTTTCCGTTATAGTCATCCACCAGAATTTGTGCCATCGCAATGATATTTTTAGCCTTATTATTATAAAGCCCGATGGTTTTAATATGATCTTTTAAGCGGTCAATCCCAAGTTTAAGCATTTTCTGTGGGGTATCAGCAATTTTGAAAAGCGCTTTGGTCGCTTTATTCACCCCGACATCGGTCGCTTGGGCCGAGAGGGTCACCGCAACCAAGAGGGTATAGGGATTGGTCCATTCCAAATCGCTGGTTGGGGCGGGATCAATTTCTCCTAAGGTTTCAAAGAATTGTCGAATCTGCGTTGATTTCATCATAAAAGCAGAGTATCAAATATAGATATGAGTGCAAGTAATGTAACCGGATTAACGATTGATAATTACCGCCGTGGTTTTGGGCGGGATCGTATTATTTACGGTTTTTCCGATAGTCCACTGGGTTGGGTGATGACCGGCTGGTATGAAGACGCACTGTGTTTTTTCTCCTTCGTTGAAAAATATGATGATGTGGTAGCCTTGGCGAAACTCCAAATGTATTGGCCTTATAACCAATTAATGCAAGATGATATCCGGGCCAAGCGGCTGGTGGCGCATATTTTCGAAAAAGACCAATTGGATATTTCATGTAATCAAACTTTGCCGATCCTGCTTAAAGGGCGCCCGTTTCAATTGAAAGTATGGCATGAATTGGTCAGTCTTAAACCACGGGAGATGATCACCTATGGTGAGATGGCGCGGCGGGTCAATGTACCTGGCGCGGCGCAGGCGGTTGGTCAAGCGCTCAATAAAAATCCAATTGGCGTGATTGTCCCATGCCATCGGGTGATGGCCAGTGATGGCAAGGGTGGTTTTGACATAGGGGGATTTGCCCATGGCGTTGAAATGAAACAAAAAATCCTTGCGCTTGAAAGGGCTTTATAAAATGGAATGGATATTCCTCGCATTTATAGGCAGTCTTTTTGCTGGCTGTTCACAAATGCTCAACCAACATTGGCAGCTTAATGGGCGTGGTCTTGTCTTGTTTTCACGGGCATTTATGGCACTGTTTTTAGTGCCTGGCTTATTTTTTATTACTTGGCCTACGGCACCACTTTTTTATCTTTTATCTGCGCTAAATGGCGTCATAGTTTGTTATTCTGATACTCGAATTTATAATTTAGTTTCCAAATATGGTGGAGGGTCTATCAGTCGTTCGCTGCCTTTATCAGTGGTGTGGGTTTTTGTAATTTGGGTCGTGATCTCGCCAATGACATTGTCAGGTTACATCGCGAGACCATTGATCAGTCTTGGTCTTTTATCTTCGATTATTTTGTGTGTTATATGCACAATTAAAATGCGCCAAGGTCCTTTAGATCGTGAAGTTTTGCTGGAAATGGCCCCTGTTTTAATTGCTTTTGGTAGTGTTGATATCATCAATAAAATGGCTATGGATATGGCGCCTAATTATCATGGTATTTACCTATATATTTTCATTCAAAGTACGGCGCTTTTGTTGAGTTTTTATGCGTTTAGTCGCTATGACAAGAATTTTTTGACAGTTTTTAACTGGCGTGATCAGCGGTATATAAAAGCAGGTTTGGTGTTATTTTTAACATCAGTGGCGTATATAATTTTTAAAAACACAGCCTTTGTTTTTGCAGATAATCCGGGCTATGTCTCGACGGTTTTACTATTAAGTCCAGTATGGATTACGCTTTACAATAAAATTATTCGCTACCCAGACCAAACCAATATTCGTTATGGGTTAGGGATTGTGCTTGGCGTTATCTTACTAACGATTTTTTCATCCCTTTGAACAGAAATTGTCGATAGGATCAATAATATCCCCCACAGGGTAAAGTGTGTAAATAATTGCATCGCAACGGCAAGGGGGTTCGCCACAGGCTGGACAAATAAAATCCCATTCAATACTTTTAAATGCCCAAAAATCCTTGATTTCTTTTAGTGGTGTAAAGCCAAAACGATCAAGAACTTTGGCGATATTAACAGTGCCCAACATTTTTAATGCAACGGCATAACAAGCTTGGGCGCCGTCAGCTTTAAGAAAATCAAGACAATGTTTCACAAGCAATGTCCCAACCCCTTTATGTTGATAATTACGATCAACCATAATGGTTTTTACCGCGCCAATTTTATCAACATCAGCGAAGTGATTGGTCAATAGATTAAGGCTTTTTTCGTTTTCAAGATCCCGTTTACCGGTCGTAAACGCAATTCCAACACCGATGGCGTGATTACCATTTTTAATAGTTATGATTTGGGTTTTCGGGTCGTCTATATAGCCTTGAACATCTTCTGCATCCATATAGCCAGGGCCCATTTCATCATCGCTAATTTTTAAAACAGCTTCAATATCTGATGGGGTTACAAAATTGACGGTAAGCTTATCAATAAATGTACAATCCATTTTTGTCTCTAATCTTTTAAATCATCCCAGAGGTCTTTGACCTTGGAAAAGAAACCTTGTGATTCGGGAGAATTATTACGCGATTTTCCTTGTCCTGCAAACTCATTTAATAAATCTTTTTGTTTTTTCGACAGATTAATTGGCGTTTCGACGGCTATTTCGATATACATATCACCGCGTGATTGGGAGCGCAAAACAGACATCCCTTTATTCCGTAAGCGCAGTTGTGTGCCTGCTTGCGTGCCCGCTGGGATAGAAACTTTGTTTTTTGAGCCATCGATAATTGGGACTTCCACCGAGCCACCAAGCGCAGCATCAACCATTGATACCGGAACCCGGCAATAAAGATTAGCACCATCGCGTTTAAAAAAGCGATGCGGTTTTACAGAAACAAACACGTAAAGATCACCTGCTGGCCCGCCACGGGTACCAGCTTCGCCTTCGCCGGCCAAGCGAATACGGGTACCATCCTCAACACCAGAGGGAACCTGGACTTCAAGTTTTTTCTCTTTACGAATACGTCCGGCCCCAGAACAATTCCTACAGGGGTCTTTAATCGACCGCCCAGCACCAGAACAATTCGGGCAGGTGCGCTCAATGGTAAAGAATCCTTGCTGGACACGCACTTTTCCAGAGCCATTACAATGTTGGCAGGTTTCTGGTTGTGTCCCCGGTTCGGCGCCAGAGCCTTCACAGCGGTCACAGCTTTCCATTGTTGGGACACGGATTTTTGCTTTGGTTCCTTTATAGGCTTGTTCAAGCGTAATTTCTAAATTAGCGCGAACATCGTTGCCGCGCATGGCGCCGGAACGGGCCCGACCACCACCACGGGCGGCACCACCCCCCATAAAATCGCCAAACATTTCTTCAAAAATATCAGTAAAGCCGCCAGCGTCAAACCCGCCGCTAAAGCCACCACGTCCAGCGCCACCACCCATGCCGCCTTCGAAAGCAGCATGACCAAATTGATTATAGGCGGCGCGTTTTTGATCGTCTTTCAAGACATCATACGCTTCATTCAGTTCTTTGAATTTTTTCTCAGCTTCTTTGTCATCTGGGTT
Organism: uncultured Bdellovibrionales bacterium; assembly: GCA_964496065.1. GTDB lineage: Bacteria > Pseudomonadota > Alphaproteobacteria > Micavibrionales > SZUA-601 > CAZBXD01. Next base: position 26,814 of record CAZBXD010000017.1, read on the forward strand.
GCGATCAGGATGGTATTGCATCGCTTTTTTACGATACGCTTTTTTCATTTCATCCTTGTCTGCTCCTTTGGAGACACCAAGAATATCGTAGTAATCTTTTTTTGCCATTTATGAAGAACCCTAGAATAAAAAACCAAGGCGCCGAAAAAGCGCCTTGGGATTTGATCAATTTAAGCAGATTTGGCTTCCTTATCGTCACCATCATCGTCAGAAACATCTTCAAACTCAGCGTCGACAACTTCTGCATCGACAACGGTATCATCATCAGATTTTTCATTGTCAGATGAACTATTTTCGGCCGCTTCAGCCTCTTGCGTAGCACGATATACTTGCTCACCCAGTTTCATGGCTGTTTGACTCAAGCTTTCAGTTTTTTCCTTGATCTCTTCCGTTGAAGCATCGTCTTTTTCCAAAACAGCTTTTAGGTCAGCGATGGCATCTTCGGCCGCTTGCTTGTCGTCATCAGAGATTTTATCTCCCAATTCTGAAATAGATTTTTCTGTTGCATGAATCAGGGCTTCACCCTGGTTTTTTGCTTCAACAGCTTCACGGCGCTCCTTATCAGAATCAGCATTGGCTTCAGCGTCTTTGACCATTTGCTCAATATCATCATCAGAGAGGCCACCAGAAGCTTGGATACTAATTTGTTGTTCCTTACCCGTGGCTTTATCCTTAGCAGAGACTTTCACAATACCGTTCGCATCAATGTCAAATGTGACTTCAATCTGTGGCATACCACGCGGTGCTGGAGTAATACCAACCAAATCAAATTGCCCGAGTAATTTGTTGTCGCTGGCCATCTCGCGCTCGCCTTGAGAAACTCGGATTGTGACGGCTGATTGGTTATCTTCGGCGGTAGAAAAAATCTGTGATTTTTTCGTTGGGATCGTGGTATTGCGATCAATTAAGCGCGTAAAGACACCGCCCAAGGTTTCAATTCCAAGAGATAGAGGTGTCACATCAAGCAGAAGAACATCTTTAACATCACCCTTCAAAACACCACCTTGGATCGCGGCACCGCTGGCGACAACCTCATCAGGGTTAACGCCTTTGTTTGGTTCTTTACCAAAGAAGTCTTTTACGGTCTCAACGATTTTGGGCATGCGAGTCATCCCACCAACCATAACGATTTCATCAATATCACTTGCTTTAAGGCCAGCATCCTTGAGCGCTTTTTTACACGGATCAATTGTCCGTTTAACGAGATCGTCAACCAAAGATTCCAGTTTTGCCCGGGTCAATTTTACGTTGAGGTGTTTGGGCCCTGATGCATCCGCCGTGATAAAGGGGAGGTTAACATCAGTTTGTTGTGTTGAGGATAACTCAATCTTAGCCTTCTCAGCCGCTTCTTTCAAACGTTGCAGGGCAAGCTTGTCTTCACGAAGATCAATAGAGTTTTCCTTTTTAAACTCATCAGCAAGGAAGTCGATAATGTTTTGGTCAAAATCTTCACCGCCGAGGAATGTGTCTCCATTGGTTGATTTTACCTCAAAAACACCATCACCAATTTCAAGGATTGTCACATCATAGGTGCCACCACCCAGGTCATAAACCAGAATTGTCCCGGCATCTTTTTTATCCAAACCATAGGCCAGGGCAGCCGCGGTCGGTTCATTGATGATCCGTAATACGCTCAGCCCGGCAATTTTACCGGCATCTTTGGTAGCCTGGCGTTGACTATCATTAAAATAGGGACCACCACCTGGTCGATGAACAACCGCACGGCCTGCACATCACCGGTCACCCG
>CAZBXD010000018.1:0-28414 GCA_964496065.1 uncultured Bdellovibrionales bacterium
GGCTTGCACCCATGCCGGTTTTCAAGACCGGTGCATTCAACCACTCTGCCACCTCTCCACGAGAAAAAATCATGACTTGGTTGATATGGGGTATTCTTTTAGCAAAACTGCCCCCACTTGCAAAGATAAATAATTGTTTTTTTATGCTGGTTAAGCTCTTCCATGGCAAAGGCAAATTTGATACAGTTTTCGGTATGAAACAAAGAGCTTCCCTTACAATACTCCTTTTATGCCTTATGGGCGTAGTTGCACCTGCTGGTAATGTTGCGTTTTCTGCCGACAATCCTGGCTTTCAGCAATATATTGCTCAGGTTAAAAAACGGGCAATACAAAAAGGTCTTCAGGCCGAGATTTTAGAGGCTGCCTTTGCGGGAGTGACATATAACGAAAAAATTGTTGAACTAGATGGTCGTCAACCTGAGGGGGTTTGGACGTTTGAGCGCTATAAAAACGCTGTTATTCCAGCCAGTCGTATTGAAAAAGGCGTTGCCCTATACAAAGAATATAAAGACACGATCCTATCCGTAAGCGGCGGACATGTTCAGCCAGAATATGTCATCGCGCTTTGGGGGATGGAAAGTGATTTTGGTCGTAACATGGGGGGCTATAACGTGATAGAAGCGACGGCAACGCTGGCCTATGAAGGGCGGCGACGTGAATTTTTTGAAGGTGAATTATTTGTGGCACTGAAAATTTTAGACGATGGCCATATTACCATTAATAAGATGCTTGGCTCGTTTCAAGGCGCGATGGGGAATTGTCAATTTATGCCAACTAGTTACAAGCGGTTAGCTGTCGATGGTGATGGCGATGGTAAGCGAGATATCTGGAATAATAAAAAAGATGTCTTTGCTTCTATAGTAAACTACCTCGTTAAAAATGGCTGGCAGTCCAATCAACGAGTTGGGTATTTGTCTGAGAGTGAATCTGATGTGTCCGCCCTTTATGATCGCAAATCAGGAGGAAAAAAACGGTCTCTTGATGATACAGGGCAGTGGAGTTTTACAGGATATCGTAATTTTGATGTTCTAAAAAAATGGAATAATTCAAATAAATTTGCTGCTGCCGTTGGGATTTTTGCTGATGAAATTAAAATACGGGCAGGAGATATCAAGGTTTCAACACAAGCATCCCCGACTAGGCGAGATACATCGTATCAATGGGGGGATGACGGCAAATTAATTAAAAAGACAAAGGATTAACTACCAATAAATTTTAATTATGAAACAGGTATTTATATTATTTTTTTCGCTCATTTTGTTAACGGGATGCGCGCAGACAGAACTCGCTTCACATTGGGTTAAAAATTGGCAGCAACCTAAGGATGTGCCAGTGGCGCGTCCAACATCGGGGACGTTTAAAGTGGGGCGCCCTTATAAGGTATCCGGTGTTTGGTATACTCCGATTGAAAGTTATACCTATGATCAAACGGGTATTGCCTCCTGGTATGGACCAAAATTCCACGGCAAGCGTACAGCAAATGGTGAGGTTTTTGACCAAAATGCTCTCACTGCGGCGCATCCAACCCTACAGATGCCCTCTCTGGTGAAAGTTACAAATCTTGAAAATGGTCGTACAGTTGTGTTGCGGGTTAATGATCGTGGGCCGTTTAAACGAGGTCGAGTTATTGATGTTTCAAAACGTGGCGCAGAGCTTCTAGGGTTTAAACAGCGGGGTACCGCGCGGGTTCGTGTGCAAGTTCTTCCTAAAGAGAGTCAAGCAATGGCTGATGCTGCGATCCAAGGCAAGCCTCTAGAACTGCAATATGCCGCGGCAAAAAGTGCGACACGCTCACGCGCTGCACAAGAAAAAATTGTTCTTGCATCCTCCACGGAGCTAACAAATGTGCAAGGGCATTCTGAAAATGGTCGTTTTATGCCCGATCCAATCGTTACAAAACAACCAGTTAATCGTAACAATATTTATGTGCAAATGGGATCTTTTTCAAATGCTGATAATGCCTATCGGTTTAAAAACCAGGTGGCCTATCTTGGTAATGTTGGGGTTTTTCCAGCTATTATTAACGGCAAGCAATATAACCGCGTTCGTATAGGGCCATTAGCGAATACAGAGCAGGCAGATGCCATCTTGAATAGGGCTATTGACGATGGTCATAATGGCGCACAGCTTATTATCGAATAATTTTTTAACCTTTTAATGAAAACAGCAGATATGAGATATTTTTATATTTTTTTAACGACACTTTTTATCACCGTAACGGGTTTTGCGAATTTGGTTTTGGCTCTTGATACTGCCGCAAAGCAAGCCGTTTTGATTGATGTGGAAACGCGCACAGTACTCATGGATAAAAATTCACAAGATCGGATGCCAACCTCATCAATGAGCAAGGTCATGACAATGTATACGGTTTTTGATGCTTTGAAAGAGGGCCGTATCAAACTTGAGGATGAGTTTCTTGTTAGCGAAAAAGCTTGGCGCATGGGTGGCTCAAAAATGTTTGTAGAGGTGGGTAAAAAAGTTACTGTTGAAGATTTAATCCGTGGCGTGATTGTTCAATCTGGTAATGATGCGACGATTGTCCTTGCAGAGGGAATTTCCGGCAGCGAAAAAGATTTTGCGCGTCTGATTACAGAAAAGGCAAAAGAATTAGGAATGAAGAATAGTAATTTTGTTAATGCGAGTGGCTGGCCCGACGTTAATCATTATTCCACTGCGTATGACTTAGCTCTTTTAGCCTATCGTATCATTGATGATTTTCCTGAATATTATAAATATTATAGTGAGGAAGAGTTCATCTATAACAATATTACACAGAAAAACCGTAATCCTTTGCTCTATCGAAATATTGGTGCCGATGGCATTAAAACAGGTCATACAGAGGTTGCGGGGTATGGTTTAATGGCTTCAGCAAAGCAAGGGAATCGTCGCCTTATTTTGGTTGTCAATGGACTGGAAAGTGAAAAACAACGTGCTGATGAATCTGCTCGATTACTCAGTTGGGGGTTAAATAATTTTGATAATATCACTCTTTTTGAAGAAGGAGAGATTGTCGAACAGGCAAATGTATGGATGGGGCAGCAAGAGAGTGTCCCACTTGTGGTAACAGAAGACATTCGTGCTTTGTACGAAAAGTCTAACAAAGAAAATTTGAAAGTAACCGTTGAGCTCAATGAGCCAGTTCCAGCCCCAATCATAGAAGGCCAAGATATCGGCGTTCTGGTTGTTAAAATGGGTAATTTCCCTAAGAAAAAATATCGCCTTGTTGCTGGTGCATCAGTGCCACAAGTTGGAATAGTGGGGCGGATTATTAAACGTGCCCAAACTCTTATTTCCGGAGAATAATAAAATGTCTGGCGTTTTTATCACATTTGAAGGCGGTGAGGGGGTTGGCAAATCAACCTATGTCAAGTGGCTTGAAACATGGCTGAACGAGCAAGGCATTACAGACATTACTCTCACGCGTGAACCCGGTAAAACAAAAGGGGGAGAAGCAATCCGTGATCTTCTCCTACAAGGTGCTGCGGATAAATGGGATGGAACGACCGAGGCTTTGCTTTACTTTGCTGCGCGCCGGGATAACTATCTACGTATTATTAAGCCCGCCTTAGAGCGAGGAGCATGGGTTATTAGCGATCGTTTTGCTGATTCATCTTATGCCTATCAAGGTTATGCCCATGGTGTCCCTTTAGAAAAGATCAGTCAGCTTTATGATATCTGCATTGGCGACCGTAAGCCTGATTTGACGATTGTCCTCGATGTAGACCCCCGTATTGGCTTGGCTCGCACAACGAAAAGAACAGGACGCGAAGGGAAAGAAAACCGTTTTGAAAACCTCGATATCAGTTTTCATGATCGCCTTCGCCAGGGATATTTAGAGCTGGCGAAAGCTGAGCCAAATCGTTTTGCGGTAATATCGGCAGAGCCCTCAATGGAAGAGGTTTTTTCTGAGATTATAGAAACAATTACAACGCGTATTTTAAACCATGTTAACGCCACAACAAAATCCATATCTCACGGGGCATGATAACCAGTTAACCGTTCTTAAGCAGGCGTTTGACGCTGATCACTTGCCGCATTCATTGATTATCAATGGGCCAGCCGGGATTGGAAAAGCGACGTTTGCCTTTCACTTTATTCGTTATATACTTGGCGGTGAAGATCCTGAAAGTCCTGTTTTTAAAAAAATTGCTGCGGGGAGCCATCCTAATGTTTTGAACATTATTCCTGAATTTGATGAAAAGAAACAGCGCCTTAAATCAATATTGACCGTCAATGAAGCGCATAAGGTTGTGCCGTTTTTTCAACAAACATCGGTGGATAATGGCTGGCGTTTTGCGTTAGTTGATCAAGCGCATACCATGAACCGTAACGCACAAAATGCAATTTTAAAAATTTTGGAAGAACCGCCAGCACAATCAACAATCTTTCTTATCTCTGAAAATAGTGGTGCTTTTTTGCCAACAATTCGGTCTCGGTGTCAGATATTGCACCTTTTTCCTTTAACAGAAGGTGAGGTTGCCGATGAATTGGAAGATCGGTATCCAGAATTAACGCAAGCAGATATTGATGTATATGCTAGGTTATCAAGAGGAAGTCTCGGCTTAGCTTTTGAGCTAATTGATATGGATGCGCTAACAATAACGGCAGATATTGATCAAGCAGGCCTTGATATGACTCATAGTAAAGAAAAAACCTTGCTTAATTTTTGTGAGGAATACGGCCATAATGCAAAAGATCGGGAATACAGTTTTATTAAACAGTTTCTGCCCAATGAAATAGAGTATATTTTGCGTGCCAAAATTAATAACAAGACTGTTTCGCTATCCCAATGGCAGACCCATCTTTTTAAAACAAAAACAGCTAATGAGTTGGTCAACATCCATGACAAGGTTCAGTCTGTTTTTGAAGCGGGGGATGTCTCTTTTCTTGACCGTAAATTAGTATTGTTGAATGCCTTGCAGGCCATGCGTTAACAGGTTATTGTAGCGTCTCCCACTGTTAAAAAAGAGTCTGATATGGCTAATAAAAACTCATATTACATTACAACACCAATTTACTACCTTAGTGGCACACCCCATATCGGGACAGCTTATACCTCAATTGCGGCGGATGTCTTACGGCGCTTTATGGCCTTAGATGGGCGGTCATCTTATTTTCTCACTGGAACGGATGAACACGGCCTTAAGGTTTTGCAGTGTGCACAAAAAGAAAATCTTAATGTTAAAGAGTATTCCGATAAGGAAGTAAGTAAATTCAAAGAGTTTACTCCGTTACTTAATTTATCAAATGATGATTTTATTCGCACCACTGAGGAGCGCCACGTCAAAGGCGCACAAGCTCTCTGGATAAAATTAGTTGAAAACGGACAGATTTACAAAGGCAGTTATAGCGGCTGGTATGCAGTGAGTGATGAGGCCTATTACGATGAGGGTGAGCTGGGTGAGGATGATCAGGGGAATAAAATTGCTTTGTCTTCTGGATCAAAAGTGGAGTGGATGGAGGAGGAAAGTTATTTCTTCAAACTCTCCGAATGGCAAGAACCGCTTTTAAAATTTTACGAGGAAAATCCAACGGCTGTGATGCCAAAATCGCGTTATAACGAGGTGGTCAGCTTTATTAAATCTGGTCTTCGTGACCTGTCAGTCAGTCGCACAACCTTTGATTGGGGGGTTCCGGTTCCTGGTGATGAAAACCATGTCATGTATGTTTGGATTGATGCCCTCAGTAATTATATGACGGCCTTGGGGTATCCAGACAAGACGTCAAAACTAGAGCAATTCTGGCCTTGTGATGTTCATTTAATTGGTAAAGATATCCTCCGCTTTCATGCGGTGTATTGGCCAGCTTTTTTGATGGCGGCTGACTTGCCTGTATATAAGCGGGTGTTTGCCCATGGCTGGTGGACGGTGGAGGGGCGTAAGATGTCCAAATCTCTCGGTAATGCCATTCCCCCTCAAGATGCAATCGAACAATATGGTTTGGATCCACTAAGATATGCTCTTCTTAGCATGATCCCCTTTGGTAATGATGGTGATTTTGCCAATAAGGAAGCCGTCAATAAGATCAATGCAGATCTGGCGAATAATTTTGGTAATCTTGCCCAGCGGACGCTCTCAATGATTTATAAGAATTGTGATGGCCATATTCCAGATTTATCAGGCTATTTTGCGAGTGACCTTTTTAAAGAATCCCTTTCATGTTTGGTTGAAGCGCGCATGGCAATGGAAGATTGTCGGATTGATAAATATCTAGAACATGTTATCGGTCTTTCTAGGAAAGCGAATGAGTTTATTGATGAGCAGGCGCCATGGGCACTCAAGAAAACTGACACTAAAAAAATGGCTGATGTACTTGGGATATTAGCGGAAACAATTGCCCGCATAGCAATTCTATTCCTGCCCGTTATGCCGGAGAGTGCTAAAAAAATTCTTGATCAGCTCCATGTCATAGAAGAACGACAAAATTTTGACGCTCTTATTTCCAAGTCGCAAACGATCCTCGATCCGGGGAAGGTGATTGATAAACCTGAAGGCGTATTTCCACGCCTTGATTATGTTGGAGAGGCGGCAGCATAGACGATGTGGGTGGATAGTCATTGTCATCTCGACTCGGGAACATTCATTAAAGAAGGTGTGGATCAAGTTATTGAGCGCGCCCGTCTTAATCGGGTTGAGCATATGCTGTCAATCTCTGTTTCAATGGGGACGTTTTCCACTCTTCTTAAATTAGTTGAACGCTATGATGATGTCCATTGCACCGCCGGTGTCCATCCATGCCATGTTCATGATGCTGGTGAAGATCAAGTGACGATTAATGATTTAATTGCCAGTACAAAGCATGACAAAGTGGTTGGGATTGGCGAAAGTGGTCTCGATTATTATCATCGCACGGATACAAAAGACCTGCAGCAACGTCTCTTTCGTATGCATATTCAAGCGAGTTTAGAAACGGATCTGCCGCTTGTGATTCATGCCCGAGAGGTGGATGAAGATATGATAAAAATTCTTAAGGAAGAGGTCGGTGCTGACCAAATTCGTGGGGTTCTCCATTGCTTTACTGGTAGTCGCACCTTGATGGAAGTTGGGGTTGAGCTTGGGCTTCATGTTTCTTTTACGGGGGTGGTTACTTTTAAATCAAATCAAAATTTGCGTGATATCTGTAAAGATGTTCCGTTAGATCGTCTTCTTGTGGAAACGGATGCGCCGTATTTAGCGCCGGAACCGTATCGCGGCAAACGCTGTGAGCCGGCTTTTGTTTCTTATACCGGACGATGTGTTGCAGCCGTGCATGGGGTCAGAGAAGAAGAAATGGAAAAAAAAACAACAGATAATTTTTACAATCTTTTTAACAAGATAAATAGAAACTCCTAAGATGTCAGATCAATTAAAAGTCACGGTGTTAGGGAGTGGTGGTTCAGGCGGAGTGCCGTATACGGGCAATTTTTGGGGCGATTGCGATCCCAATAATCCAAAAAATCGTCGGACACGCCCCAGTATCCTCTTGCAAAAGGGGGAGACAAACCTTCTGATCGATACTGGGCCAGAGCTGCGAGAGCAATTGAACCGCGCTAGCGACTGGAACGGGCATTTGCAGGCTGTTTTCTATACGCATTTTCATGCGGATCATGTGGCTGGGATTGATGATTTGCGCGCAGTACGCTATCGCATGGATCGAGCGGTTGATATCTACAGTGATGCAAAAACCCTGGAAATTCTTGAACATCGCTTTGAATATGCGTTTAAGGGCAATGGCGACCATTATAAACCGCTAGTTACACCGCATCTTATTGAAAGAAAAGGGAAAATTGGTGAGATCGTGTTTCAATGTTTTGACCAACCGCATGGCGATATTACCACCCTTGGTTTTCGTTTCGGTGATTTTGCCTATACCACAGATGTGGCGGAATTGACTGACGAAGCGGCTGAAATCCTGGATGGAGTGAAAGTTTTGATTTGTGGCACGGTGGGCCGTGCGCATCATAAATTGCATGCCGATCCTCAAACCGTTGTGCAATGGGCCGAGCGCATCGGCGCAGGACAAGTGTATCTCACGCATATGAACGCGTTTTTAGATTATGATACGCTGTGTCAGGAGCTGCCAGACCATGTCCGCCCGGCTTATGATGGATTAGAGTTTACTGTGCAAGAATAATGCTAGAATAAATTAGAAAAAATGGACTTTTTAGAACCTGATCTTTCTCAAAAATTTGAAATTATTTCTTTTTTTAAAAGAGTATTCACTGAATCAGAAGGTGAATCTGAGGGTTTGTTAATTGGTAATCTTGTGAGCGAAATAATAAAAACAACACAAGATAGTGACTTATTTGTATTCACCATTATTGAGCAAAATAAAATGCTCGGCTGCGTTATTTTCTCTAGAGTGATATTTGGAAATAATGTTAATGCTTTTATTCTTTCTCCAATGGCAATTTTAACTAACCATCAAGGTAAAGGCCTGGGTCAAGCATTAATAAAATATGGATTAGACAAACTAATTAGTAATGATGTTGAGCTTGTTTTAACATATGGCGATATAAATTTTTATTCAAAAGCTGGGTTTCAAAAAATCAGTAATAAAAAAATTAGACCACCGTTTGAGCTGGAATATTCCCAAGGTTGGCTTGGTCAGTCTTTAAGTGATAAAGACTTATCGTCTTATGCTGGTAAAGTTGTTTGCGTTTCTTCTTTGAATAAAAAAGAATATTGGTAAAAAGAATATCCCAACCCTAAACCAATCCATTAATTACCATAATATATATTATCACACAAAAGGATGGGTTTATTTTGATCCCCCCTTACGGCATAATGACCCCTCATAAAGGGGATTAAGCCATGACAAATAAAACAAACATAACCGACCTTCTGGCTACGATGGCGCGCCTCCGTGACCCGGAAAACGGCTGTCCATGGGATTTGGAGCAAACCTATGACAGTTTGACGGCGCATACGCTGGAAGAAACCTATGAAGTAATCGATGCAGTTGATCGTGGTGATATGGTAGATTTAAAGGATGAGTTGGGTGATCTCCTCCTCCAAGTGGTGTTTTATGCGCAAATTGCCTCTGAGGAAGGTCATTTTGACTTTAATGATGTGGTTGAGACGATTAATGACAAGCTTCTGCGCCGTCATCCGCATATTTTTGGTGATCAAACAGCCGAAACACCGGAAGAGGTTACTAAGATATGGGATGCCGTTAAAAAAGCAGAAAAGCATAATACAGAGAGCGGTTTTAAGAGTATTCTTGATAGTGTTCCTCTTGCACAGCCAGCCTTGCAACGAATTTATGACCTTGACAAAAAGGCAGCCAAGGTTGGATTTGATTTCAGCGATGCACGCCACGCTATGAGTCGTATTAAAGATGAATATGAGGAGTTGGAAGAAGCGCTCTCAGAAAACCAATCGAAAGAAGAGATTGAAATGGAGCTTGCTGATATTTTAACGGCTGTGGCGGTGACCGCACGAAAATTGGATATTAATCCGGAACGTGCTCTGCAAAAAGGGTGTCAGAAGTTTAATCGCCGTTTTAAGCATATCGAAAAACGGGCCTTTGAGTCGGGCAAGCCTCTCACCGATTATACCGCGGATGAAATGATGGTGTGGTGGGATGAAGCAAAAAAAATTGAGAAAGAAGCTGCTTAAAGCAAGGAATTAAAATTCTGTCCTTGACTGCTGTTTCCCTTATTGAACCAGACCGTCCCCTCGCCTTTATTTGTGCCGCGAGGAACCTCAAGTGCTGCAAGAATCATGTTAGTATAAGGGGATAAAATAGGCACTTCCTGTTTTGGAACCAAGCGCATTAAGCTGCCTCGATTATAAGGCTGTGTAACACGCAAAGGTGACGCTAGAACCTCTTCTCCTTTTGGTTCAATTGCTCTAGGTGCCTGGGTCTGGGCTACAGCAGTTTGATATGTTGTATTTGCATCAAACTTATTTGCAAAGAATTGATACACGTCGTCTAATGTCCGTGTTTTGCCGGTTTGTCTGTCATAAAAGACGTTTTTATTGGCCTTAGCTGCCGCTGGGAAAAGTTGATCAGCCGCTTGGTTGGGGTTATCTTTCCACCCTTTAAGGAATTTTTCAGCCCCCCCTGCTCCAAGGAAATGTGCAAGATAGAGATCGGTTTCGCCAATTTCGCCACCAACGGTGTTTTGTAAATGATTAGAGTTTTCTTTGGCAAATTCAGCCGCCATATAGGAGGCCATTTTAGGATCTTTACGCAGATCAAGAATTTCTTTTTTTGATTTTGCTTGTGTGTCTATGCCGTATTTTTCACCATATTTTTCAACCATCCCCATCCAGGTTGTGTTGATAAATTGATATAGCCCGGTCGCAGAGCTAGTTTTGGCTTTGATATCGGGGCGAAAATTACTTTCAACACGAGCTTGATCAAGCAAATAGTCAAAACTGACCCCAGTTTTTTGACTGGCCGATTTAATGGCACTCCAAACATCATGGCGCACCCCAGATGTTTGGGTAATATTGGCATGATTTACGTTGTTATGTAGACTCATTACCCTCTCCAATAGAGTCATTTTTGACCCCTCATATTGTGCAAAAGTCATGCCAATTTAGCTGGAGAGAACAGAGTCTTTTGCAAAAAGGGAAAGGTATTGATTATATTTAGCTGGATCAATTGATATTTTAAGATCAATTTTTTCATTTGAATCAATGCGTTGTTTGATGTCAGCATTACGATAAAGCCAGGCAAGCGCAGCCCCTGCCTTAGTATTAATTGAAAGATCAATAATATGTTCTTTTGAAGCAAAGTAGTGATCAATTTTTTCTAATAACGTTGTAATACCAGTATTTTTAATAGCGCTGAGGGCGGTAAATTCTTTATTTCCTTGATTTTTGGATGTAAGCGCCATTTGCTCTTCTTCAGGCAATAAATCAATTTTGTTCCAAACCTCAATAAGACCTGTTTTTCGATCGTCAATATTAAGGCTACCCATGACATGTTTAACATCATGCTTTTCAGCTTCAGCACTAGGACTAGCAATATCACGAACATGAAGAATAAGATCAGCATGGATAACTTCTTCTAGTGTCGCGCGAAAAGCAGCAATCAGTTCAGTAGGAAGATCCGAAATAAATCCAACGGTATCAGAAAGGATAACATTGCGCCCAGAAGGGAGCTTAAGAACGCGCATGGTGGGGTCTAATGTTGCAAAGAGTAAATCTTCAGCAAAAACATTAGACTGTGTTAATTGGTTAAAAAGTGTTGATTTACCCGCATTAGTATAGCCAACCAATGCTACCACTGGATATGGAATTTTCTGTCGATTTTTTCGCTGTAGCGATCGGGTTTTTACAACCTTTTCAAGGTCTTTTTTAATTGCAGTAATGCGTTTAGAAATCATTCGGCGGTCAAGTTCAATTTGTGTCTCCCCTGGCCCACCAGCAAAACCAAGGCCACCTCTTTGCCGTTCAAGGTGAGTCCAAGCCCTTACAAGACGAGAGCGCTGATACGTTAGAGCGGCAAGATCGACTTGCAAACGACCTTCTTTGGTTTGGGCTCGATCACCAAAAATTTCCAAAATAAGGCCAGTTCGATCAATAACTTTGGTCTGCCAGGCGCGTTCAAGGTTTCTCTGTTGCCCTGGGGTTAGTTGAGAATTAATCACAATAAGCTCAATCTCATTTTCTTTGACGGTTTTTTTAATCGTGTCGATAAGACCTTGACCAAAAAGATGGCCGGCCATCACTTTTTTAAGATTAACCGTCTGCGCACAAACAATGTTGAGTTGTATTGCTTGTGCAAGACCGATAATTTCATCAAGTTGTTCTTCAGGACTACGAAGAAAATCATTTTTACCATGAATAATGGGGTGAATTACCGCTGCTCGCGATGAAGCGACTTGTATATCATCAGGGGTAAAAGTTTGATCTGAAGAAGAAATGGTCTTAAAACCAATCTATTCAGCAGTATTCTCTGCTTCATCGGTTACTTTTTCTTGGGAGAAAAGCTGAACCGGCTGTGAAGGCATAATTGTTGAAATAGCGTGTTTATATACAAGCTGTGAATGCGAATCACGTCTAAGAAGAACAGAAAAATTATCAAACCATGTAACAACGCCTTGGAGTTTGACACCGTTAACCAAGAATACAGTGACAGGATTCTTATTTTTTCGAATTGCATTTAAAAAGACGTCTTGCACATTTTGTGATTTTTCAGACATTATCGTTTTCCTTTTGTCTTTTATTGTTAGTTACGGAAAAAGACCCGTATCTCCTAACGTGATTAATACCTAGCATGATAATTTTATAATGAAAACACCTTATTTTGTATCAGGCACAAATATTTTTTATATATTTAGTAATAATCTGCCCGTTGTGAAAAAAGTCGCTCTACTTTCTTAATATCATCATGTTTCGCAAATACAATAACATGGTCTCCATCTTTAATTTCGGTTTCTGGTTGAGGGATAATAAACGTATTTTTCCGCTGAATACCCGCAATTTTAATTGTATCTGGTAATTCAAGGTCACTAATTGGTGTATTAATAACACGTGCGGTATTATCAGGCTCCATTTCAATAATCTCTGCAAATCCATCCCGAAGGGAATAGTCCAGGTGGATTGGGCCACGACGAACATGGCGCATAATACTCGAAACGGTAATAGCACGAGGATTAACAACCGCGTCAATGCCTAAAGAGCTCAAGAAAGAGGGATAGTGACTGCGTGTTGCAAGTGTAATAACGCGCTTGCACCCCATTCTTTTAGCGAGAAGTGAGGCAATAATATTCGCTTCATCATCATTACTGACGGCAATAAAAGCTTCACAATTTTGTATTTGTGCCTCTTCCATGATGTTTTGTTCAAGGGCATCGCCATTAATAATCGTCATCGTATCAAATATTTGCGACAGTTGTGTTACACGCTCAGCGCTTAATTCTATCATTTTAACGACGGCACCAGGGAGCTCCTTGTTAATACGTAAAGCAAGATCAACACCAATATTCCCTCCCCCCATTACTGTGATATGGCGGGTTCTAGGCGCAGTTTTTGTGAAAAGCTTCATTGCCTTATCTAATTTTGACGTTGGAGTAATGAAGTAAAACTCATCCCCAGCATGCGGCGTATAGCTTAAATCAACAATGGTTTTTTCATGACCACGGATACAAGCCAGGGGAAGAATTTCATGTGTTTTATTTTTTTCTAAAAAGGATTGGATGGTTTTTTCGTTTAAGGGACAATTTTCAGGACAAATAACGCCGACAATTTTGGCGTGACCTTTCGCAACAGGGAAGATATTAAAGGTCCCTGGAATTTTGAGACGATTAATAATACTTGTAGCAATTTCTTGCTCTGGGTGAATAATGGCATCAATGGGCAGGTGATCCCGATTAAATAAATTTGCCCAAGTAGGCGATGTATATGTCTTATCACGAATCCGAGCAATCTTTTTAGGGACATTAAAAAGTGTATAAGCAACTTGGCATGCCATCATATTTGTTTCGTCAGAACTTGTTGCGGCAATGATCATTTCAACATTCTTGGCGCCGGCAGCTTCTAATACATCTGGTTGAGATGCTTTACCGTGAATTGTTTGGATATCAAGGCCCTGCTCCACTCTTGCTAGAGCTTTAACACAGTGATCAATGACTGTTATGTCATTATTTTCTTGTGCTAGATATTGTGCAATCGTAGCGCCGACTTTTCCTGCGCCACAAATTATGATTTTCATCGCCTATAAACCCTTTTTTTCGTTTGTATTGACGTTAAGGCCTTTTAACTTACGATGCAAGGCGGAACGTTCCATCCCAATAAAGTTTGCTGTGCGAGAAATATTTCCTCCAAAACGAGTGATTTGAGAATTTAAATATTCTCTTTCAAATACCTCTCTTGCCTCGCGCAAAGGCAGAGACATCAGCTGCTCTCCTTTTTGCATAGATAGGACTGCTGGGGCAGCAGACCCTATTTCTGGGGGGAGCATATTAGGATGGATATAATGATCATTTGCGGTTTCTTTTGCCATGATCAAAACCCATTCAACCACATTGCGCAATTGGCGAATATTTCCTGGCCACGAATAGTTTTGCAAAATGGCAAGAGAATCCTCTGCGAATTGAAATGTCTTCAATCCTGCAGCCCCAGAAAGTTTCTGCATAAAATGGTTGCATAGGGTTGGGATGTCTTCGATTCTCTGGGATAAAGGCGGGAGTTGAATAGGAACAACATTGAGGCGATAGAATAAATCTTGTCTAAAAACGCCCTCTGCCATAAGTTCTTCCAAGTTTTTATTGCTAGAGGCAACAAAACGAACATCAATCTCAACCGCTTTTGTGCCATTGATCCTTTCAAAGCGTTGATCTTGAAGGACGCGTACCATTTTAGCCTGCGTCTCAAGAGGCATATCGGCAATTTCATCGAGAAGTAATGTCCCACCATGCGCTTTTTCCAAAAGGCCAATTTTTTGAATTACTTCATTGCCGTTACGTTCTTCCCAACCAAAAAGCTCTTTTTCTAAATTCTCAGAATGCAAAGTTGCACAATTAAGGACAACAAAAGGGCCGCTACTGCGTTTTGAATGCGCATGTAATAGCCGAGCTGCAACTTCTTTACCAACCCCTGCTGGTCCAGTAAACATTACACGGCTACCTGTTGGCGCAACCTTCATAATCGCTTCACGAACATTATTAATAGCGTTTGAGGAACCAATAAGTTCAGATTCTTGCGGGGCCTGAATCCTTAACTCAGCATTTTCTTTATGTAAGCGGGCATTTTCAATTGCTCGTGCAACCATGAGAATGAGTCGGTCTGACTTAAATGGTTTTTCAATAAAATCATAAGCACCAAGCTTTATAGAAGTAATAGCAGTCTCAATATTCCCATGGCCACTAATCATTAAAACCGGCATACTTTGATAATGACGCTTAATTTTTTTAAGCAACTCAAGACCATCCATACGACTTCCCTCTAGCCAAATATCTAAAATAATAAGACTCGGAGCGCGCTTTGAAATTTCTTCCCAAGCTGTCGTTGCATCAAAAGCTTGTCGTGTTGCATATCCTTCATCATTAAGAATACCAGAAACAAGTGTTCGTATATCTGATTCATCATCAACAATGAGAATATCTTGGTTTGTTGTGTTATTTTTATCCATTATGTATTCCCTACTTTCTTTGGAAAAATAAGTTTTGCAGTTGCACCAGAAGCGTCATTAGCATTGTCTAAAAGATCAATATAGCCGCCGTGATCTTCCATAATTTTTGAGACGATAGCGAGGCCAAGTCCCGTTCCTTTTTCTCGGGTTGTGACATAGGGGTCTGTAAGCTTACCTGTGATATTTTTAGGCAGCCCTACCCCATTGTCGTTAACCGCAACGGTAATATTGCCATCTTCGCCTTCTGTCATTGAAAAATTGATTTTTCCCTTCAAGTTTGGTGTTTTTTCACAAGCTGCTTTAACTGATTCAGTTGCGTTTTTAAGGAGATTGGTTAAAGCTTGTGAAATTTGCCGACTATCACAGTCTGCCTTAACACCTTCAGGTAAATCAGAAAAATCATATTCAATGTCTGGGTGGCCTTGCTGAAAAAGAAAGAGAACTTGCCTTGCCACAGTAGATAAATTTTCTTGTCGTTTTTGTGCAGCTGGCATACGGGCAAAAGATGAAAATTCATCAACCATACGCCCAATATCAGCAACGTGACGAATAATTGTATTTGTACATATATCAAAGGTCTCAGGGTCATCTTTAATCTGACCAAGGTATTTTTTACGCAAGCGCTCGGCAGAAAGTTGGATTGGTGTGAGCGGATTTTTAATTTCATGAGCAATCCGACGGGCGACGTCTGACCAGGCTGCTTTGCGTTGTGCATTCATCAACGGTGTTACATTATCAAAGGTTGCAACATATCGTTTGATTTCTTCAGCACTGCTTTCAGCAGACATCCGAACAACCCAAGTTTGAAATTGTCCGGTTTTTTCATTAGCCCATGTAATGTCTGATTCTAATGTTTTATCGGGTTTGCGGCGTACAGCACGACGGAGTTTTTCCATTTCTGGATTAATATCTCCCAAATTTCGTCCGATGATATCTTCACCTGGAACGCCAATCAAGGTCGTTGCTGACTCATTTGCCAATGTTATGCTTCCATTTTCATCCATACTTAAAATGCCGGCCGAGACGCCAGAAAGAACCGCTTCAGTAAAACGACGGCGATCATCAATTTGTTTATTGGCATTCATAAGGTCGAGACGCTGATTAGAAAGTTGCTCAGTCATTCGGTTAAATGCTCTAGCTAAAATCCCAGTTTCATCTGTTCGCTCTTCTCCTTCGACGCGTGCTTTCATATCGCCAGCACGTACCCGTTCTGTTGCATCAACAAGAGCCCCGATTGGTCGGGCTAAATGTTCCGCAAAGATAAGCCCGATGGTTACTGCAATAAGAAGGAGGAGAAGACTTACCATGATAAAAATGAATGCCATCGTGATTTTGAAGCTATGCTGGCGACCTTCAATTTCGGAATAATCTTGAAATGCACGCTCAGTGAGCGCGATATGTTGAAGAACGCCCTCTTCAATACTGCGGCCAACATAGAGATAAGTGTTAGCGTAGTTATTCAGCCTTACAAGAGCATGAACTTTATCCCGGTCATTGGTCCCTGTAATAACGACGACCTCACCTTTTTCAGCTTTCTGGATAATGCTAGGTGGTGGCAGCGGCATTGTGGCAATGGTTTCTCCTTTAAGAGCACTAGCGATAACCTTACCGTTTTCATCAAAGAGGGTTATCTCAGAAAAATTCCGCAAAATTGATTGCGTTTGAATAAATGTTTTAAAGATATTTTGATTGGTGGTTAATTGGGCAGCATCACGGTTCATATCATTGGCCATAGCCAAAATATCAGCTCGGATCGTTTGTCTATGCTCTTCGAGATATGATTCAGCAACTTGGCGTGATTCAGTGACTGCAGAGCTGATGCGATCAGTAAACCAGGCCTCAACCCCGTAATGATAAAAAACGACTGCAAAAACAGCCATAAAGATCGCCGGCAATGTTGCCAGAAGTGAAAAGATCATGACAAGGCGAACATGAAGAGTTGAGCCGGCCATACCTTTTTTCTTTTTATACCAAATGGATACAACGCGTCTTGCAACCAAGAACCCAAGAAGGAGGAGGAAAATAAGATCTAACACAAGCAACCCAACAATCGTATCTGGGTGAATAGTGCCAAAGGGCGGGAGCTCCGATAAGGCCGCATATGTCGTAAGACCAGAAATAAGTGCTAAAAAACTGACAAAATAAACAAGACGATTCATGAGCGCGCTATATTGTTCAAAAAAATTGAATAATTTTGAAAAACTAATGCGGTTAATAATGCCGGTAAATTGAGATGGCATCGTTATTGCCCTCGCCTTGGCGTATGAAGGTTATGTTCTTTTAGTTTTTTATTCAAAGTGTTCCGATTAATTCCGAGGACTTGCGCTGCCTTAAGTTGATTACCTTTTGTCACATCAAGGACGAGGCGAAGTAAGGGACGTTCCACCTCTCCCATAATGCGATGATAAAGTCCAGAAGAGGGCAAAACCGCATGATCAGCGTTGATATAACGCGATAGATGCCGTTCAACAAGGGCTGCCAGGCCAATTTCTGCTAGCTTTTTATTCGATTTTGAGTCATGCTTTACGCTCATAGTGTTACTGTTTTACCACAGCTGTGATATATTTCCACCATATAAAGTAAAATTATGATCTTTTTTTCTCCTATACCTAAAAAATATTCTCCGTTTTCGCTTTGGTATCTCCTGGCGACCTGGTTTCACAGTGGTCGGCTGAACCCGGCACCGGGGACATGGGGGAGTTTAGCTGCCCTGCCCTTTATTTATTTGGCTTATACGGTTGCTGGCAATGCTGGCATCGCTTTTATGGCGGCAATACTTTTTATCTTGGGCTATTGTGCAACCAAGGATTATATTGAGAAAACCGGTGAAAAAGATGCCTCACCGGTCGTGATTGATGAGGTTGTTGGGATGAGCATTACTCTGATCCCGGTGGCGTATTTTGATCCCATTCTTTGGGCGCTTGGTTTTATCCTCTTTCGTCTTTTTGATGCGGTGAAAATTGGTCCAGTGGGCTGGTGTGATCGCAAAATTCCTGGGGCTTATGGTGTGATGGCCGATGATATCGTTGCTGGTCTATTAGCGGCCTTTGCTGTGGTCGGTTATCAACTTTATGTCGGATAAATCTCTTCAGCCCGTTTTTTAAAGGCTGTGACCATCCGTTTAAAGGCATAGTCAAAGAATGTATCAATCAATTTTTGCATGACGCGGGATTTAAATTCGAAACTGACATAAAAATCAACTTCACACCGTCCATCGTCAAAATCGTTAAAAGTCCATTTGTTAGTAAGATGCTTCAATGGCCCGGATAAGTATTCGACTTCAATAATTTTGTTTTTCTGATCTAATTTGACTTTAGACGTGAATTTCTCCCGAAAAACCTTATAGCCAGCAATCAGATCAGCGTAAACATATGGCTCGTCTTCTTTCCAGACACGCGACGCTTTACACCAGGGTAAGAATTGATCATAAGCGTCAATATCCGCGACCAGATCAAACATTTGATCTGCGGTAAAGGGAAGGATTTTTTGCTCATGATGCGTGGGCATAATGCCCTCTTTGTCGCGCATGATCGCTAATTTTTACTTAACCGTATAACCCTGAACAGGTGGAATATAGTGTTCAGAGTATTTGGCAAATATTTTTTCCAATGTTCCATCATCACGAAGAATATTCAGCGCTTGATCTAACATATCACGCATATGGTACTCACCGGCTTTAACACCAAAGCTCGCCCCTTTATACCCCAATGGCCCCGTATTCTTGACAACACGAAGCTCACCGGGATTTGTTTTGTCAAAGGCGTCAAACATATCGGGTGCAAGGAGCGTAATATCTGCTTTTTTCGTTGTTACAGATAAAATCATCTCAGAAACAGTTGAAATTTGTCCTAAATTAAGCTGTTTTGCCTTTGGGAAAACTTGCTTAAAAAGTGTTTCGGTAATGTCACCTTCAACAACTGGAACCGTGATGTCTTCACTATTAGCCGCTTCAATATTCCCATCAAAACGATTATCATCAACACGAACATAGCCATACATCACGTTATAAACAAAGGGTTGCGTTAGGGAGAGAAACTTCATCCGCGGGCCATCAGGCCACATCCCCGCACAAAATGCATCATACCGATTAGCGCGCAGACCCTCAATAAAATTGCCCCAACCCGCTTCTTCTGTCCATTTAATTGTTAAACCAAGGGTTTTTCCTATTTCTTCCATCACTTCAGGAACCGGGCCAGACATTTCACCGGTTGTTGGGTCTTTTACGAGAGCGGGTGGTGAAATCGCATAGCCACAGCGGATCGTCTCACTATCAAGCACGCGCTGGGCGATCATGCCAATCTCGGCATAGGCCGCCTGCCCCGTCAGAATAAAAACACTGAAGAGGACAATAAAAAATCTGATCATTATTTATCCTTTAGTTGAATTACTCAGCCGCGTTCAGCTTTGCTTGTCGTGCGGCGCGCAGGCGTTCAAAGTCATCCCCGGCATGATAGCTGGAGCGGGTCATAGGGGTCGCGGAGACCATCAGGAAACCCTTGCCACGGGCAAGTTTCTCATAGGCTTCAAACTCTTCCGGTGTGACAAAGCGCTCGACGGGCGCATGTTTCGGGGACGGTTGCAAATATTGTCCAATGGTAAGGAAGTCAATATCTGCCTCGCGCATATCGTTCATGACCTGAATCACTTCTTCCTTACTTTCACCCAGGCCAACCATAATGCCAGATTTGGTGAAGGTCTCAGGTTCAACCTCCTTCACACGCTGTAACAGACGTAGGGAAGAGAAATAACGTGATCCCGGACGGATCGTTGGGTAAAGCCGGGGCACGGTTTCCAGATTGTGGTTAAACACATCTGGCTTCGCGCGCGCGACAATATCGATCGAGCTTTCCTTGCGACGGAAATCCGGGGTCAGGATTTCTACGGTAGTTTCTGGCGCCATCGCTTTAATCCGTTCAATGGTTTTGACGAAATGCTCCGCCCCGCCGTCGGGAATATCATCCCGGTCAACGGAAGTGATCACGACATGTTTTAAGCCCAGTTCCATCACGGCAACAGCCACACGCTGCGGCTCAAACGGGTCAAGGTCTTCGGGTTTCCCCGTGGCAATATTACAAAAGGCACAGGCCCGGGTGCAGGTGTCACCCATAATCATCATGGTGGCATGCTGTTTTTGCCAGCATTCACCGATATTCGGACACGCCGCCTCTTCACATACCGTGGTCAGGCCAAGGTTTTTCAAGATGCCCTTAGTTTTATGATAACCGTTTGAGGTTGGCGATTTCGCCCGAATCCAGGATGGTTTTTTCCGCTGCACCGGATTATCTGGCTTATGCGCCTTTTCCGGATGGCGTTCTTTGGAGCCACTCAAACGCGCGGATGTCTCCATATTTGCACGATCAGCGGGCTGGATAACGTTAAGCTCTGGCGGGTTTTGATTTTCTTTTCTCATAACGAGGGGAGTATAACGGAATTTAGCTTAAATAGCTATACTATTTGCGGAAAGGAAATGGTTCCATCTTTAGATTTTATTGCTGGGATATTCTCTATTCCTTGGCTGATTCAGTCATATCTCATTTAAAAATGAATGACCTTGCCATAGGCATCGAGGACTGCCTCATGCATCATTTCAGACAGCGTTGGATGCGGGAACACCGTGTGCATCAATTCAGCCTCGGTCAATTCATTGGTCTTGGCAATCGTGTAGCCTTGGATCAGTTCGGTGACCTCTGCCCCGACCATATGCGCGCCAAGCAGTTCGCCGGTTTTCTCATCAAAGACGGTTTTGATAAAGCCTTCGGGCTCACCCAACGCAATCGCCTTACCATTCCCAATAAACGGAAACTTCCCTTCCTTGACGCGATAGCCTTTGGCTTTCGCCTTTTCTGCGGTCAGACCAACACTGGCGACTTGCGGTCGGCAATAGGTACAGCCTGGAATATTTTCCGTTTTCATCGGGTGAACGCCGGGTTGATTGGCTATCTTCTCAACGCAAATCACGCCTTCATGCGACGCTTTATGCGCTAGCCACGGTGCACCAGTGACATCGCCGATGGCATAAATCCCGGGCTCAGCCGTGCGACCATAACCATCGGTGACAATATGCCCACGATCGGTTTGCACTTTGGTAGTCTCTAAACCAATATTGTCCGAATTGCCAACAATCCCGACCGCCATAATCACACGGTCAAACGTGTGTTTGGTTTGCTCGCCATTTTGTTCAATCGTCGCCGTCACTTCGCCCTTACCCTTATCCAACGCCTTAACCATGGCATTGGTCAGGACGGTCATGCCATCTTTTTCAAATGATTTTTGTACAAAAGCAGAGATTTCAGCATCTTCCACCGGTAGGATCCGATCAACAACCTCCACCAAAGTCACATCCACGCCCATATTTTGGTAGAAGCTGGCAAATTCAGAGCCAATCGCGCCGGAGCCAACAACAAGAAGCTTCTTCGGCATTTCTTTCGGCACCATGGCCTCTTTATATGTCCAGACCAACTCACCATCCGCTTCTAGGCCGGGGAGTTCACGCGCTCGCGCTCCAGTCGCCAGGATAATATGCGGCGCGGTCAGGGTTTTGCCTTCATCCTTACCATTTGTGATATTCAATTTGCCGGGGCCATCCAGCGTGGCATGGCCATCAAAAACCGGGATTTTATTCTTTTTCATCAGGTGTGATACACCAGATGAGAGCTGCTGTGAGACCGCACGTGAACGCTCAACTATTTTATTAAAATCAAATTCTATGCCTTTGATTTTAAATCCATATTCTTTGGCATTATGCATGAGGTGGTTGATCTCCGACGAGCGCAAAAGTGCCTTTGTCGGGATACAGCCCCAGTTCAGACAAATCCCGCCCATATGCTCACGTTCCACCACGGCAACCTTCATACCCAATTGACTGGCCCGAATAGCGGCGACATAGCCCCCTGGCCCACCACCCACAACAATCAGATCAAATTGTGTCTCACTCATCTTATAAACTCTTTTCTTCTAAAACAGAATTGTCCTCTAACGCGTAAAGCGTGGCTGTTTTTGTCTGCGTATCATAAATCGCATAGCTTGGTTTTTTGTTTTTATCTCTTATTTTCATGGGATTAAGACATCCTGAATTCACAGATAAACAGCCATCATATCCCTCAATCCGTGCATTATGATCATGGCCAAAGCAAACGAGTTCATATTCACCAGATTTAGCTGCATGGCGCGCATAGGCTGGGTAATGTGTCAAGAATATTTTGGTGCCATCAATTTCAACTTCACCCTTGCTTTCTGGGTACCAGCTCACATCATCCTTTGCATTATTAACAACGCGTGCAAGGTTGAATGCATCACCGTCATTATTGCCAAAAATAAAGTGTTTAGGCCCATTAAATTCAGCGAGCAAAACACCGGTGCCCGGCGCACAAAAATCCCCACAAAACAAAAGAGCTTCACATTTCGCTTCTTCAAGAGCAGAAACAGCTAATTTTATGTTGTCTGTATGTTCATGACTGTCAGAGAGAATGCCGATTTTCATGATACCATCTCTTTCTTCCATCGATATCTCACTGTTTTAAGTGAGAAGCTTGGTTTTTCATACATACGCTCAACACCATAGTCTCTGTCAAAACCAGCTTTTTTGTAGAACCTGATGGCTTCTTCATTTTTTTCAAACACCCAGAGAATGCAACTATTGTATCCATCTTGCAACATGTCTGCCTTGATTTTTTTCCAAAACCAAAAGCTTGTACCTCTGCCAATAAAATCAGGTTTAACATAGATACCATAAGCTTCTGCTGTACCTTCATCTGTGTCATCATCTCGAGATGGGCCATAGCCAGAGAAACCGATTACTTGTTCGTCGATTTCAGCAACATAAGCATTGCTCCTGGCTTCAGAAATGTTTTTACGCCAAATTTCAATTCTTTCATCAATTGAAAGGTTATTTAAATAGTCATCAGGTACAATGCCCCGATAGGCATATTTCCAACCCAATACATGAGCTGCAGCAATATCTGGCGCATCATTCATTTTTGCTTTTCTTATTCTCATGTTTTTTCTTGAACCGTTTCCACTATCACTGCGCGGTAGTGTTCTTCATATTTGTGCGAATATTCAATGACAAGGTGATAGAGCGCTTCGGCAAAATCCGTTGGTACATCAAGTTGATCGGCCTTTTTTCTCATGCGTTTAATCACCTCTTCAACGCGTGACGGTACTTCAATCGGCATATCATGCTCAACCTTCACCTCCATCATTTCATCCCGCACACGATAACGTTTGGCAAAAAGCTCCATGATTTCGTCATCAATCGCATCGAGACGATCACGAAAATCAATCAGGGGGGTGCGATCAATCTTGCCCGTCATGGTTATTTCAACTCTTCAGGGTTTTCGATCAATTCTTTGAACACTGCAAGGAACTGCGCGCCGACAGCGCCATCGACCGCCCGGTGATCTACGGAAAGTGTGCAATGCATCATCGTGCCAACAACAACCTTCCCATCTTTAACGATCGGGGTTGGTGTTCCGGCGCCAACGGCCAAGATACAGGCCTGTGGCGGATTAATGATGGCGGAGAATTCTTTAATGCCAAACATCCCGAGATTAGAAAGCGAGAAGCTACCGCCTTGGAATTCGGTTGGCTTGAGTTTGCCTTCCTTGGCGCGCCCGGCAAGGTCTTTCATTTCATTTGAAATCGTCTCAAGGTCTTTTTCCTCTGCCCGTGTGACAATCGGCGTGATCAAGCCATTATCGGTCGCCACGGCGACAGAAATATCCGCATGGTCATAAGTCAGGATACTGTCCTCGTTCCACGAGGTATTCGCCTCCGGCACTTTTTTCAGCGCTAAAGCACAGGCCCTAATGATGTAATCATTGACAGAAACTTTAAACTTACCGTCCGCCTTCGTGTTCAACTCTTTGCGCGCCGCCAAAAGCGCATCAATATTACATTCCACGGTCAGGTAGAAATGCGGCACCTCTTGCTTCGATTCAGTCAGACGCTCCGCAATGGTTTTACGAACATTGGAGACTTTCTCTTTGATATATTTAATCCCAAGAAGATCGGCCATTTCACTCGCCGATGGTCCTTTCTTTTTCTGTGGTGCGGCTACAACTTGGGCGTTCCCGCCAGAGGCAATCGCTGCTTCAATATCCGCCTTGATAATCCGACCATTCGGACCAGAACCAGGGATCACAATCTGAATGCCATGCTGTGCCGCCAAACGGCGGGCGAGTGGTGAGATAAAGACGCGGTCCTGATGGCTGTCAGATGGAGCCACCGGCGTTGGTGTTGCAATTGGCGCAGCTGGTGCTGGCGTTTGTGCGGAAGGTGCAGGAGCGGCAGAGTCATTCGCTTGCGGTTTCGATTCATCTTTATTGGCGGCGATAAAGGCGTCAACATCGGCGTCTTCCTCCCCCTCTTCCAGTAAAACACCAATCATCGCATTAACCGGCACATTCTCTGTGCCCTCAGGGATAATGATTTTGGCCAAAGTGCCTTCGTCCACGGCTTCAAATTCCATGGTGGCTTTATCGGTTTCAATCTCGGCAATAATATCGCCGGAGGTAATGGTTTCGCCCTCTTTCTTGAACCATTTCGCAAGGTTTCCCTCGTTCATCGTCGGGCTTAGCGCTGGCATTAAAATCTTTGTTGGCATTATTGTTTAGCCTCTTATAATTCCATTTTTGTTTTCATGCTGAATAAGAAATTTGTGAGTCTCTATATTCAACAAGGCATCGTATTGATTGGGAACAACTTTCCCTTCTAGTTCATTGAGCGTAAACCATCCACACTCACTTGCTTTTTTTTCCTCTGCGTTATGAGGCTCACCTACCCAAGTTTCGGTTGAAAAGAAAAAATCAACCCAATGCTTGAGTTTTGATGTTGGATCAAAACGCTGTGCAACACCTAAAAATTTTAAATCATCCCTTTGTATGGCAATACCCGCTTCTTCTTTGGCCTCACGAATGGCGCAGTCATAGATTGTCTCTCC
The DNA here is from genome assembly GCA_964496065.1 of uncultured Bdellovibrionales bacterium. GTDB lineage: Bacteria > Pseudomonadota > Alphaproteobacteria > Micavibrionales > SZUA-601 > CAZBXD01. The sequence goes on from CAZBXD010000018.1 coordinate 25,010, forward strand.
CACATCTAACCTACCTGCGGGAACATTATAATAACCATCGTAATAACTCGTGTTCTGCCGTTTCAAGAAGAAATATTTATCCTCTTTTTTTAAGAAGACATAAGCCGCACCATATGGCTGTGCCATTATGTCTGGGTTATGTTGAATTCCTGATACAGAGTTCATTACTTATAACAAACCTCTTTGCAAGCTAGAACAATATCTTCGGCTTGTGGCAGGGCCATTTTTTCCAAATTCGCCGCATACGGAAGGGGTACGTTTTTCTGATGAACCCGTTTGACCGGTGCATCAAGATAATCGAAGCATTGCTCCATGGCAATCGCCGCCATTTCAGACCCAATGCCATGTTGCGGCCAACATTCTTCGGCATTGACCCAACGATTGGTTTTCTTAACCGATTCAATAATGGTTTGCGTATCCAATGGACGAATGGTGCGCAGGTTAATCACTTCGGCTGAAATGCCTTGCTTGGCCAGTTCTTCCGCCGCCTGCAACGCCTTACCCACCATAATGGAATAAGCTGTGATGGTAACGTCTGTCCCTTCCCGCTCAACTTTCGCACGACCAATGGGGAGAACAAAGTCTTCTGAGACCGGCACGTCAAAAGTTTGACCGTAAAGGAGTTCATTTTCTAGGAAAACAACCGGGTTTGGATCCCGGATCGCCGCCTTCAGCAAGCCTTTACAATCCGCCCCAGACCATGGTGCGATTACCTTCAATCCAGGAATATGGGCATACCAGCTGGCAAAGTCTTGGGAGTGTTGCGCGCCAACGCGTGATGCCGCTCCATTCGGGCCACGGAAGACAATCGGACAGCCCAACTGACCACCGGACATATAGAGTGTCTTCGCGGCGGAGTTGACAATCTGGTCAATCGCCTGCATCGAAAAGTTAAACGTCATAAATTCACAAATTGGCTTGAGGCCATTAAACGCGGATCCAACCGCCAACCCAGCAAATCCATGTTCGGTAATCGGTGTATCAATGACGCGCTTACTGCCAAATTCCTCGAGTAAGCCTTGCGTGACCTTATAGGCGCCTTGATATTCAGCAACCTCTTCACCGATGACATAGATACTTTCATCCGTGCGCATTTCTTCCGCCATGGCATCGCGCAAGGCCTCACGCACAGTCATTTGTTCTGTTTTACCATAGGCTGGATCAGGGGTTGAGATTGTTTGCAACGGCTCCGCATGGGTTGCATGGGGGATTGATTGGCTGGTTGTTGGGTTTTCTAGTGGGCGCGATTGTGCCTCGACCGGGGTAACATCAATATCCCCAATATCATTGGCGGTCTCCCCCTCTTCCAACAAAATGGCAATCGGTGTATTCACCGCGACATTTTCCGCCCCTTCTGAGATCAGGATTTTACCGAGGATACCCTCATCCACGGCTTCAACCTCCATCGTTGCCTTATCGGTTTCAATCTCGGCAATGACATCGCCAGATTCAATCGTATCGCCCTCTTTCTTAACCCAGCGGGCAAGATTTCCCTCGGTCATCGTCGGGCTTAAGGCAGGCATAAGAACTTTAATTGGCATTGTTATTCTTCTCCTTATGCTTCAATTAAAACATCGGTCCAAAGCTCAGATGGATCTGGCTCGGGGGAGTTGGTGGCAAAGTCGGCAACTTCTTTCATATGCGCCTTGATATCTTTATCAATTTGCTTGAGCTCTTCCTCAGACGCCATATCATTTTCCATCAACCAGGCCTGGAAGTTTGAGATTGGATCGCGTTGCGATTTCATCTGTTCAACCTCATCCTTGGTGCGATATTTTGCAGGATCCGACATAGAATGCCCGCGATAGCGATAGGTCTGCATCTCCAAAAGATATGGCCCTTTACCGGAACGGACATAGTCGATCGCTTCAATCGCCACTTCACGGACCTTGAGAATATCCATGCCATCCACTTGTTTACCTGGAATGCCATAGGCTTCACCGCGTTGATACAGTTCGCCCGCACGGTGGCGCTCGGTGGATGTCCCCATCGCATAATTGTTATTCTCAACGATATAAAGCACAGGGAGTTTCCACAGAGCCGCCATATTGAACACTTCATACACCTGCCCCTGGTTCGCCGCACCATCACCAAAGTAACAGACATTAATCTGTCCATCTTCAGTATATTTATGCGTAAAGGCCATGCCAGTGCCCAGTGGAACACAGGCCCCGACAATACCATGCCCCCCATAGAAATTCTTTTCCTTAGAGAACATATGCATGGAGCCGCCCTTCCCCTTGGAATAGCCATCAATACGCCCCGTTAATTCCGCCATGACACCTTTTGGATCCATATCACAGGCCAGCATATGCCCATGATCACGATAGGTGGTAATGACCGTGTCATTTTTATCCTGTACTGACTGGACGCCAACAACAACGCCTTCCTGACCAATATAAAGGTGACAGAAACCAGCAATTTGTCCCATGCCGTAGAGTTGGCCGGCCTTTTCTTCAAAGCGGCGAATCTCCAACATATCTTTGTACATTTTTATGGCTTCTTCCTTATTTGGAAGAAGCGTTGCTTTTGTTTTATTGGCTGACACAGATACCTCCATAAACGGCCTCCAAAAAATACCCTTTAGATTTAATAGAAATGGGTGGAAGAGACAAGGTCTTTCTCAGATTAGCGTAATTCTACAATAATATCATCAGGATGGGCATATCCTAGCACTTCACGCGCACGTTGATCAACCATATCCAGATCTAAATTTTGCGGCTTAAGGAGGGCAACATTTTGCTCTAAAACCTGCCGTTTTTCTAGAACTTCTTGATACTGCGCTTGTGCAATGATCAACGCCTCCTCCAATTCAAACATCCGATAGAGACCGCGCTGCCCAAACAACGTATAAAACGCAAAATAAACAATCGCTAACGCAAATAGCGATGGCGCAACATATTGTCTTAGCTTTTTATGTTTTGACATGGGCACACTCGATAAGAATTGACCATACAACCGTAAACCTAAACAAGGTCTTAATCAACTAGGCCGCTTTTTTGGTTTTTGTTGCTGTTTTGCGGATGATGCTTGATCCAGCATAGGCCGCATCAAACCCTAATTCCTCTTCAATACGAAGAAGTTGGTTATATTTTGCCATCCGATCGGAGCGCGAGAGTGATCCCGTCTTAATCTGCCCGGCATTGGTCGCCACAGCCAGATCAGCAATTGTTGAATCTTCTGTCTCACCAGAACGATGTGAGAGAACAACCCCAAACCCGGCACGTTGTGCCATCTGAACGGCTTCTAAGGTTTCGGTTAATGTCCCAATCTGATTGACTTTTACCAAAATCGCATTGGCAGAGTTCTCCGCAATACCACGCGCCAAACGTCTTGGATTGGTGACAAAGAGATCATCCCCAACCAGTTGGATTTTATCGCCACATAATTCGGCGAGAATATTCC
>CAZBXD010000019.1:0-1207 GCA_964496065.1 uncultured Bdellovibrionales bacterium
GGAAGAAGCCGTCAATCACGACGTCATCAGCTGTCACATGGAAGGCAGGGGAATTTGGATCAACGATTGTTTCATCTTTACGATCCTCACTTATGCCGCGAACGCCAAAGTTGTTGCCATACAGTTGAACAGTCTTATCAACGGTCACAGACTCATTATAGGTGCCGTCATCAACATAGATATCATTATTTTCATTAGCGATATCAACAGCATGTTGAATACCAAGATTATTTTCTGTCACGAAAAGTGTATCCGTTACCCAAGTCACAAGACCAAGAAGACCTAAATCTGTTTTGTGGAAGATGCGGTCTTCAATGCTAAAGCTTTCTTCAACGGTTGCATTTTGACCTAAAACACCTTCAAAAGTTGTGTTTGTGGCGTCAATATTAAGGAGTGTGAAGTTAGCAAGATAGCGTTGCGCTGCATCAAGCGTATCAAATGCCCAGTTGCCTAGACTGATGTCGGCAACGCCGGCATCGCCAATGTTGTCAAGATAAAGGGCACCAAAGCCACCATCGTTACTCGTTGGTGTGCCATCAACGGTTGTGCCACCAATCGTAACATCAGTTGCTGTGAAGGAATTAAGGCCTGTGAAGTTTTGAATACCGATTTGTGCAGCGCGGTAATTACCGGCAACATTGACATTATTAAATTCGATATCGCCAGAAAGGGCAAGAGTGTCAGACCCACGGATTTGAATACCGTAATCTGCCGCCGTATCGCCATCACCAGCAAGGGGTGAATTACTTTGAATATCAATATTTTGTAATAAGATATCGCCGTTATAGAGCCAGAAAAGAATATCACCATCTCCGTTACCAGAAAGGGCGTTATGACCGTTATTAACAAAGAGAGAGTTCAAAATACGGGTTTCATTGGCACTGCCGCCATTAACACGAACACCTGTGAGGTCATTATCATGGAAGCGCATACCACCAATAACCAAGCGGTTTAGGCCAACAGCTGTACTGAGCGCTTCAATACCATTGCGCGCACCAGAGACATCCATGCGCAGGATGCGGACATTACCGTTAATATCACCATCAATTGTGAAGCCATTTTGATCTGTTGAAGTAGGACTAACAAAGGTACTGTTTCTGTCCACACCAATGACATCAAGCGCTTTATTGATAAGAATAGATTCATTAAATGTTCCAGCAGCAACATTAACTGTAGCGCCAGAGGCGGCAACATCAACACCGTCTTG
>CAZBXD010000019.1:1217-12439 GCA_964496065.1 uncultured Bdellovibrionales bacterium
TTGAATTTGGGCAGTGTCATTTTCAACATCGACAACGCTAGCCGTTCCGGTGATACTGCCAGTTGTATTAATATCAGCCCCTAAATTGACATCAGGCGCATCAATAAAGACATTTCCACTGCCTAAATTGACGATCGCGTTAGGGTCGATGTCAAAGCCATGGTTAGATGTTACGGTAAAATCACTGCCGTTTGTAATGATCGACCCCGTTGGATCAATCTCAATGAAATAATCCGTAGCGTTCAGCTCAATCTGCCCCTTACCGTTACTGTTTGTTGTTTCAATCAGACCCTCAATTTGGAGGACGGTTAGGCCATCATTTTTCTGGTTGTTAGCTGTGAGAGAGACGCGGCGGTTTGATGTAATAGATGCACTTTCTTCAACAAGAATGTCATCTTCTGAGAGTGCGACAAGGTTAAAGAATTTATTTGCACCTTTGAAGAGAAGATCGGCGTCAATGCCAGAAGCTGTAATATTTGTTTTAGATTGGATATCAGCGCCATCAATAACGACTTTTTCACCGGTAATTGTTGTTTGACCCCTCCGGTTAGAGGCTTCAATCGTGCCCGTTACATTAACATTGGTATTAAGGCCACCAAGAATAATTTTCCCATTTTTAGTCCCAACTCTTTTTGCTTCAATCACGCCATCCATGTTGATAACACTGTCAACGACGCCTTTGGCTGCGGCTGTTGTCATGGCAACTGTACCGCCATTGGCGTTAATCGTTCCGCCAGCTTCAATAATCGCACCTTCAATTTCCGGATCAATAGCGAATTGCACAAGACCATCACCAAAAAGGTCAACTGTTGCCGTATCACCCGCAGCCAGCGCAACTTTACCTAAATTTGCATTAATAATACCGTTGTTAACCAGGTGAGGAGCCACAAAAGCGGCTAAACCTCCGTCTTTAATGGAAATCAAGCCACGGTTTTCAATTTTACCGCCTGTATTGATATTAGAGAGGTTAATGCTTCCGTCACCATTAAAGGCACCAACATCAATCGTCCCAGTTGAAACAAGAAGGCCAGCGACGTCAACCATAGCGCTTGATCCAAAAAAGACGCCGTTCTGGTTCAAAATAACGACTTGCCCATCCGCAGTCAGGTTACCAAGAATTTGAGAAGGATTGGTATCATGAACACGGTTAACGGCAATGGCATTTGGTCCAGTTGCCTGATTAAAGAAGACACCACCACTATTGGCTGCGTTCGCATTAACACCAATATCAAATGTGTCCCAATCAATAACAACATTATTTGTTGATTGGTTAATGTCGAGTCGTGGGTTCACAGCATCATAAACAATTGTCGCAGCACCACTGCCTGGGAGGACAACACCATTGGTTGGAAGGGCATCGGCGGCAACTTGTGCATGCGCTGAATTAGCGGCCAATCCTACTATCCCGGCGGCAATCATCGCAACTGATCGGACGCCGGTAATTGCGGTTGTTGCCATCAAAATTGATGATTTTTCTGCTAATTTTTTGAGTGTATTTGTTGTCTGTGTCATGGCCAATTCCTTCTCTTTGCCAGTCATTTTCTACTTACGGAGGTAATTCACTATCTTTGATTAATGGCGAATTATTTACGTAACTAATACATTTCTATTCCAAAATCAAGAACAAAGTTAAAAAATTCTTAATCTTGTTTTTTGGTGTGATACATTCTAACCAGAATTTTCACCAGTATCATTTTCCTTTCTTAGAGGTTGCCTATCGAGATCACTCTAGAAATTAGTTGTCAGAGAAAATTTGAAACGCATATCATCTGCCTCATCCCCACGGCTAGTCGCTCCATTTACAAGTGGAAGAGCTAGAAATGCATCCCCTGAAATATTTTCTGTGAACCCAAGACGAGTTCCAACACCAACCGATGCGATAGATGTTCGAACAGGGACACCAGCGCCTGGGTCTTTATCCCAGATAGAGCCAATGTCATAAAAACCATATAGCTGGTAATCATTTAAATATTGCTTCTCAACAGTATTATTATAGCTAAGCTCGATTTTACCAGCGACCCCATAATCACCAGTGATTTCTGATGAATCGTAGCCACGCCCAAATTCAGTCCCACCAACACCAAACTCTTCAGAGGCAAGGAGAGGATCATGTGACCATTGTCCAGAGACGCCAAGCAAAATATTTACAGGGCCGTAAAGCCGCTGTAGACGCGATGCGTCAACATTAAATTTAAGAAAATCTGGTTCACCAAGCGTACGGCTAAGGTCAGTATCGCCACCCTTAGAAGATCCAAAAATCTCTAAACCACGGCTGGCTCTTAAATTTGCGACATTGTATCCTGCAAATCCATCGAGGTAGGTAATCGCAGTGTTTGCACGAAGAACACGAAGGTCATCTTCTGTTTCTAGCGCAGAAAAGGCAGGCGCATAGTTGGTTTTATTCGTGCTCATTTCAAAATCAAGCCCCCCAATAATGTTAAGAGAGCGAGAGCGAATGAATGGGTGATCAAGGTCAAAATTGATAATTGATGCTTCACCTTCTGGATCAAGAGAACCTCCGAGCGCAGCTGGAAGGGATGGATTGGTCAGTGTATGGCTTACAGAAAAACCAGCTGTTGTGCCGTTATTTAGAATATTTTGCCTGTAGCCCAAGGAAAGATAATTTAATTCCCCTTCATCAGGTGCAATAAGATAGTTTGCATTGATTTGGTCACTAGCAGCAAAAATAGAGTTTATTTGGAAACCAGCTGTCCCACGAAGTTCTCCAAGATAGCTGTTCCCATAGTTATCTACGGAAGCAAATCCCTCCCATGGGTCTTGCTCAACGATAATCGTCAAATCCGCGCCACCAACGGTAACATTTGAAGGAGCAAGAACGCCACGCGCACTAATGCCTGGCAAATCATTAATGAGAAGCAGGTAGCGCTCCAATTTACGGGCTGTCAGAGTACCGGATTCGATCAAATTCTCTGCATAATCTTTAATTTCTTTCATTGCGCCGCGAGGTTCACCTTGGATAGAGTAACTATCCACAAAGCCTTCAACCACGCGAATAGTGACAACGCCACCGTCAATCTCTTGTTCTGGGACAATTGCCCGGGACAGGAGATAGCCTTTATCACGGTATTTCATGGTAATTTGGTTGGCGATTTCATAAACAGTCGCCAGTGAGATTTCTTGGCCAATATAGTCGCCATAAACATAAGAAAGTTTTTCCTGTGGAATGCTGTTTGCACCATCAACTTCTATACCATTAAGAACAAATTTAATTTCTTCAGCACCAGGGGGGGCCTGTACTGTTGGTGCCGAGGTGACCTCTGGGGCATCAACTTTGATTTGACGCTCAAATTGACTTTCAAGATCAGATTGAACACGACCCGCATCAACGGAACTTGGAACCTGTGCAAATGCAGGAGAGCCGATAAAGCTAACCGTTGTAATTGCTAAAGCACTCAATAGAAGATTCTTTTTAAACATGATTATTTCTTTAGGTAATAAGTTGATGGAAATTCTTTTTATACATCTTAGTACAGATTTTGTCGTGAGTCTGCAAATGAAAATTTAAAAAAATATGGGATATGCAAAAACATCACACAATTATCCCATAATTCTTTGCCTTGGGTAAAAATAGATAGTTATCTTTAATAAAATTAAATTTACCGGGGAGCGTGACATATATTTACTTGCTAATAATATTGTCAATGAATTAAGCTTTTCGCGGGTAGTAAAGAAAAGGCTAGAGATTCTTTAAGGAGTAAACTATGAAGAGAAAAAAACGACTAACAATTATTAGCCTGCTGAGCTTTGGGGTTTTTTCATCAGCCTTTATCTTGTTTAATCACAGAGTTGACGCACAGGAGAGTATCAATTCTTCTTGGATTTATAGTTGTATGGATGCAGAAAAAACACATTGTGCTGTTGTGCAGAAAGTTGCGGTTGCTGAGACGGGGCAGCGCGTCATAGAGTTTTCAGTTTCTAACGTCAAAAATAATGATAATGATCGTGGCGTTATGATTCTCCCTCTCGGTGTGCTTGTTCAAAACGAAATTGTCATGACTATTGATGAAGGGGTAAGTTACGGTTTTAAAATCAACCATTGTAATAGTCAGGGATGTTTTGCTTATCTAGATATGTCTCCAGAGATGATTAAAGAACTCAAAAGAGGTAATGAGCTTAACATTTACATGGTTGACTCCAATAGGCAGCCAGTTCAAATGAGGCTCTCACTTAAAGGGTTCACAAAAGCGTATAAAAAGCTTTCGTAAGCTGAAGCTGAACAATATTGTAAAAAAATCATTTAGGGGTTGTCTTTCCGATTAAATTTAGTAAAACTTTAATAGTTGGTCTGTAATACATGGAGCATCAAAAACCACTAATCTAATTTCTTTAAGTTTAAATCATAAACTTTACTCATTAAAATACACATCCAAAGGAGATTCATTGATGAACATACGTAAAGTACTTTTAGCCAGTACAGCGCTTATCGCGATTGCTGGGTACTCGGCTGAGGCTCAGGCCCAAGCCAATACGTCAACGCTGACCGGGGCGGGAGCAACGGTAACGATTGATAATGGCACTACAAACGCCAACCTGACTGGTGACCAAGGAAATAATGAGGCATTAAATATTGATGACGACTCGGATGTTACGGTGACTAGTACAGGCGTTGTTGAAAATACAAATACCGGTGCAGATGCTTCTGCGATTGATATTTCAACATCTGGGGGAACCGAAGATGTAGTGATTACAATTAATAACGGTGGCACCGTATCAAATGATGGTACAGGTGGTGCGGCGGCAATTCAAAGTGTTGCGGGTTCTGATCTCAACTCGCTAACAATTACAGTCAACGGAACACTTGAAAGTACAAACGGTCAAGCTGTTAATCTTAATGCTGGCACGGATGTTGGGACACCTGTTCAGGTTAACATCGGTGCAACCGGTGATGTTACTGGGGAGTTGGATCTCGTAACGGCAGATAATGCAATCGTTGATGTTAATATTTCAGGTGGCGCGATGCTTGAAGGTATAACAACAGGTTCAGCGGCTGACACAATTGATGTCACAGGTGTTGCGGCTACTGTTATTGATGGGGATGTTGTCACGGCCGGTGGCAATGACTCTGTAACGGTTGCAAATGGTCAAACGTCCTTCACAGGAGCGATTAACCTTGGAACCGACGGTTCTGATACATTCACACTTAACTCTGCTGGTGGGACGCTAACACTGGTTGGTGCTAATGTTGTAACAGCAGATGAGATTGTTGTTCGCAATGGCACGCTTGATGTTGATGCTGGTGATGTTTCAAACTCAACAGCCTTGACGCTTGGGTTCACCGGAGCTGGTGGTAGTTCAACAGTTCGGGTTGACGACGGATCGACTGTCACAGGTATCACAGTTGATAAGGCTGATGGTTCGGTAGGAATTGCAACCTTGAACGTTGATACAACAGGTGGCGATGTCGCTGGCTTTGGTGCAATCGGTCAAGGGACTAACGGTGCGCTAAACACAATTAATGTTACTGGTGGTAACGATTTTGTTGTTACCGCTGATGTCACAGCTACAACAACTAATATTGATGACACGGCTGAGCTTGAAATCGATTCTAACAATTTTGATAGTAACATTGTTGGTAGCTCTGGGGTAAACACTCTGAGTGTTGATGGCGGTAGTCTTCTTAACGGGGCGGCTAACACAGCGCTTCTGCTTGGCGGAAACGATATTGTTAACGTTACAGGTGGTTCTATCGATGGGACAACACTTGATCTTGGTGCTGGCGATGATGCTGTGAATGTTTCTGGTGGCGATATTGATACAACAAATCTTCGCGGCGGTGTTGGAACTGATACAATTGACGTAACTGGGGCAGCTGGAATTTCATCAGCAATTTCTGGCTTCGAAGGTATCGATATCAGTGGTGGTTCAACACTGACATTAGACGGCAGTGTTGCTGGCACAGCGACGCTTGACTATGACACGGCTTCGAATAACGTTGTTGTTCTTAATAATACTGGCGCAACCTTCAGCTTTGGTGCTGTAACTGGTCTTGCTGGGGATGACACCTTGACCTTGACAGACGGTAACTTTAACGCAACGTCTGTTGATTTAGGTAATGGTGGGAACATTGTCAATGTTGCTGGCGGTACATTTGGTACAACAGCTAACGGGATCACCGTTATGGGTGGAACTGGTATTGATACATTAAATGTTACAGGGGGAACGCTGAATTCTGCTGTTAACCTTGGCGACGGTGCGAACCAGGTAGATATTGATGCTGGTACTGTTGCTGGTAATATCATTGGTGGCGCAGTTGGTGATACAGTAGATGTTGACGGTGGTATTCTTAACGGAAATATTACGTTGGGCACTGGCATAGATGTTGTTACTTTAGGAAATACAACCTTGAACGGCGTCCTTGACACTGGTGATGGCGAGACGATTACGGTTGATGCGGGTACTGTTAATATTAACAGTAACCCTCTTAACGTTAGTGATATCGCTCTTGACACAGGTACAACAACCAACCTGAACATCGGGGCGGCAAACACATTTGCTGGAACCATTTCTGGTGGAACAGCCGGTGCGCAGATCCTCGATCTTCAAAGTGGTACATTCTCTGGTGGAATTGATCTAGATGATGGTGTTGATACCGTAACGATTAATGGCGCAACCCTTTCTGGTGACTACACTGGTGGTACTGGCGTAGATAACTTTACGCTAACGACTGGGACATTCTCTGGTAACTTTATTGGTGGTGCTGGTGGTGCTGCCGATGTTGTGACAATTGCTGGTGGTGCGCTCGGTGCGAACACAACTTTTGCTGCAGCAACTGGGCAGGGCGCTGTCTTAAATATTGACACAAGCCTCACGCTCAGTGGTAACCAAGATGTTGATGGCTTTGCACTCGATGTTGATAACAACGCAACCTTGACAGTCGCTTCAACTGCTGGTGGTGGTGCTGGTCTTGGTGCCGGTGTTGCGCTTGATGCTGCTACGGTCGCTGCAAATGCCTCTTTGATTGCCAATGCGGATGTTAATGTGATAACTGGTACATATACTAACCTTGGCACAACAAGAATTGGTGACGGTGTTACTGTAACAATTGATGATTATGCCGATGGTGCGGGTGCCAATTTGGTCTTCACAACAACGACAGATGGTGCTTCAAACTCTGCGGGTGCCATTGCAAACACTGCTGCAGCACCTGGTGACTTTGGGAACACAACCTTCTCGTTCTCTGGTCCAGTAACGGCAGGGCTGACAATCCAAGATATCATCACAGGCGTTGAAGTAACCACTGCAGATGCATTTGCAGTAACTGACTCTTACTTATATGACTTTGAGCTACTAGGAGATTCAGCGAATACAGATGTAAATGTGGCAGCAAACAACACGCTCGCTTCTGCTCTAACCAACTCTGGTAACACGGGTGCTGCGACGGTTGTTGCAGGGCTTATCGAGACTAATGTTGCGGATGCAGATCTGCAAAGTTACCTTGGTGGTGTTGCAAGTGCGACAACGGCAGCTGCTGCTAATAGTGCTCTTGAAGCTGGTCTACCAAATGTTGAGGGAGCAGGCTACGGAGCAGCCATTGAAACCAGCGCACAAAGCGGTCAAATCATAAGTAACCGCCTTGGATCATTGCGTGGCTTCGGTAGCGGATCAAATCAGGGTGTTGCATCCGGTGATGGTCACAGCGGCGTTAAAGCATGGTCACAAGTCTTCGGTTCTACCGGTGAGCAGGATCAAAGAGATGGTGTTGCCGGCTATGATATTGACAGCTACGGCGTATCGTTTGGTGTCGATAAAGAGTTTGGCAATGATTTGACTGCTGGTATTGCTGTGACTTACGCGATGTCAAAAGTTGACTCAGAAGATGCTGCATCTACAGAGACAGATGTCGATACATACGGCATTACGCTTTACGGTGAGCATGAAATCGATGATACAACATATGTGAATGCTCTTGTGGGCTATTCATTCTCTGAAAATGATGTTTCAAGGGTTTCTCCGACAGTTCGTAGCTTTGATTATGATGCAAACACATTTAGTCTTGCTGGTGAAGTTGGTAGATCTTACCCTGTCTCAAGAGATGTGAACATTGTACCGCATGTTGGTGTTAGCTACATGAACTATTCTGCAGACAATTTCACTGATCCAGGAATGGGTGGTGTGAACACTGAGTTCGAAAACCTAAACCGTCTTGAAGGTATTGTTGGTTTTGATCTTGAATATACAATGGAAACTGAAAACGGAAGTACCTTTATGCCTTATGTTTCTGCTGACTTTGGCTATGACTTTATCGGTGATGAAGTTGAAAGCACAGCGAACTTTGTAGGTGGTGGGGCAGCCTTTACAACAGAAGGTTTCGAATCGCAAGATGAACGCCTTAACATTGGTGCAGGTTTTGTCCTAGCAACCGAAGACCAGTGGGAATTTTCTGCTGACTATGAATATGAAATCAAAGCTGACTTTGACTCACATTCTGGACGTCTAAAGGCAAGCCGTCGGTTCTAAGAAAAGGCAAATTAAGATTTATAAAAACCCCTCCTTGGAGGGGTTTTTTATTACTTACATGCGGGAATATTTTGATGATGATTATGCCATATTGTTTCCCATCCCGCACTGCCATGGCGTATATTTGGAAAGAACTGTTCTTTAATACAGTGAGTATCTGAAAATTTTATTCGATAATACTCATAGATGCTCTTAGGGACTATTTGGTCTTTTTCACCTATGTAATGCGATTGTGGGATATCTTTTAATTGCATTGTGTAATGGGTGGGATCTAATCCGTGCAATTTTGGCACATCATGGTAACGACTGTGATAATTTGGGCTGAGGTTACCTGCAATAGTCCGTACAGATTTAATTTTGTCTGATTGGGTAGATAATAAGAGTGCAACAGCTCCTCCCCCGGAATAACCTACAAGGTGAAATTCTTTTAAATCTTCGCTATTTTCAAGTTCTTCTAATGCGTTAAGATAGGCCTTAATAACCTCTGGTGCAAAACGATGTGAACTCCAGTATTTTTTTTCACATGCGTTTTGTTGTGTTTTTAGAGCAGTATATTGACAGGGGCGGGCAAGGTAGATGACATTAGGTGCCGTATCAATGGCGGCAAGTTTCAATGCGACTGGGTTTTTAGGGGAGGGGTCTGACGACACGCGGCCACGGGTGTTAAAGGCATAGCCGTCGCCTTCAATATAAATAATCGCAGTTTTCAAGGCTAGATTTTGTTTTTTAATAAAACTCGTTAGTGTAAAAGGAGTTGCTTTGATCTGTTTTTCTACTAGTTGTCCTGATTCGGCAATTTTTTGTGCCATATTATACCGTTGATCCGACCCGGAACTCACGGTGCTACAGGCCGTAAGACATGAATAAGAAAGAAGGATTGTGATAAAAGTATTTTTTTTCATAAGATTATGGTAAGGTTAAACCAAGGATAATTAGTAACGTCACTATTATGCCTGAAGATAATGATTTTGATGAAGAAGAAAATAATCTTTTAGGAAAAATACTTTCCGATCCTGTCTTACTGGGTACTTTTATTGAATATGTTCAAAATGCCAAGGATATTCTCGGGGTTAAAATAAAAACCGCAATGAAGCTTGTCCTTAGGTTTTTTATGGGCTTAGGGGGGCGCTAAATGTTAACTTAAGAGCAATAAATAAATGGTGCCCATGGAGGGACTCGAACCCCCACTCCCGAAGGAATCGGATTTTGAATCCGACGCGTCTACCAATTCCACCACATGGGCACTGCGCTGACTATAGCGTAAACGTGGGAGCGATCATAGAATGATTTTCCCTCTGGTCAAGCCTTATTTCATGGCCTAGGATAACGATCTTACTGAGGGAAACGTTGTGTTAAAAAAACTATATGATTTTACGCTTCAGCTAGCTGAGCACCCAAAAGCGATCTGGGCGCTTTTTTTTATAGCCATTATTGAAAGTATTATCTTTCCTATTCCCCCTGATGTCATGCTGATTGCGATGGTGCTGGCGGTGCCGGCGATGGCGTGGCGTTATGCAGCGGTGTGTACCATCGGCTCGGTGATCGGGGCGGTCATTGCCTATATGATCGGGCGTCATTTCTTTGATGATATTGCCGACCCGATGTTTCATACGGTCTGTAACTATAGTGATAAATATTGCCCGGAAATATTTCTCCCCATTTTGCGAACTAAGTTTGAAGAATGGGGTGTCTGGCTAGTTGCAGTGGGCAGCACATCAATTATTCCCTATAAACTGATCACGGTGACGGCCGGTGTGGCGGAGATGAATTTGACCGCCTTTATTGTGACCTCCATTTTTGGGCGGGGTTTGCGTTTCTTCCTCGTCGCGGGGCTTTTGAAACATTACGGCAAACCAGTGAAGCATTTTATTGAAAAACATCTCGTTTGGGTGTTTACTCTGTGTTGTGCACTTGTCACGCTCTTTATTGTCTTTCGCTATGTTTTGTAAAGAGGCATCTATGATCCAACTCTTTGGTTTTTCATTTTCTTATCGCTTGATTGCATTTTTATATGCGCTGCTGGGGGTTGGGGCCTTGGCTGCGGCCTTTACGGCGGAATATGTCTTTGGTCTTTTGCCGTGTAAGCTCTGCCTCTTACAACGCTGGCCATACCTCATTATGATTTTTCTTGGGCTCATTGCCTTTACCTTTCATGAAAATAGAAAAGTTTATAGTGCAACGCTTTTGGCGATTGTTGCTTGTTTTTTCTATGGTGGCTATATCGCGATTTATCAGGTTGGTGGAGAGCAGGGCTGGTGGCAGTTGACCGCTGATTGTTCGAGTTTTATCGATCCAAACCTTTCAAAGGAAGAGTATCTCGAAGCTCTTAAAGCCGTGCCAGAGGTTCCGTGCGATATTGTCAAATGGTCGCTGTTTGGGATTTCAATGGCGGGATATAATGGGATTTTTTCAGTGATTGCTGGATTGGTCACGCTTGGCATTGCAATTAAAGTGTTTATCACAAAGCCGGTTGATTTACTGGTCTAACTCACCATCCCAGTACAGGTAATCTTCCCAGGTTTCATGGAGGAATTGTGGAGGGTATTTTTTCCCCAATTCACGAAGCTGAAAAGCATTTGGTTCAAAGGGTTTTTTCAATAATTTGAACCCACACTGATCCAAGGATTTATTGCCTTTTCTATTATTAGCATCCCGGCTGGCGGTCACAATATTTTCCCAATTAGTTTTTCCGCCCTTAGAGCGCGGAATAACATGATCAAAGGTCAGATCAGACACCGGATATT
>CAZBXD010000019.1:12449-15295 GCA_964496065.1 uncultured Bdellovibrionales bacterium
GATATTTCTTGCCGGTATATTGGCAGGTAAAATCATCTCTAAGAAAAACATTAAACCGGCTGAAAGCCGGTTTATGTTGGGGGGAGACGTATTCTTTAAGAGCAATCACACTGGGGAGTTTCATCTTAAAACTGGGGGAGGATATGTATCGGTCATAATGGGCAATAATATTCACACGATCAAGAAAGACAGCCTTAACAGTGTCCTGCCAACGCAGGGTTGAGAGTGGAAAGTAGCTTAGCGGCCTAAAATCTGCGTTAAGGATGAGGGCCGGACAACTCTCGGGAATATGCATTGCAAACCTCCTTATATCCACACATATAGTATATCCTATTCCTACAAAAAAGATGTTAACATACCGTATATAGCGGGTAAAGGGGGCTATTTAGTCAATATTTTGTGGAGGAATTGCCCACCTTTTTGTAGGCCGGCCATATCAATGGAGTGCCCCAAACCAGGGGTTAGCACTGATTCGACGGCGCACCCCGCTTTTTTCAGGTGTTCGGTCGCATGGGGCAGGGCGGAGGCATCCACCACATCATCAGCCTCGCCATGAATAAGTAGGAAAGGCGGTTTAGATTGGATTTCTTGCTTCAGGCTATCCGCCCCAGAAAGAGCTCCAGAATACCCCAAAACGCCGGCGAGTTCTTGCTCTAGGCGTGGCGCAATATACAGCGACATCATCGTCCCTTGCGAAAAGCCGACCAGGGCAATTTTGTTATAAGAGAGGTTAAAACGTTTTGCTTGTGCGCTAATAAAATTGCTCAATATTGGGGCAGCGGTTTGGACACCGGCTTTTATCTTATGCGGATCTCGATCTTGCAGACTAAACCATTGATAGCCAAAGGGTGCCATGTCACATGGGAAGGGGGCGTTCGGGGAAACAAAACCAATGCCGGAAAGATGTGGTGTCCAATGTGGCACAAGGCCGAGCAAGTCATTGCCATCTGATCCCAAACCATGCAGAAGGATCACAAGGCCATCAATAGCATTGTCTTCGGGGAGATATTCGGGGCCGGATAGAAGAGGTGTTTGTGTCATGGGTCGTGACTATATATTGCCCCTAGGCAGGAGGCAAGAGACAGATTATCCTACTTTCATGTTTGTCAAAAAAGTCCCTCTGAAAGCGGTTCAGGAAAATTATCGCTACTATGCGCCAACCTATGAAGTGCGGTGGGAACATTTTTTATCGCCTACGCGAGACTGGGTTCTTGAGCATTTTCCAACACCCGCAACCGGTCATCTCCTCAGCCTGGGCTGTGGGACGGGGCGTTTTTTGTCAGAAATTAAGCAACGGCATCCCGCTCTGACAATAACAGGCATCGATGGGTCGGAGGATATGTTGGCAATTGCCCGACAGACCATGCCCAATGCATCGTTTCGTCAGGCTGATTTAGCTGATATTGAGTTACCAGAAAATCAATATGATGTTGTTTTATGCCTGAATGTATTGCATTTTCTTAATGATCCGCCGGCCTTGCTCAATAAAATCAAAAAGACCGTAAAGCCAGGTGGGGTAGCGTTTATCGGTGATTACGCGATTGAAACGCCGATTCTAGCAATGGCAGAGCTCTATTGGCATCTTTTTGACGTATCACATCATCAGGCCCTATCAATTAGAGAATTTAAAACCCTTCTGAGAGGATTTTCGATTGAGGAATCGGCCTTTCTCAAACCCGATTGGTTCTGGCGGTTACAAGTCTATAAACTAACGGTGGCGTCATGATTACCCGTTTTGCCCCCAGTCCAACAAAAAATCTCCATTTGGGACATGTCTATTCGGCGCGCCTTGCACATGACTTAGCCAAGCGTGAGGGGGGCGATTTTCTCCTGAGGATTGAGGATATTGACCATACGCGCTGTAAACCAGAATTCGTTGAGCAAATCATGGGTGATCTCGATTGGCTTGGTTTAGATTATAGCGCTGATGTTCGGTATCAATCTCTGCATTTAGAAGAATATCATGCGGTTCTTGAGCGCCTTGATAAGATGGGTGTGATTTACCCGTGTTTTTGCACGAATGCGGAGATTAAAGCGGAGATTGAACGCGCGGGCCAAGCGCCGCATGAAGGGGAGCATTCCCATTACCCCGGCACGTGTAAAAAGCTCTCAAAAGATGAGGTCGAAGAAAAGATCGCTAATGGGACACCTTATGCATTGCGTCTTGACCTCTTTATGGCGCTGGGGATTGTTGGGCATAAAGTTGATCCATTAACATGGCAGGATCAAAAAGCAGGAGGAGTGATCGCAAAGCCAGAAGAATTTGGTGATATCATCCTAGCACGCAAAGATATTGGCACCAGCTATCATATTTCCGTGGTGCATGATGATTACGTGCAAGGCGTAACGGATGTGGTTCGTGGAATTGATCTTTTTACCACAACGCATATTCATCGGGTGTTGCAGGCGCTTTTAGGGTATGAAACACCGCGCTATCATCATCACGCTCTATTAATTGATCCAGATACAGGGCGGCGCTTTGCCAAGCGTGATAATCCAATGACAATTAAGATGATGCGTGAGAGCGGCATGACACCCACACAAGTCTTTAAACTGGTTGATCAATATGCATCGATCGCCGCGGCTGGATCATAATCAAATGCCGCGATTAAATCGTGATATTCTTTATGATTTTCAGATATATATCCAATTTTTATAAGAAAATAGATTAGGCTTATTTTTGATAAAAGGCAGATGTTTTCTTTATTTAAAATTTCCTCGTTGAGCGTGTCATATGGCATAAGATGAAACCCGCTAATTTCCCTAGAAAATTTTGCTTTTGGGGTAAAATCTTTTGGGATGGCGATATCAAAAATATTAGCTCTTTCATGAAAAATATTGTTATT
>CAZBXD010000019.1:15305-27202 GCA_964496065.1 uncultured Bdellovibrionales bacterium
CATATAAAAAAAATAAATCAAATAAAAGAAAGAAAAAAAAAGAAAAGAATATGAAAAAATATTGTTATTTTTGTCATTAAACATAAGGTCAAAAGATCCGAGCGTCCGGGCTGATTGGATTAGGTCGCCAGAAATGCCAGCTTCATCATGCGCTTCGTCAGCCAGCGTTTCTAAAATGGTAAACTCTATTGAACAGCCTCCACTAATTGTATGGTCAAGCATATTCGGGAAGTCAACTTGATCACTCCGCTTTGCAAGCCAGACATGATCATCAACATAGCCAACAGCACTGACGCTGTGTCTTAATCCACCAAAATAACCAAAATAATATCTTTCAATGCTTGCCAAAGGTGTATCAAAAGACTTCGATCCTATTGGATAAATATCGGCCTTTTGAAACGCGGGATCAGGATTATGTGGGCCAAAAGGGTTAGGCTCAAGAATGTCTTGTTTGACAAGTGTCCCAAGCGCTTGCTTAATCGCAGCGCTACGATCATCAAAATTTGCCAGGCTATTGGAGAGGAGAACGCGGGTTTCATCAATCTCAAAAGTATCACTGAATTGTTTGAGGTGTTCAGCAAATGGTTTTTGGATCCATCCCACGCGCTTTTCACCTATAAAAAAGGGTAGGTGGTTCGATAAATCTACCTTTTGGTATGGTTTAATCAGATCAAGATAGCCCATGACACACCTATTTTTCGTTTTACCCTTGCAATCGTGCCGTCTATTAAGCAATGTTTAGGGAAAGATTTCTATAGTCTTTTTCAAGAAAATTCAAAAATCCAATTCAGGATGTTTTTTATGACACATTTTATTATTGCCACCATGTTCTTAGCTATGATTTCTGTTGCGGGTGTCTTGGTTTGGGGCTTGGTAACCATGGGCAAAAGTGACGGTGGCGTCGAATACGCAAAAAAATCAAATAAAATGATGCAATATCGCATCTATCTCCAGGGGATCGCCCTCGCGCTGTTTGCGGTTGTGTTGATTCTGGCCAAATAAGAGTGAGGTTAAAACCATGAAAATTCTCGTGCCTGTTAAACGTGTTGTTGATTATAACGTCAAGGTTCGTGTCAAGGCGGATGAATCTGGCGTCGATATCGATAATGTCAAAATGTCAATGAACCCATTTGATGAGATTGCCGTTGAAGAGGCGGTCAAACTGAAAGAGGCAGGCAAAGCAACAGAGATTATTGCGGTGACGATTGGTGTCGACCAAGCCGTTGAAACATTGCGTACCGCCATGGCGATGGGCGCCAATCGGTCCATTCATGTTAAGACTGATGTTAATGTTGAGCCACTTGGGGTCGCAAAGATTTTGGCGAAGATTGTTGAACAGGAAAGTCCAGATCTAGTGATCATGGGTAAGCAAGCGATCGATGATGATAGCAATCAAACTGGTCAAATGTTGGCGGCTCTTCTCGATTGGCCACAAGGAACCTTTGCCTCAAAGCTTGAATTTGCTGGTGATAAACTCAATGTTACACGTGAGGTTGATGGGGGGTTAAAAACATTGGCGCTTTCTATGCCAGCAATCATTACAACCGATCTTCGTTTGAATGAGCCGCGTTATGCGTCTCTGCCCAATATTATGAAGGCAAAGCAAAAGCCGGTGGAGGAAAAAACACCCGATAATTATAGCGTTGATGTAACACCGCGTATGACTTTGGTCAAGGTGACGGAGCCGCCGAAACGCGAGGCTGGCGTGATGGTTTCCAGTGTTGAGGAACTTGTTGATAAATTGAAAAACGAAGCGAAGGTGATCTAACATGGCAGTTTTAGTTTTAGCAGAACACGATAATAAGGTTGTAAAGGCAAGCACATTAAACACAGTAACAGCCGCAAAACAGTTAAATGATGATGTTCATGTTCTTGTCCTTGGCTCTGGGAGTGATTCTGTTGCCCAAGCTGCCGCTCAAATTAATGGCGTGACCAAGGTTCTCCACGGTGATAATCCAGTTTTTGCTGAAGTCCTAGCGGAAACCTTTGCGGAGGCGATTGTGGCTCATGCAGATGCGTATGATGCGCTCCTGGCGCCAGCCTCAACCTATGGTAAAAATATTATGCCGCGGGTGGCGGCGAAGCTGGATATTCAACAGATCAGCGATATTGTGAGCGTTGAAAGTGCGGATACATTCCGCCGCCCAATCTATGCGGGTAATGCGATTGCCACGGTGCAGATATCTGATACGAAGAAGGTAATTACCGTACGCGCAACAGCCTTTGATAAGGCTGAAGCGGAAGGGGGATCGGCAACGATTGAGGCCATTTCTGATGCACCGGCGCAAGATAAAAGTGCCTTCGTGAGTTTGGAAGCGTCTGAAGGAGGTCGTCCAGATTTGACCTCAGCCGATATTATTGTTTCTGGTGGGCGTGGTGTTGGCTCAGCTGAGAACTTCAAAATTATTGAAGAACTGGCAGATAAGCTTGGTGCAGCCGTGGGAGCGTCGCGTGCTGCCGTGGATTCTGGGTATGTCCCAAATGACTATCAGGTGGGTCAAACCGGTAAAATTGTGGCGCCTGATCTGTACATTGCGGCCGGTATCTCTGGGGCGATTCAGCATCTCGCTGGGATGAGTGGATCGAAGGTTATCGTAGCAATCAATACGGATGCAGATGCGCCAATCTTCCAAGTTGCTGATTACGGAATTGTGGCTGATTTGTTTGAGGTTATCCCTAAACTTAAAGACGCAATTTAAAATTTAAATTTTTAGTCTGCTAATGCCATTTGGAGATCGTCATGATCGTCCAGAGGATTGTAGGTTGGCCAATAATCCTGGGCAACCATCTGTAAGCTAGGAACTGGCTGTCCCATCCGGATACGATAGATCCAATAATTTGTCATGACGCGCTCAACAAATTGGCGGGTTTCGCTCACAGGGATACTTTCAATGAAATAAAGTGGATCATTTTTGTAATCAATTTGCTTTTGCCATTTTGCTAGATTTCCTGGTCCGGCATTATAAGCGGCTGCAACAAGGAAAAGGTTACCGCCAATACGACGCTGTCCAAGCAGGTGTGAGATATATTGGCGGCCGAGAGAAATATTTGTTTCAGGATCAAGGAGTAGCTCGCTATTATTCTTTGAATAGCTCACATTTTTGTTCAAAGAACTAGCTGTGCGTGGCATTAATTGCATCAAACCACTAGCGCCAGAGCGGCGGTTTCGTGCATGAGGATCAAAACGTGATTCTTGACGGATAAAAGCGTTAACAAGAGCTTGATCAACACCATAGCTATGATCTGTTTGCCATGGAGAAACAGGGTAAAGAGCGGCATCATAGAGCCCACCATTGGGGGCTTTTACTGCGCTGCCAATGCGCATTGACAAACCAGGCATGCCCGCAACATGCGAGATTGCGATCAATGCCTTTGATAGTGTGGTATTACCGTTTGGATGAATTCTACGAAGCTCTCCTTCTGCTTTGTTATTTTCACCAATGTCAATAAGAGCTAAGGCACGTTGACCAGCAGGAACAGATTTCAAAGCATTCAATTTCTCTTGACTTAAATCTGGAGCCTCCCATTGAAAGGAAACTTTTTTATTAAGAGCGCTATTGGCAATCAGACCATAAAAAGTCCGGTCATATTGCGCAGCATTTTCAAGCCATTTCTTTACTTTACGCTTTTTGCCAGTTTCTCTATAAACGCGCGCAGCCCAATAGGCCCCGGCTGATGTTGTCCACGGAGAAGCGTTTTTTGCTAGCGCAGTTTGCTCAAAATGGAATGCTGCCGTTGCATATTCTTCTAATTTCCAAGCAGAAAGTCCAGCGACCCAATTTGCTAACGGAACAGCCTTGCCTGATCCTTGCGCGCTTATCATTGCTAAATCAAGCGCTTTCTCAATTTCACCGAAATGCATGTATCCGGCTGAAATTTCACCTAGAAGTGTATCATATTCTAATTGAGATAGAAGGGTACGATTTTCTTGTTTTTGAAGACGGTTAAGGGCATAGGTAACATGGCCACGTTTTATATCTTTTCTAACGGCGCGCACAAGATTTTTAATAAGGTTACGCTGCGTTGGTGAGTAAGAGGTAAGAATAAAGTTTTTTGCAGAGCGATTGGAGATATCGAGTGATCCACGAATCCCTGATTTTTTGGTCGGTTTTTGAGGAGCGGCTGCATCTCCTTGCTTTTTTAAAGCCAGGGCATAAATTTTGTTTGCTTGCGGATGATCTCTGTATTTTTTTAACCAAGAGGCAAGTTCATTGTAAGATGAGGTGTAATCAGTTGGATGCATATAGCGTTGGTATTGGACGTAGCTGAGAAGGATGTCATCATCAAGTTGATTAATAAGTGTGTCCGCTTTTTCCCAATTGCCTTGATCTTGAAGATCAAAAATTTCTTGATACCGTTTAATATCCTTATCACTTAAATAAAGGCGATTTTTTATAACAGGGGCGGGAGTTGCCTGTTCACCAAGAATCATATCTCTTGAGAAGAAAGCTGGGCAATGTGCAATATTATCAACATTATCACATGCTTTCCCCTTTACTGGGGGGATGATAACAAATCCAATTATTAGAGCGATTGCTGTCAATAAGATGGTATATGGAGAGCTACCGCGCTTAAAAATATAGCGATTAAAGAAATTTTTGATCATGATTTTGAAATTTATACGTGGACACTGGTGGCATAATATGCCCCACTAATTTTTAGCGTATGTCCTTTACTGCCGTATCAAATCACCCTTGCAGTTAACGATACTTAGCCATGTAGCTTTCTTCAGTTGAGGCGTTTTTAGCAGAGATTCCTCATGAAATAAAGGCAAAAATGCAATCTTTGTGCTAAACACCTCGTTTTCAATATAAGTCAGTTTGCCAGTATTTTTTTGTAAATTAAACCCGGTTTCTAATAAAGCGCCTGCTAAAGCGTATTCACCAAGTGTAACAATAGTTTGTGGCATTATTATGTTTATTTGTTTTTTCAGTAGCTTAGAGAGGTTTTTCTGTTCTAAAGGGCTTAGTTTTCGTCCACCAGGAGGGCGCCATTTTGAAACATAAGTATAATAAAAATCATCCTTTTGTAGGCCTGTTGCCGCCACAATATTTCTAATTATTTGTGCTTTTTTTCCACTAAAAACTTTCCCAGAAAGGTCTTCTTCTCGCCCAGGTTGCTCAGCAATAATAAGAATTTTTGCATTTTCGGAGCCTTCACCAAACAGCATATGTGTCGCTGTTTTTGCTAATGAATGATATATTTTGCTCTCTTTTGCAGTTTTTTCAAGTTCTTCCAATGATAGACATGACTCAAAATCTATGTCTTCGGTGCTATAATTTTTTTGAGTATATGCTTGCGGTAATACCTCTTTATCTGACGCTGGCGTTAGATTGATTAAATGATTTTGTGGACTGGGCTGAATAACTTCGTCTACGCCCGCTAGAGAGAACCACTCTATTGTCTGTTTTATTTCATCTAGAGAAGATAAGTTTTCTTTAATTATGCTCATAAGCATAATTTTAACGCTTTCAGGTTATTTATGAAAGAGTCGAAAAATATTTTTATCTTTTTTCGATATTTGATCAAATTATTAGTAAACTTAAATTCGTGAAAACATCGTTTTTAAAGAATAAAAAACAAAAAACGCCCAAAACTTCCGTTGATTTCTTGCGCGGTCGTTTACCATGGCGGATTATTTATGTTGTTTTTATTACCATTTTAGTTGTAGAAGCCAGTATATTGGCTTTTCGCGTTGAGAGTTATGAAAACCAAAAGCTAGACGATCTTATTCAAATCGGTAAATCAACGGTTGTACCAATTTTGGTTGATCATGATAAACAAAACCAGTCGATGATGTTGCTTGATAACAATGCAGCCCAGCACATTATTGCTACAACGCTTGTTCGCGGCTTGGCAATATATCCTGAAAATCAATCAGTACCAACCGATGTTTATGGTGAAACAACGTTACTTTCTCCAATGTTTTTGCGCGGACAAGAAAATCAGGATGTCGGCCAATACATTACTTGGCGTAGCGATGACAAAAATCGTTATGAGGTTATTTTAAAACCTTCTGATTTAGAGGCCAATCATACGGTTATTATTCGTCTTGATTCGTCGCACATAAATTCGCTATTGGCCCAATTTATTGGCGAAGCTGCTGTTGTTGCCCTCCTTCTTTCTGCTTTTGTAACAACGGTATTAATTTTAGTTCTTGGTAAATGGCTTCTTGAACCTATCCTTTTATTGAGAGGAAATTTACTGCGTGCGACTAAAGATGCCAAGAATGCTGGTAAATACATGACTCCCTATGTACGTAAAGATGAATTGGGAAGTGTTATTGTTTCTGCAAATCGACTAATCAAGCAAAATGCTGAAAATCTTGCGCAACTAAGTCAACAAGCTGAGGATCGCATATACAGATTGGCTTATTTTGATACATTGACGGGCTTGCCAAACCGGACGCATTTCATCCAAAAGGCTGAAGAAACGATTAAGGGTCTCTCTAAAAGCGACACATTATGCTTTATGGTTATGGACCTCGATAATTTTGGCGATATTAATGATACCTTAGGCTATCAAGCAGGTGATACCGCTTTAGAAACAATTGGTCAAAACCTATCCAAAGCATTGGATAATAGTATTTTGACGGCTCGATTGGGAGACGATGAATTTGCTGCGATTATTCAATGTAGTGAGACTGAATTTAAAGAATATGCAGAGCGTGTCTTTGATGTTTTTGCTGAGCCTTTAAAAATTATGGGGAATGAGTATTTCGTTGAATCAAGTATTGGTGCAGCTTTTTATCCTAAAGATACAGATACCGCAGTTGACCTTCTTAAGAAGGCTGAGACAGCATTAGATCAAGCCAAGCAAGAAGAGCGTGGGACGTTCAGATTATACGCCCCTGAATTTGACCAAGCTGTTCAATCTCGCATCCAAATGGTGCAAGATCTTCGTGTCGCAGTGGATGAGAAACAATTTTCTTTGATGTATCAGCCACAATTTGATGCCAAAACACAACAAATTATTGGAGCTGAGGCATTAATTCGCTGGTTTAAACCCGGACCAGAGGGTGAATCCAAGCAAATTTTTCCAGATCAATTTATTCCGGTTGCTGAACAGTCTGGACTTATTGTTCCAATTGGGAAATGGGTCATGTATGAGGCAGCGCGTTTTGCCAAAAAATGTCATGAGGAAGGATTGCCAAAGTTTCGCGTGGCTGTAAATATTTCTGGGGTGCAGTTTTATCGCGATGATATTGTTGCTTTAACAAAACAAGTCCTTGAAGACGTTGATATTGATCCAAAATATGTAGAGCTTGAGGTCACCGAAAGTGCGGTAATAGAAGATTTAGATGAAACAATCAAGATCTTGCAGAATCTAAAAGAGTTAGGAGTTGACCTCGCAATTGATGATTTTGGAACTGGTTATTCATCGCTCAGTTATCTTAAAAAGTTTCCAATTCATCGTTTGAAAGTTGACCGGTCATTTGTCATGGATGTTACTGAAGATCCCGATGATGCAGCAATTACCCGGACAATTATTCAGCTTGGGCATTCTATGGGACTTAAGGTTATTGCAGAAGGGGTCGAAACCCAAGATCATGTTAATTTTCTTCTCAAAGAAAACTGTGATGAATTTCAAGGCTACTTCTATAGTAAGCCATTAGCAGCTGATGAGTTTGTGGGTTTTGTAAAGGGGCTTGGCATGAATAAAAAAGAACATGCATAATCAAATAGAATGTTGTATACCGGTAGCTCGATAATAAATAACAACAAATCTTCTGTGTAATTTTGACCCAACAACCCAAAAAACAAAAAGTTGCAAAATCGCAATATCATGTTCTCGTAAAACGTCTTTTGAAGACCTATCTCAAGGGACGTTTATCACCGGTTTTTATCGCTATGGGATTGATGATCCTAGGCTCTGCTATGACGGCTGCGCAAGCACTTCTTATGGATCCGATTATCAATGATATTTTCGTGAATAAAGATAAAACTTTACTTATTCCAATCGCTTTGGGAGTCATGGGCGCATTTGTTATACGGGGTTTTGCAACATGGGGGCATATTGTCATGATGGCCCGCGTTGGCCACGGCATTGTTGAACAAATTCAAAATGAATTATTTTCTAAAATTATGCGTTCTGACATGACCTTTTTTCACTCAAAGCCGAGTGGTGGTTTGATCTCTCTTATGGTGTCAGATGCAGGTTTGATGCGTTTTGCTGTGGCGGAGGTGCTTACTGGCTTTGGCAAGGGCGTTATTACGCTCTCTTTCCTTGTTGGGGTGATGTTTTACCAAAATTGGCAACTTTCAATTATGGCGTTTATGGTTTTTCCGATTGCGGCTATTGTTGTAAGTCGTATTGGTAAAAAACTTCGTCTTGTCTCAATTTCAACCCAAGAAGAGGTTGCTGATTTTTCTAGTCTCCTTAGTCAATCCTTTCAGGGCGCGCGCCATGTCAAGGCTTATGGTATGGAAAAAGCAGAGGAGGAGAGACTTTCGGAAAACGCTAATCGCCTGTTTAAACTTAATTATAAAGCAGTTCGCATCGCTGGCTTATCAACTCCTTTATCAGAGCTTTTAACTGGGATTGCAATTGTCAGTATTATCATTTACGGAGGTAATCAAGTCATTGCTGGACAAAGCACACCAGGGGATTTTTTTTCCTTTATTACGGCTTTTGTCATGGCATATGAGCCAATGAAAAAACTCGCTAAATTAAATAATGCCATGCAAATTGGGCTTGGCGCTACGGTTAGAGTTTTTGATGTCATTGACCAAGAAACTAAAATTGTTAATAAGCCTAATGCGTTTCCTTTGCAAATTAAAGATGCACAGATTAATTTTAATGATGTCTCTTTTGTTTACAAAAATGGAACACAGGCACTGGACCATGTGACTTTAACAATTCCACCGGGTAAGAAAACAGCGTTGGTTGGATCATCAGGTGGAGGAAAATCAACAATTATAAATATGATTCCGCGTTTTTACGATGTTTCTGGCGGGGCAATCACAATAGATGGACAGGATATCCGCGATGTTACAATAGAATCCTTACGTAAAAACATTGCCCTAGTAAGCCAAGAAGTAGCAATTTTCGATGAGACTGTGCGAGCGAATATTACATATGGCAATGGCAATGTGAGTGAAGAGGATATTATTAAGGCAGCGAAGGAAGCGGCGGCCCATGATTTCATTATGGAGCTTAAGGACGGCTATGATACGCGTCTGGGAGAACATGGTGGTAAGCTTTCAGGTGGCCAGCGCCAGCGTATCTCAATCGCTCGAGCAATTTTGCGTGATGCTCCTATTCTTTTGTTGGATGAAGCAACCTCAGCCTTGGACACAGAGTCTGAGCGTATTGTAAATGATGCCCTTGCTCGTTTGCAAAAGGGGCGAACAACTCTTGTAGTGGCGCATCGTCTGTCCACAATTGTTGATGCAGATTTAATTTATGTGCTCAAGGATGGTCAGGTAGCCGAGTCTGGTGCTCATAAGGAATTGGTTAAGCAAAAAGGTATCTACTCGAACCTTTATGGAATTCAAGCAGCATAACGCGTCATGATGAGGAAAAAACTCATGGATTTCGTTCTCCTCATTGTCACAATCTACCTTGTTAGTCTTGTTGGTCTCTATTTTTTTCAGCGCCAGATGATTTATTTTCCCAATCGCTCAGAAGCTTTTGGTCCGAGCGATCCAGTTCTTGAGGTGAAAACTTCGGATGACTTAACCTTAAAATCTCTTTTTATCGCACCAAGGGATAAGACGAAACCTCTCCTTGTTATGTTTCATGGGAATGCGGGTCATGCCGGTCATCGATTAACGAAGATGGGGCCGTTTGTTCAGGCAGGGTATGGGGTGCTTGTCAGTGGCTATCGTGGTTATGGGGGAAACCCGGGTAAACCAGCAGAGAACAATTTCTACGCAGATGCTGATCGGTTAATGATAACCTTGACTGAAAAAGGGTATTCAGCGGATAAAATCGTTCTCTATGGCGAGTCTTTAGGCACAGGGGTGGCATCTTATGTTGCGGCAAATCATTCGGTGAAAGGGCTGATTTTTGATGCGCCGTTTATTTCTTTGGCACAGGCAGCAGCGGAGCATTATCCGATCTTTCCTGTTAAAACCCTGATTAAAGATCGCTATGATACGATTGCACGGATCAATAACATCAAGGCGCCAATCTTGTTTCTGCACGGGACAGAAGACCGGGTTATCCCTTTTCATCACAGTGAAAAACTTTATGATGTTTTCAACGGACAGAAAGAATTTCATGTAATTGAGGGCGGTAATCACTATACGGAATTTACTGTCAATCCTGCAGCTCAAGAAGCTGTTCTAACCTTTTTGAAGGGATTAAAATGATTAAAAAATTTGCCCTAATAATTCTATCCTGTGCGCTATTAACGGCGTGTTTGGAACAAGATCATTCAAAAGAAATTAATTTTTCAACGGCACCGCTAACTCTTATAACGCAGGCGGGTCAGGAGCATACTCTTATTGTTGAAGTTGCGAAGACGGAACCTGAGCGGGAAAAGGGCTTGATGTTCCGGGAAGAACTCGCCGATGATAGAGGAATGATTTTTATTTTTGATCAGCCGAGCATTCAAAGTTTCTGGATGAAAAATACCCTGATATTCTTGGATATGATCTTTATTGACGAAAACAGTCGGATTGTTAAAATTCATCCGATGGCCCAACCGCATAACACACATTCTATTAGCTCAGAAATTCCAGTAAAAGCGGTTTTGGAAGTGCGTGGTGGTTTGGCAGAAAAGTTAGGAATAAGGGTCAATGATCGTATTGATTTTAAAGGATTGTAAAACTGTTTCAGGCATAAGGAATATATGACAAAAGTTCGCATCTATCGCCCATCTCGTACGGCCATGCAATCAGGCCGGGGTAAGCTTAAAAAATGGCTGATTGAGTATGAGCCACAATCAGCAAGGATACCTGAATCGCTCATGGGTTGGATTTCATCAAAAGATACTTTGAATCAGGTCAAACTTTCTTTTGACACGATTGAAGAAGCGATTGATTACGCTGAAAAAAGAGGGTGGGAATATACGCTCCAAGAAGTGCAAACAAAGAAAATAAAACCAAGAACTTATCTTGATAACTTTAAATATCAAGCGCCTGTTAAAAAATAGAAATAAATTTACATAAATTTAACCTTGTGGTATACTGAAATCCGTATAAAAGAGAAGGGATCTCGGCCATGGAACATGTACAATACATGATCGACTATGCTAATCTTGGCGCTTTTTTTGGCAAAGAAATGGTGTTTGCCCTGGCCTATACGGGCTGGTTTTATTGTGCGTGGTGTAACTGAAGCCGTTAAAACACTATTTTTTGTAATTTTTTGTACAAATCCTCTTGCATCGATGGGGGTATTTCCTCTATATCTACCAAGCACTTTTTGTATTGGGGTATAGCCAAGCGGTAAGGCAGCGGTTTTTGGTATCGCGATCCCTGGTTCGAATCCAGGTACCCCAGCCATTTTTTCTTTACTTCTTGCATTGAAACGTTTTAAAAAAAGTTTGAAATGCAATATCACCATTAAAAAAACATTAGGCCGCTCTTCTTCTGGAACAGCTTCTATAAAAGATTTAATTTGTGCCAATGTTTCTATATTTACATCAAATCTTTCTAAGAAACCATCCTGTTTTACAACCAAAGGAATTTCTGTTTGCTTATCAGATAAGACAACATTTAAAAAAAAATGTTTTTTAATAATTCTTCCGTTTTTTCAAATGTCATAATGCTAATCTTTTTGGGGAGTGGTTGATAACACTTTATAATCAAATTTTTTTCAGCGTCTGTTGAAAAAATAGCTGTTTGATTGATAAAAAAACCTTCAGGCTTTCGTTTTTTGTAGCGCTGAACTGAACGGCAAACGCCGAGCGTCTTGCACGCCCGGCGCTCTGATGTGTCATATTTTTGTTG
>CAZBXD010000020.1:0-25109 GCA_964496065.1 uncultured Bdellovibrionales bacterium
TTACTCATTCGGCGATACCACGTTACGCAAAGCCGTCACGATTTCTTGCGGTGGGGTGTTGTGGGCAAAAACATCAACGAGTGTTCCATCCGGCCCCATCAAATAGGTAAAGGATGAATGATTCATTGTGTAATTATCTTCTGGGTTACCGCCGGCTGCTTCCAACAAGACTTTCTGTTCATACACCCGATACGCTTTCGTCGCGACTTTGATTTCTGCCTGGGTTCCGGTCAGACCAATAAATTTTGGATAAAACAAAGACATATAATCTTTCATCGCATTTGGTGTATCCCGATCCGGGTCAATCGTAATCATCAGCGGCTGCACTTTGGCAACGATTTCATCTGATACATTTTCTAATGCCTCGGTGATAATCGAAAGATTAAGCGGGCAAACATCCGGGCAATGAGTAAAGCCAAAGAAAAGCAGGAGATATTGTCCCGGCCAACTTTTATCAGTGACACGGTTGCCATGATGGTCGGCCAAGGCAAACGGGCCACCAATCGCCACCCCTTTTACCGATGGATCCGCATAAGATCGGTCATGGCGCGTTGGGGCTTGATTAATCTCAAAGAACCCAATAATAATCCCTAACCCCAATCCAATAAGTGATAAGATAGCCAACCGTTTGATGAATGGTTTCATAAAATTATCCTCTCCCAAGCTCTTAAGAGAGGATAACTAAACTTCCATGGTTTGCAAAGGTGGTTTTCTTATAAAACACCCAGCATATCTGCAACTAAAGGATGGCGAACAATATCAGCCTCACCAAGATCAACAATCCCGATATTATCCAAGGAACGCATGCGATGGGTAATTTGTGAAAGACCAGACACTCCTTCTAATAAATCTGATTGATCCGGGTCCCCTGTGACAACCATTTTTGAGTGCCAGCCCAACCGCGAGAGAATCATTTTAATCTGGGCATAGGTACAATTTTGTGCCTCATCAATCACAACAAAGGCGTTGTTCAGAGTTCGACCGCGCATATAAGCAATCGGAGCAATTTCAACATCGCCTGATTGCATCATCATCTTAACACGTTTTGTCCCTAATCGTTCATTCAGCGCGTCATAAAGCGGGCGCAGATAAGGCGCCATTTTTTCTACCAAATCACCCGGGAGGTAACCAAGGCTTTCACCCGATTCAATCGCTGGCCGCGACAAAATAATCCGATCCACCTTACCAGCTTCGTAATATTCTACGGCCTTGGCCACCGCGAGATAGGTTTTCCCCGTCCCGGCCATGCCAACCGCCATTGTGACACCAAAATCATCAATCGCATCAAGAAGGCGCTTTTGCCCAGCACTGCGGGGTTTAACATTTTTCACGTAACGCTGATCACGGCGTTCTTGAACGGCGTAATCACCCATTGGCTCATAGAGGTTTTCGATATTATTTTTCTTTTGATGGCGTTTGGCTTTTTTACTCATAGACACACTCTCTTTACTTTAAAAATTGCGCATAAAAAAACCCGCTCACGAGGGCGGGGGTCGGTTGAACACACTCTTTTATCAGAGGGATTTTTAAATGCTGGATCGGATGATCCGATAGGTATCAAAATGGGTGGCAAGAAGAACTCCTTTTTTCCCCGATGGATACAGTGTAACCCTACAACAAAAATAATTAAAGGGGTGTTAAGATAAATTAGACCTTAGATCTTTGGCCATAGTAATCCAAGCCTCAACAAATTGATTAAGCTGATCTTGCGTGGTTTGCCAGCCAAAAGAAATCCGCAGCGCGCCTTTTGCTTGCTCTTCTGTTGCTCCCATCGCGGTCAAAACATGTGAGGGTTTGATCGATCCAGAAGAACAGGCTGAGCCGCTTGAGACCGCAAATCCAGCCAGATCAAGCGCCATCAGTTGGGTTTCGGCGCGAATGCCGGGCAGGCTTATCTGAATTGTATTCGCCACCCGGTTCACCGCTTGACCGAAAAGAATCGCTTCAGGGACCGCTGATAACATTTTTTGCTCTGCTGTTTCACGCCATTGGCTCATAGCCTGAAATTCGATTAAATCTGCCGCGGCTAATTCTGCCGCCACCCCAAATCCTGCAATCGCTGGCGCGTTTTCGGTCCCGGCACGGCGGCCCCGTTCTTGTCCTCCGCCTTTGGTGAGTTTGCTGAGCATCAAATCTTTATCATGAGCATAGATCAACGCCCCGACCCCCATCGGCCCACCACATTTATGAGCTGAGAGGGAAAGATAATCGACCCCCAAATCATCGATATCAATTTCTAAACGTCCGGCGGCCTGCACCGCATCCGTATGCACATGCGTATGCCCATGATTTTTGGCTAAGGCCACAATCTCTTTGATCGGTTGAATAATACCGGTTTCATTATTGACCAGCATGACACTGATCAGAGTGGTGCGTTCATCATCCTTGAGTGCGTTTTTCAGCCAATCGAGATCAACTACACCATCGCCTGTCACTGGAATAATTTCCACTTGCGGCATATCCGCCGCCGCATCGATCAAGGCCGAATGTTCAATCGCACTGATCAGGATGCGCTGTGCTTGTGTGCCAAACAGGACGATATTATTCGCCTCGGTCGCCCCACTTGTGAAAGTGACATTAATCGGTTCTGTTTTGACCAAAGCCGCGACCTGATCACGCGCGCGTTCCACCTCACGGCGCACCTCGCGACCAAATCCATGCACGGAGGACGCATTACCCACCTGATCCAGAACCCGAATCATTGCCTCGCGGGCCGCCGGTTTAATTGGCGCCGTTGCATTATGGTCGAGATAGATGTGTGATTCTTTACTCATGCACTTACGATACGCGATTACAAAACCAGATGCTACGGCTTTGATTCTTCAACTAAATAGTAACAGCCATCTTTGTGATGTGGCAAAAGGATGCTACAGTCTTGTGGGGCATGGCGAGGCTGCCCATCAATCGTAGTAATCAAATCACCTTCTTTTAAACGGTCAAAGCCCTGCCAATTTTTGGCAAAGTCAAAATTCTCCACCTCATCCTGATGGCTAAAAAGACGCCAACGGATCGGATCTTGTTGAATATCGCGTTTTGTTTCAACTAAATGCAAATAACCAAGGATATTATTAATCGCCCGCTTCGCATTCACCACAGAATTCGGGTCATCATGAGACCCGCACTCAACCACAGCGCCAATCTTCCCCTGTTTAATGGCATAGGTCATACCAGAGCAAAAATTTGTGTTAGTAGGTGGGAAATATTCTCCCCAACCAACAATAATATTCTCAATCCCCACCGCATCAGCAAAGGCTTCAAATTCTGGCCCATTGGCATCTTGAAAGGTGAACGCTTCTGACGGGTAGAAAAACGAATGCAGATCGAGAAAATAATCACAGGCATCAATGAGGGGCATGAGATGCTGTGCCAGTTTTTCTTCATAGAGAAGATCATCAGAGAGGTCTTTTTTCACATAGGAGCGATTAAGATCGGCCTCGGTTTTGCGAACATTTTGTTCCTGCGCCCGCGGATTACAAATCGGCACAAAGGTCACGGAGCCTTTTTTAAGACTTACAGCACCAGAATCAAACTGCTCGATCCAGTACTGAATAGCCTTCGTACCACAAATTTCCCACCCATGTACCGCCCCAAAAACCAGAAGTTTTGGACCTGGTTGAGTGTCATGACTATAGGTAACAGCTTTGATCATTATTTACGTTTATATTAAAAAGCAAGACAAAGTCAAAGACTAAAACCTATTTTGAATCACAATCTCATCAAGGGGGAGAAGGTCGGGGCGTGGTTTTGGCTCCCCGGCTTTCTTGCCAATCGCGACAAACATGCCGATGACATGATCATCGGGCAGGTTAATGAGTTTCGCTACAGCCTCGCCATCAAAACCGATCATTGGACAAGTGTCATAGCCCATTTCGACCGCTTGCAGCATCAGAGTTTGCGCGGCAATGCCAACAGAGCGCATCGCCTCATCGCGTTGCATCCAGTCACGCCCTTCATAAAAACCCTTCATCCCGGGCACCATAGAGTCTTGCACTTCTTTTGGTGCACTTGCCCAATATCGAACAGGGTCTTTATCCCATGCTTTCAGATGTGCACACAGGATTACCAAAGCGGAACTATCCGTCACTTGCGGTTGATCCCATGAGACCGCTCGGATTTCTTTTCTTAAATCGGGGTCATCAACCCAAACAAAGCGCCAATTCTGAATGTTAAAAGAAGTCGGCGAGAGTTGCGCCAATGTCAGCAATTTTTGCTTTTCCTCTTCACTGATCGTATGATTAGAGTCAAATAGTTTAACAGCGCGACGCTGTTCAATCGCATGAGCAACAGACATTACTTTTTTCCTTGTAATTGTGGTTGAAATATCAAAATGATATCACCGTTATGATTCAAACGCTAAACCTATTCGATTGTTTTGACGATTTTGTTACATTAGGTAACCCTTTGATCTGATTCAAAAACCCAAAAAAATCCTTGACGAAATGGTTAATAAAGTCTTATAAAACGGAAGTCTCTTGGACATGAGTACCGATGCGATAAGACGTGTGCGCACAACAATTGCCGGCTATTCATTGCACACCGTAGAGATGTTTTATTTTGATTATTTTTGACGGAGCCCGGCATCCTTAGTCGGGAAACGAGGAGGGATTCTAAACTATGCCAGAAATTATTTTCAACGGAACTGCCGGTCGTCTTCAAGGTCGCTATACCCCCTCTAAGATACCGAATGCGCCGCTGGCTGTCTTAATGTCACCCCATCCCCAACACGGTGGCACGTTTAATAATAAAATTGTTCATCTTTTACAAGACGCCTTTGTTACAAATGGCTTTGCTACGCTGCGCTTTAACTATCGCGGCGTAGGGCGCTCACAAGGCATGTATGATGATGGTATTGGCGAATTGGCCGATGCCGCATCCGCCCTTGATTGGATGCAATCGGTTCATAAAAGCCCTTCTGCGCTCTGGGTTGGCGGTTTTTCATTTGGCTCTATGATTGCGATGCAGCTTTTAATGCGGCGTCCGGAAATGTCTGGCTTTATCTCGGTCGCACCACAGGCAAATCTCTATGATTATTCATTCCTTGCGCCATGTCCGGTTGGCGGACTTGTGGTTCACGCCGAACAAGATACGATTGTTACCCAAGAAAGCGTTGATACCCTTGTTGAGCGGATTCGTGAACAACGCGGCGTAGAAGCGATTGATTACCGCATTATTCCTGGCGCTAATCACTTTTTCCATGGCTGTGAAACGATGCTTTTGGATGAATTAACCGCCTATATTGCCGATACGCAAAACTTCCGCCGTATGGCCGCTGAATAGGAGAGGCTTTCATGATTCATGAATATGATGATGGGACAGCCTCTGGTGTTGATTTTTGTGTTTTACCGGGAAATGACTGCGAAGGCACAAAAAATAGCGCTAATGGTCTTGTTTCAATGCAGAGCTTAGCAAAGATTGCGCGTCGCTTTCACAGGAAAAATATTCGCGGGCGGGTTCGCCCAATGGATGAAGCCCGCTCCGGCCCCTTCCGTTCGAATAATAATATCCCAATGGGACACCGAATATATTAGTGCAATCAGCTCTTTTTTGTTGACATAAAGCCAAGATTCGTTTTAGTTTAGCACAAGCTTGACAAAAGGAGGATAAAAGCCATGTCAGAAGATAATCCACAGGAAAAAGAAGAAACTTTCCTTGAAAAAAACTCAAAAACTGTTGGTGGTGTTCTCATGTTGTTCCTTATTGTTGGCTCAGCTATTCTAGGTAAAAAATGGCAAAGCACCATGTAAGAAACAAAAAAGAATTAGCTCCGTAAGGCTAAGCCGAATTAACTTACCAATGCCCCAACCGGCTCGCCGCCTAAAATATGCAGATGGAGATGCGGGACCTCTTGGCCACCATCGCCCCCAATATTTGAGATCAGACGATATCCTTTTTCTTGCAGGCCAAGGGCGCCCGTGACTTTGGGGATTGCCCGAATCAAGCCTAAAATATCGGCATCCGGCGCATTCGCCGCAAAATCTTCGATATCAACAAAGGCCGCTTTCGGTAAAATGAGGACATGGATTTGCTTTTTTGGATCAATATCCCAAAAAGCGAGCACATAATCATCTTCGTAGACAGGTTTGTTTACCGGAATTTCACCGCGCAAAATCTTGGCAAAAATATTGTTTGCATCATAGGTCATCCAAAAACCTCACTCCCTATAGGGTTTAACAACACGGCGAAAACTACCAGGATATTGTTCATATTTGTCAATTATTTGATCCATTAGGCAAATCATTAACCTTATGCCGCCTTTTGCCCGTCAAATCCTTTTGAAAATACAAGCCCTGATAAACCGTACCCTTGACCTTGGCATAGATCGGATTGGTTGCCCAATGGGTGTAGCCACAGTTTTTGAAGAGGGCGATTGCCTCTTCTTGCGTTTCTCGAACATCCAAGCGAACAACTTCAATCCCTTTTTTGTGAGCAAATTTTTCAACCGCGTCCATCATTTTTTTACCAACCCCAAACCCGCGAGCCCATGGCGCAACAAAGACAGAAATTATTT
This sequence comes from uncultured Bdellovibrionales bacterium, assembly GCA_964496065.1. Lineage (GTDB taxonomy): Bacteria > Pseudomonadota > Alphaproteobacteria > Micavibrionales > SZUA-601 > CAZBXD01. The sequence continues at coordinate 6,509 of CAZBXD010000020.1, forward strand.
TTGCAGAAAAGCTTTGTGCTTCATTATTGTGCGGTTGCCGAATAAGTTGCACTCCACCGGCTATTGTGCCGTCAATTCGTCCGACAAAAAGATCTCGATGCGGCACCAAGATAACCCCTTGCCAATAGCGCTCTAATGTCTCATGTTCTGGCGCTTTAACCCAGCCAAACCCGCCGCCTTCTTTGATGGCGCTTTCGGTTGCTTCGCATAAATCACTCATATCTACCGGACCAATTTCCGTTAGGTGATCAATTTTTATTTTCGGGGGGTTTTGTGTCGAATTTTTGAACATAGGTTTTTTTAGCATATTCGCCTTGATAGGTCACGAAATCTTATGCGCTTTTCTTAAAATCAAAACATAGCGCCCACGATTACGACTAGGCTCTGAAAAAGCATGAATAAACGGAGCTATCTCTTTAGCTTCAATCCAATGGGGGAATTCACGGCGAATTTTTCCCGTCCCTTTTTCCTTTGATCCTTTTCCAGTAACGACAATGACACATTTATACTCTTTGCGAATACAATCGCGAATAAAATGTTGAAACGCCTTATACGCTTGATTAACTGTCATCCCATGCAAATCTATTTTATGGTCAATATGCAAGCGTCCCTTATCAATTTGACCCCAAGTATTGCGGTCAATATTGAGGTGACGGGGCGCGACAAGTTTTTTGTTATTGGTTGATAAGGTCTCAACACCTGGTTTTATTTTTGGGTTGGGTGGTTTTTCTCCCTGATCAATTCCTAAATCACTGCGATCAAGGGTTTTAACTGTTTTTATCACCCGTTGCCAAAGATCATCATCTGTCATTTTTACTAATCTCTTCTTTACACTCCTAGTTTACGCTATAATGACTAAAAACAAAAATGGATTTACCCATGATTTTGCGGTTATTTCTTGGCGCGCTTTTCTTAACAATTGGATATTCGCACGCGTCCGCTTTGGATAGCATTGGTGAGCCACCGGCAATGACACTGCCCGTTGAGGTTGCGCTTAACTACATGAAAAATACGAATCAAACGCCTGATTTCGATTCATTGGCAAAAAATATGCCCGGATATCGAACAGCACCAGAATTTGCTAAAAACGCCTTTCTTTATAAAGAACGTGAGACCCTACGTGAAATTTATAACGGTGTTGATAAAAATTCTGCTTTTATTGTCTTTGATGATCTGCTTGTTAAAGAATTTAGCCGAAAAAGCAGGGATGAACAAACATCCGCCGATGATTTAGGTGCTTTTTTCTTTGACGGTTTTAACGATGATCGCCATTATACTTACCAATATAATGGTGAAACCTATGTTGTTTTTATTCGCAACATTCAAGACTATGCCGTCCTGCCTTTGCGAAAAGAAACCTCCTATTATGTCTCCAGTGCCTATATTAACGGAACGCATATTGCTGCTGAATTAACCCTCCGTCCAGTACTTTATGACGACACATTATTTGAACTAGATGATGGGACAATGGCACATCTGATTTTAGGGGATTTGGTTGATTTAAAATTGATTCGCTATGAATCAGGCAAAGTGATCTATCACGAAATTGCCGCACAATGGAAACCAAAGAGCCGGATTGATCGTATTGTCAAAGACATTATCCCAGAAGATTTTTAAGGACTATTCAAGCACCGTCATGCGCTTAGGCAGAAGGAGCCAGTACTGCCCTTGGCTCTTCATATTTCCTGCTAAAATTTCAGCATCTTTTCCCTCTCCCCAGAAAAAATCTCCTCGGATAGGCCCTCGGATTGCCCCGCCCGTATCTTGAGCAACCATCAGGGTTTGAATTTTACGATCTTCATATAAAGGATGGTCAGCACTAACCCACATTGGCGTGCTCATAGGAATATAGGTACGATCAACTGCCAAAGACCGGTGCGCAGTTAAAGGAACCCCTTCAGACCCTAAAGGTTTTGACCCTGTCATTTCTTTGAAAAAGATAAAAGAGGGGTTCATGTTTTTTAAATCTTGCGCTTGCTCCGGATTGGTTTTCATCCATTCTTTGATGGTCTGTAATGAAACCGCTTCTTTATCAAGCTCACCTCGATCAACAAGTTCACGACCAATCGCATGATACGGATGGCCATTTTGTCCATCATAGCCCACGCGCATAACCGTACCATCATCGAGGTTAACCTGCCCAGATCCTTGGATATGAAGAAAAAAAACATCTACTGGATCACTAACCCACACCAGTTCTAAATTCTGGCCTGCAAGAGACCCTGACTCAATTTCTGCTCGGGTTTCATAGGGTTTAAGGCGGCTTTCATTAATGCGGCCCGCAACCCGGCGGCCCATTAAATCATCGCGAAAATTACCAAGCTCCACCATAACAAGATCTGGTGGACGCTTGTAAAGCGGTGTTTGATAGACATGATGCCTGGTCCTTGATCCATAAAGAGTCGCTTCATAATAGCCAGTAAAAAGACCTTTTGTCTCAAACCCTTTACGCGCTTGATAGGGATCAAACCATTTTTCAAAATACTGCTTTGCCGCAAGAGGGTTAGCAATAGCACCAGAGGTTTTTAATTGTATCCCTGCGTCACAGGCTGGTTTCCAATCCCCATAAAGACCGCCAACGCCATTGCGTCCAAAAGGAGCATACGGGTCTTGTTTAAGAATACGATCACAAGATTTAAGAAAAGCCTCTAAGGCGCTCGCATGGTTGTCATCTGCCCAGCCTTTAAGATCTAAAAAAGACTGTTTTGTCAGGCTTAAATGCTGTTCATCACTTGAGATAATCCCTGTTGTGTTAACAGCACATCCAGATAGGATTAATATCACTGCAATCGCTCTTGAAATATGTTTCATTATATTTCCTCTTTTTCTTGCGTTTCTACTAAGCGCCAGCGCGGCTCTTTGTCTTTAATATTTTTGACAAAAACCCATCGATTCTCGGTTTTTTCTGGTTCCCCTTTTTCGTCATTGATAAAATTTCCATCCCGATCACGCGCTGTCACTTTTTCAACTGCCTCAAAATCAACTGTGATTTTTGCCTCGTCTTCATGAATTTCTGCTGTGGAAATTAAGGCATTTTTTAGTTCAACTATTTCACTGTTCCACGTTTCTCCTTTTTCTATACGAGCATCGATAATATCGGAATAAGACTCATATAGATCGGCCTCAAGAAGGTTTTTTAAACTCGACTTATCTCCCTTAGAAAAAGCATCAATAATCATGACAAAAGCACGTTTGGCTCCTTGGAGAAAATGGTATGGATCAAAATGAGGGGCAATTGCATGAATTTGTAGAAGGCTATTATGTGCTGTTGCGTGCGCAACTAACTTAAAATCTGGCAAGGTTGTTGGCCATTCACTTGCTCCTTGTTGCGGATTAAGACGTGCGAGACGGTCATTTTTTTGTTTTGTCGCGTTTTCATTAAATGATTTTGGGCGCGATGTTTTGCCTTTATCATCAACATCATCAACTTCTCCGAGAACATTGCGGAGTTTAAAAAATAAGAAAACTGCAATTGCAGCAAAAATTAAAATATCAAGGACAGCTTGATTCATTATTCAATTATCTCATGGGTTATTAATTTAGATGCCCTCTATCATACCGGATGATTTTAACAATGCTAGGGGTGATTTTACCCTTGATCATTATCCTAAAACGACTACAGTAATGAACTATCCTTTATAAAAAATGAGAGTTATCTATGGCAGAAAATGTGACCCCAAACGAGCAATCCGGTGAGTTTCCAATTACGGTTAATGCCCAGTATATCAAAGATTTATCCTTTGAAAATCCAAACGCTCCGAATAGTTTGGTTAACACAGGCAAAGCGCCAGATGTTGACGTCAATATTAATGTTGAAGCAAAAAAATTATCCGATACGTCTTTTGAAGTCGCCCTTAAAATTAATGCCCATGCAAAAACAGAAGAAAACGCCACTTTTATTGTTGAATTATCATATGCCTGTGTGATGACGTTAAATAATGTGCCAGAGGATCAAATTCAGCCTGTCTTGATGATTGAAGGGCCACGGATGCTCTTTCCTTTTGCCCGGCAAATTGTTGCTGATGCCACACGCAATGGCGGTTTTCCACCCTTACTGATCAATCCTATTGATTTTGTTGCCATGTATCAACAAAACGCCGCGGCAAACCAAAAAGAAGCAGGTACGGCTTAATCAACAGGGCTATTGAATTGCTTTAAGGACAGAGTGCTCAACTACTTTCTGAGCTGTATTAAGAAGTTCTTTGCGATCCATTCCCACTGCACACGGGAAGGCGTCATGAAAAATAACATCAACGTGCATTCCGCCTTGTTGTAGAAGTTGCCAACAATGGCTAGCAAAATTTGCCGTCATCGGCCACCCATAAACAGGTCGCAGATCTGGCGGTATCGATGATCCATCCGGTAGCGAATAGGCAACCGCTACCGGTTGTATCCATGGTTTTTCTGCCAATACGTCTTCGCCAAAAAGGGAAGATTTGAACGGTTTGACCTCATCACCAAGTGTGTTTGTCCCTTCAGGAAAAATGATTAAATTTGTTCCTTTAGATAAGGTTGTTGCTAAAATAGTGTTCTGTTTTTTTGCTTTTGATGCGCGCCGCTCAACGTAAATTGTATTCTGCAGTGCTGCAAGCTGTCCTATGACGGGCCATTGTGCAACATCTGATTTTGCAACAAATTGGCCTTCTAAGATTGACCCTAAAACAGGGATATCAATATAGGATGCATGGTTTGCAACATAGATTGTTTTTGGTTTTTCGGATATTTGACCTTTAACCTGTATGATAATCTTAAAAATCCGGCAAACACCAGTGTGAAAAAAGCGCAAGACAGCTGCTTTTTTTTTAGGCACAATACAATGAGCCAAAAACAAGATCATAATCATAAAAGGCGTCCAAAGCGCAAAGGCCAAAACGATAAAAGCCGCCCTCAATTTCCGGTAAAATGTCATGCTTGGCCAATAAAATTAAGATACGTTTGTTCGGGGATTTTTGAAATATCAACAAAAATACAAGTAAAGATTGTATTGAATTGATAATCAATCACCGCTTCATCGGCAATCATCCCACCAAGTTTAAGATAACCACGCATTAACGTTGGGATCCCACGCAGAGCTTGGCGAACATTAATTTCATCATCCGGAATCTGTCGGATTGAAATTTTATGTTCGGCAATAATTTGTGGCCGAATTTCTGGTGGAGCAAGGTTAAGAGAGTGCAAATAAGAAAGCGTATGTTCATGATCTTTTGGATTATTACCAGCAAAGCTAGCACAACCAAAACAAAGGTCAGTGTTGGTTTCGTCAATTACTGACATGGCATATTTCCATACCATTGATAACGCCTTGCCACTGCGATATTTTTCTCGAACACACGCCCGGCCAATTTCCATGATATTCGTATATTTTTTTAAAATTTGATCACAGTTAAAAAATTCCTCGGTGTAGTATTTTCCGCCTGCAGGCAAATTTTGACTTAAGATCAAACGTGCAGTTGCGATTACTTCACCGTCTTGTTCGGCAATAATGTGGGTGGCATAGGGGTCGCAATCATCAAAGTCACGTTTTTGTTCCAAAATCTCTGGCGAAGGATGCGCCCCTTTTTCTTCATAAAAAACAGTATAGCGACAGCGCTGCGCCGCAAGAATATCTTCGATTGTTGTCGCTGCGCGAACTGTCAAATTCCCGGATTCAAAAACCTTACTAGGAACATACTGTGATAAAATTTCTGCAACCAACCGAAAACCCTATTTTTATTAGCCCATATTGCGTAGTGCTTGCTTATGATCATGATGATATTTTAGAATTGTTGCTATACTAGCAGTTTTTGCACCATCTGCTAGGTTTTTTTTGCCTATTTTAAAAGCGTATTTCCATTGTATACATAAGGTTTTCCAGGCCGCTAAAAGAGACGCTTCAGGATCATATATATGGGCCGCTTCTGAGGTTACACCATTCATTTCTAATATCGATAGGTTTTCTGCTTGTTGAAATTTGGTTATTGTCGGAACCCGCACATCAAACCGACCAAAAAAAAGCCCCGGCGCTTTTGACAAAACAGTATCAAAAAATACCTCTAATTCTTTTGTTTTTAAGAAATTAGCATCTTTAAAAACCGCCCCACGGCAATGCGTTCCCAAATCAACGATTGGATACGTCTGATCTTTTTGTGGAATGGTATTATGATGATTTTGATGCTTATCTAACAGGAATTGTGCCATTAAATTAGCGCGCGGATCGTCCAAAATAAGTTGCGCTAGCGACCTTTGACCATCACCTTTCACAGTAGGGCGTATTTTATGGGTAATCGAAAATATTTTTGCGGTTTTTTTAGGCTCTTTAATGACAAAAACTCCGAATTCTTCACCTGGAATATATTGTTGTACAATAATATCTGACACAGTTTTTTGCAGCGCTTGTGTTATCTCTGCCGATTTATTAATAATAACAACCCCTTCACCGCGCTGCCCATTGTCTGGTTTGATGACAATCGGATATGAAAGTTGATACTGCTCCACGAAATTTTTGACTTCGTTCTCCTGTTCACGCAGGGACAGACTTTGCTTTAAAATTATAAAATTTGGGATAGATTCGGGTGCTGCTTTTTTTAATAAGGACAAAATTTCTGATTTTTTAATCCCCAAAACACCCCCCATAACCATGCCAGGATTAGCGGCGGTAAATAAAGTAAAATGCCGGTGTTTAACGCCTAAATAAAGAATATAGATCGCAACTGGAAAATAAATAATCCATACTGGCCAAAACTCCCATTTTAATAAACGATGACATTTTGAACGCGCAAGCTTTTTAATTTTATAGGCACGAGAAACCATAAATATTGAGCTCTTGTTGATACTGCATTGATATTCGGATAATCTTCTTTCTTGTTACAAGCATTAAGCCCGTTTTTGCCAGAGATTATTTTCCAAGCTTGTAAGCATTTCTTCAAACGCAACCGTTTCGGATTCGGGAACAGCAAACTCCCTTACGGCATAGGTTTTTTTTATATTCTGTTGATTTTCTTTTAGCGTCGCAGAAGAAGCCTGTTTTAACTGCAACCCTTGCTGACGACCACCAGAAAGCTCCAAATAAACCTCAGCCAGAAGTTGCGCATCAAGGAGTGCTCCATGAAAAACCCGTTCGGAATTATCAACTTCAAAACGTTTACACAAAGCATCAAGGGTATTATTAGCCCCTGGGAATTTTTTACGCGCTATCGCTAAGGTATCAATTGCGCGCGATGTCGGGATGATTGGCATCCCAATTCGTTTAAATTCAGCATTAATAAAAAGCATATCAAATTCAGCATTATGTGCAACGAGATCAGCCTCGCCAATAAAATCCATAAAGCTCGCGCCAATTTGTGCAAAAACCGGTTCTGACTTCAAACGCTCATATGTTAAACCATGGACTGCGACAGCGCCGTCAGAAACCTCACATTCTGGATTGATATATTGGTGATACGTTTTTCCGGTGGGAATAAAGTTAACAACTTCAACCGCCCCTATTTCAACAATCCGGTCTGTCCCTTGTGCATCAAAACCCGTTGTTTCAGTATCAAAAACAATTTGACGCATCAGATTTTAGGCTGCGATGTTATTTTCACCCGGAGCCGGGTCTTGATTAATTGGCATGCCTTCGACAATCAAAGCCTCATCAGATAAGGAAACCATCCCATCTTTCTCAACATGGATATTGGCCTTGAATAAGGAATCTTTAAAAATCATATAGGATGAGTAACTCATTGTACCACTCTCTTTGGTTTCGATATGTGTTACTGGCGTAATCATCTCATCAATGGCTTTTTTTGCCTCTTCTGGTGGCTCTTCTGACCAATTAATTTCATCGGCATTATCAATAATCAAAAAACGGCCATGGCGACCACGAACATGATCAAAGAAAAATTTTGCGTACAGAGGTGCAATATCTTCATCAAGATGAATAGGTGCTTTTTCATTCGCTGTGTAAATTGGTTGGTTGGTCCAGTTTAGAATAAAGGCCTCGCCCTCTTTATAGATAAGAAGTTTTTCTAAAACCGGATCCGCCTCTGGATCAATTACTCGTAATAACTCATAATCAGCATAAAAAGGAAGCGCGTGTTTTTCAATCGTTGTAACATTTGGATCAAAAGTATCTCCGTCAATATGCTGATTTATGTCAGCGAGTAAACGAGGAACATCTTCTGCGTCTATATCTTCCCAATCTATATGATACATTGTTTTTCCTTGTTGTTTGTGGTGTATCTGACGTCTGTTTTTAGCATATCTATCGCAGGATACAACAGGGTTTTTTATGGGGATAAGATGTGGATCATTTTTTAAAATAACTCATCGTCGCTTTTTACAGAAAACAGTCCTAAGTTTTTAATACCTCTATCCACAGCTATTAGGAAATATAAAAATCATCCCTTATTCTTTATCTGTTTGATTCTTTGTTATTTTTATCTATAGATTAAGATATTATCACACCTTATCCCCATAACTTACAGTACAACAAATACATTATCTTTATTAATATATATTATTATATAGGTGGGGTTTTTAAATTCTATATGATATAAGCACGGATCATGTCTTGTTTTTTAAAAACACTTTCTGGTGAAAAAACCAGCAAGGTACCGGTTTGGTTGATGCGTCAAGCCGGTCGTTATTTGCCTGAATATCGTGACATTAGAAAAGATGTCCCAGATTTCTTATCCTTAGTTTATACGCCTGATTTAGCGGCGGAGGTGACACTCCAGCCGTTACGACGCTTTGATTTAGATGCTGCGATTCTATTTTCTGATATTCTTGTGATTCCGGATGTATTGGGACAATATGTTCGCTTTGTCAAAGGTGAAGGACCACAATTGAATGCGATAAAATATCCTCAAGAAATTGGCCAACTAACCTTTGATGCTCAAAAATTGAGCCCGATTACTGAAACTATCAAGAAAATCAAACAAGACTTAACCGATGATAAGGCCTTAATTGGTTTTGCTGGGTCGCCTTGGACGGTTGCTTGTTATATGGTTCAAGGTCATGGGAAAAGCGATTTTCCGAAAGCTCAGGATATGATGAGGGACCATGCTGCACTATTTAAAAAACTAATTGATAAAATTACAGCGGCAACATGTGACTATTTAATTATGCAAATAGAATCTGGGGTGGATGCTCTACAACTTTTTGATAGTTGGGCCGGGCTTCTTAAGGAGCAAGATTTTCAAAATTGGGTGATTAATCCAACGCAAAAAATTGTCGCGCAGATTAAACAAAAATATCCTACAATCCCGATTATTGGGTTTGCCCGTGACAGTCAAACAGAACTTATAGATTATGGACAAAAAACAGGGATTCAAGCGCTTGGCTTATCGCAAGAAATTGATTTGAATTGGGCCGATCAAGCGATACCAAAAACCATAGTATTGCAGGGAAATCTTGATCCAAATCTGCTTCTCAAAGGAGGGGAAGAAATGGTTTTGGCAGTGAAAAAAATTTGTGATACGATGCGCCATCGCCCTTTTGTTTTTAATCTTGGACATGGTGTCATTAAAGAAACCCCGCCTGACCATATTACCCAGCTTATTAACACTATTAGAGAAATAGAATAAAAATGCCCCAGAAAAAACAGAAAAAAATTGCCGTTATTCTTTTTAACCTTGGTGGACCGACAGGTCCAAAGACGATTAAACCCTTTTTGTTTAATTTTTTTATGGATCCTAATATTATTCCTTTTCTAAAACCTTTACGTTTTTTACTGGCAAAACTAATTTCAATTAAACGCTCTAAAGGTGAGGCTGGTGAAGCCTATGGTGAAATGGACGGTGGTTCGCCGTTGTTAGAAAATACGATTGCGCAGCAACATGCGTTGCAAAAAGCGCTTGCCTCTTCTCATGATATTCGGGTTTACACCTGTATGCGCTATTGGCATCCAATGGCATCTAGTGTGGCGCCACAAGTCCAAGCCTTTAATCCAGATCAGATTATGTTGGTTTCCCTGTATCCACAGTTCTCAACAACGACTTTTTGGTCATCACTAGCGCAATGGCGCCGAGTTTGTTTAAACATTGGTCTTGATAAACCGACGACAACCTTGTGTTGTTACCCTCAGCTCGAGGGCTTTATTAAGGCTTCTGCTGAAAATATTAAAAAGGTCTATCAGGACTGTAAAAAAGCCACAGGTCGTAATCCGCGAATTTTATTTTCTGCCCATAGTCTGCCAGAGAAAATTATCAAAGATGGAGATCCTTATGCATGGCAATGTGAGCAAACTGTTAAAGCAATTTTGAAGAAACTCCCCTATAAAAATCCGGACTATGTTATTTGCTATCAGTCGAAAGTTGGGCCTCAAAAATGGCTTGGACCTCAAACCGAGGATGAGATTGAGCGTGCCGGTCATGAGAAGGTTCCCGTTATTGTTTATCCACACGCCTTTGTTTCTGAACATGTTGAAACGATTGTTGAACTGGGGGTTGAATATAAAGAGGTTGCTGATGAGGCTGGGGTTCCATGGTATGGTGTCGTGGAAACAGTTGGAACCCATCCCGCTTTTATTAATGATTTGGCCAGATTGATTAAAAAACGCATTGGTTCACGCAAAAAAATCGTCAATGGCACAGCGACGGGAAAACGCAATTGTCCACAACCCTATGATAAATGTTGTCAACGACGGTATGAAGAACTGCTTGAAAACCCCCCTTGTTGTGGTGGCCGTTGCGGCTGTAAGCAAACGATATAGGAAAAAAATAATGCTGCAAAATTTTTTGATTGATTACTATCTTATCTTTAAAGCCTTACATGTGATTTCTTTTGTCGCCTGGATGGCGGGTTTATTCTATCTTCCCCGCTTGTTTGTTTATCATTGTCAGGTTGCCCCGCTATCAGAGGCTTCGGAGAAATTTAAAACCATGGAGGTTAAGCTCTTGCGCGTCATTATGAATCCGGCAATGATTGCAACCTGGACTTTTGGTTTGGCGATGGTTTATGGCTATCCAGAATATTTGTCGCAGGGGTGGATGCATATCAAATTGACCTGTGTTTTTATCTTAAGTGGATTTCACGGCTATCTCGCCAAAACCCGGAAAGATTTTGCCGCCGATAAAAATCAAAAAACCGAGAAATTCTTTCGTATTATTAATGAAGTACCAACGGTTTTTTTGATTATTATTGTTTTTATGGTTGTTTTGATGCCTTTTTAGAAAAAAGCCACATAGCCTCAATAAACATCACGAATAAACAAAATAAATTAAACTTTAAAGCAATTTCCCTTTGACTTACGCTCATGTTTTCGTTATTAAGAAAAATGTAACGACAGATTGATAAACTGCTCTTGCTTTTCCGATTTTACACTTCCACATAAAAACAGGTTAAGACGTGTCCCAGAAGTGACGCTATTTATTTATCCAATAGAACAAAAAACTGTGAAATTTTCATGACAAAACCAATGCATCTTAATGACTTAAAGGTCAAAAAACCCGCAGAACTTCTTAAATTTGCTGAGGATCTTGGCGTTGACGACGCTGCGGGCATGCGTAAACAGGATATGTTGTTTTCAATCCTAAAAATTTTAGCAGAAGAAGAAAAACAAATCATTGGTGAAGGCGTTTTAGAAGTCTTGAATGATGGCTTTGGTTTTCTAAGATCATCAGATCAAAACTATCTGCCTGGCCCGGATGATATTTATGTCTCTCCGAAACAGATCAGGCAATTTCATCTGCGTACAGGCGACACAGTTGAGGGGGAAATTCGCGGACCGAAAGAAAGTGAAAAATATTTTGCTCTTACTACCGTGAAAAAAATTAATTATGAGGAAGCGGATAAGCTTAAACATCGGATTAACTTTGATAATTTAACCCCGCTTTACCCAACAGATAAAATTAAATTAGAAGTTGAAGAAGACCCAACCAAAAAAAATAAAAATCTAACCCCTCGGATTATCGACATTGTTTCGCCAATCGGCAAAGGCCAGCGCGCCCTTGTCACCGCGCCGCCGCGCGCTGGTAAAACAGTGATGTTGCAAACGATTGCCCATTCGATTGCCGCGAATCATCCAGAGGCATATTTAATTGTTTTACTTATTGATGAGCGTCCAGAAGAAGTCACGGATATGAAGCGCTCCGTGCGCGGTGATGTTGTTTCATCAACCTTTGACGAGCCGGCAGCTCGCCATGTGCAAGTTGCTGAAATGGTTATTGAAAAAGCCAAACGTTTGGTTGAAATGAAGCGCGATGTTGTAATTTTACTGGATTCAATTACCCGTCTGGCGCGTGCGTATAATACCGTGGTGCCTAGTTCCGGTAAAGTTCTCACAGGGGGGGTCGACGCGAACGCGTTGCAGCGGCCGAAACGCTTTTTTGGCGCAGCTAGGAATATTGAAGAGGGCGGTTCTCTTACCATTATTGCCACCGCCTTGATTGAAACAGGTTCCCGGATGGATGAGGTGATTTTTGAAGAATTTAAAGGCACGGGTAACTCTGAGATTGTTTTGGATCGAAAACTTTCTGATAAACGGGTCTTCCCAGCAATTGACATTCAAAAATCGGGCACGCGTAAGGAAGAAGAGCTGGTTGATAAGGGCACCTTATCAAAAATGTGGGTCTTACGGCGTATTCTTAACCCAATGGGGACGGTTGACGCGGCTGAATTTTTAATTGATAAGCTTCGTACATCAAAAAATAACGACGACTTCTTTCAATCGATGAATCAATAAAGAACGTTTTTTCTCTTTTTTCTTAATTTATAATTTCATTTAAAAAAGTATGATAAAACAAACTATTATAGCGTTAGCATCGGGACGAGGTGCGGCAGGCGTTGCTGTTCTGCGCCTTTCTGGTCCCGATAGTCATTCAGTTTTAGTGCGCTTAACCGAGGACCATAGAGCCATGCCACGCATGGCAACGCTTTACATGTTTAAAGACCCTGATAACGGGACTCTTTTGGATAAGGGGCTTGGAATTTATTTTCAGGCTCCGAATAGTTTTACTGGCGAAGATGTTGTTGAATTACACATCCATGGTGGGGTGGCTGTGATTGATTCTGTCATCAAAGCCTGTTTGTCTTGTGAAGGTGTTCGTATGGCTGAGCCAGGGGAATTTTCCAAACGCGCCTTTTTGAATGGGCGAATAGACCTCACAGAGGCGGAGGGAATAGCCGATCTTGTTGCCGCTGAAACAAGCTTGCAAGCTCAACAAGCCTTGATGCAGATGCGCGGTGGCTTACGCGATCTCTATCATAATTGGGCCGAGGAATTAACCAGAAGCCTGGCTTATATCGAAGCAGATATTGATTTCTCAGACGAAGAAATTCCCGAATCTCTTTCGATAAAAATGCGGCCTATTTTACAAAAAACCCTCGATTCTATCCAAAACCACCTGAATGATAACCGAATTGGTGAACGATTGCGTGATGGGGTAACGGTTGCAATAATTGGGGCACCAAATGCTGGAAAATCTAGCTTTATCAATATGTTGGCACAGCGTGATGTGGCGATTGTAACAGACATTCCTGGCACAACGCGCGATGTGTTGGAGGTTCACCTTAATATTGCCGGCTATCCAGTGACATTATTAGACACTGCTGGCCTGCGTGAAGTGAGTGATACGGTTGAACAAGAAGGGATAAACCGAGCTCGCAAACATGCTAAAGAGGCAGATCTAAGAATAGCACTCTTTGCCGCTGATCAGGAATTAGACCCTGAAACATTTGGTTTTGTAGATAAAAAAACCATTCCCTTGGTTAGTAAGGCGGATTTGGAAAAAGAAAAAAACTCAGCCTATGCTGAATATCTTCGTATTTCAACGAAAGAGGGCACCGGGATTGATCTCTTTCTAAATCATTTGGAAGAGAGGTTGAAAACGATCTTCAATGTTTCACGTGAAACAATTTATCTCAGCCGAAATCGTCATCGTACCGCGCTACAAGAAAGCGCTGACCACTTAGCGCGCGCTCTTAACCCAGCTCAGCCACCAGAACTGATTGCCGAAGATGTTCGCCTTGCGGTGCGGGCCTTGGGACGCATCACAGGGCGGGTGGATGTTGAAGATCTGCTCGATGTAATTTTTCGTGATTTTTGCATTGGAAAGTAACGCTATTAAATATAGACGGGATTACAAACTATTTTCTTGACAAATCAGTGTGTTATCCCTTAGATATGGTGCCTATTTTAAGGGTTGGGTGGTTAATGAGTAAGGCTCAAAAAAAATATGATATCATTGTTATTGGTGGTGGCCATGCTGGGACAGAGGCTGCTGCTGCCGCTGCTCGTATGGGGGCGCAAACCCTCCTTTTAACACATAAGGTTGAAACTGTTGGTGTCATGTCCTGTAATCCGGCGATTGGTGGTCTGGGTAAGGGGCATTTAGTGCGTGAAATTGATGCGCTTGATGGGGTAATGGGCCGGGCAATTGATCGTGCAGGGATTCAGTATCGTATGCTGAACGCATCAAAAGGCCCAGCAGTACGCGGCCCCCGTGCCCAAGCTGATCGCAAATTGTATCGTCAAGCGGTACAAGATATTTTATCTGAATACAGTGCGACCCTTACAATTAGAGGAGGCGGGGCCGATGATCTCCTTATTGAACAAGGACAAGTTACTGGCGTTGTAACAAATACAGGCGAAATAATTCAGGCAAAAGCTGTCATCCTTACAACGGGGACTTTTTTGCGCGGGGTTCTTCACCGTGGTGAAACCCAAGAAGAGGGTGGTAGGGTTGGTGAAAAACCAACCATTAAGTTAGCGCAAACGATAGAAAAAATCGGTTTTTTAATGGGCCGCCTTAAAACCGGCACTCCGCCCCGCCTAGATGGCAAAACGATTGATTGGGAACAATGTACCGAGCAGCCAGGAGATAAACCGCCACAACCATTTTCATTTATGAATCAACTGGTTACGACCCCACAAATTAGTTGTTATATCACCTTTACGAATAAAAAAACGCACCAAATTATCCAAGACAACATTCATCGCGCGCCCATGTATTCGGGCCAAATTGACTCTGTTGGTCCGCGCTATTGCCCCTCGATTGAAGATAAGGTTGTACGTTTTGCTGATAAGGATCGCCACCAAATCTTTTTAGAGCCAGAGGGCCTCGATGATAACACCGTTTATCCGAATGGGATATCAACTTCTCTGCCTGTAGATGTGCAAAAAGCAATTTTGAAAACAATTCCAGGCTTAGAGAATACCACTATTTTAGAACCCGGATATGCCGTTGAATATGACTATGTTGATCCGCGGGAGCTTCTTAAAACACTTGAAACCAAGCGGATTAGCAATCTTTATTTTGCAGGACAAATTAATGGCACGACAGGGTATGAAGAAGCAGGGGCCCAAGGATTAGTGGCTGGTATCAATGCTGCCTTGAAAGTAAAGGATCAAAATGTTTCACGTGAAACATTTACAATTGATCGGGCTGAGGGATATATTGGTGTTCTCATTGATGATCTAACAATGCGTGGCACACAAGAGCCGTATCGGATGTTTACCTCTCGTGCAGAATATCGTCTTTTACTGCGAGCTGATAATGCTGATCAACGTCTGACAGAAAAGGGGATTGAGGTTGGGTGTGTTGGCTTAAAACGTCAGAAAGTATATGAAAAGAAAGCAAACGAATTAAAAAGAGCACGTGAGTTAGCGCATAAACTAAACGGCACCCCGGCTTCCCTTATCAAAAAAGGTTTGAAAATCAATCAGGATGGCGCGCGTCGTACGGTTCACGATCTGTTGTGTTATCCAGATATTACGCTTGATCAGGTTTTGGCCTTATTTCCAGAAATGCAGGAGTTTAGTCGAGAAATTCTTGAGCAAATCGAAATTGATGCGCGCTATGCTGGATACATCCAACGTCAAACCGCTGATATTGTTGCCTTTCGCAAGGATGAGGAGCTAAAGCTTCCCAAAGATCTTGATTACAGTGCGGTTGGTTCGCTTTCAGCTGAGGTTCAAGCAAAGCTTGAATTGGCGTGCCCGGAAACCCTAGGAGCCTCATCGCGTATTCCTGGCGTTACTCCGGCGGCCGTAACAGCCCTATTGCGATATGTGCGTCGCAAGGGGACTATTTCTAAAAAAAGTAACAAATAATAGACATGTCTTTGACAATCGATAAAATATTGCAAAATGTTTCACGTGAAACATTAGTGCAGTTAGAGGTTTATCATGAGCTTCTTTTAAAATGGCAAAATAAAATCAACTTGATTAGCCCAGAAACTGCAAGCGACGCTTGGCAGCGCCATTTCATTGATAGTATGCAGCTCCATCAATATTTATCTCGCCAAGGGTCTTTGGTTGATCTTGGAAGTGGTGCTGGTTTTCCGGGATTGGTTTTGGCAATTATGGGCGTCGAGCGCGTTACGCTCATTGAATCAGATCGCCGCAAATGTATTTTTATGCGTGAAATTATTCGGGTGCTTGGCTTAAAGAATGTGACGGTTTGTAATCAACGAATCGAGAATGTTACAAATATAAAAGCGGATTTTATAACGGCGCGGGCCCTTGCGTCTCTTGATCAATTAGTCAAATGGTCTCGCCCTTTCCTTAAACCGGAGACAGTCCTTCTTTTTGCGAAAGGGCGGCAATACCAAGCTGAAATTGATACCTGTGATTTTTCAAAAAAGATATCTATGGATGTTTTTGATAGCGTGACAGAAGAAGGCGCAAAAATTATTCGTCTTTCACAATTATTCTTGAATTAATCATCGTTTTATTGTTAAAATGATACAGACATTATATAAAAATATACGATGTATACTTTTTTGAAGATTGTGTTTTTTGCTGGGAGGCTATGTGGTGACGTCATTATATCAAAAACCAAAAGTGAGCCTCTTTAGCCGGTATGCAAGTCAAACAAAAACAGTAAGAGAGAAAAATTTTAGCGGCCGGGTTTTGGTAACCGCTAATCAAAAGGGTGGGGTCGGCAAAACAACCACGACGGTCAATTTGGCCACCGCTTTGGCGGCTGTTGATAAAAAGGTTTTGGTTATTGATTTAGACCCACAAGGAAATGCGTCAACCGGACTTGGGGTAGAGCGCACAGATCGTGAAAATGGGACTTATGAGCTCTTATTCAACACCGCAGATTTAAAAGCGATTGCCCGTGAAACAAAAGTCCCGGGCTTACATGTTGCGCCATCGTCTATTCATCTTTCTGGTGCAGAGATTGAACTTGTGAATGAGCCTCGCCGTGAATATCGCCTCCATGATGCAATGGCCCGCGCCCAAGAATTAAATTATGATTATGTCCTTATTGATTGCCCGCCATCTTTAAATCTTTTGACCTTGAATGCGCTTGTAGCAGCGGACGCAGTTGTCGTCCCGCTGCAATGTGAATTTTATGCATTGGAAGGGCTAAGCCAGTTAGTGCGGACAATTGAACGCGTGAAGCGCATTTACAATCCGAGACTTGATATTCACGGGGTTCTGCTAACAATGTTTGATAAGCGAAATAATTTATCTGATTCCGTGGCAAATGATGTTAGGGAATACTTTGGAGACAAAGTTTATAACACGGTTATTCCGCGCAATGTTCGAGTCTCAGAGGCGCCAGGTTTTGGCCTGCCAGCGATTGTTTATGACATGAAATGCCATGGATCGCAAGCGTATATTCACCTCGCCAAAGAGGTGCTCAGCCGTGAAAGAAAGGGAATTTAAGGAATGGATGAAAAGCAAAAAAGCCGTTTGGGACGTGGGTTAGATGCTCTCTTTGCCGAAGAAGAAATTTATGTGCCGTCGACCCCTGTTTCAGAAGACCTTATAGAAATTTCCAACGAAAATGAAACGGCTTCACCCTCAGCTGTTGCCTTAATGCCTATTGAATTTATCCGTCCAGGCTCGTTTCAGCCGCGCGCGTTTTTTGATGAAGATCGTTTGGATGAGCTTGCAACCTCGATAAAAGAACACGGTATTTTACAACCCCTTCTTGTTCGCCCGATTAAAGAAGAGGATGACCAATTTGAAATTATTGCTGGTGAGCGACGCTGGCGTGCGGCACAAAAAGCGCAACTTCATGAGGTGCCGGTGATCATTCAAACGTTTGATGATCAAACCGCCTTGGAGCTTGGCTTGATCGAAAATCTCCAACGCGAAGATCTCAATAGTCTTGAAGAGGCCGCCGGCTATGCCCGTTTGATGGACCAGTTTGGCTATACCCAAGAACGATTATCTGAAAAATTAGGCAAAAGCCGCAGTTATATCGGGAACACGCTCCGTTTGTTAAAATTACCCTCGGATGTCCAAGCTCTGGTCAAGGCATTAAAAATTTCGACGGGCCATGCGCGGGCTCTGATTGCTTTTGAAGACCCCGTGGCTATGGCGCTAAGGGTTGTCGAAGAAGGCCTCTCAGTGCGCCAATTAGAGGGTTTATTGGCCAGTGATGAAAATCAGGGACAAAAAAAACAGTCCTATAGTCGAAAATCGACGAAATCAAGCAAACCTGTTGAAGTCGCTCGTTTAGAAGAAGAAATCAGTAATATTCTTGGTCTTAAAGTTGTGATTGATGGCGCAGGACAAACGGGAACCGTTACCTTGCACTATAAAACCCTCGATCAGATGGATATGATTTTACAAAAACTAAGTCAGTAGTTTTGAAGAGATCACTCTATACCCATCCAATACTATCAGAAGAAAAAATGTGAATATACTGGGATAAAGAACCGTTGTGGGATCGTCAGTAAT
>CAZBXD010000021.1:0-24796 GCA_964496065.1 uncultured Bdellovibrionales bacterium
TTTAATCTCATATTACCAGCATAAATGTTTCAAACATCTACGCCAGCCCCAAAGATTTTTTTAGTTTAATCTTTTATGAAAGGCACTTAGTTAAGCAATAATATCGTCGATCAGCATGCTTTCGATCTTCATAATCATATCTTTGAGAACAAGCTTGCGTTTTTTCATCCGCTGAATCTTGAGCATATCATGCAACGGTTCTTCCGCTAGACGGTCCAACGCCTCATCGAGGTCGCGGTGCTCAATGGTCAGCTCTTCGAGTTTTTCGCGGAGGAGTTCTTTATCTATTGTCACGATATATGAACACGCCTTTTCTTGATTATTTAAATGGTTTAGGGTTTACCCATTGCTAAATTCGACAACAAATTATACAAAAAGAGCCTTAATAGTTTCCTATGATCAACCATCTTAGCACAAAATAGGCAAAAAATGACAAAAAAACGTATTGGTATTCTCACCGCTGGGGGGGATTGTTCTGGCCTTAACGCGGTGATCCGCGCCGCTACCTATGCCGCGCGCGGTAAAGGCTGGCAAATTTTCGGTTTACTTGAGAATCGTGATCTAACCCCCGATTTGGAAGAAGACGGCCCCTATATCGAGCTTCTCGAATCACATTTTTATGGTCCGATTTTTCGTACTGGTGGCACCATGTTGGGTACCGCACGCGGCGATCGGACAGAGACAATTGTCTCAACCTATAAACAACTAGGTCTTGACTGCCTGATTGTTGTGGGTGGGGATGGATCGATGGCCAGTCTTTTGAATATGGCACGGCAAAACGAGATGCAGATTGTCGGCATTCCGAAAACTATAGATAATGATGTGGGCGCCACAGAAATTGCCATTGGCTTTGATACGGCGCTATCGGTCGCAACGGATGGGTTGGACCATCTTCACCCGACGGCGGCGAGCCATCAAAGGGTCATGGTGATTGAGGTGATGGGTCGTGATGCCGGACATATTGCGATGCGCGCTGGCATTGCTGGTGGCGCAGATGTTATTTTGATCCCAGAAATTCCGTATAAGATGGAGCATGTTGTCAATAAAATTAAAAAACTGCGGGAAGGCGGGCAGATGCATTCGCTGGTTGTGGTTAGTGAGGCGATGCGTGACGAAAATGGCGAAAAATTTGAGGTTAAATTTGGCAATCAGGAACGCGCTAGTTATGGCGGGGTTGGGCATTACTTTGGCGCCAAGATTGCTGAATTGACCGGCGCAGAAACACGAGTGACGGTTTTGGGGCATACCCAGCGTGGTGGTATTCCAACCGCCAATGATCGAATCATGGCAACATTTTTTGGGGTGCATGCAGTTGAAATGATTGCTGAAGGTAAGTTTGGCCATATGGTTGGCTGGTCTGGGCGCAGTATTGTTCATGTCCCGATCGAGGAGGTTGTGAATAAACCGAAACGCGTTCGCCTTGATGGTGCAACGGTCAGAACTGCTCGTGCGATGGGGATTTGCTTAGGTGACTCATAATTTTAAATAGGATATTTAGCCGCTATTTGAATTATAAAAAGGTGATATAAAATTATTTTCCGAGAATCAGGATTTAAAAAAGCAATAAAGTGATCAATTTGCGATAATCGACTACCTTTGGGATTTGAAAAATCCCATAGCGGTCGATGACTTCAGCGCTAGATAAAATTCATCATATTAATACTTTTTTAACCATAATTAAATTAACAACCCATTGTTTTAAAACAATTATTTTGATTTTTTCTAGAATGTGTGCTATGCAAAAAATGGTTGTTATTGTTATCGCGTTAAAGGAGGATGCCTATGACCCTAAACCATCGTTTAACATCCCTTCAATCCCGTAAGAGAGAGCTTGAAGATCAAATTCATGATGAAACCATTCACCCATCCTATAATGTGTTTCGGGTTACAGAGCTGAAGAAGCGGAAGCTGATGATCATGGATGAAATTGAACGACTAAGACATGATGTGTAAAAGTTAAATTTTTCAACAAAAAAGGGCGGTTTGTTTCACCGCCCTTTTTTATAATGTATTTGAAGTATTTTAAATCATCTTTGCGTTACTTTTTTGATGCTTTACGCGCTACAGCGCGCTCATTTTTCTCGAGGATTGCTTGGAGTTCTTCTCGTTTACAAAGCCCTAACTGAATCGGATCGGTTGCCACTATAGTTGCCATGCTGGCATGCGTCCGGGTGCGGATTTTTTCGATGGTATTTTTTGTTGTACCGATCAGGCGAACAATCTGGGCATCGGTCATATCTGGGTAGTTTTTAAGAAGATATGCAATCCCGTTTGGCTTATCGGCCCGCTTAGCCACAGGTGTGTATTTTGGTCCTTTGGCTCGCCGTTGTACCGCTGGCATGTCTGAGGTGAGTAAAGTAAGCGCAACTTTAGGATCTTTTTGTGCCTCATCAAGATTATCTTGTGAAATCAGACCCCGTAAAACTGGGTTTTTCCCAACAATATTAGCAGCAACATCGCCATCAGCAATTGCTTGCACCTCTAAAGGGTGGAGGCCTGTAAAGGCCGCAATTTGATCAAAGGTCAGGAGGGTGTTATCCACCAGCCACACCGCTGTTGCTTTTGGCATTAAAGGTCTATCTGTCATCTTTTTTCTCCTATTATATTGGCGCAAAACAAAAGCCCCGCTAAACTGTTTCGGCCGTTTAGCGGTGGCCATTTATCTCAATTTTTTTTGTGAATCTCAGGCTAACATAGCCGGATTACAGCATAAGAGCAAGGCTTTGTCTCTTGATGATGCATTAATCTTTTTTGTGCTAAGATCACGGAATGTCTGGAACAGAAACTCTTCTTACAATGATCGGTGGTGTTGCGCTTCTCCTTTATGGAGTGCAACAGGTGCGCTATGGGATTACGCGTGCTTTTGGTGTGGGATTGCGGCACATTATTGAGCGGAGCACAAAGACCAAAATCGGAGGATTTTTCTCCGGCATTTTTGTCACTGCTTTGGTTCAAAGCTCAACTGCAACCTCTCTAATCCTAACGTCTTTTGCGTCAAAGGGGATGATTTCGGTGGCGGCGGCTCTTGCTGTTGTTTTAGGGGCAGATGTTGGAACAACATTAATTGCACAAATCTTTAGCTTTGATGTGGCATGGTTGGCGCCATTTCTCATTACTGTGGGAGTTATTGGCTATGGCCTGAAAAAATCAGGGCGTGGTCATATGCTGAGTATTGCAATAATTGGTTTGGGGCTTATGCTTCTCTCACTTCATTTAATTGTTAGTGCCTCAGCTCCGTTTGGCGAATCAGAGCTATTAAAGAATGTTATGGTGGCTTTGGGCAAAGAGCCCGCCTTAGCATTCTTGTTATCTATTCTGCTTACTTGGGCGGCCCATTCATCATTGGCAATTATTTTACTTGTTATGTCTTTGGCTGGCACCGGGGCCATTACAATCCCTGTGGCGCTGGTTTTTGTTCTTGGCGCAAATGTTGGTGGTACGATTCCACCCCTCCTGTTTAATTTACGGGAAGGAGGAAATGGGCGCATTGTTGCTTTTGGGTCTTTCTTTATGCGTTTAATTGCAGCCATGCTTTTGGTTCCATTTGCGTTTCATTGCGCAGAATGGGTTGCTCAGCTTGGCGGTGGTGCTGAGCGGCAGGTTGTTAATTTTCATACAATCTTTAACCTTGTTCGCGGTTTTGTCCTTCTTCCATTTACTGGCTTTATTGCTCGTCATCTCACAAAATTGATGCCATTGGTTGTCGATAAAAATCGTGAGGATGAAAAAGCCCGGTATTTAGATTATGATGCGATTGAAACGCCGATCGTTGCCTTGTCATCGGCATCGCGAGAGATTTTGCGCATGGCAGATTTTGTTGAAAAAATGCTGAGTCAATCGATTACTATTTTTCTTGAAGAAGATGAAGGGAAAATCAAAGCTCTACAACGTCAAGATGATGTGATTGATAGACTATATGAACAGGTCAAACTGTATATGGCCAAATTATCAGGAGAAGCCCTCGATCCTGAGCAATCAAAACGCTATATGCAGATCTTGATGTTTGCAACGAATTTGGAACATATTGGTGATATTATTGATAAAAACCTTTGTGAGTTAGCGAATAAACGCTTGCGCGAAAGCATGTCTTTTTCCGATGAAGGCCTAGTAGAAATTAAAAAGACACATGGCCGTGTGATAGAAAATTTTAAACTCGCCGTGGATACGTTTATTACAGGAAATGCAGATTTGGCAAAAAAATTGATCAAGAATAAAGAGTTGGGACAACAAGAGATCCGGTCGAGCTCAGATAGCCATTTTAAACGTATTCGGGCTGGTTTATCGAAAACGATGCAGTCATCCAGCCTTCATCTTGACATTCTGCGGGATTTTCAACGCATTAATAGTCATATTACCGCGGGTGCTTATACAATTTTAGAAGAGAGCGGCGGGCTGCAAAGCCGATTGAAAGCTTAGTAGTTCTTTTTATCTTTTTTCATAAAGGGCAGGAGTGGAGATTTTGTATTCTTCATTTGTCTTTCCAGATACTCAATCATTTTTCCGGCAACATTAATCCCGGTTGAAGTCTCGATGCCTTGCAGACCAGGTGAAGAATTAACCTCTAAAATTTTTGGGCCACTATTAGAGCGGATCAAATCAACCCCGGCCACTTCCAAATTCATCAGTTTGGCGGCTTCGATGGCGATTTTCTTTTCCTCATTTGTGATATCAATCGGTGTGGCCTTGCCCCCTTTATGGGTATTGGCACGAAACTCACCTTCTTTGGCTTGGCGCTGCATGGAGGCCACGACTTTATTCCCAACAACAAAGCAGCGGATATCTTTCCCGCCCGCCTCTTTGATAAATTCTTGGACTAGGAAATTCGCTTTTAGGGTTTTAAAGCCATCAATCACACTTTCGGCGCCCTTATCACTTTCAGCCAAGATTACACCAGCTCCAGCCGTACTTTCCAGGAGTTTAATCACAACCGGAGCGCCGCCGACGAGTTGAATCAGATCTTTACTATCCACCGGGGAATTGGCAAAACCGGTCGCGGGCATATCAATGCCTTTTAACGCCATCATTTGTAGGGAACGCAGCTTATCGCGCGAGCGGCTGATGGCGATGGAGCCGTTGAGACAAAAGGCGCCCATGACCTCAAACTGTCTTAAAACAGCCGTGCCGTAAAAAGTCACGGCGGGACGGATACGGGGAATCACCGCATCAATTTCGTCAACGATATCCCCTTGGTAATGCACGGTTGGCGTACGATCAGTGGTACTCATATAGCAGTCACGGATTTTGAGGAAGGTGACGTCATGGCCACGTTGCTTGGCTTCCTCCATAATGCGTTTGTGAGAATATAGATCAGGGTTAGTTGCTAAGAGGGCAATACGCATGTTTTTTCTCTTCTTTTGTTACTAATCTTGTTTCAAGTAAAGTTGCCGGGCATCGGTTCGCTTCATTTTGCCAAGCATCGATTGTTGCGCTGGATTAACCAGAAAGTCAAATTTACGGATCGCTTGGCGGCCAAACAGCATCCGGAAAACCATGCGGTCGCGATCAGAAAGGGTAAGCTCGATAGAGCGAGAAACAGAACCAGCCTTCATTAAGGTTTCAATCACATAGCGTTTCTCCGCCCGGCCATTTGAACTTGTGACCATTCGCCGATCAATCAAGGGCGCGGCACAGGTGACTTCAATATCCTGTGTTCGAGAAAGCGGGTGAATTTTAAACCGTACCCACGGTTGGCGGCGTTTGGTAAAGGGTTCAATGTCATAAGCATGCAAACACGACGTCAAGGCGCCTGTGTCAACCTTGGCCTTGACCAGGGGGAGTTTTAGCTGTGGCAGGGATACCCATTCAGTCCACCCAATAATGGTTTGTTCTTTTTTTGTCATCGCTGCGGCAGATTACTGTGAAAATGTGGAAAAAGCAATTTTTTAATGATCGATTTTTAGGCCTCGGGGCGCCAGGTTTTTTCCAGCGCGTTGAGGTCCCTATCGCTGGCGATACAGTCGCGGATCTCACGCACCAGCCGTTGCATCGTCGCGATGTTATGAATGGTCAGCAGCTGCATAAATAGCAGTTCATTCGCCTTGATCAGATGATGGATATAGGCGCGTGAGAAATGCGATGTATAACAATCCAATGTGGCATCAATGGGATTTTCATCGGTTTTAAATTTGCCATTACGGAGATTAATCCGTTCACCCGGCGCCCCTTTCACCACGGCCCAGCCATGGCGCGCCAGACGGGTCGGGTGCACACAATCGAGCGTATCAACCCCAAGTTTTACGGCCGCAAAGACATCGCGCACTAAACCATAGCCGAGGAGATGAATCGGGCGATCTTCTGTTGCACGTGTCGTACACCATTCGGTGATCATATCCAAATCATCGGAATCTTTGCCCATCGACCCGCCAATCGCGGTGCCAAAAAACGGCCGGGAATTAAGATAATCAACAGAAGACGCGCGCAAATCTTCAAAATGGGCCCCTTGGATCACGCCATAAACCGCTTGTTTGCCATCATTGCCCTTTTCAAATTCGGTCAGCGAGCGATCGCCCCAACGCATCGACATCTCCATGCCCTTAGCGGAGTAATCCTTGGTTTCTTTATTGGCCGTACATTCATCGAGTTGGACAATCAGGTCAGCGCCAAGTTTTTTCTGGACCTGCATGGCAATTTCTGGTGAGAGAAAGAGCTTTGCACCATCTTTATAGGAGCGAAATGTCGCGCCCTCTTCGGTGATTTTGAGCAGGGATTGTTTGTCTTTTTTAACATCTTGGCCGCTAACGTCTTGACTGACAGACCCATGCTGCATCGCAAAGATTTGATAGCCACCCGAATCGGTCAGCATTGGCCCATCCCACCCCATAAATTTGTGCAGGCCTCCCATCTGTTCGACCAGATCCGCACCGGGTTGAATCATCATATGATAGGTATTGGCAAGGATAATTTGGGTGCCGACCTCTTTGACATCTTTGGTCGCGCAGGCTTTGACAGAAGCCTTTGTTCCACAAACAATAAAGTTTGGCGTTTCAATCACGCCATGCGGGGTGGTGATTTTCCCCAACCGCGCCCGGGTTTTATTATCTTTTTTCAAGATTTCAAAACTGTGATTCGGATAGGTAATATCCATCATTATGTCCTTTAGCAAACAAAACCCCTCAATACAGAGCGTAAGGAGGGGTGCGTTTCAAGTCTTTAAAATGCGCTTATGCTGCTTTTTCAACTTGTTGTTTAATTTTTTGAAACATAGGCGTTAATTTTGTTTTTGCTGTGCCTGTGACATAAGCATCCAAGCCACCTTTATGCTCAATCGTCCGTAACGCCGCGGTTGATACCCTTACTTTGAACCCTTTGTTGAGCTTCTCAGAGAAGAGGGTCGCTGCTTGCATATTGGGTAAAAACTTCCGGCGAGTCTTGTTATGGGCATGCGAGACATTATTGCCGCTCATCACGCCTTTGCCAGTAATAGTGCATTTCCGTGCCATTATCTTATTCCTTAGTCTTTAGTGCCTAAACATAGGTAAATTAAATCCAGTGGCGTTTTATAAAGGGATTCATGCCCCAAGGTCAAGGATTTTATTGATTTTCTTTGCATAAAAAATGATTGCGTTACATGCAAAAACCACGTAATAGATTACATAAGGTGGAAAAAGAAGTGGTGAAATCCATGGCGCAGCAAACAAAACTTCCTGAGCAAGCAAAAAAGATACTTGAAGATAGACGTGATGAAATCGAGCAGTTTTTTCGTGATAACAGCATGAGTGTATCACCGCGAGATCCTGTTCAGGCCTTTGTTGAATATGCTGAGCAACTGCTTTATGTTTCGGGTAGACTTAAGAATAATAGGGATTATAAGAATGGTGCTAAGGTTTGTGATGCTGAGGGAGGGGTTAAGCAAGAGACCTGGGATAATATCATAAAAAACATCACAGAAATGACAGATGATGCCTTTAATTGGATCGAAGATTATGCGCGTGGCCTTGGTGGTGAAGAAAACATTTCACAACTGAGCAAACTTGTTTGTCGCTATAAAACAGAATAAAATTCTCCCTTTGCTTGTTTGATTTGAAGCGTTATAGTGGTGGCATCTTTTAAGGGTGGCGCATTCGATGTCTCAAAACACACACAAACCACGACCGCTTTCTCCCCATTTGCAGATTTATCGCTGGCGGATTCCAATGTTGACCTCTATTTTGCACCGTGCGACTGGCGCGGCGTTGATCATCGGTAGCCTTATTATTGTTTGGTGGCTTGTGGCTTTAGCAATGGGGCCACGACATTATGGGGTTTTTGTGGAGGTAATTGCCTCCCCACTCGGTAAGCTCATGATGATTGGCTGGACTTGGGCGTTTTGGTATCAAATGCTGAATGGCATACGGCATCTTTTTTGGGATGCGGGATATGGCTTTAAGCTTAAAACCGCTTTTACGACGGGGGCAATTATTATTGCCTTGTCGCTTTTCTTTACTGGCCTGACCTGGGTCAAATTTTACACGCATTTTGGTGAAACATTGTGGGGGAATCCGACACATGTCGCATTACTACAAGAATAATAACATTCAAGCCCCCCTTGCCAAGGCAAAGGGAATGGGGTCTGCGAAAACGGGATCACATCATTGGTGGATGATGAAATTAACATCGATAGCGTTAATTCCGCTTATGCTCTGGTTTTTCTTTTCAATTATGGATTTGATTGCCACTGGCGCCAGTTATGCCGCGGCTACTGAATGGGTATCAACGCCCTATGTTGCAGTGATTTTAGTAATTTTTCTTGGGATTAATTTTTATCATGCTGCGATCGGTGGTCAGGAAATTATTCTTGATTATGTTCCGAATAAAAAAATTAAAATTCCTAGTTTGATTTTCTTTCATTTTAGTTGTTTTGCTGGCGGGGTAACAGGTATTGCGGCAGTTCTATTTATAGCTTTTGGTGGGTAAGAGGAAAAAATAAATGACCCAAGCCTATGAAATCATTGATCATGAATATGATGTCGTTGTTGTCGGTGCCGGTGGCGCCGGTTTACGGGCGACCTTTGGAATGGCGGAAAAAGGCCTCAAGACGGCCTGTATTACCAAAGTTTTTCCAACCCGTTCACATACCGTCGCGGCCCAAGGCGGAATTTCGGCCGCGCTGGGGAATATGGGCGAAGATGATTGGCGCTTTCATATGTATGATACGGTCAAGGGCTCCGATTGGCTTGGGGATCAAGATGCGATCGAATATATGTGTAAAGAGGCCATCCCTGCGATTATTGAGTTGGAGCATTACGGGGTGCCGTTCTCACGCACGCCAGAGGGTAAGATTTATCAACGGGCCTTTGGGGGCATGACGACTCATTATGGCGAAGGACAAGCCCGTCGTACCTGTGCGGCGGCCGATCGCACCGGGCATGCGATTTTGCATACGCTCTATCAACAAAGTCTCAAACATAATGCTGAGTTTTTCGTTGAATATTTTGCCATTGATCTGTTGATGGAAGAGGGCGAATGCCGCGGCGTTATTGCTTGGAATTTGGATGATGGCACGATCCATCGTTTCCGCGGCCATCAAACGGTTTTGGCAACCGGTGGCTATGGTCGGGCATATTTCTCCTGCACCTCAGCCCATACCTGTACCGGTGATGGTGGCGCCATGGTTTTGCGCGCCGGCCTGCCGCTGCAGGATATGGAGTTTACCCAATTTCACCCAACCGGGGTTTATGGCGCCGGATGTCTGATCACCGAGGGCGTGCGTGGTGAAGGTGGCTATTTGACGAATGGGGAAGGCGAGCGCTTTATGGAGCGTTACGCCCCAAGTGCGAAAGATCTGGCTTCACGCGATGTTGTCTCCCGATCGATGACGATTGAAATCCAAGAAGGGCGTGGAGTTGGCAAAGATAAGGATCATATTCATCTTCATCTTGAACATTTGGGTGCCGATGTCATCAGTTCCCGTTTACCCGGGATTGCCGAAACGGCCAAAATCTTTGCCGGGGTTGATGTGACGAAACAGCCGATCCCGGTTTTGCCAACCGTGCATTATAATATGGGTGGAATTCCAACCAATTATCGTACCGAAGTGCTCAACCCGACGAAGAAAGATCCAAACCGCGTTGTGCCAGGGTTGATGGCGATTGGGGAGGCGGGCTGCATCTCTGTCCATGGGGCGAACCGTTTGGGGTCAAATTCATTGCTTGATTTGGTTGTTTTCGGTCGCGCAGCGGCGATCCGCGCGGCAGAACTTGTTAAACCCGGCCAATCCCATAAACCACTATCATCAGATGTCACCGATACAATCATGACCCGGTTTGATCGCTTGCGCCATGCGAAGGGTAAGACCAGCACGTCTGATCTGCGCCTTGAGATGCAAAAATCAATGCAGACAAACTGCGCGGTTTTCCGCACCCAAAAAACCCTCGATCAGGGTGTCAAAGAAATCAAAACTGCCTTTGGAAAATTGGATGATTTGAAGGTCGGCGATCGTTCGATGATTTGGAATTCGGATCTGGTTGAAACGCTGGAGCTAGAAAACCTGATGCTGCAGGCGGTGGTTTCGGTGAATTCGGCGGCGAACCGGAAAGAATCGCGCGGCGCCCATGCCCGCGAAGACTTCCCCGATCGTGACGATAAAAAATGGATGAAACATACTGTGATCTGGATTGATCCGATGAAAGGCACAACCAAGATCGATTATCGTCCTGTGGTCATGACAACGCTGACCGATGAGGTTGAGGCGATCCCGCCAAAGGCCCGTGTCTATTAATTTTAATATTATATCAAATGTTTGGGTATAGGACGTTTGTAAAATGGGAAGGGTGCTTTTAGTTCAGGATTTTTAGTATTTTCTTCTCTATCAAACTTTTTTTCTGTGATGTCTAATCTCATAAACATTCTACTAACAATACTAATTGGTGCTACAGCAGATCTATGTACTTGGTAAGCAGAACATAATACAACTTCGAGTTCTTTCATTGACTTAATGTTCTTTGGTTTTACTTAATTGCCTAAAGCTTTAAACCAGTTATGTTTGTTTTCATCTAATTGTGATGCGTCAAATTTTTGAATTGCAAATTCTGTTGGTAATTCTGAGCTGCATAAAAAACTATGACATGCCTTAAGCTTTGTTTTATAGCGTGACCCTTGCATACCATCAAAATGCCATCCAGGATTTCGCTGAGTTTCACCGTATTTAACAGGTGTGTTATGTACTGTTAAATAAGCGTAGTGAGAGTTGCGCCAATTTGAAAAAAGAATATCTTCAGCATCAATACACATAGATAAAAAATCAATACAGCCATTGTGGGTATTATATGGAGCAGGGACCACAATGTCACTTTGTGGACATTTAATAAGCATATCTAAACATGATGGAAGATTCTCTTTAAACATTTCCTTACTAGTGATTGAGCCAACATGTAAAGGCTTACGAAAAATTGAAAACCGGCTTGGGTTCCAAATATTGGCGACATCATTTTGCCAAGTTTGCACAAGCGGGTTGTCAAGATTGTTATAGATCTTAGGGAATGTCATAATGCTGGATGTTATAACGGCAGAATTTTTATATCAATATATTTGTAAAACGTAGGATTACTCAATTACAAATGTTCACATAAAATCTTTTTTTGTTAAGGTTGTTAACTTCAGATTCACCGAATCCATTCTATGGTGTTCTCATAAAAAATACCAAACGACAGGGGATAGAAATGGGTGTGTCTGATTTATTTAGAGGACAAAAAGGAGATATGGATTTAGAGCGGTCATATGGAGCGGCACAAAATCCATTCTTTTCCTTCAAACAACAAGTCATCGAAAGTCTTTACGGTGACCATAAAAAGATACTTGTACCAGCTCGCGTAAGAACAGAAACGATGATCAAAGGGCCAATTTATTATTAAATTGCAATATTATGTGTGAGATCAAAGAAGTCCCCAGGAAATCCTGGGGATTTTTTTAATCTGCTAACCAAACAACAACTTTTATTCCCTAAGCTTCGTGCTATACTGATTTTGTCTTCGATCTTAAGAGGCTTTTCCGATGGCGCAGTTCACGCTTCCAAAAAATTCCAAAATTAAAAAAGGCCGCAAAATCACTGCGACCAAAAAATCATCCAAAAATAAAAAAACCTTCAAGGTTTATCGCTGGTCACCTGATGATAAAGAGAACCCCTCAACGGATGAATATACGATTGACCTCGATGAATGTGGCCCGATGGTTCTTGATGCGTTGATTCATATCAAGGATAACATTGATTCAACGCTGACGTTTCGCCGCTCATGCCGGGAGGGGATCTGCGGTTCCTGTGCAATGAATATTGATGGACAAAACACGCTGGCCTGTACCAAACCGATTGAGGAGATGTCGGGTGATGTCAAGGTGTATCCTCTGCCCCATATGCCGGTGGTTAAAGATCTCGTGCCGGATCTCAAACATGCTTATGCGCAGCTTGCTTCTGTCGAGCCTTGGCTGAAAGCAGATAGTGCACCACCATCGCGTGAACGCCTCCAAAGTGCAGAAGATGTCGATCTCCTCAACGGAGAAGATGGCAATGGCCCAGCGGCCTGTATTTTGTGTTTTTGTTGTTCGACTTCTTGTCCGAGTTATTGGTGGAATGCTGATCGGTTCTTGGGTCCTGCGGTTCTCCTACAAGCCTACCGCTGGATCGCGGATAGTCGCGATGAAGCAACCGGGGAGCGGCTTGATCAACTCGAAGATCCTTTCAAACTCTATCGCTGTCATACGATTATGAATTGTACAACCACTTGCCCGAAGGGTCTCAACCCGGCAAAAGCCATTGCCGAGATTAAAAAGCTTATTGTCGCGCGACAGCATTAATCCACCTTCAAAATAAAACCTTCATCAAATCCACCACGTGCATCACGCTTGGCCTTTTGTGTTTTTTCAATATTTTCCGGTGTTATTTTGAGTGTTTTCTGAATTGCCTCGAGGACTTCCCTGACATCAGCATGTTCGCCAATATCTTTTGGATCTTCTAATAACTCAGTAACTTCTTCTTGCAATTTTTTGAGAAGAAATGAAAGGTAATCATTATTGGCGACAACTCTGAATTGTGGTTCTTTTTCATCCGCCCGAATAATCTCAGGGATTTTATCACGAACAAGTTTCTCCATTGTGTGCTCCTTTCAATAATAAATCTTTTCCCGTGCTTCATTTAGGACGTTTTGGGCAATGTCGAATGAGAACCCGGCGCGCGCCAATTTGGCCAGGTCTTTCTTAAACTGCTCCGGATCATCTGTGACCTTCTTGCGATAGGGGCCAATGCCGCGGCGCTGGGCATAACGAATGGCGGCGATCAGATCGGGGTTATCATAGCCATGTTCACTGTCCACGGTCGTGATCGCGGTATCAATTTGCTCATTACTCAAACCCTTTGCGAAGAGTTTCGCTGAGATTTGTCGCTTGGAATTCCCGGCGCGGCGAAAGGCGGTCGTGCGGCTTTTGGCGTAAATATCATCATCAATAATTTTCAGGTCAATCAGTTTAGTCACGGTCTCATCAACCATCTTGATTGCGGCGTCCATCGTTGGTTCGCCATGAAATGGGACCGATTTATGGACGCGCCGCATGAGGATTTTATGCAAATTCGCCGAGCTTGAAGAAAATCGTTCCAAATAGAACAGCGCATAGTTATGCAGATAACTAGGGGTAATCTTGCGGGGATTGCGTTTTTTGCGTTTGCTTGGCTCAGTCATGTGCTCAGCTTAGCAAATTCTTGACCATGATTAAAGTTGATGGATCATCGGGATGAAGATTAAGCGTAATATAACCACGTCCTTCGTAAAGGCTGCGGGCTTGGATATTGCTTATAGAAACTGAAAGGCCAACACGTTTGTGGTTGTTATAGCAAAGATAATGTTCAATATACTCAAGCAGGGCTGAGCCATAGCCTTGCCTTCTCAACTCTTCAACAACAAGGAGATCAACAATCTCAGGGATTTGCTCTTCACGAAAGCGGGGAAATTTTGACTGCCAGTAAACCAGACAGTATCCAATGGGAATGAGAGTTTTTACCCCAACAAAAAAAAGACATTCTTCTCTTAGGGCTTGCTGAAGATAGCGAGCCAAATCTTGAAAATTACGAGATGGAAAACGTCCAGCTAAGGCATTAAGAATATCTGGCGATGCGGCCTGAATGCTAAGATTTGGTGTTTTCGTCATCATAGGTTCTATGCTAAACAGATGCGCATGAGTGAACAACACCCGAATAAAAATAAATCAAAAACGAACGATATTGGAGCCCCTGATGTTGTTGGGATCGTCAATGATGATATCCTGCAGCCCTTTCTGCTTGAAAAATCAAATATTCGTGGACGTATGGTTCGTTTAGGGCCTGCTTTAAATGATATTTTAGCTGCGCATCATGATCCTGTGACAGTATCGCGTGTGTTGGCGGAGGCGCTCACCTTAACAACATTATTGGCCGGTATGCTTAAATTTGATGGGGTTTTTACCCTGCAGATGAAAGGGGATGGCGCAATCCCGACGCTTGTCTGTGACATGACCAATAATGGATTTTTACGTGGGTATGCTGGGTATGACCTCGAAAAATTACGCCAAATCCGGCAAAACCATACAGGAGATGATCATATTTTGCCAAAGGATTTGATCGGAAAAGGGTATCTGGCTTTTACTGTGGATCAAAAAGAAGTGACGGAGCGTTATCAAGGTTTGGTTGAGTTAACGGGTGATAAGGTTGTTGATTGTGTGCAACATTATTTCAAACAATCGGAGCAGATTAAGGTTGGAATTAAGGTTTTTGCCCAGCGTGATGATCAGGGTCAATGGCATGGTGGTGCGGTTATGTTGCAGGAATTGCCCGAGCAAGATAGCCTTAAAACCGCCAGCGATTTAGAAGATGATTGGCGCCGGTGTATGATGCTCTTGGATACGGCAACAGCCACAGAAATGCTTGACCCTAAACTACCGATTAATACAATGATTTACCGCCTATTCCATGAAGAAAATGTTCGGGTTTTTGAGACAGTTCGAATTCAAAAAGGGTGTCGTTGTTCCAGAGCCAAAATCGTCAATGTTTTGAAAACGCTAAAAGGAGAAGACGTTGAAGAATTTATGATCGATGGCAAAGTATCAATCACTTGCGAATTTTGTAATACCAGCTATGATTTTATTGATAACGATCTTAAGGAGTTTTCCAGTGATTAGGTCTTTCTCGATTTTAGCAATATTTACTACGCTGCTTGTGGCGTGTACACAGGTTCTCCCAGGGCGTCCCGTCCCACGGTTTGATTTCCTCTCCCGCCCAACCGTGCCAGTTCTTGTATC
Organism: uncultured Bdellovibrionales bacterium; assembly: GCA_964496065.1. GTDB lineage: Bacteria > Pseudomonadota > Alphaproteobacteria > Micavibrionales > SZUA-601 > CAZBXD01. Next base: position 15,235 of record CAZBXD010000021.1, read on the forward strand.
TGACATTAACGTTGTTAACCAATATCAGGCTCCCTTTGCTGCTCCAAATGTCGATCATTTGTTTAATGTTACCTTGTCAGAAGCGGTGCAACACTGGGTAGATCGTCGTTTTAGCCCCCAGGGACAGGAGGGTACGCTGGAGGTTGTGATCGAAGATGCCAGCGTGATCGAAGAACCGCTGCAACGTACCCAAGGTATACAAGAAATTTTTACACTCGATCAATCCTATCGTTATAAGGCAAATTTAGTTGTTTCTGTGCGGGCAACTGACCCGGCTACAGGCAATGTTGTCTCCACCCGGGTAACGGCAGATCATAGTCGTACTATCAGTGAGTATGCCTCCATCCAAGATCGGGATGAGGTATGGATAGCTTTGACACAAGATATTATGCGCGATTTGGACCTTTATCTGACTAAGTCGATTCGAGAAAAACTTCCTTTCCTCATTCGTTAATTTGAAGGAATGAGTTAGCGTTCCCAAAATTTTCGACTAAGCAGAACTAAAACAGTAAATAGCTCCAGTCGTCCAAGAAACATTCCAAAACATAAAATCCATTTTGCTTGATGCGGGAGCGATTGGAACGTTCCGCTTGGACCAATAGTGTTACCGAGGCCTGGCCCGACGTTTGAAATTGCTGTGGCTGCTCCCGAAAGGGCAGTGATCAGATCTACGCCGGTACTCGCTAATAAAATGACTAGCAAAGCATAGCTGAGCACAAAAACATAAAAGAAACTTGTTACGGCGCTAGGTACGTCTGCTGGAATCGGTCTGCCATTATAATATGGGGTAAAAATCGCATTGGGATAAACCAGGGAGCGGATTTGGACTTTGGCAACATTGTAAAGGACTTGAAAGCGGAAAACTTTCATCCCGCAGGTTGTAGAGCCGGCGCACCCCCCAACAAACATCAGGAAGAAAAAAATCGTCACAGGTAAAACGCCCCAGTGGTAAAAGTCAGCCGTGGCGTAGCCAGTGCCGGTTGTGATAGAGACAAGGTTAAAAGCCGCCATACGGAAGGCTTTAAATGTTGTTAGAGCCTGTGTTTCTTGGAGATAAAAGGTCATAAAACCAATGGCGATGATAAGGATACCGAGAAAAACATGGACTTGATGATCTCGAAATAGAGGCTTTATATTGCCACGTATTGCCCTCAGATACAGAACAAAAGGGAGGCTGCCAATAATCATAAAAGTCATTGCAACGAATTCAATATCGGTCTGGGAAAAATATGCCAGTGAGGAGTCAGCAGTGGAAAACCCCCCTGTTGCAATAGTGGTCATCGCATGACATAGGGCATCAAACGCAGTCATTCCAGCAATATTATAGGCAAACATACAGATTAACGTAAAAATACTGTAGATAACGGCGATATATCCAGCCATTTGCGCCGCACGAGGCATTGCTTTTTCACTTTCCGATGATTCTGTCAGAAAAAGCTGCATCCCGCCAACCTTAAGGAATGGGAGAACCGACATCGCCATCACAATGACTCCAATTCCTCCCAGCCATTGTAACATAGAACGCCAGAGCAAAATTCCAGCTGGAAGGGTTTCAAGTCCTGTTAAGATGGTTGATCCAGTTGTGGTAATCCCAGAAATTGATTCAAAAATTGCATCTGTTACGCTGAGATTGAGGTTAGACAGAAAAAATGGCATTGCTCCAAAAAGAGAGAGAACCGCCCAAGTTAGATTGGTTAAAAGAAAGGTTTGTCTAATATTGAGTTGAAAATCATGCCCACGATTAGTCAAGATTAACATTGCCCCAATAAAAGCGGTAACAAACATTGACAAGGTAAAAACCTGCCAATCTGGATTGGCTGTGATGAGGTCAGCCGTGATTGGAAAAATCATTGCTCCAGAAAAGAATGTCAGGATAATCCCGAGGACATAAAATATGGGGCGTAGATCAATCATTCAGTTATTCGAAGCGAATTTCGGCCCGTCTGTTTGCTGGCTCTCGCGTATTGTTAGGTGTCGTAACCAACTGATTTTTTTCACCCATTGCATCAATCCGGATCAGGGCCGGGTCAACGCCTTGAGCAACAAGCGCAGATTTGGCAGCCTCGGCTCGGCGTTTTGAGAGGCGTTGATTGTAAGTGTCTGGTCCAGATGTGTCGGTATGCCCAGTAATTACAACGGATGCGATATCGCTACGTCCCTGGATTTCTTGGGCAACCGCACTAATCACGTCTAAGCCATTTGCTTCTACTTTGCTTTTATCAAAATCAAAAAAGACCAAGAACATGGCTTCATCAATCGGAATAAAGCCGGTTGTGTCGCTGTCCATCATATTAGGGGTTGATGATGGAACGATAACTTCTTCGGGTTGTTCAACGGGTTTTGGCATCATGTCTTGCATAGCCACTTCCAAGTCATTTATAGCGCTGTAGAACTGGTCACGGCACGCGGCAATATCGTCTTTTTGCCAACTTTCTTCTTGTTGTTCAATCCAGCAGTCATAACTAAACTGAGCAAAGCCTGCTTCGTTTGGGACTAACTCGCGCGCACCAGCTTCAAGAATCGTCATTAGGTGATCGCGCTGACTGGCAAGTTCAGGGACATATTCATCGACAATGCGCCAATTTTCAAGTGGTTCAGGCAAGACAATATCGCCTTCTGCTGCCATTAATCCTTTGCGAGCAAAATGAAGCGCATCTGCATAATCAAACATTTCATCTTGTTCATAATTAGCAAAATCTCGATATTCTTGGGCTAGTTTTTGGGTGAAGGCAGATCCGATTGCTTCTGCTTCATTAAGGGCATCAACTTCTGAATGACTAATAAGACCACTACAGGCCGTGTTGATTAAAATTGCGCCAAAAATTGTGAAAATGCGGCCGAAACGCATGGCAAGAACTCCGTAAAATTTCTGTAAGTGATTCTGTGGCTACAATATCTTTTGCCCTAAGATTGTGCAAGAGGTGTTTTTCCTTGACTTTGTTGGGTAAATCCTCGATATTGCGCTCGAAATGACCGTATCCCTTACTTTTTAATAAGATTGATGTGCAGCTTTTTTAAACTGCACTTAAAGGGCATGCCTAAAAAAAACAGACTTAGAGGAGTATATTTATTATGAGCAAAACAGTTGTTATTCTTGTTGCTAACGGATTTGATGAAGTTGACTTTACCCACGCGCAACGTGCTTTTACCCAGTCCGATATTAAAACTGTGATTGTCAGCGTTGAAACAGGGCTCGTTAATAGTTGGCGTGATAATGGTTGGGGGCACCATTTTCCAGTCGATGCTCATGTTTCGACTGTTTTGGGTTCCGACTATGATTGCCTTTTTATCCCAGGTGGTGAGCGTAGTGTTAATAAATTGGCTGAAAATGCGCATGCAAAACGGATTATCCGTAGCTTTATTGATGCTGAAAAGCCAGTTGCAATGCAAGGCCTAGCCGATGATCTTCTCGTAGCGTCGGATCGACGCAACGCATCAATTATTCATGGTGCAGGTTTGACTAAAAACGATGCTTTTATCACCGATATGGTTGAAGCTTTTTCAGGTGTTACAGTTGAATTTAAAGCGGTTGCATAACTTAGGGTTATTTCAATGAAGCCTGAAACCCAACATGATATTGATGCGATTGAGCAAGCTTTGGCTTTGCTAAGGAGGTCTCTTTGACTGGGATCAGACTTTAAAACGCCTAGAAGATCTTAATCGTCAGGCTGAAGACCCGGATCTGTGGAATGATCAGGTAAAAGCACAAAAAATTATGCAAGAACGCACCATTCTTGAAAATAACATCAATGCTGTGCGCCAAATTGAATCAGGTCTTAATGACCAAATAGCATTTATTACACTCGGTGAAGAGGAAGGCGATGCGCATATTATTGCGGAGGCGGAAGCTGAAATAGCCAAGCTTAAAACACGCGCAGCAAAAAAAGAGCTTGAGAGTCTTTTATCGGATGAATTTGACCAAAACGATGCGTTTTTAGAAATTAACGCTGGCGCTGGTGGCACGGAATCCTGTGATTGGGCAGAAATGTTGTTACGCATGTATTTGCGCTGGTGTGAACGTCGTGGCTATACCACAGAAACGCAATCTTATACCAGCGGCGATGAGGCTGGCATTAAATCAGTTACAATCATGGTAAAAGGCCATAATGCGTGCGGTTGGTTAAAAACTGAAAACGGCGTCCATCGCTTGGTAAGAATTTCCCCATTTGACTCAAATGCCAAGCGCCATACCAGCTTTGCCTCTGTCGCGATTTCTCCGGTATTAGATGATAGTATTGAGATTGAAATCGATGAAAAGGATCTTAAAGTTGATACGTTTCGTGCCAGTGGCGCTGGCGGACAGCATGTTAATACAACTGATTCTGCTGTGCGCGTAACACATTTACCCACTGGCACAGTTGTTGGGTGTCAATCAGAGCGATCCCAGCATCAAAACCGAGCTCAGGCAATGAAAATGCTCAAGGCAAAACTATTTGAATTAGAACGGCAAAAACAAGAAGCTGAAAAAGCAGCAATGCAAGGAAAAAAGACTGAAATTGGCTGGGGGCATCAGATTCGCTCCTATGTCTTGCATCCGTATCAAATGGTAAAAGACTTACGCACTAATGTCGAGACGAGTCAAACTCAAGCGGTACTCGATGGTGATATTGATCCATTTATTGAAGCGGCTTTGGCACACCGAGTTAGTCAATAATAGCGTTAAGTTATAAGTTCTTTTGCCCACATCATCACGGGTCCTAAATTATAAGCGGTCAGAAAATAGATCGCCTCTAGGGTAAGGGCGGTATACCGTGTTGTGGCAACACAGGTTGCTGTTTTTTGAACGGTAACTTTCATCCGCTTGGCCATATTATGCGGCCTCAACCCCGATATCATGGCTGTTCAGCTGCAGAATATGCCCTTGTCCAGCTTCTGCTTTTCTTTTAGCAATTGTTTTATTGTTTTGTGCAAAAGAACTTAAGGCGTGACGTTTTATTTCACGTCTTTCTCGACGTTGTACACGTTTTTCTAATGTTGAAACAGCCATCGCCATTAATGTCATCATCGTTTTTAATTTTCGTGTTTCGTTTTCAACTCTACGTTCTTGGCGCATTTCTTCTTCATAGGCCCGGCGTCTTTGTATACGGAGTGCTTTTTGCAACTCGGTCATTGTGCTTTGGCTATTCAGTTCGTGTAAATCTTGTGCTGCTTCCATCAAGGCTTCACCAAATCCCCCACCCATAGTGGTCAATGTATCAAGAGCATCGATTCCAGCGACTGAGGCAAGTGTCTCTAGCGCAAATTCACCAATTGGAAAATCTCCTTGTGACGCGGCGTATTCCTCACGAGCAAGGTAACGATCCCCACTATTGAGCGTTTTTTGAGCAGGTCGGAGATTATTAAGATGGTTATTAAGAGATTGTAGCGTTTTTCCCAACTGATGAAGGGTGTTATCTAACTGCAACTCAGTGGGGTTCGTATTGAATATCGTCATTTTTAAATCCTCACACACATAAATGGCTTAAAACCATCTTTTTTACACACCCTATTTTAAGCACAATTATGGTAAAAAATAAGTAAAGATATATGGAAATAAATACTATGGAGGGTTAATAGCTATAAGGCGAAGTATTAAAAACCATTATAAATAAGGGTTTTTAAGCGTTTTAGAAAATAAACTTTTTTAAAAAAGAAAAACCGTCGCAAGTCCTAAAAAGACACCGAATCCAATAATATCTGTAATCGTTGTTAAAAACACGCCAGAAGCAAGAGCAGGGTCAATATTAAACCGATTTAATGTTAAGGGGATAATCATTCCAGTAACGCCAGCTATGATTAAATTGGCAATCATTGCCATGGCAATGATAATCCCCAGTATTGAGTTATTAAACCAAAAAAAGGCAACGCCGCCGGTAATAAAAGCAAAGGCCAAACCATTAATCGCACCAACCATAACTTCTTTGATTGTGATACGCAGAGCATTCGTGGTTGAAAGCTCTTTGGTTGCCAGCGCCCGCACAGCGACAGTAAGCGTTTGAGTACCCGCATTACCCCCCATACTTGCGACAATTGGCATCAAGATTGCCAAAGCGACAACCTCTTGAATTGTGCTTTCAAAGAAACCAATTGCGATAGAAGCAAGAATAGCGGTAATTAAGTTGAGCATGAGCCAAAGAAATCGTGATTGCGTTGTTCCCCAGATACCCCGGTTAATATCACTATCGCCCATGCCAGCAAGACGAAAAATATCCTCTTCTGCCTCTTCATCAACAACATCAACAATATCATCTAATGTAATGACCCCAAGTAAACGATTATTTTCATCAACGACAGGCGCGGAAATCAGTGTGTCGCGCCGAAAAATATGTGCGACTTCTTCTTGGTCCATGGTAACAGGAACAAGATGGAGGCTATCGCGTTTAATGTCACCAAGTTTGACAGAGCGCTCAGAACGCATAATTTGTGACAGAGGGACTTCGCCAATAACATGATGCAAAGGATCGACAATAAAAATATCATGAAAACCTTCAGGTAAATCATCAGTTAATCCCCTCAAATAATCAAGAGTTTTGCCGACAGTCCAAAATTTTGGAGCGGCGACAAACTCTCTTTGCATCATCCGACCAGCACTGTCTTCTGGATAAGTCAAACCCTCTTCAACCAGCGCCCGAATTTTTTTCGAAACATGGCGTAGAATATCTTTACGTTCACTTTCTGGGAAAAATTCTACTAACTCAACAGCGTCATCACTATCCAGATCTGCAATAATGCTACCGATCTGTTTAGGATCCATTTCTTTAAGAATCAATTCTGCTTGATCTCGTCCAAGATATAGAAAAGTTTCGGCAGGAATTTCGTGGTTAAGCTGCCTCGCTAGGGCAAGCGTTTCATGATCACCAATTATTTTAAGAACATGCGAAAAATCAGCGGGGCTCAAGGGCTCTATGAGCTCAGTTAATAACGCATGATTCTCTTGATGTAAGGCATCAATAATATTACTTATCGCATCATCAGAGATAACAACATCAATGTCTTTTTCTGCTTCAATAATCTTTGCAACATCACTCATGGGAGTAAAATAGGTTGTCGTGTTATGAGGTGCAAGGGGAAAGGTTTAATTATCCGGAATTTGTCTGCTCCGTTGTTTTCCCTTGATTTTAGTCTCATAAATATCAGCGGCGGCTAGAGTTGAGATATTAACCAAACCACGGGCACGCACGGCAGGGTGGAGGATATGCACTGGTTTTTCAAGGCCCATCAAAATAGGCCCCACTGAAATAGTATCCGAGAGAGATTTTAATAAATTATATGAAATGCTCGCTGAATCAATATTTGGCATGACCAAAAGATTGGCTGACCCTTTTAGGTGTGAATGCGGAAAAATCACATCCCGTACATCCGCTTTTAGTGCAGCATCACCATGCATTTCACCTTCAACCTCCAGTTCAGGGGCGCGTCGGTGTAATATTTCAAGCGCTGTACGCATTTTTAACGCACTAGGGGTGTGATGTGAACCAAAGTTAGAGTGACTGAGAAGAGCGGCTTTTGGCTCTATGCCAAAGCGACGAACTTCATCCGCTGCCATAATCGTCATATCCGCAATTTCCTCTGCAGTAGGGTCTGGGTTGACATGGGTGTCACAGATAAATTTGTTCCCCTCTGGCATCATCAAAAGGCATAAAGCGGCTGGGTGATTCACCCCTTCCTTTAAGGGAACCAAATTCATAACGTGGCGTAGATGAAAATGATAATGTCCGACTGTTCCGCAGATGAGCGCGTCGCCTTCTCCCTTATTAAGGAGAATAGCGCCAATCACTGTCGCGTTTGTTCGTAAGACTGTTTTAGCACCAGCCGGCGTAACCCCTTCGCGTTGCATGACCTCATGGTAATAGGTCCAGTATTCGTGATAGCGGGCATCATTTTGAGGATCGACAAGCTCAAAGTTTTGCCCTTCTTTGAGGCGAAGGCCTAATTTTTCTATCCGCGCTTCAAGAACGTGACGTCGCCCAACTAAAATTGGATAGGCAATACCGTCATCACAAATGTTTTGTACCGCTTGTAAGACATTATACTCTTCGCCTTCGGCATAAATAATGCGCTGTTTCCCCTTCCCTTTAATTGCTTGGTCATAGACGGGGCGCATCACCATATTCGCTTGTGAGACAAAACTTTCTAATTTTTGCTCATAAAGTTTGAATTTTTTAATGGGTCGGGTTGCAACTTTTGAGTCCATCGCAGCTTTGGCCACCGCCATCGGCAAATCGACCATTAAACGGGGGTCAAACGGTTTTGGAATGAGGTAGTTTTTACCAAAGGTCAGAGATTCCCCACCATAAGCACTGGTAACCGCTTCATTTGCTTCATTAGTGGCGAGATCGGCAATTGCTTTAACACAAGCAACTTTAATCTCCTCATTAATGACTGTGGCACCAACATCCAAAGCACCACGGAAAATAAAGGGAAAACACAAGACATTGTTGACCTGGTTTGGGTAGTCTGACCGCCCCGTGGCCATATAGGCATCTGCACGAATTTTGTGAACTTCTTCTGGCATAATTTCTGGGGTTGGGTTCGCCAGCGCCATAATGAAGGGGTTTTTATTAAATTGTTTGAGCCATTTGGGATTCAATACACCTGGTGCAGACAAGCCTAGGAATAGGTCCAGCTTTTCTTTTTTAATAACATCTTCCAAGCTGCGATGTTTTGTGTTTTGGGCAAACCGGGCGCGTTCTTGTTCCATGTTTGGGTTACGGCCTTTGTAAATCACCCCTTTACGGTCGGTCACAAAAATATTCTTAGGCTTGACCCCCATAGAGACCAGCATATTCAAACATGCAATGGCCGAAGCGCCAGCACCAGAAGTTACCATTCTAACATCTTTAAGCTTACGCTTTGTCAAACGGGCCCAGTTATAAACGGCCGCCGCAACAATAATCGCGGTCCCGTGTTGATCATCATGGAAAACTGGAATATTCATACGTTCGCGGAGTTTACGCTCAATCTCAAAACATTCCGGTGCTTTGATATCTTCTAAATTGATGCCACCGAAGCTGGGCTCAAGGCTGGCAACAATCTCAATAAATTTATCAGGATCGGTTTCATCCACCTCAATATCGATGGCATCAATATTAGCAAATTTCTTAAAAAGAACCGCTTTCCCTTCCATCACTGGCTTTGATGCCAGTGGGCCAATATTGCCTAGACCAAGCACCGCCGTGCCATTAGTAATAACAGCAACCACATTGCCGCGGGTGGTATAATCACGGGCCTTATCCGGGTTTTTGGCAATTTCTTCGCATGGGACCGCGACACCGGGCGAATAAGCGAGAGAAAGATCACGCGCGTTTGCCATGTCTTTAGTGGGATGAATGCTAAACTTGCCGGGGGTTGGGAATTGGTGATAATCAAGCGCATCTCGGCGCAACGTATCTTTTTTCTTTGGCACGGATAAAGGCTCCTTAAATCTCAAGGATCGTTGAATTGAAGTTTGACTATAGGGGGAAGAAAAAACCGGGGCAAGGGGTGTTTTTATGGTGCGGCCGAGAGGACTTGAACCTCCACGGGATTTAACTCCCACAGCGACCTCAACGCTGCGCGTCTACCGATTCCGCCACGGCCGCAA
>CAZBXD010000022.1:0-23468 GCA_964496065.1 uncultured Bdellovibrionales bacterium
ATGCTTTAATCTCATATTACCAGCATAAATGTTTCAAACATCTACGCCAGCCCCTAGTGGAAAAACATTAATCCGCACCATTATTAATGAAGATCCATATTCTAATTTTGATTGTCCGGAGCTAAATGCGTGTATCGAAGAGAATGGCATTACATTCGCCGTAAATAGTATTTTGCGCTATAGCGGTATTTGGCAAGCTTTTGAGGATAATCTGCAAAATATGCTCAACGATGGCTATAGAGTAGTTGCGGCAGCTGTAGATTACGGTAAGGATAGAACACAAGATCAGCGCCCCTGTACGGACTGGCATGTGCAAGATGCGGCACATCCGCTTGGTCTTTTGGATGCGGTTGGGTTAGAAAACATTCAATTTGAAACTGTTGAAGGAATTGAAGGCTATTTATCCGTTAAAGCCGGTGATAATGGGGAGGTTATTCATACCGTAAAGGCTGCAGGAACCGCGGAATTTAATGGTGAAACAGTTGCCGTAGAATTTAATGGGACCTTTGATTACAAAAATCATGGAAAAAATGGAGCAAAAACCCGCAATCGTGAAATTACGGTTTTTCTAGAGAGTGAAAGAGGTCAAGAGGCGGAATTAAGACTCAACTTTGATGAGCGTAACGAAAAAGGTCAGTTAGTAACCACTCTCACAATTCTAAAAGAGGGTAAAGAAACTATTGTTGAGCTGCCTGAAGAAAATAAAATGGTCGCCCTGCTTCTTGAAGCTGTAAAGGGTCAATCGCGGCAAGGTCTTGATGCTACTCAGAAAGTGCATAATCTGATGAAAGCAATAACGCCATCACAGGGAAACATAACTAAGAAAGACGCGCAAGTGCGTCCAGAGTAAAAAGAAAAAGAGACAGACCTGTCTCTTTTTTGTGGTTTTCGCTCTTGCGTTAACTCCCCCTTTATTTATGATGAGTATTATCACTTCGTTATTCACCTTTGACGAAACGCCCCTTTATGACTTCTGCGCTTGATACCAATTTTATCAACAACGTCTCGCCGGCCTATTTGGGGCAGCTTTACGCATCATACCTTAAAAATCCATCTGCTGTTGATGATGGTTGGGCGGTGTTTTTTGCCTCCCTTGGCGATGATGAGGCGGCGCTTTTGGCCGAAATGAATGGGGCGAGCTGGACCCCAGCTAATCAAGAGATTAGGTTTGAAACCGCGGATAAAGAGCCAGCGCCTCAAAAAACATCTGCAGGTATGTCAGCAAAAGAAATGCGCGCCGCTGCGATGGATTCGGTGCGGGCGCTGATGCTGATCCGGGCCTATCGGGCTCGCGGTCATTTGGAGGCCAAGCTTGATCCACTTGGCCTGGAAGAGCGTGAACATCACCCAGAACTTGATCCACTAACCTATGGGTTTTCTGAGTCTGATTTTAACCGGCCAATTTTCATTGATGGGGTTTTGGGGTTAGAAACAGCAACGATTAACCAAATTGTTGAGATTTGTCGGGCGACTTATGCCGGATCGATCGGCCTTGAATATAATCACATCCAGCATCCAGCCCAAAAATCTTGGTTGCAACGCCGCATTGAAGAACCGCGCAACCATACGGATTTTACACCAATGGGGAAGAAGGCAATTTTGGAGCGGCTCACACAAGCAGAGGGTTTTGAGCAATTCCTGCAGAAAAAATATACTGGGACGAAACGGTTTGGGCTTGAGGGGGCTGAATCTATTATTCCAGCCATGGAACAAATTATGAAGCGCGGTGGCCAGCTGGGTTTAAAAGAAATTGTTCTCGGCATGGCACATCGTGGGCGTTTGAACGTGCTAACGAATGTCATGCATAAGCCCTTCGCCGCATTGTTTTCAGAATTTCAGGGCAATAGTGCGCAACCAGATTCTGTTGAGGGATCGGGTGATGTGAAATATCATTTGGGCGCATCGGCTGATCGTGAATTTGATGGCAATATGATCCACCTCTCTCTGACGGCGAACCCATCGCATCTGGAAGCTGCTGATCCAGTTGTGGTTGGTAAGGTCCGGGCCAAGCAAGATCTCCGCAAAGATAAAGATCGCAAACAGGTGATGGGGATGCTCCTGCATGGCGATGCGGCCGTTGCGGGTCAGGGTGTTGTAGGGGAGGTGTTCCACCTGTCACAACTGTCTGGTTACACAACGGGTGGGACGATCCATATTGTTATTAATAACCAAATTGGCTTTACAACCTCGCCCGATTATGCGCGGTCTAGCCCCTATTGTACGGATGTTGCTAAGGCGGTGCAGGCACCGATCTTCCATGTCAATGGCGATGATCCGGAAGCCGTTGTCCATGTCGCGCGTGTCGCCACGGAATTTTGGCATGAGTTTGGCAAAGATGTTGTCATTGATGTCGTGTGTTATCGCCGCCATGGTCATAATGAGGGGGATGAACCGGCCTTTACCCAACCCTTGATGTATGCCCAGATCAAACAACAGCCGACAACGCGCGAACTATACGCCGAAAAACTGGTTAAAGAGGGAGTAATTACGGCGGATGAAGGACAAAAAGTCTATGATGATTTTGATGCTTATCTCGAAAAAGAATTTAAAAAGGCCTCAACATATAAGCCAAAAAAAGCCGATATGCTTGATGGAGCTTGGCAAGGCTATGAACTCGCCAGTGGATCAGCGCGCCAGGGTAAAACCGGTGTGCCATTCAAAGATTTGAAACGCATTGGTCAAGTCATTACCTCTGTCCCCGATGATTTTAACCTCAATAGTAAAATCGCGCGCCAATTTAAGGCTAAAATGGAGGCGATCTCAACAAAAGACGGGATGATCGATTGGGCAACAGCGGAAGCGTTGGCGTTTGGGACACTTCTTGATGAAGGGCATCCGGTGCGCCTGTCTGGTCAGGATGTTGGGCGCGGCACATTTTCACAACGCCATGCCGCCCTGCATGATCAAAAGACGGGTGAGAAATATTTCCCACTACAACATATTAGAGAAGACCAGCCACGCTGTGAAATTATCAACTCACCTTTGTCTGAATTTGCCGTTTTGGGGTTTGATTACGGCTATTCATTGGCCAAGCCAACGGCACTCACCCTGTGGGAAGGGCAGTTTGGTGATTTTGTCAATGGTGCACAGGTGATTATTGATCAGTTTATCTCCAGTGCGGAGGCCAAATGGCTCCGGATGTCAGGTCTTGTGCTTCTCCTACCGCATGGGTATGAGGGACAGGGGCCAGAACATTCGTCAGCACGTCCAGAGCGTTTTTTACAACTCTGTGCCGAAGATAATATGCAGGTGGCGAATGTCACAACACCAGCGAATTACTTCCATATATTACGCCGCCAGATTCATCGTAAATTCCGCAAGCCTTTAATCTTGATGACACCGAAATCTCTTTTGCGGCATAAATTATGTATGTCATCAATGACGGAGTTAGATAAGGGAACAACCTTCCACCGTGTCCTCGATGAGCGACATGTCAAATTGAAAACCCCGGCGAAGATTAAACGCGTGGTGCTATGTACGGGGAAGGTGTATTACGACCTGTTTCAGGAGCGTGAAAAACGTGGCATTGATGATGTCACCATCATCCGACTGGAGCAGCTTTATCCCTTCCCGCACGATGTGTTGGTTTCTGAAACGCTGAAACAATTCCCTAATGCGGATGTGGTTTGGTGTCAAGAAGAGCCGGAGAATATGGGCTATTGGCATTTTGTTGATCGGCGGATTGAAACGGTTCTTACCGAACTTAAACATAAGGCGGGTCGTCCGAGATATGTTGGGCGTCCAGAGGCGGCATCACCGGCAACTGGTTTACTCAAACGTCATAACGAAGAACAAGCGCAGCTGATTGATGAGGCGCTCACCGTGATACAATCGAAAAAAGGAAAAGGTTAAACCCATGACAAATATTGTTGTTCCCACCCTTGGTGAATCCGTCACCGAAGCCACTGTTGCGCAATGGTTGAAAAAAGCCGGTGAGGCGGTTAATGCGGATGAGCCGATCGTTGAATTAGAAACCGATAAGGTGACATTGGAGGTCAATGCGCCAACCGCGGGTGTGATTGAATCGATTGCGGCGAATGAGGGCGATACAGTTGAAGTGGGTGCGATCCTTGGCTTGATTGCCGAAGGGGCGGCGGTAGCAGCGCCCGCTGCGAAAGAAGAGAAAAAGGAAGAGCCAAAAGCTGAAAAAGCTCCCGTTGCGCCAGCACCAAGTCCGGGACCGGCACCGGTTCAACCGGCAAAGGCGGCCGATATGCCGTTATCACCGGCGGTGCGGAAATTGGTCGCGGATAATAATTTAAACCCAGCCGCCATTCCGGCGACGGGGAAAGACGGACGCTTGACCAAGGGAGATGTTCAAACCTATTTGAAATCTAACCCGGTTAGCAATCATCAGCCAGCGCCTGCTCCGGCGGCTGGCCTTTCGCTTGGCACACCGCGCACGGATGATCCACGTGAAGAGCGAGTTCGGATGTCGCGCTTGCGGCAAAAAATTGCTGAGCGGTTGAAAGAAGCCCAAAACACCGCCGCGATGTTGACTACCTTTAATGAGGTGGATATGTCGGCTGTCATGGCTCTACGAGGTCAGTATAAAGACGCCTTCCTTAAAAAACATGAGACCAAGCTCGGTTTTATGTCGTTCTTTACCAAGGCGGCTGTGGCAGCGTTGAAAGAGTTTCCTGCGGTCAATGCCGAGATCAACGGCACGGATATTATCTATAAAAATTTCTATGATATTGGCGTGGCTGTCTCAACAGCCAATGGCTTGGTTGTACCGGTGATCCGGGATGCGGATCAGAAATCCTTTGCGGAGATTGAGGCATCGATTGTTGATATGGGCACGCGCGCCGGTCAGGGTAAGCTGGGCATGGACGAAATGCAGGGCGGATCCTTTACCATTACCAATGGAGGGATTTTTGGCTCGATGCTCTCCACCCCGATTATCAATCCGCCACAATCAGCAATTCTCGGCATGCATAATATTGTTCAACGCCCAGTCGTTGTGAATGGTGAGATTACCATTCGTCCGATTATGTATCTGGCGCTATCGTATGATCATAGGATTATCGATGGGAAAGAGGCGGTTAGTTTCCTCTATCGCGTGAAGCAAGCGATTGAAGACCCACAACGTCTGATTTTGGAGTTGTAAGATGAGTAAAAAATTTGATGTCATTATTATTGGGGGTGGCCCGGGTGGTTATGTTTGTGCCATTCGCGCGGCACAACTCGGCTTTAACGTGGCTGTCGTTGAAAAACGCAAGGCGCTGGGCGGGACCTGTTTGAATGTTGGCTGCATTCCGTCGAAGGCATTGCTCTCGACGTCAGAGAAATTTGAAGAGGCCAATGATCATTTCAAAGAATTTGGTATTAAGGTCAAGCCAGCTCTTGATCTTAAAACCATGATGAAATTTAAGGATCAAGTTGTCACCGATAACACCAACGGCATTGATTTTCTGTTTAAGAAAAATAAAATTACGCGTTTTGAGGGGTTGGGAACGATTAAGGACGCTAATACGGTTGAGGTCAACCCCGCTAGCAAGGCGAAGAAAGAAACGCTTAGTACAGACTATATTATTATCGCTACCGGGTCGGAGCCAGCTAATCTGCCGGGTGTCAAGGTCGATGAAAAAACCATTGTTACATCTACGGGCGCGTTGGAATTATCTAAAGTACCGAACCACCTGATCGTGATTGGTGGCGGGGTGATTGGGCTTGAGCTGGGCACCGTCTGGCGGCGCTTGGGTTCAAAGGTCACGGTGATTGAGTATCTCGATCACATCATGCCGGGCATGGATAAGGAAGTGACTAAGGAAACCCAAAAAATCCTCACCAAACAAGGGATGGAATTTAAACTGAGCTCAAAAGTCACGGGGGCAAAGAAAACGAAGACGGGTGTCTCACTCTCTGTGGAACCAGCCGCTGGAGGCAAAGCGGAAACAGTCAAAGGCGATGTTGTACTCGTTGCGATTGGTCGCAAACCATACACGGATGGTCTGGGTCTCAATAATATTGGCGTTGAGATGGATGACCGTGGGCGCATTACCGTTGATGAAACCTTTGAAACCTCGGTGGAGGGGATTTACGCGATCGGCGATGTGATTGCCGGGCCGATGCTGGCCCATAAGGCGGAAGAAGAAGGAGTTATCCTGGCTGAAATGCTTGCCGGACAATCTGGCCATATTGATTATAACCTTGTGCCAGGTGTGGTTTATACCGAGCCAGAAATTGCCAATATCGGTCAAACTGAAGAGCAATTGAAAGAAGCCGGGATCGCGTATAACGTCGGTAAATTCCCGTTTATGGCGAATGGTCGGGCCCGGGCGATGAATACCACGGATGGCTTTGTTAAAATTCTCGCCGATAAGGAAACCGATCAAGTCCTTGGGTGTCATATTGTTGGGCATGAGGCTGGCACGCTGATCCATGAAGTGGCGGCAGTGATGGAATTTGGTGGCTCGGCGGAAGATATCGCCCGCACATGCCATGCGCATCCAACCTTGGCAGAAGTTGTGAAAGAAGCAGCACTAGCCGTGGACAAGCGTCCATTACATATCTAACGATTTTTCCGTGGCTGCGATAATTTCAAAAGTTTGACGGTCTTGTGCAAAGGCAATGAGCGAGAGTTTTTTGTTGATGGTATAAGGGATTGTCACCGTATCTGATTTTTTGGCTTTGGCGGTTTCCAAATGACGGACGACATTATGATGGATAAGGGTGCGGCCACGATTTTCACCCCGCTTGACCTGTGTTCCCAAATTACTTTCAACGAGGGCAAAAAGCATCGCTGTTTGACGATTAAAATCCCCCATAAGTTCATAAGAGATAGTCATTCCATCTTTTTTATTTTCAATAGAGGTGATGGATAAGTTTGCCATCGGTGATAAGTCACTGAGAGCTTTGCTAATCAAAGGCGTGCCTTTATGGCGATGGCTGCCGACAAATTGGTCGACGCCATTGACAATCATTTGTGGGGTATAGATATTACCACGGCGTTGTTTGGCTGCATAAGCCCGTTGGCGGGCAGTAAACATCTCTTGCGAAAACGGATCTTTCCATCCCAGGTAGTTCCAATAATCAACATGAAAGGCCAGTGGGTAGAGTTTTACGTTCGGATTTTGATCAGCAAATACAGCTAGATCATTGAGATGGGCTTCGGCCGGAGGACAACTACTACAGCCTTCACTGGTAAAGAGTTCTACGACGGCAAACCCGTTGCCATTGGTCGGTAAATCAATCGGCGCCGATTGCGCATTGGCGGTTTGAAAAACATACCCCATTACCCAGACATAGCCAGCAAAAAGAAAGATAGGGATAATAAAGCGTTTGGTATTTTTCATAGCTTTACATTCGGCTAATATTCTTAATCTGTTACATTTTTAATATAGAGATTTCGAAGTAGATCAGGTAAAACAAGGCATGTCTTATTCTGATACTCTTCATGTCGATCGTATTCTTATTCTTGATTTTGGCTCCCAAGTCACACAGCTGATCGCACGCCGGGTCCGGGAATCGGGTGTGTATTGTGAAATCATGCCCTATAATGTCAAACCACAAAAAATTCATGATTTTGGTGCGCGAGGCATTATTCTCTCTGGTGGTCCACGCTCGGTCACAGAACGGGGGGCGCCGCGTATCCCACAAGAGGTCTTTGACTTGAATGTCCCGGTTTTGGGGATTTGTTATGGCCAGCAAGCGATGTGTCATCAATTGGGTGGCACCGTTGAATCCTCGGATTTTCGGGAATTTGGCCGGGCTTATTTGAGTGTGACCAAGCAATGCCCTCTGTTTGATGAGGTTTGGGCTGTGGGCGATAATGAACAGGTTTGGATGAGCCATGGCGATCGGGTCACAAAACTGCCCGAGGGGTTTGAGATTATGGCGATCTCCGGCGGGGCACCGCAGGCAATTATCGCCAATAGTGAGAAAAACTATTATGGTCTGCAATTTCATCCCGAAGTGATGCACACCCCCGATGGCGCTGCGCTGCTACGTAATTTTACTCATAAAATCTGTGGCTGCGCTGGGGCGTGGTCGATGGCGGCGTTCAAGGATCAGATGAAAGCTGAAGTGCTGGAAAAGGTTGGGGCGGAACGTGTCGTCTGTGGTCTGTCCGGTGGGGTGGACAGCTCCGTTACGGCCGTTCTGATTGATCAGGCGATCGGGAATCAACTGCATTGTATTTTCGTTGATCATGGATTGCTGCGCTACAAAGAACGGGAGCAGGTCGAAACCCTGTTCCGTGATCACTATAATATCCAGTTGACCGTCGTCGATGCGGCGGAAGAGTTTTTAGGTAAGCTCAAAGGGGTGACCGATCCAGAGAAGAAACGCAAAATCATCGGTAACACATTTATCGATGTTTTTGAGCGCGAGGCTGAGAAACTCGGCGGTGCGGAATTCCTCGCGCAAGGCACGCTCTATCCTGATGTTATTGAAAGCGTGTCTTTCACCGGTGGCCCGTCGGTGACGATTAAATCGCATCATAATGTCGGCGGTCTGCCGGAGCGCATGAAGATGCAACTCGTTGAGCCGCTTCGCGAACTTTTTAAGGATGAGGTGCGGGAGCTGGGGCGTGAACTTGGCCTGCCGGATAAGTTTATCCGCCGTCATCCGTTTCCGGGCCCGGGTCTGGCTATTCGGATCCCTGGGGAAGTGACGCAGGAGAAATGTGATATCCTGCGCCAGGCGGATCGTATTTTCCTCGAAGAAATTGAAAATGAAGGTCTCTATGATGCAATTTGGCAGGCCTTTTCCGTGCTCCTGCCGGTGAAAACGGTCGGGGTGATGGGCGATGGCCGTACCTATGATCATGTCTGTGCCTTGCGCGCGGTGACGGCGGTCGATGGGATGACGGCGGATGTTTTCCCCTTTGCGCCGGAATTTTTAACCACCTGCGCGACACGGATTGTCAATGAGGTCCGTGGGATTAACCGCGTCGTCTATGATGTCACAAGCAAACCCCCCGGCACGATTGAGTGGGAATAGATTACTTGACATATTGATTATTCTTAACTAAATAGTCTTTATGACAAGAGAAGTTATCCTAGATATTGAGCTTACAGGCTTGGAAATTGGTAAAGGCGATCGTATTATTTCTTTAGCCTTGGTTGAAATGTGTGATGGTAAATTTACAGGTAATGAAAAATAATGGTTTTTCAATCCAGAAGGCCGTAGCAGTACCATAGAGGCTGAAAAAATTCATGGCTTGACGCAAGAATTTTTAGAAAATCAACGGTTATTTGAAGAGGTGGTACCTGAAATTCTTGAATTTATTGGCAGTGCTCAAATTATTCATCATTGCTGGACTCATGAAGATACAGAGTTTTCAAAAGATGAGGTTATGCTTAACTTTGAAATGGCTAAAGCTGGTTATGATAAAATACCACATGACCGCTGGATAAATATTAAGGAATGGGCTAAAGAGCTTTGCCCACTTGCAAATGGACTTGATGATATGCTCAATTATTTCGGCATTGATGGATCTGCACGCGAAAAGTTACACGGAGCTTTAGTAGATGCAAAATTAACTGGCCAATACTATCAGAAAATAAAACCGCTTTTTTCTTAAGAGGGATAGCCACTTTTATTTAAAAAATATAAGGAGGATAGGAGATACTGTTATCGGTTATTAGAAAGTTGTCATTCCTCCTAAAAACTGCGGTTTTTTGGTCACAGTTGTGGCATGAAAACACAACGGTTACGAAAATCCCTTGATCAATTGAAATTTTCATGCTTTAACGATTCCCGTAGCGTCTTGTTAACTAAGACGAAATACAGGTTTCTAACCACCCGGCCTTGGCCGTTCCATTTAAAGATTGACTCACTGAAAGATGAGAGGGATACATAATGAAAAATTTGACTAAAGCTCTGATGGTTGCTGGCGTTGCACTTTCTTTGACTGCATGCGCAAGCTTCACTCCTGACAATACAAACTATGTTGAAGATGCAGAAATCGCAGCATATGATGCTGGTGAAGTTAAGGTAAAACCAGCGGCTGATCGTTCTGCACGGATTGAGCGTGCCTATAACGATTCACTTCGTAAGTAATTCAGAATTATTTTGATTTGAAAAACGCCGGCTGCTGCCGGCGTTTTTTTATGCTAAACTATCGTCATGATCCGATTATTTATTTTATTCTTGTTGTTTATGAGACCACTAAGCGTTCATGCAAGCGAGGAAACCCACCTCGTCCGACAAGTGCCTTTGATAACCTTTCAGCAACAAGTCGATATTGTGGTGGCCATTAAAAAGAAACCAGCAGTTCTGCAAGCCAGTGTTAATCAGGACGGCGATAAAATCATGGCATCGCTTATTATTGCGAATGATCAAGATCGACCTCAGGCAAAGGCCTTGGCAGAAAGTTTTATTCGCCTAATTAAGAAAAAATCACTTGATGAGGATCCAGGTAAAGAAGTTTTAGGCACAGGACTTTACACGTATCATGTCAATGTAACGCGGGCAAATAAGGCTGTGCTAGCAACTGGGATTAAGCGGGCAGATGAGAAAAAACTGCAATGGGCAATTGACGCGGATGGTCATAAAAATGAAATAATAGCTGAGGAATTTAAGTCCGTGGATGAGCAGCCTCAATAATTTTGCGTAAATCCTCTGTTTCTAACTCAGTATAGCGCTGGGTTGTACTTAAACTGCTGTGCCCCAATAATTCTTGAATCTCACGAATATTAGCCCCATTTTGCAGAATATGGGTCGCAAAGCTATGGCGCAAGGCATGCGGTGTAACAGTTTCGGGTAAATTAAGGGCACGCCGGATATGGCGCATGCTACGTTGAGCAACCCCGGCATTAAGGCGTTTTCCACGCTTGCCGTAAAATAATGGCGCTTCCTTATCAAGAGAATAAGGGCAGGCAGCCTGATAGGTCTTTAAGGCGTCACGGATAATGGGTAGAATTGGAACAACCCGTTGCTTTTGACCTTTACCGGTGACCACCATATCCTCGCCCTCTGGCAACTGTTTTTGATTAAGGCTGAGCGCCTCATCAATCCGTAATCCGCCGCCATATAATAAGGTGAAAAGGGCATAATCACGCAGGGCAACCCAATCGGCACCATCGGCAGCCATAGTGATAACGGCATCTGCAGCCGTTGGGGATAGGGGGCGCGGCAAAGTGCGATCCATTTTTGGTGATCGCAGGAGTTGAATCGCGGGGTTGTGAACAATCCCTTGTTTATCAAGCCATCGGAAAAAGTGTCGCACAGAAGAAACAGCACGCGCTCGGGCGCGTTTCGAAACATTTTTGCCGGCTTTTTTAGCCAGCCAACTGTGGAAATGAGAAAGTTTGAGGTCTCCGAGATCTTTAATCCCTATCTCTGCCCCGAGATGATCGCTTAGAAAAGAAAAAAAATCACTAAGATCAGTTTGATAGGCGCGCACCGTATGTTTTGATAATCGTCGACCATGGGCAATCCAATCAAGCCATTGGTTAAAACTATTTGCAAGATCAGGTTGTAGGGGTAACATGCGACTACGATTCTCATATATTATACGCTAGGTACTCGACCATAATGGACATAAATCAATTAACACTTGATGACTTTGATTACATTTTGCCAGAAGAGCGCATTGCCGCTCATCCTTTGCCAATTCGTGATGATTCAAAATTATTAGTTTATCAGCAGGGTAACATCCAACATGATAGGTTTAAAAACTTACCTGAGCAACTCCCTGATGATACATTATTGATTTTTAATGACGCCCGGGTGATCCCAGCCAGAATTGTTCTTTATAAGGATTCAGGTGCACGGGTTGAGGTTTTTCTTCTCTCGCCGCATACGCCAAGTGAAATTGAACAAGCGATGCAGACAAAAGAATCCTGTGTTTGGCAATGTATGGTTGGTAATAAAAAACGCTGGCGGGTAGAAGAAACACTTTCTGTTGTCTTAACTGGCGAGATAAAAGTTACTGTTGCGTGGCGTGATCGTGATCAAGATCTGGTTGAATTTCAATGGAATGAATCCCTTCATTTTGCTCAGCTTTTAGAGCTATGGGGAAAAACACCCTTGCCACCCTATATCAAGCGTGCGGTGGAGGCATCTGACAAAGATCGCTATCAAACAGTTTATGCCAGTAATCCAGGCGCGGTAGCTGCGCCAACAGCAGGTCTTCATTTCACCGGTGATGTCCTTAAACATATGACAAAGCGCGGTATTGCCCAAGAATTTCTGACATTACATGTCGGGGCGGGGACATTCAAACCGGTCATGGTGGATCATATCGTTAAACATGATATGCATGCCGAGCCATTTCAAATTTCTCGTGATCTTATTCTTAAAATTGCTCATCATAAGGGAAAAATTATTCCGGTGGGGACGACAGCAATGCGGGTTTTAGAAAGCCTTTATTGGTTGGGGGTGCAAGCGATGAATGGCTTGTATGACCAAGAGGCCCCCTTTGTTGGTAAATTAGAACCCTATCAGCAAAAAGGCGCATGGGAGCGCGCAGTCATTTTGAATGCCTTAGCAGATGTCATCGGGGAACGTCTGATTGCACAGACACAGATTATGATCATGCCAGGGTATGATTTTAAAATTTGCCAAGGGCTGGTCACTAATTTTCATCTGCCAAAAAGCACGCTTTTGATGTTGATTTCTGCATTTACTGGTGGGGATAATTGGAAAAATATTTACCAAGCCGCTTTGACAAATGATTATCGTTTTCTTTCTTATGGGGATTCTTCGTTGATAATACCCTAAGGCAATTCCAACCACTGCCGGATTATCCGTTCTACTACTGCGGCTAAAAAGCCAACCAGATCGGTTGCCTGACCATCGACAAAAGTTTTGGGATTACGACTACCAAAGGCGATGATACCATTGGGTGCCAGCGGTGAAATATTAAGTTTTAACAGCGCTTGGCTATGCACTAAACCGGCCCCTCCACCATAGATAAGCTCATGTCCGCGGCATTCGCTTTGCAGATGGACATCCTTGCCGCCAAGGAAATGATCAATGACTCCCTTTTCAACAACCCGAACCCCACTTAGGCCGACATGGGGAATTTCTTTGCCCGCTGCTTCAATGACAAGAGTGATGATATCAACATCCAAAATGACCCCTACCTCATGCGTGACGGTCTCAATAAATTCTTCGAATGAGCGTGCATCGAGCATCCTTATAATACAAGCATGCACGCGTGCTTGGGTATTCATATTAGAACGTGACATTTCAATTATTTCATGTTGGCGCGTCACTGCATCTTTTTTATCAGTTTTAAGGCGTTCCAGCATAAATTGCTGAAAATCAACAACACCTCGGCCCTTATCCGCCGCAGGTGGGGTTAATGTTTGTAAAAGCTTGGGGTTCTTATTGAGAAAATCGGGATTTTCCTTCAAGAAGGTGATGACGTCTTTGTCCGTTAGCGTTGATTTTGTTTTGGTTTTTGTTGTCATGAGAAATTTCTTTGGTGAAAAGCTTTTCTATCTATTCAGAATCTTATAGTTATTACAGAATGAATGAAAGTGTAAATCATGACAAGATGCTTGTCACCGTTATTCCGGCTCGGCCTGTAGCTAAGGGATACACGTATTGTTTACCATCTCATATGGCTGTGGCGGTAGGGGATATCGTCCTGATCCCGTTTGGGCAAAGTCGTGCTCTGGGGGTTGTAGAGAGTTTGGCTGGGCAGATGATTGACCCAGAAAAATGTAAAGATATCCTTGCTGTGGCCGATGTTCCATCAATTGATCCCGTCAATATTGATTTTGCCAAATGGGTAGCGCAATACACACTGTCATCACTCGGCCAAGTAATTAAAATGATGATCCCGGTGCGTGATATTTTAAAAGAAGAACCAGCTTCGGCTGTTTATGAATTAGCGGATGGGGTCACAGAAAAAGTTAAAACAACCCAAAAACGCAAGGCGGTGATAAGATATCTCAACCAGGTGGGCCAGGCAAGCACAGCGCAAATTAAGGCCGCGACAAATATTTCACCCAGCGTGGTGAGTACCATGGTTAAAGCTGGTCTCCTGACAAAAAAAATGCAATCGGGGGATTTAGGCATTCATACCATTGTGCATGACCAGGTGGCACAGCCAATTCTTCTCCCTGCACAACAAAAAGCCGCCGATCAGTTATTAGAGGCCTTACGGTCGAGAAAATATTCAACAACTTTATTGGATGGCGTGACGGGATCAGGCAAGACAGAAGTCTATTTGTCCCCTGTGCGTGAAGCATTAAGGCAAGATCGCCAATGTTTGATTTTAGTGCCAGAAATTGCCCTGACAGCACAATTTATTGATCGTTTTACTGAACGTTTTGGCGTTGCTCCGGCGGTGTGGCATTCAACCATGACCTCGGCGCAACGCCGCAAAACCTATAAAGGGATTTTAAGCGGTGAAGTGACGGTGGTGGTTGGTGCACGCTCCGCCCTTTTTCTCCCTTTTCCTGACTTGGCGATGATTATTGTCGATGAGGAACATGATGGAAGTTATAAGCAAGAAGAGGGGGTTTTTTATCATGCTCGGGATATGGCGGTAAAACGGGCACAGATGGGTGATATCCCTATCATTCTTGTTTCTGCAACCCCGTCACTGGAGAGTCATATTAATGCGTTGGAAGGGCGATACCAACGGGTTCATCTGCCGGATCGTCATGGTGGGGCACAGATGCCGGATATTCACCTGGTTGATATGCGTAAAGAGAAAATCCCAAGAACTCAGTTTATATCGCCCACGCTTTTAACAGCAGCGGAAGGCGCTCTGGAGCGTGGCGAACAGGTGATGCTCTATCTTAATCGCCGTGGCTATGCGCCACTGACACTTTGTCGGACTTGTGGTTATCGCTTGGAATGTCCGCGGTGTACCGCATGGCTGGTACAGCATCATCATGGGAAGAGGCTCTTGTGCCACCATTGTGGGCATCAAGATTGGCTACCCACTGAATGCCCGAAATGTGAGGATACAGAAAGTTTTGTCCCCTGTGGCCCGGGGGTGGAGCGGATCCGCGACGAAATAATAGGATATTTTCCGGATAAGAAATTGGCCGTGCTATCCAGTGATGCACAAAAGACGCCCGCCCTCCTTCGGGAGACTTTACAAGAAATTGAACGTGGCGAGGTTGATCTTATTATTGGGACACAAATTATCGCCAAAGGGCATCATTTCCCCAATCTGACGGTAGTTGGCGTTATTGATGCTGATCTTGGTTTGTCGGGAGGTGATCTTCGCGCGGCTGAGCGAACCTATCAACTCCTGCATCAAGTGGCAGGACGCGCTGGGCGGGAAGAAAAGAAAGGTCATGTTTTCCTACAAAGCTTTATGCCGGAACAGCGTGTGACACAGGCGCTGGCTAAGGATGAACGCGATGAGTTTTTGATGGTCGAAGCACTGGAGCGTCAGCAAGGGGGTCTGCCCCCCTTTGGTCGTCTTGTCTCTCTCATCGTTTCATCAGAGGATGAAGCCACGTCACTTGCACAGGCACAAAATTTAGCCCGGCACGCCGTTTTAGTTGACGGTGTTCAAGTGTTAGGCCCAGCCCCAGCCCCGATTTACAAACTTCGCCATCGTTACCGCCATCGTTTATTGCTCCGGGCGGGAAAACATGTCACAGTACAAAAAATAACCCAACAATGGATCGCGCAAACTCCAAAGATTAAAGGGGCACGCATTAAAATCGATATCGATCCATACAGCTTTATGTAACAAATTGATGCCTGGCCTTTTTATTCGCGGTAAATCACCAGAGATTACATCCTATGATGTCGTTAAAACCTTTGCTCTAATTACGATGATTATTGATCATTTAGGGGGGTTTATTTGGCAAGATATTCTCATTTTCAAAGCAGTTGGGCGCTGGAGTTTTCCAGTTTGGCTTTTCTTGATAGGGTATTCAAATAAGCGTCAGATCCCGGTACGCCTTTGGGTCGCAACCGCTTTGATCACGACAAGTTATTGGGTTTTTCATCATGACTTTTTGCCGTTGAATATTTTTGCGACAATTATTGCAACGCGATTATTGTTGCCATTGATAACACGACCGTTATTTTACAATCCTATTATTTTAGCCATTACTTTTTTTGTTAGTCTTGCTGCTGTTTTGCCATCTTACAACTATGTTGAATACGGCATAACCGGTTTACTTTTTGGATTTTGGGGCCATCTACGCCGAACTTTGCCTTGCCCACAATGGCTCCAGCACGGGTATGCTTTTGCACTATTTTTTATTCATTCAGGAATTCAAATGATTATCTATCCTTTTTCAGTCTTGCAGCAACAGCTGGTTTTGTTTGGGATAATGATGGCAATGCTCATGATGCACTATTTTAATCCTAAAACGTATCAAAATACAAAAAATATTCCAATTCTATCCCCATTTTTTCGATTTTGTGGGCGTTACACACTTGAAATTTATACGGTTCATATCATTGCATTTACAATCATTTCCGCCTATCTTTATATGGCACTGGATACGGTCACTGTTCTTGGATTTTCTTTTAATATCCCGGTCGGAGAATTTGCTAGAAAATAAACAATTTTGTACTGCGCCTGTGTAGTAGCTATGCTATAAAAATGATGGATTAATTAAGAGGTTCTCACCGTGGGTAAAAAAAACATCTCACCAAAGATTATTGCCTATCGATATGCGGTGGCGCTTTATAGTTTGGCGCAGGAAAAAAAGGTGCTCCAGCCAGTTTTAAAAGATCTTACCCAATTTGCAGCATCTCTTGCCACCACTCCTGAAGCCTTACATGTTCTTTCAAGCCAAAGAGTGGATAGTATTAAGAAAATGACTGTGATGGAAGCGCTGATTAAAAAAGGCAAACCTCATAAGTTGACGGCGAATTTCCTCAAACTCCTTATCCAACAAAAACGTTTTGTGCTTTACCCCCATATTGTTGAGCAATTTCAGGCAGTTTATGATGATAATCAAAATATTCGCCATGTTGAAACCCTCACTGCGACAAAATTGAATAAAAGCCAACAAAATTTGCTTGAAGGACATTTAAAGAAAGTCCTTATTGCCGATGATATTCGTCTTAAAACCACCGTTGACCCAAGTGTTTTGGGTGGAATGTTGATCCGTTTTGGTTCAACACTCGTCGATGATACGATTAAAAATAAACTCACTCGTCTTAGTCAAAAAATGAAAGGGATTGCGTAATGGAACTGCGCGCGTCAGAAATTTCAACAATCTTGAAAGATAAGATTGCTAATTTTAATGAAGAAGCCGAAATAGCTGAAATTGGCTCGGTTTTATCTGTTGGTGATGGGGTTGCTCGTGTCCATGGGCTTGACCATGTCCAAGCCGGCGAGATGGTCGAATTTTCCGATGGCACAAAAGGTATGGCTCTCAATCTTGAACAAGATAATGTCGGTATTGTGATTTTTGGAGAAGATCGAAATATTGTTGAAGGTGAGGTCGTTAAACGAACCAAAAAAATGGTTGAGGTTCCGGTTGGTAAAGAACTTCTTGGGCGGGTTGTTAATGGCCTTGGGGAGCCGATCGATGGAAAAGGGCCGCTCAAGGCTAAAAAAACCTTACCCGTAGAGCGCACTGCTCCTGGAATTGTTGATCGTCAACCGGTTGAAGAGCCAATGGATACCGGCATTAAGGCCATCGATGCCTTGGTCCCAATTGGTCGTGGACAACGTGAATTGATTATTGGAGATCGCCAAACCGGTAAAACGGCGGTAGCAATTGATACGATTGTTAATCAAAAAGAACGCAATCAGGGTAAAGATGAAAATCAAAAACTGTATTGTATCTATGTTGCTATTGGCCAAAAGCGCTCAACCGTCGCGCAGATTGTCAAAACTTTAGAAGAAACCGGGGCATTAAAATATACAATTGTGGTGGCGGCAACGGCCTCTGATCCTGCGCCGTTACAGTTTTTGGTGCCGTATACCGGGTGTGCTATGGGTGAATATTTCCGCGATAATGGCATGCATGCCCTTATTGTTTATGATGATCTTTCTAAACAAGCGGTGGCCTATCGGCAAATGTCCCTTTTGCTGCGCCGTCCTCCTGGTCGAGAAGCCTATCCGGGGGATGTCTTTTTTCTACATTCACGTCTTTTAGAACGTGCGGCAAAAATGAGTAAAGAAAAAGGAGCGGGGTCCCTTACAGCGCTTCCGATTATTGAAACACAAGCAGGTGATGTCTCAGCCTATATTCCTACAAATGTGATTTCGATCACCGATGGTCAGATTTTCTTGGAGACGGATCTTTTTTATCAAGGGATTCGCCCAGCAATTAGTGTTGGGTTGTCGGTGTCTCGCGTTGGTTCTGCGGCACAAACTAAGGCTATGAAAAAGATTGCAGGCCGGATTCGCCTTGATTTGGCGCAATATCGAGAAATGGCGGCTTTTAGTCAATTTGCCTCTGATTTGGATGCAACAACGCAGCGTTTGTTACAACGAGGAAAGCGTTTGACGCAACTTTTGAAACAAGACCAATATCAACCGCTTTCAATGGCAGAACAAGTTGTTAGTATTTACGCAGGAACTAAGGGATATATGGATCAAATTGACCCCGATCATGTATCTGATTTTGAAAAAGAACTTCTCAGTGATATTAAACTTAAAAATCCAAATATTTTGGAAACAATTACCAAGGACAAATTGCTGTCGGATGAAATTGATAAAAAGCTTGGTGATTATCTTGAAAATTTCGTGACACGATATTCTCGTAAAGAAAGAGTAGCCTAAGGAGATGGTAAGTGGCTAATCTTAAGGATCTTCGTACCCGCATTTGTAGTGTTAAGTCGACGAAAAAAATTACGTCGGCGATGAAGATGGTTGCAGCCAGTAAACTCAGACAAGCGCAATCAAAGGCAGAAGCCGCCCACCCATATGCAGAACGAATGAATGCTATGATGGCACGGTTGATTACTGCTGTGGGCAAGCGCAGTACCTATATCCCGATGTTGGATGGCACAGGTGAAGACATCAAACAGCTGTTTATTGTCGTATCGGGAGAACGCGGGTTATGTGGTGGGTTTAATAACCAACTTCTCAAAGAGGTTCGCCATCAAGTGAATGTTATGCGTTTTGAGGGTAAACAGATAAAAATTATTTGTGTTGGGCGTAAGGCTTATGACTATCTCAAAAGAGATTTTGCCGATGATATTATTCGCCATCATCGTCTTGATCCACTTGCAACTTTGGCGCAACAGATGACAAAGACAATTTGTGATGAATATAATACCAGAGAATATGACCAAGTTCATATCATTTATAATCAGTTTAAAAATGCAATGAGCCAAACTCCAAATACGGCTCAACTGATCCCATATAAAATTTCTGAAACTATGGTAGAAAAGTTTAAACGGCAGGAAAAAATAATTGAAGAGCAACAAGGTCCCGGTGCTTTGGGATGGTATCTCTTCCAACCAAATGCGCAAGCGTTACTCAATACGCTTATCCCACAGCAAATTTCAACACGTTTATTTCAAGTGCTTCTTGAAACAGCAGCTGGGGAGCAAGCCGCTCGGATGACGGCGATGGATAATGCGACCCGTAATGCAGGGGATATGATTACAGATCTAACGATGCAGTATAACCGGGAACGTCAGGCCGTAATTACCAAAGAAATTACCGAGATTGTCTCAGGTGCTGAGGCGCTTTAAAATTTAACCAAATGAGTGAGAGAAGAAATGCCATCTAAAAAAACAACAAACAAAGCAACCGGTGAAGTGATCCAGATTTTGGGTGCTGTCGTTGATGTCCGCTTTACTGGCGATTTACCAGCAATCTTGAATGCAGTGACGGTTGATGTTGATAAGCGTATCGTCGTTTTAGAAGTTGCACAACATCTTGGCGATGGAATTGTTCGCACGATTGCGATGGATTCTACCGACGGAATGCAACGTGGTGCGCCAGTTACCGACACCGGACAAGCGATTACCGTTCCTGTTGGCTCAGATGTTTTAGGACGTATTTTTAACGTCGTAGGTGAGCCCATCGATGGTGGAAAACCAGTCAAGACTAAAAAGAGAGAACCAATCCATCGCGATGCGCCATCGTTAATTGATCAGGCGACTGTGACGTCAATTCTAGAAACAGGGATTAAGGTGATTGATTTGTTAGCACCATATGCTAAAGGCGGGAAGGTTGGTCTTTTCGGTGGCGCTGGGGTTGGCAAAACTGTTCTCATTATGGAACTCATTAATAATATTGCCAAGGTGCATGGCGGGGTCTCTGTTTTTGCTGGTGTTGGCGAGAGAACTCGTGAAGGAAACGACCTTTATCGTGAAATGACAGAATCTGGTGTGATTAATCCAGATGGCGAATCAAAAGCAGCCCTCGTTTATGGTCAAATGAATGAGCCACCTGGAGCGCGCGCGCGCGTTGGGCTATCCGGTCTAACCATGGCGGAATATTTCCGTGATGAAGAAGGTCAAGACGTTTTATTTTTTGTTGATAACATTTTCCGCTTCACCCAAGCAGGATCAGAAATTTCTGCGTTGCTCGGCCGTATTCCATCCGCAGTAGGATATCAGCCAACCTTGGCGACTGATATGGGCGCAATGCAAGAACGAATTACATCAACGAATAAAGGGTCAATTACCTCCGTTCAGGCGGTCTATGTTCCGGCCGATGATATTACGGATCCTGCTCCGGCAACTACCTTTGCTCATTTGGATGCAACAACGGTATTATCAAGAAAAATTTCTGAGCTCGGAATTTATCCAGCTGTTGATCCACTTGATTCAACCTCACGGGTTTTAGAGCCTCGCATTGTGGGCGCTGAACATTATGAAACCGCTCGTGCGGTACAAAAAGTTCTTCAAACCTATAAATCACTTCAGGATATTATTGCGATTTTGGGAATGGATGAGCTTTCTGAGGAAGATAAACAAATTGTTGCCCGTGCTCGAAAAATTCAACGCTTTCTCTCACAACCATTTCATGTTGCTGAAATCTTTACCGGTATCTCCGGGACGTATGTTGCTTTGGAAGATACAATCAAAGGGTTTAAAGCGATTGTTGCTGGTGAGTATGATCATTTGCCTGAAGCGGCATTTTATATGGTCGGAACAATTGAAGAAGCAGTTGAAAAAGGCCGTCAAATTGCAGCAGAGGCCGCATAATCTATGGAGCAAGCAGTAAATACACAAAAAGGCTTTAGCTTTGAGCTCGTTTCCCCGGCTAAGGTGGAGGTGCGCAGCTTAGAGCAAAAAGTTGTCATGCCAGCCTCAGATGGGGATCTGATGGTATTGCCCGGACATACTCGGTTGATTACCGATCTATCCCATGGCGTGTTAAGGGTTATCCGCAAAGACCAGGAGGCACACGCCATTTATATCACGGGTGGCTTTGCTGATATTGGTCCGGATCATTGTACTGTTTTAGCAACGGAGGCTATACCTGTTCATCAGTTAAAACAATCCGAGCTTGAGCAAAAACTTGAAATTCTTCAAACCCGTTTGGATGATCGAGAAGAAGATAAAACAACAATAGAAACAGAGATAATAGAAGTTAATCGTCGATTGAAAGTTTTAGAAGAAAAACGAAGCCTTTAAGCAGGTCACTAAGTCCGGCCATAGTGATCTTCATAGCGGATAATATCACTTTCCATACATTGACCAATTTGTACTTCATGAATGACAGCCTCCTGTTCAAAAGGATTGGCCATACGGTGCTTCGCACCTAAGGGGATTTTAATCGTTTCACCAGTTTTTAGGTCAAAAATTTGATCGTCTAAAGTAACGCGTATCGTTCCAGATATGACGGTCCAAATTTCACGGCGATATTTATGTGATTGTAAAGAGAGGATACCAGAAGGGTTTACCGTAATTTTCTTTTCAATCATTTCTTCATTACCCTCTTTGGTGATATTTGTCACCTCCCATTTCCCCCAAGGTCGTGTGTCATAATCACCAATAGTATAGCCATCGGGGTTATAATTTTCTCTAGCGGTCATATGTTGTACTCTTTTATTTACTGCGTGAATAATTGGGCGCTTCTATAGCAATATGAACATCATGGACATGACTTTCTTTTATCCCGGCATTTGTAATCCGTACAAAGGCGCTTTTGCTACGCAAATCTTCTAAGGTTTGACATCCGGTATACCCCATGGCCGCCCGAACGCCGCCGGTCAACTGGTGAATAACATTTGTCATCGGGCCCTTATAGGCGACCCGACCCTCAATCCCTTCAGGAACAAAATTTTGGGTCTCTTTGATACTGGATTGTCCGTAGCGGTCACTGGATCCTTTGGCCATAGCGCCAACTGATCCCATCCCACGATAAGATTTATAAGAGCGCCCCTCATATAAAATAATATCACCTGGTGATTCATCGGTGCCTGCAAACATGGACCCAAACATGCCGCATGATGCCCCAGCCGCTAATGCTTTGGCAAGGTCACCGGAAAAGCGCATCCCACCATCGGCAATCACGGGGATATCATGGCGCTGACATTCTTCATAGACAGCTTGGATCGCTGAAATTTGTGGTACCCCAACCCCGGCAATAATACGCGTAGTGCAAATTGATCCTGGACCGATCCCAACTTTGATTCCGTCCGCCCCAGCTTCAATGAGGGCACGCGCGCCTTCTCCAGTCGCAACATTGCCCGCAATAACTTGTACATCAGTTGAACGCAATCGCCGAATTTTTGTCACCATATCGAGCACAGCCTTTGAATGACCATGGGCGGTGTCAATCACAATAACGTCAACTTCGGCGTCAATTAGTGCATGTGCTCGATCAAAATGACTTTCCCCTGTACCGATCGCTGCAGCCGCGAGGAGTCGTCCTTCTTTATCGCGGGCAGCATGCGGATGTTGTTGGGATTTTTCCATGTCTTTGACGGTGATTAGGCCAGCACATTTATTATTTTCATCAACCACCAGCAAACGCTCGATACGGTGTTGATGAAGCAGTCTTTTAATATCTTCTTCCTTGGCGCCAAGGGGGACGGTGACGACATCCGTGGTCATAAGTTCGGTAACAGGTTGGTTAGTGTCTGTGACAAAGCGAACATCGCGATTAGTGATAATGCCAGCAATTTCTTGAGTATTTGGATCAATCACGGGAATGCCAGAGATTTTATAATTTTTCATCAAATTAATTACTTCTGAAACGCTCGCTTCAGGGGGGGCCGTGATCGGGTTAACAACCATACCAGTTTCAAACCGTTTGACCTTTTTAATTTTCTCTGCTTGATCAGCGGCACTCATATTGCGATGGATTACGCCAATACCGCCCATTTGGGCCATGGCGATTGCCATTTTAGTCTCGGTAACCGTATCCATTGCTGCAGAGATAATTGGAATATTAAGAGAAATATTTCGGGTAAGACGTGTTGACAGATCAGCGTCAGCAGGGAGAAAATCTGATTTATTGGGGACAAGAAGAACATCATCAAAAGTAAGAGCTGTCGTAAGGGGTGTGTCACTAAGCATTATGGATTTTCCTGTTTTTTGCACTGAAAGGTTATAATGAAATTACCTGTTTTTAAAGTCGCTCGCAACCACATAAACTTCTGCCGATTCTTTGCGTGATGCATCTGGTTTAATGTGGCGAACCGATCGGCAATGTT
>CAZBXD010000023.1:0-22008 GCA_964496065.1 uncultured Bdellovibrionales bacterium
CCTATATTCGCATGCGGCTTCGTACGCTCAAACTTCTCTCTAGACATCTTTATCTACCTTTCTTCAAAAATCTTTTTCTTCAATAAATTCTAATTAACCAACCATCTTGGCTTTCACTTCATCCGCAACAGCTTGTGGCACTTGATCATAGCGCTCAAACTGCATCGTAAATTGGGCACGTCCTTGTGACATAGAACGCAGGGTATTGATATACCCGAACATATTTGCCAATGGCACAGCCGCAGTGACAACTTTTGCATTCCCACGATCTTCCATACCCGCAACCTGACCACGGCGAGAGTTCAAGTCGCCAATAATATCCCCCATATACTCTTCTGGGGTTACAACCTCAACCTTCATCATTGGCTCAAGCAGAACAGGCTTACATTTTGGCATGCCTTCACGGAAGGCTGAACGTGCTGCAATCTCAAACGCTAAAACAGAGGAGTCAACATCGTGATACGCCCCATCAAGCAATGTGACCTTAAAGTCAATCATTGGGAAACCAGCGATCACACCTGTTTCTTTTGCCAATTCAAAGCCCTTAACAACACCAGGGATATATTCCTTAGGAACATTACCACCGGTAATTTTACTTTCGAATTCAAACCCTGTGCCAGTTTCACCCGGCTCGATTAACA
Organism: uncultured Bdellovibrionales bacterium; assembly: GCA_964496065.1. Lineage (GTDB taxonomy): Bacteria > Pseudomonadota > Alphaproteobacteria > Micavibrionales > SZUA-601 > CAZBXD01. Next base: position 642 of record CAZBXD010000023.1, read on the forward strand.
ATTTAATACGCGCAAACTGACCAGAACCACCCGATTGCTTCTTGTGTGTATAGTCGATTTCTTGCGCCATTGTGATCGTTTCACGATAAGCCACCTGTGGCGCACCAATATTCGCCTCAACCTTAAATTCACGCTTCATACGGTCAACAAGAATATCCAGGTGAAGCTCCCCCATACCCGCGATCACTGTCTGACCAGTTTCATGATCCACCGCAACACGGAAAGATGGATCTTCTGCCGCCAAACGTTGCAACGCTGTCGACATTTTTTCTTGGTCTGCTTTTGACTTTGGCTCAACAGCGATTTCAATCACCGGCTCTGGAAATTCCATACGCTCAAGAATAACTGGCGCCTTAGTATCACAGAGCGTATCACCTGTTGTTGTATCCTTCAGACCAACAATCGCAATAATATCACCAACACCCGCTTCTTTGATCTCCTCACGATTGTTAGAATGCATCAACAACATACGACCCAAACGCTCTTTCTTATCTTTAACCGAGTTCAAAACATAAGACCCAGCTTCACATTTACCTGAGTAAATCCGTGCAAATGTCAAAGAACCAACAAATGGATCATTCATGATTTTAAACGCCAATGCAGAGAATGGCTCATCCTCAGACGGCTTGCGCTCATCAGCCTCATCTTCAGTGCCGTATTTCACGCCTTTTGTTGCTCCAATATCTAATGGATTTGGCATGTAGTAAACAACCGCATCCAACAGTGGCTGAACCCCTTTGTTTTTAAACGCTGTCCCACATAGAACCGGCACAAATGCGCTTGTCAATGTTCCTTTGCGAATACATTCGCGCAACAATTCTTCAGAAATTTCGTTACCTTCAAGATACGCTTCCATCGCGGCATCATCCTGCTCAACAGCCAATTCAACCATCTTCGCACGATATTCTTCTGCTTTTGCCTGAAGATCCGCAGGAATATCCGTGTATTCGAATTCAGCACCCAAGCTCTCATCCTTCCAGACAACCGCTTGCATTTTCACCAGATCAACAACACCAGCAAAGTCGTTCTCAGAACCAATTGGCAACTGGATTGGCAGCGGCACAGAACCCAAACGATCGACAATCATATCGATTGTGTTGTAAAAATCCGCCCCAAGCTTATCCATTTTATTAACGAAACACATGCGTGGCACATCATATTTATCAGCCTGACGCCATACTGTTTCAGTTTGCGGCTCAACACCCGCATTCGCATCAAAAACCGCGACCGCACCATCCAGAACACGCAATGAACGCTCAACCTCAATCGTGAAGTCAACGTGCCCCGGGGTGTCAATAATATTAATACGGTGATCTTGCCAGAAACAGGTTGTTGCCGCAGAGGTGATGGTAATCCCACGCTCTTGCTCTTGCTCCATCCAATCCATAGTCGCAGCCCCATCATGCACCTCACCAATTTTGTGAGACTTACCCGTATAATAGAGGATACGCTCCGTCGTCGTCGTCTTACCGGCGTCGATGTGAGCCATAATTCCGATATTACGGTACATATTAAGTGGCGTTTTAGCTGTAGACATTTTTTGTTTCCTAAATCGTATTCTTTAAACTGTTACCAACGATAATGCGCAAAGGCCTTATTCGCCTCAGCCATTTTATGTGTGTCTTCGCGTTTCTTAACCGCTGAACCACGCTCTTGCATTGCATCCGCAATCTCTCCCGCCAAGCGCTCTGTCATTGTGTTCTCTGACCGCGCACGCGCTGCCGCGATCAACCAACGGATCGCCAAAGCCTGTGCACGGTCTGCGCGGACCTCAACTGGCACCTGATAGGTTGCCCCCCCAACACGGCGAGAGCGGACCTCAACCGTTGGCGCAATCTTTTTAATCACGTCATGAAACACAGCCAAAGGCTCTGTTTTTAATTTATCCTGAATAATATCAAATGCACCGTAAACAATACGCTCGGCAACGGATTTCTTACCATCGACCATCAAAGAATTGATAAATTTTGCCAAAATCACATCATTGAATTTTGGATCTGGGAAGACTTGACGCTTTTCTGCACTATGACGACGAGACATCTCTTATTTCCCCTTCTTAGCGCCATATTTCGAGCGCGCTTGTTTGCGACCATTCACCCCTTGCGTATCAAGCGTCCCACGAAGAATGTGATAGCGCACCCCTGGCAAATCTTTCACACGACCACCGCGCAACAACACAACAGAGTGCTCCTGCAGATTGTGACCCTCACCCGGGATATAGGCAATCACTTCTTGTTTATTGGTTAGACGGACACGAGACACTTTGCGTAAAGCCGAGTTTGGCTTTTTTGGTGTTGTTGTATACACCCGTGTACACACGCCACGCTTTTGCGGGCAGGCTTCCAAAGCCGGTACGTTGTTCTTGACAACTTTGGTTTTGCGACCTTTGCGCAGGAGTTGATTAATTGTAGCCATATTAATTCTATACCTATTTCTTTTTTTCCAAGGAACTCGTCGGTCTTAAACCCTCAAGACACAAAAAAGCACAAGCACTTATTGTTTACGGCTTGTGCATCGGAACATCGTTCACCTAAATAAATGTCATTCCGAGCTGCGTCTAAGCATGTTTTGCGGCTTACGGCCAACTCATCCCCTTAAGGATGGGGCGGATACTAACCAAGGTCGCAGCTTTGAGTCAAGCATAATATCTGTTTTTTTAAGATTTTTTTCAAATCTAGAATAAAAAAAAGCGCGACCCTTATAGATCGCGCTTTTTTAAAGATTTTTAATTCGTGTTAAGCAGCACTACTTTGCTCAACATCCCCTTCTTCGGTGGCTTGAGCTTCGATTACCTCCGGTTTAGGAGCAAGAAGGCGGTCACGTTCATTCGCGATTCGCTTAATATTGTGAACGTAAGCCCCTGTACCTGCCGGTATCAGGCGGCCAACAATCACATTTTCTTTAAGACCCTCAAGCGTATCAACCTTACCATTGACAGCTGCATCGGTCAGAATACGGGTTGTTTCTTGGAATGACGCCGCAGAAATAAACGAGCGTGTCTGCAAGCTTGCCTTTGTAATCCCTTGTAGGACAGGCTTCGCTTTTGCTGGAATACCACCTTCTGCTTGAGTACGTTCATTCTCAGCTTCAAAGTCAACTTTATCGACCTGCTCACCAACCAACATCGTTGTATCACCAGAATCAGAGATTTCAACTTTCTGCATCATTTGACGCACGATAACCTCAATATGCTTGTCATTCAACTTAACCCCTTGCAGGCGATAAACATCTTGAATTTCATTGATCAAGTAATCAGCCAAGGCTTCAGCCCCCATAACAGCCAGGATATCATGCGGCACAAGAGACCCATCAAGGATAGCCTCTCCTTTACGAATAAAGTCCCCTTCTTGAACAGAGATATGCTTACCTTTTGGCACGAGATATTCCGCGGGCTCCAATTCTTTGTCATTTGGCACGACAACAATCCGACGCTTCGATTTATAATCTTTACCAAATTCCACCCGCCCATCAATTTCAGAGATGATCGCGGCTTCTTTTGGACGACGCGCTTCAAAGAGTTCTGCCACGCGTGGGAGACCACCTGTAATATCCCGCGTTTTAGAGGTTTCACGAGGGATACGCGCAATCACATCACCCGCTTTAACCTCAGCGCCGTTTTCAGCACTCAAGACGGCCCCAACAGACATATAGTAAACTGCTTCAAGACCGTTGGACAACTTCACAGGATTGCCCTTCTTGTCCTGGATGATAATACGCGGTTTAATGTCACCAGCAGCAGTTTGTTGGCGCCAATCCATCACAACTTTTGAAGTTACGCCAGTTGTTTCATCAGTTTGCTCATCAACCGCAACCCCTTCGGTGAGGTCAACAAAATTAGCAATACCATCCTGTTCTGTGATAATTGGCATCGTGTATGGATCCCATTCCGCCAGAACATCGCCAACCTTAACCTTTGCACCATCATCAACAAGAAGTTTGGCACCATAGGTCACACGGTGACGGGCTTTCTCATTGCCTTTCGTATCTGCAATCACGATCTCCGTATTACGGTTCATGACAATCAAAGTGCCTTGGCTGTTTTTGACGACATTACGGTTTTCAATCTGAATCTTACCGTCAAAGCTCGCTTCAATATTCGATTGCTCAGAACCACCCGTTGCCGCGCCACCAATGTGGAAGGTCCGCATCGTCAGCTGTGTTCCTGGCTCACCGATCGATTGGGCTGCAATGACACCAATGGCCTCGCCAATATTAACGCGTGTACCACGAGCTAGATCACGACCGTAACATTTTGCACAAACACCACCCGATGTTTCACAAGTAAGGACAGAAGCAATCTTAATTTGATCAACACCGGATTCATCGATGGCTTCAGCCATTTTCTCATCAATCAGGGAGTTGGCTTCTGCTAAGACCTCACCCGTAGTGGGGTGTTTGATCTCATTGATGGTTGTGCGGCCCAAAATACGCTCTGACAATGGCGCAATAACATTACCACCGTTGACAACCGCACTGACCGTTACGCCTTTATCTGTACCACAATCTTCCTCGCGGATGGTCAAATCCATCGCCACGTCACAAAGACGACGTGTCAGATATCCTGAGTTCGCAGTCTTGAGGGCGGTATCCGCCAACCCTTTCCGCGCCCCGTGGGTTGAGTTAAAGTATTCAAGAACCGTTAGACCCTCTTTAAAGTTAGAGCGGATCGGTGTCTCAATAATTTCACCAGATGGCTTCGCCATCAAGCCACGCATCGCACCTAGCTGACGCATCTGTGTGACAGAACCACGCGCCCCGGAGTGTGACATCATATAGATAGAGTTAATCTCTGGTGTTTTAGCTGTCTCAGAGAGAACTTTCATCATTTCTGAGGTCACGTTTTCTGTACACATCGCCCAAAGGTCGACAACCTTGTTATATTTCTCAGTCTTGGTAATCAGACCATCCATATATTGTTGTTCGAATTCTTTAACCTTATTTTCCGCTTCTTCAACAAGCTTATATTTTGCCTCAGGAATGACCATATCATCCTTGCCGAATGAAATCCCAGCCTTGCAAGCATTCCGGAAACCATGCCCCATGATTTGATCCGCAAAAATCACGGTCTCTTTTTGACCACAATGGCGATAGACCACATCAATCAAATTGGTAACCGCTTTTTTCGTCAAAACCTGATTAATGACTTCGACTGGAACATTGCGATGTTTCGGCAATAATTGCGCCAAGATATAACGTCCTGGTGTTGTATCGATAATGCTAGAGACTTTGTCCCCCTGTTCATCAACTGTTTCATACCGTGCCTTAATTTTGGTATGAAGTGTAATTACACCATTATCCAGTGCAAATTCCAGCTCGCCAATATCAGCAAAAGCCATACCTTCGCCAGGTTGATTGTCAAATTCAAGAGTCATGTAATAAAGCCCAAGAATAATATCCTGTGATGGGACGATAATTGGCTTACCAGACGCTGGTGATAAAATGTTGTTGGTTGACATCATCAAAACACGCGCCTCAACTTGTGCTTCAATTGACAATGGGACGTGAACCGCCATTTGGTCACCGTCGAAATCAGCGTTAAAAGCAGTACAAACGAGCGGGTGTAGGTTAATCGCTTTTCCTTCAATCAAAACCGGTTCAAATGCCTGAACACCCAAACGGTGTAGAGTTGGCGCCCGGTTTAGAAGAACAGGATGCTCCCGGATGACTTCTTCCAAAATATCCCACACTTCAGGACGGGCTTTTTCGACCATACGCTTAGCCGCTTTAATCGTGGATGACATGCCGTAAAGCTCAAGTTTGTGATAGATAAACGGCTTGAACAATTCCAAAGCCATTTTCTTTGGAATACCGCACTGATGCAGTTTCAAATTAGGACCCACAACGATGACCGAACGACCAGAGTAGTCAACACGCTTACCAAGCAAGTTTTGGCGGAAACGACCTTGTTTGCCCTTCAACATGTCAGACAGAGATTTCAACGGGCGCTTATTCGTCCCCGTAATCACACGCCCACGACGGCCATTATCAAAGAGTGCATCAACTGCTTCTTGTAGCATACGCTTTTCGTTACGAACAATAATGTCAGGAGCACGGAGTTCAATCAAACGACGCAGACGGTTATTACGATTAATCACCCGACGATAGAGATCATTCAAATCAGAGGTTGCGAAACGTCCCCCATCCAATGGCACCAATGGACGCAGCTCTGGTGGAATAACAGGAATAATATCCATGATCATCCATTCAGGGCGTGTGCCTGAGTCAAGGAATGCCTGAATTAATTTCATACGTTTGACGTATTTTTTACGCTTTGCTTGAGACCCTGTCTCTTTCAAATCAACTTTAAGCTGCGCTAATTCCTCCGCGAGATCAATCTGTGAAAGCATTTCTTTAATGGCTTCTGCGCCAATACCAGCACGGAAACTGTCTTCACCAAACTCATCCAAAGCATCGAGATATTCTTCTTCTGTCAAGATTTGGTTGAGCGTTAAAGACGTCATGCCAGGCTCAAGAACAATATAGCTTTCGAAATAAAGAACTTTTTCCAAGCTCTTCAATGTCATATCTGTCATCAAACCAATACGACTTGGGAGAGATTTCAGGAACCAGATATGAGCAACTGGGGCGGCGAGATCAATATGCCCCATACGCTCACGACGAACCTTCGTCAAGGTCACTTCAACACCACATTTTTCACAAATGATGCCCTTGTATTTCATACGCTTATACTTACCGCAAAGACATTCGTAGTCTTTTACCGGGCCAAAAATCCGAGCACAGAATAACCCATCTTTTTCTGGCTTAAACGTCCGGTAGTTAATGGTTTCTGGCTTTTTAATTTCGCCAAAAGACCAAGAACGGATCTGCTCTGGACTTGCGATCGAGACTTTAATTTCGTCAAAGTTTTGTGATCCTTGGTTTTGACCGAATAGGTTCATCAATTCGTTCATTTACTTTTCTCCCGCCATATGCGACCCCATAAGCCGCGTTTTCAATAAAAGTTACCTTAGCTTGCGTTTTGCAGCTCAACATTCAGACCCAGTGATTTAATCTCTTTAACAAGGACGTTAAAGGATTCAGGGATACCGATCTCAAATGTATCTTCACCACGTACAACAGACTCATATGCTTTGGTTCGACCCGCCACATCATCTGACTTAATTGTCAGCATTTCTTGAAGTGTATATGCCGCACCATACGCCTGTAGAGCCCAGACCTCCATCTCACCGAAGCGCTGACCACCAAATTGAGCTTTACCACCCAATGGTTGCTGCGTCACAAGTGAGTATGGCCCAATGGAACGCGCGTGAATCTTGTCATCAACGAGGTGATGGAGTTTCAGCATATAAATATACCCAACTGTCACCTTACGATCGAATTTTTCACCCGTGCGACCATCGATCAATGTCATCTGACCTGAGGTTTCAAGACCCGCTTTTTGTAGCGTTTCATCGATATCAGCCTCCTGTGCCCCATCAAATACCGGCGTAGCAAAAGGAACCCCTTTGCGAAGGTTAACAGCCATTTCGATCATTTCGTCATCATCCAGTGTTGCCACCTGACGCTTAAAGTCATCCGCACCGTAAACATCTTTCAGCTTCGCTTTCAGATCTTTCACATCAGCGTCTGTCTTCCCACCAGCTTTCGCCGTATGTTGAACATTATCAAGGATCGAGCTGATTTGCTCACCAAGACGTTTTGATGCCCAACCCAAATGCGTTTCGAGAATCTGACCAACATTCATCCGTGACGGAACACCTAACGGGTTCAACACGATATCAACCGGGGTTCCATCTTCTAGATAAGGCATATCTTCTGCTGCCATCACGCGTGAAACAACCCCCTTGTTACCATGGCGACCCGCCATTTTATCACCTGGCTGCATCTTACGCTTAACAGCAACATAGACCTTCACCATCTTCATCACGCCTGGCATCAACTCTGCCCCACGCTGCAGTTTTTCAACCTTGGATTCAAAACGCTTCTTGAGAGCTGCAATCGCTTCCTCAAAGGTTTTACCCATAGCTTCGATATCTTCCATCAATTTAGCGTTTTCCAACACAAATTGACGCCATTCTGCTTTATTATATTCGTCCAGAACTGCTTGCGTGATTTTAGAGCCCTTCTTAACCCCTTTCGGGCCAGAAACAATCTCTTTTCCAATTAGAAGTTCTTGCAAACGACCATAGAAACCACGCTCAAGGATACGGCGTTCGTCATCACGGTCTTGTGCAAGGCGTTCAATCTCATCTTGCTCGATCGCCAAAGTCCGTTCATCTTTTTCAATCCCACGACGCGAGAAAACTCTAACATCAACAATTGTTCCAGCAACACCCGGCGGCAAACGCAGAGAACTATCTTTCACATCAGAGGCTTTTTCACCAAAGATTGCACGCAGGAGTTTTTCTTCTGGAGTGATTGGGCTTTCGCCTTTTGGTGTCACTTTACCAACGAGAACATCGCCCGGCTTTACTTCCGCCCCGATATAGGCAATCCCAGCCTCATCAAGGTGTTTCAACGCTTCCTCACCAACATTGGGAATATCGCGCGTGATCTCTTCTTGACCCAATTTTGTATCACGGGCCATGACATCAAATTCCTCAATATGGATCGACGTAAAAATGTCGTCACGGACAACGCGCTCAGAGATTAGAATTGAATCCTCAAAGTTGTAGCCATTCCATGGCATAAACGCACAGAGAACATTTCGGCCAAGGGCCAATTCGCCAAGATCGGTTGATGGACCGTCGGCAATAATATCACCAGCAGTAATTCTATCACCAATTTTTACCAATGGGCGTTGATTGATACAGGTATTTTGGTTAGAGCGTTGGAATTTACGAAGCTTATAGATATCAACGGTTTGTTCACGGATATCTTTCACATCTGTGGCGCGCACAACAATACGCTCCGCATCAACTTGGTCAACGACCCCATCACGCTTGGCTTTAATCGCCGCACCAGAATCAGAGGCGACCGCCGCTTCCATACCGGTTCCAACGAGTGGTGCATCTGCTTGTACCAATGGCACAGCCTGGCGCATCATGTTTGAGCCCATAAGCGCCCGGTTCGCATCATCATTTTCCAAAAACGGAATAAGAGATGCCGCAACAGAAATAATCTGTTTCGGTGATACATCAATAAAGTCAACCTGGTCCGGGGTTGAAACGCGGTAATCACCACCAGCACGACACGCAATAAGGTCACCCGTCAAGATTCCTTTTGCATCAATATCGGCATTCGCCTGCGCAATGATGTATTTCCACTCTTCCATTGCGGACAGGTAAACAACTTCGTCAGTGACCTTACCCCCTTTAACCTTACGATAGGGCGTTTCAATAAAGCCATATTTATTAATTCGTGAATAGGTTGCCAGTGAATTAATCAGACCAATATTTGGCCCTTCTGGTGTTTCAATCGGACAAATACGTCCATAATGCGTTGTATGAACGTCACGCACTTCAAATCCGGCGCGTTCACGGCTTAAACCACCTGGCCCAAGGGCAGACAGACGACGCTTATGCGTGATCTCAGAAAGCGGGTTCGTTTGATCCATAAACTGTGATAACTGAGAAGAACCAAAAAATTCTTTCACAGCTGCACCCGCAGGCTTTGCATTGATCAAGTCATGTGGCATAACTGTCTCAATATCAACAGACCCCATACGCTCACGAATAGAGCGCTCCATACGGAGCAAGCCAATACGGAACTGGTTTTCCATCAAGTCACCAACATAGCGAACACGACGATTACCAAGGTGGTCAATATCATCAACCTCACCGCGCCCATCCTTCAAATCAAGCAGAACTTTCAAAATTGCAATAATATCTTTTTTACGAAGAATGCGAGTTTGATCATCAAATTCAAAATCAAGGCGAGCATTCATTTTTACCCGGCCTACGGCGGATAAATCATAGCGGTCACAATCAAAGAACAAGCTATTGAATAAAGCCGATGCTGCCTCAACCGTAGGTGGCTCACCCGGGCGCATAATACGATAAATATCAATCAACGCATCTTCACGGGTTTTATTTTTATCAATTGCCATGGTATTGCGGATGTAAGGACCGACATTAACGTGATCAATATCAAGAATCTGCAACTCTTTAAGACCAAGATTATTGATTTGTTCAATTGCCTCGACAGTCAATTCATCTCCAGCTTCTACAATAATTTCACCAGATTTACTGTCAGAAACATCCATTGATACATATTTACCAATAAGATCCTCATTTTTTATAAGATACTCATCCAACCCACTTTCTTTGAGCTTCTTTGCACTGCGTGGGGTCAGTTTTGTTCCAAATTCCGCAAAAACTTTGCCTGTTTTTGCATCAACAAGGTCAGCAACAAGTTTTACACCGCGCATCTTCTCTGGCTGAAACTCTGTTTTCCAGCCATCTTTCGTGCGTGTATAATTAATATTATTATAAAACGTATTGAGAACCTCATTTGCAGACATCCCTACAATCTTCGATTGATCAATCTCTTGCCCTTCTTTCAAACCAGCAATATACTTTTCGGTCTTCTCATCATTTAAGGCATAAAGGAACGTCGTAACAGGCAATTTACGGCGACGGTCAATACGAACATAGAGATGATCTTTTGGATCAAATTCAAAATCAAGCCACGATCCACGATAAGGAATCACACGCGCTGCAAAAAGATATTTACCGCTGGAGTGAGTTTTACCACTATCGTGATCAAAGAAAACCCCAGGTGAACGATGCATTTGCGAGACAATCACACGTTCTGTCCCATTGACGACAAAGGTACCGTTTTCCGTCATCAACGGCATATCAACCATATAAACATCCTGCTCTTTGATATCGCGGATTGAACGCATACCAGTGACTTCATCAATATCAAAGACCGTTAAACGGAAAGTTACTTTCAACGGCGCTGAATACGTCATCCCCCGTTGCTGACATTCTTCAACGTCATATTTTGGCTCTTCAAGTTCATATGAAATAAATTCTAACTCAGACCGTTCAGAAAAATCTGTAACCGGAAAGACAGATTTAAATACTTCGTTTAATCCTGTTGCAGCGCGCTCTTCAGCCGTTGCGTCTTTTTTCAAAAATGTTTCGTAAGACAATCTCTGAATTGCAATTAAGTTTGGCATTTGCGCCACTTCACCAATGCGACCAAAACTTTTGCGAACACGTTTCCGTTCAGTGAATGATTGTGCGGCAGAACCCTGAGTAGCCATATTTAAATCCCCGCTTTTTGCGTTATATCCCAGACACCATGGTACCAAGTCTCGGATGTTTTTTAACCAAAATGTAAAAACGGCAAAGGCAGCAACCTGTCTCCAGGTCGCCGTCTTAACCTAAACTGATATAGAATAACTGAGCAACACGTTATTTGAGTTCAACCGTTGCGCCAGCTTCTTCTAGTTTCTTCTTCAATTCTTCAGCTTCGTCTTTAGACGCGCCTTCTTTGACTAGTTTTGGCGCGCCCTCAACCAAGTCTTTTGCTTCCTTTAAGCCAAGACCAGTAATTGCACGGACCTCCTTGATCACAGCGATTTTATTTCCACCAGCAGCGGCCAAAACAACATCAAACTCTGATTTTTCAGCAGCAGCCTCACCACCGGCAGCAGCACCGCCAGCAGCCGCAACAGCAACAGGTGCCGCAGCAGAAACGCCCCATTTTTCTTCCAAAAGTTTTGACAACTCAGCCGCTTCCATGACGGTAAGCTCTGATAGTTGGTCTACGATTTTAGCTAGATCAGCCATTTTCTTCTCTCCTTATATATAAACCGATTAGTTTGGTTCGTTAAAGTTTAGTTCGTCAGTCAAGACAATTAGCCGTTATTAGCATGGGCACTGATAACACGAGCCACTTGACTAGCCGGCGCTTGAGCCAATGTCGCAATGCGTGTTGCTGGCGTTGCCAACATCCCCACGATTTTGCCACGTAGCTCATCCAGCGATGGCATAGACGCCAACGCTTTTACCGCTGCTTCATCAAGAACCTTGTTACCATAGCTCCCGCCGATAACAACCAGGTTGTCATTGTCCTTTGCAAAATTAACCGTTACCTTTGCCGCCGCAATTGGGTCTTTCGACACAGCCACAGCCGTCGGACCAGAGAAAAGGTCTGAAATCCCTTCAAAGTCTGTTCCTTTAGCCGCTAGTTTTGCCAGCGTATTTTTAGTCACTTTAATTTGCGCACCATTTTCACGTGCTTTCGCGCGCAGATCTGTCATTTGATCTACGGTCAAACCGCGATAATGGGTGACAACAACAAGGTCATTGTCTTGAAACGTTTGATTCAGAAATTCAATTTCTGCTTTTTTCTCTACACGATTCAAGAGCAACTCTCCTTACTTCTGGGATAACCTTAAAAGCCTACCCCGTTGATAAATAAGAGGATAAATTATATATCCCCCGCTTTTCTTATCCCAGAAGGCCAAACTAATCTCGAAAATCAGTTTAGTTTCTGTCTATGCTGGCATACTCAAAAACCCAGTATTTAAGCCCATTACAGGCGCCCGCAGTCTCGGACAAGCACGGAGCGTTTAAGAATCACCTAACCGCTCCAGATCGCCGTTTTAACGATGAATCACTTTAATTGCAAGGGCTTTTTTGAATTTTTTAGGATAAAAAACACCCGCCATCAAGGCGGGTGTTTGTGGTTGTTATTCCTAAAGAGTGCTAAGCGGCTTTTTGGATGGCCAAAAACGGTTCAACATCAACTTGAAGGCCAGGCCCCATCGTTGAAGAAAGTGTAATCTTCTTCATATAAGTCCCTTTCGCGCCGGATGGCTTGGCCTTTATCAGTGCCTCCAAGAGCGCAGCGGCATTTTCAACCAGTTTTTTCTCATCGAAGCTCGCCTTACCAACGCCGACGTGAACGATGCCTTCTTTTTCAGCGCGATACTCAACCGCACCGCCTTTAGCATCTTTCACCGCTTTTTCAACATTGGGGGTCACCGTGCCCAGCTTTGGGTTCGGCATCAAACCTTTTGGTCCCAATACTTTACCTAAACGACCCACAATCCCCATCATATCAGGCGTTGCGATACAGACATCAAAATTGGTGTTGCCACCTTGGATCTCTTCCATCAGGTCTTCTGCCCCAACCATGTCAGCACCGGCCTTCTTGGCAATTTCTGCATTCGCATCACGGGCAAAGACCGCCACTTTAACTGATTTACCGGTCCCGTTTGGCAAGACAAGCATGCCACGAATTTGCTGATCCGCTTGACGGGTATCAAGGTTAAGGTTAACCGCAAGATCAAGAGTTTCATCAAACTTTGCCGTGGCATTAGCCTTGACAAGCTTGACCGCCTCTTCCAAGGAATAGAGTTTTGTTTGATCGACAGCTTCAACTGCTTTTTTGTATCTTTTTGTCATTCTTCTATCCCTCCACTACTTCGAGGCCCATTGAACGCGCAGATCCCTCAATCTGAAGCATTGCACCTTCAATATTGGTTGCATTAAGATCTGCCATTTTCTTTTCGGCAATATCTTTAATCTGGCTTTTACGTACCTGACCAATAAACCCTTGCCCAGCCGTACCAGAACCCTTTTGCAGTTTGGCTGCTTTTTTAAGGTAATAGCTTGCCGGCGGAGTTTTTGTGATAAATGTAAATGACTTATCTTTGTACACCGTAATAATGGTTGGAACAGGCATGTTTTTTTCCATGTCCTGTGTTTGAGCGTTAAACGCCTTACAAAATTCCATGATATTGATCCCACGTTGACCCAAAGCCGGGCCAATGGGAGGAGACGGGTTTGCTGCACCCGCTGGCACCTGAAGTTTCAGATACCCATCGATTTTCTTTTCTTTTGCCATTTTACCTCTCCTTTTTAAAATGTTATGGCTTTAAGAGGGCTGTGGTGCGATGGAGAAGGCTTCTTTATCCCGTCATCTCCCACATCTGCAACCTGTTACTGGCTACAGCGGGCGCAATATAACGCCCAAAACTCATAGAGTCAAAGAAAATATTAGGTTAGTCAGTGCTTTTCTCTACTTGGGTATATTCTAACTCAACTGGAGTAGACCGCCCAAAGATTGACACAGCCACTTTAAGCTTAGCATTTTCTTCATCAACATCTTCAACAACACCCGAGAAAGAGTTAAATGGCCCGTCAATAACCCGAACATTTTCCCCGATTTCGAACAGAACGCTTGGCCGGGGTTTTTCAATCCCCTCTTGCACTTGCTGTAAAATCTGCTGCGCTTCTTTTTCAGAGATTGGGGCCGGCTTATTATTCGCCCCCAAAAAACCAGTTACCTTAGGGATATCTTTGACTAAATGCCAAACCTGATCACTCATATCCATCTTAACCAATACATAGCCAGGGAAAAATTTACGTTCTGTATTTACTTTCTGGCCGCGCTTAATCTCAACAACTTCTTCCGTTGGGACAAGAATTTCTTCAAATTTATCAACCAAACCTGCTTTTTCTGCTTTTTCTTGAATCTGTGCTGCAACTGCTTTTTCAGATCCCGAATATGCGTGAACAACATACCAACGATGCGCCATCATTAACCCCCTATTCCTAATATTAATTGTACTAACTTTGAGATCAATTGATCTGACACCATCAAAAATATTGCAACCAATGCAACCATAATAAAAACCATCACTGTTGTTACTGTGATTTCTTTACGTGACGGCCAGGTCACTTTTTTGGTTTCGCTACGAACCTCTTTCATAAATTTGGTTGGATTGACCATATCGAATCACTTTCATTATTTTTTCTTACCCAAAAACATAGAGAAGATTCTGACATATCAGTCAGTTTTGTTACTCAATATCTTTGGGATTATTGTGTTTCTAATAGAAAATAGTGAAAATTGCTAGTGGAAAATGCTCTAATCAGAAAATTTATTAGAATTATAAGATTTTTTACCACTATCAAAAAACAATCAACCATATCCATTTGGCATGAAAATTGCTGATACCTCATACGATTCTATGGTTCAAGGCCGATTCATGGCCATAATAATAACAAAGAGGGTCCATCTCATTGTCTAACAAGAGATTGAAAATAATAAAATTTTTGACAATTGTTGCGTTGTTTATGGCGACAAGCTTTGTCTATGCATCTGCGAATATTTTGCAGACTAATACTGTGCGCCTTGGCATTTTTAACTCACAAGAGAGTGCACAAAAATTCTACAAAGGCATACCTGTAGATTTAAGAAAAACCCTGAAACCAAATCAACTTTGGCTTAGTATTAGCAGCGATATCTCACAATTTTCTCTTTATTATCTTGATATTTCTAATATTGAAACAATACAAGCCGATGCAATTTGTGCGTATGCTAAACGTAATGATTTCCAATGCCAGACTTTAAAGCAACTCCCCTTTATTCCGTCTGACATCATCACTGATGCCCCGAAAGAAATTGAAGTCCCCATTAAACAAGTCTCTAAAACTCCTACACCAATTACTCAACCTAAAAAGAAGAAGGCTCCTGCACCTAAAAAATCAGTGTCAACTGCGAAAAAAATAGCTCCTGACCAGGGTTCTATTCCAAAGCCAATACCACTGGTTTCTTCTACTATAATACCAGCCCCCATTGACCCTGATCTGCCGGTCTTAACTAACTACAAAGACATTGCGCAGCCCGTTGAGCTTCTAACCAACTACCAGGAGCCGGAGATTATCTTAGAAAAGACAGCATATGAATTTGAATACACAGTTAGAGATCCAAATGATGATAGTCTCTATACTTTTGGAACCGATGATGCTCCCCTCCCAACCTATAGCTTTGATATTAGTGAATTTGATAGCCCTCGTGATAAGTTAGAAAAAGAGGCCTATCATAAGGCACGCGATCGACTTATCAAAGTCGTGCGTGGAATTGGTGAAGGGATCAATGCCGGCAATGCTGATGGCGCTACACAAGCTGAACTTATGAGCTTGGGACAAGAAGCTTTTGAAAAAGCTAGTAACACCTATCTTAACCACATCATTAACTTTGATAAAGCAAATGACCAAAAGCTCGCGAATGACGCCGGGGTCAGCAAGACATTCCTCCACCATGTGAAGAAAAATTTTGCCAAATCTGCTGAAGAAACCGCAAAGGGGATCGTCAACGCTGCCCTTTCTGGGAATAATGACGATATTTTAGAGAGTAAGGTTGATGCTTTCATGCTCTCCGGCGCACAAGGTATTATTGATGCCAGCCTAAATGCTGCCCGCAAGAGTGACCTCTATGCCTTACAAAATCTTGAGCTTGAGTATAACCTCAATGATTTTGAAGATGCCTATTTTTCTGCGCTAGCGATACAACCTGTTTATCAATCCGATGATTTCAAACATAACATCTTTTTCCAGGGTAGTGCGATTATCAATGAACAGAGTGTTGATATTGCTGATGGGATTGATCGCCACACTATCAATCTAGGGACTGCTTACCGCTATCTAACACCTGATGAAACCATGCTCTATGGGGCCAATATTTTCTTCGATCACCAATGGCCTTATCACCATTCTCGGGTCAGTATCGGTGTCGATGCTCAATCAGAAGATGTACGTTTAGCCGCAAACTATTATGTCCCGATCACAGGTTTTAAAAATAGTCGTGTGGATGCCGGTGGTAATCAGCAAGAGGAAACTGCACTCGAAGGTTATGATGTTGAGATTGGTTATGATGTCCCGCAAGTGAAAGACCTCAGTATTTATGCAAGAGGCTATCAGTTCTTCCGGGATGAAATTGGACAAGATGACCTCCTTGGGTTAGAGCTGAGCGCTGAATACCAACTTACAGAAAGCTTTAGGCTGCGCGGTGCCTTTATTGAAGAAAATGGCGGACGTGATGGTTTAGAAGTCGCGTTGCAATATAGCATCCCACTATATGATATGGATGAGCCAAATCTCGCGCTGGCGGAAATGAAGAAAAGCTCAATGCGGGGCAAAATCTTTGATAAAGTTCGGCGTGAAAATCGCATTCGCGTCGGGGAACGATTGAATGCAAACGCACTGGATGCCGAGTTTAATGCGCTAAGTACTGGTTTACCGTTTGATGTTGGTGGCACCCTGACCTCTGCTGGCACGGATATCCCAAGAGATACGACAATCACAATCCCGAATGGCGATTTCGGTATTATCAATTTCAGCAATGGTGGCGTAGCAAATATCTCTGCCTCTGGCACAGGGGATGTCATTCTTGAATACAATGCAACCACAATTACCGTCATAGCAACAAATGGTGGCTTTGTTCAGTTTATCTCCGGTAGTGGCGGTATCCAAACTGTTGTTGTTCCAGGCGGTACAGTGAACCTGCTCGGCACTGATATTGATGTAACTGATGATGGCACCACAACAACAATTCAGGTCCGTGCCGGTATGATCGAAGTTGTCCCAGATGTTGGTGCTGCTGTCTTAAACGGTAATCAGGGGGACGTTGTCAGCCTAGATATTGGGTCTGGTGCCACAGCGCTTCTTGCTGGTGCACCGCTCCAGACACGCCAGGAAGCCGCTTTCACAAACTTAGAGTTGCTGAACCCATCGCCTGGAGCATCGAGTAACGAAGCGCCATTCATCAGTATCTTGCCAGAATTGATCACTGGACCACAATTTGTTGGCAATAATGCCGATCTCAGACTAACCTTTACACAACCTGTCACGGTTGCTGGCACACCACAGATTGATGCGCTGGTTGATGCAACATTACGAACATTCACCTATAATCCAGGAGCCAGTAGCTCTACACAACTGATCTTCCGTCATGTATATCTTGCAGGTGATGTCGGCTCAACAGCCATCACCACACAAAATTTCTCTCTCGCTGGTGGTACAATTATTGGCTCTAGTAACGGCCTCAATGCCCTGACGGCCTTTACGGATACAATATTGGCCATCAGCGATGCCACACCACCAAGCCTCATTAGCTCAACACCCGTTGATGGGGCACCGAATGTGGTTGTCTCTGATGATATTATCCTGAACTTTGATGAGACAATCGTTGCTGGCATCGGCAATATCTTTATTTTTGACACAACGGACGGGTCTGATGACCGCGTGATCTCGATCGGCGACCCACAGGTCAGTATTGTTGGATCAACGCTGACGATCGACCCAACAACCGACTTTGAAGTTAACTCTAACTTCGAAATTATCATCGCAGCTGGCGTTATTGAGGATACGTTGGGGAATGACTTTGTTGGTCTTGCCTCTGGTGATTTGAACTTTGATACATTTGATCTCACAGCACCAACCTTTACATCGATTACAAGCAATACCCCAACAGTAGCAACAACGGATGCAGACACCCTCATATTCCGTGCAACGTTTAACGAAGAAGTCTTCAATGTTGATGCAACTGATTTCATCGTCACTGGTACAACGGCAACGATCACAACCGTGACACCGATTAGCGGCTCTGTCTATGACCTCACCCTCTCTGGTGGTGATTTGGCAGGGTTGAATGCAACGGTAGGGCTTGACTTGGCCGGTGGTCAAAATATTGCCGATATTGCTGCGAATGCCTTACCAGCCGCTGAACCTGCTACAGATGAAACCTATCTGGTGGACAATATTGCGCCAGTTGTGACCCTTGGGACGGCGATCCCATTAAACGGAGCATTGCAAGTTGCGCGTAACAGCACCCCTGATATCACGCTCAACTTCACTGAGGTGAATGGACCACTCGTCGCTGGTGCTGGAAACATCACGCTGACGGATACGGATGATGGCTCTGATGTACGTGTCATTCCGGCGACGGATCCACAGGTTACTATTGCCGGGACAACGGTGACAATTGATCTGACAGCACAGATGGAATATGCCGAAAATTATGAAATCACTTATGACCTTGACTTTATTCAAGATCAGGCTGGCAACTCCGTTGTTGCTCTCGGGACAGGCAACCTGGCCTTTAAAACAGTGAACTTGGAAGAGGCCCTCACCCTTACCCTAAATATCACAACACCAGACAATAATGTTGACGAAAACAATGCTCAGGGCAGCGGGCAAACCATTCCCTTAAATGGATCTTATGTGATGGCTGTTGATTTAACAATTCCAGCCTCTCCCGACGGCCTTTTGTTCGAATGTGGTGCCACAGGTCAAGGACAGTTTGTAGGATTTAATCCTGGTGACGGTGTCTTCAGAGCAAGAGGTGGTGAAGGCGGAGCTGCTTCCCCAGCCGCGGGTATGACCAGCCTCGACATTCCAATTGGAACCTTCACGCCTGGGGATTATACGCTAACATTTGAATATGACTTTGGGGCACAACAGATCCGAGCATGGTTGGATGAAAATCTCCTTGGCAGCGCAACTTCTATTGGTGGTTTCCTCGATACCAACCGTTGGAGTGGTGGTGATAACTGTGCCTTTGCCACAACAACCGCAACGGGTGTGACAACAGGAGAAACTACTATTGGATTTAATGGGACAGTCCTAAGCCCATTCCGTTACTACAACACCCAAACCCTGCCATAAAATCACTTAAGCTCGTTTTTAAGGATCAGGATTTTTTTGAGCACCAAAACTGATACATACCCCGAAAGGTTCTTGGGTTTTCTTTTTCAAACTGTGCCCAATTTTCTAGGTTTGTCATGGAAGCATCATCAGGAAATTTTTTTCTATAGGCCATTTCAGCAAAATCATTCACAAAGCTAAACTTTTCAAAAACAAGATTGAGCTTATCTAAAGTCTGTGCAAGCTTTTCAAGGGTATAGCAATGTTCTTGAACATGAAAAATCAGATCGCGACAACTTGAAGTACTGTAAAAATCGTGTCTTTGTGTAACACCAGACGCTGGATGATCCGGAGGCAAGGTCATGATTTCTTGGCGTGCTGCGATGATATCAGCATGGGTTGGCTTAAATTCTTTTTCAGCAATCAATTGTCGGGCAGCAATCACATCATAGCGGCCAATCTCACTATAAAGACCGATATGCATCTTACCATCGGGATTTAGTTTTTCCAGCAAACATTGCCAGCCCTGCTCGGGATCATGCATATGATGCAAAACCCCAGAACACTCAATCACAGCAAATTTTTTATCTAATTTTTTAAGGTTCAAAATGTCTGCTTGATAGAACTGAATATTTGATAAACCGAGCTCTTCTGCCTTTCTTTTCGCATAAGACAAGCTTGTAAGACTTAGATCGATGGCTGTAATTTGTGCCTGCGGGGAATGAATTGCGGTCAGACATGTCGCATAGCCAGTTCCACACCCAGCGATTAAATGATTATAAGGTTTTTTATGAGGGTCATGTTGAGCTGGCCAAACATCACAACTTGTCCATCGTGGATAAGGGTTGGCTTCATATTGATCTCTGACAGTTTTTGAAATTTGCCCTTGCGGAACACTGAGCGTCTCAATATCTGGATCAATTGGATAAAGCTGTTTTTCCTCTGGTTGTGAACAAAAAACATATTCTGTCTGTTCGCAATAAATTTCGAGCGCTTTAACAAATGGCTTGGGATAATGCCCCCCTTGGTGAATATCATGCTTTATTAGCTTTAATGCGCTTTCAAACGCAGGATTAAGACAAATTAACCGCTGCAATCCTTGTATTTGATAGGGGTCTTTCAAACAGGGTATTAGCTTCTTATGGTCCAGTTTTTTACCATTCATAACATCATGAAAGGGACCCATTGTTGGGTCACACAGAAGAATTGAAAACCACGCCTGAGCAAGACCTTGATACTCAATTTTCTCAGTCATAAGACATTTCAGTATGACTTTCTTTGCTTTGTCATTGAATTTTTGAAAAGAAATATTTTTCAAAAGAGAACATAACTGCAAGATATAGCGATGATTACGTGGATCGCGCTCAACAGCTTCGACATACAACCCAAAGGCGTTTTGATAATTCCTTTGCTTTACGGCAGTATTGCCCGCTTTGTAATAATCTACCGCCGATCGTTGCGGTTTTTTATTGGCTCGACGCTGTTTCCGGTTCATGCTCATATCAGATTGACTTTAAATGACCAGACATAGAATTCAAGGCTATCAAAAAGGCAAAATTTATACATTGTGCCCATGCCATGGGTGCACTCTTATTATTTGGAATGGGTAGTGCATGACTTCTTTCTAGTATTATCGTAATAATAGGTGATGTTGCACCTATTGTTCTTACAGAGCTTACCTTATCTTTTTACCCTTAAAATTTTTGTGGTCTTAAAATTCTTATATCCTCAAGATACGTAATTCCAGAATAATTTTTGAAGAATTTTTCTTTGATCTGGTTCATAATTGCTTCCGCCATTTCCTTATCATTCACAATCACTTCAATTTTTACATTTGCAAAATCTGCTATCACGGATGCTCTGTCTGATGTGGATCTCATATTTCTGCTTCCCTTTCCACCAGCCGCAACAATCGTATATCCCGTAGCACCGCATTTTTCTATAATTTCGCAAATACCTTTGGCAATTATTTTTTCAGATATAATGACTACCTTCTCTGCGTGATGTAATGACGT
>CAZBXD010000024.1:0-21662 GCA_964496065.1 uncultured Bdellovibrionales bacterium
CAATCAATCATAAACATCTACGCCAGCCCCTAAATTTTTTTATCGATTTCTTTTTGTAAGTTATCGATTTCTTTTTGCAAGGCTTTTATTTCAGTCATCGCTTTTAACCATTTGAACCGGGTTTTATCTCTATGCTGAGTGCTTCAAAGAGACGTTTGACATTTTCTTTTAGTTATCACAGAGCCGATATTAATATGTAAAAATATTTTGGCACCGATTTCTAGCGGCTATTCTTTGTTATGTCAAGAAAAAAAGTTTTTAAGGTTTAGGTGTCATGCATAACAATGCCGCGCTCAAGGGTAAGGGGCGCTTTGCTGCCCTTGGTGCCACGAATAATCACGCGATTGCTGGGGATGTCGGGTTTTGGCCAAAGTGGTGTAACGGTGATGCCACCAAAATACCGCTCACATAGCGTGAGGAGTTCTGGAAGTTGTCCGGTCGGATAGATAATTGTTATTGTTCCCTTTGGCTTAAGGAAGCGATTCGCGGCAACAATCCATTCTTCAATTGTGCCGGAGATATCAGTGTGCGAGAGTTCTTTATGTTCAGTTTTTGGGGTTTGGGTTTTGTCGCGCTTGTAATAGGGGGGATTGATGACGATATGCTCAAAACTCCCCAATTGTTTAAATAGGGCTTTATCTCGAATATCGCCGACCATTGCCCTCGCACATGTGTCAAAGCCGTTTTGAGCAATATTTTTTTGAGCAAGAGTAATAAGATTTTCTTGGATATCAATTCCGGTGACCTCGACCCCGTCGAGACGACGTACAATAGATAGCATGACGGCCCCGACGCCACACCCCATATCGAGGATATGGTCGCCAAGGCGGGCATCAAGATGGGCGGCTAACATCACGGCATCTGAGCCAAAGCGATAGCCTTTGGCCGGTTGTTCAAGGGTCAGGGCGCCATTAAAGAGCGTATCACGTGTTGTTTTCATCCCTCTCTCTTATCAAGGTTTGTGCAGCATAGAAATCCTGATCGGCGACCATGAGGCGTTTTTCTATCACGCCCAAGCTGCCCTGAACAATGCCCATATGTTCATCGAATATAATCGCCTCAATTCCGGCTTCTTTGAGGAGGGCGGTTGCCCAGGAGAGTAAAACTGGGTCGTGTGTGCGGAAAAGCTCTTTCATTGTCAGCGACTCTACAGTATTAATGTGCCCGTGATGTTAAAAGTTACAAAAGAGCATAGCCAAACAAAAACAGTTTCGCCATTACAAAGATTGCACGCCGTGTTAAAAGATGATCTCGCCGCGGTGAATGCGATGATCGTTAATCAGATGCAATCGAATGTCCCTTTGATCCCGGAACTGGCGAGTTATTTGATTGCTTCGGGTGGCAAGCGAATGCGGCCTCTGTTGACCCTTGCTGCGGCAAGGATGAATGGGGAGGTTGAGGGCGACGCGCATATCAAACTTGCAACAGCCGTTGAGTTTATCCATACAGCCACGCTTCTCCATGATGATGTTGTTGACGAGTCTGATCAGCGCCGGGGCAAGGCGTCAGCAAATATTGTCTTTGGCAATCAGTCTAGCGTATTGGTTGGTGACTTTCTGTTTTCCCGAGCATTTCAAATGATGGTTGGCGCTGGAGATATTAATATTTTGGGCGTTTTATCGTCTGCTTCATGCATTATTGCTGAGGGAGAGGTGATGCAACTCGCGGCAATTGGTGACCTGAAAATATCGGTAGATGAATATCTGACTGTGGTTGAGGCTAAAACCGCGGCGTTATTTGCGGCGGCAACACGCGTTGGGGGTATGGCCGCTGCTCTTAGCGATGATCATGTTGATGCGCTTTATCTGTATGGTCTTAACCTTGGCATTGCCTTCCAGATTGCTGATGATGTTTTGGATTATGCCGCGGATCAGGTTAAGCTTGGTAAGAATGTAGGTGACGATTTTCGTGAAGGGAAGGTGACTTTGCCAATTATCATTGCCTACGCTAAAGGGACAGCAGAAGAGAGAGGCTTTTGGCAAAAAACTGTTGGTACGGATGGTGGAACCGATGATCAGCTTGACCAGGCAATGGCTCTCTTAACGCAGCATAATGCGATCGAAGAAAGTATCAAAGTCGCGCATGATTTTGCAAATAAGGCCGCAGAATCCTTACAATTTATCCCAGAGAGTGAGTTGCGGGAAATTTTAACCGATCTGGCTAGATTTACCGTTGATCGGCAGATGTAATAATCTGTCACACGGTTTTACTTTCTTTTCTATCAAAAAACCGCGTATGATTTTCAGATAACAAAAAAATAAGAGTTAATAATAATGACGAATAAAGAATTTGCCGCAATCATTTTGGCGGCGGGGCGTGGTACCCGGATGAAATCAAATCTGCATAAACCTCTCCATCAGGTAGGGTGTAAACCGATGGTCCGTCATGTAGTGGATAGTTGTGCTCAGACCGGGGCAAGTAAAATTGTTGTCGTCAAGGCGGAGGATGATCCATTTGTTGATAAGATTGTTGCACCGTTTCCAACAACTATTCAGAAAGATCGCCTGGGCACCGGTCATGCCACGCAAATCGGTTTAAAGGCTATAGCAGGTTTTGAAGGGATGGTTTTAGTTACATTGGGTGATATGCCGTTTATTCAACCTGAAACCTTTAAGAAGGTCGTGGATCAAGATGATGATATCACTGTCTTGGCGATGCGGGTTGATGATCCAAAGCGTTATGGCCGGCTGATCACGGATGAAAGTGGCAAGTTGCATCGGATTGTTGAATTTAAAGACGCGACCCCAAAAGAACTGAGAGTCAATTTATGTAACGCCGGGACAGTGGCCGTGCGCGCCTCATTATTGCAGGAACTATTGGCAGAGGTGGATAATAAAAATGCTGCCGGCGAATATTACCTTTACGATATTATTGGTCTAGCGAATAAACGTGGTTTACATTGTGGCGTGGTTGAGGTTGGCGGCGCGGAATGCGCAGGGGCTAATTCTCGTGAGGAATTAGCCGCGCTTGAAGATATTCTGCAAACGAATTTACGTTGTAAAGCCATGGATGGGGGGGCAACCTTGTTTGACCCGGACACCGTTTATTTCTGTACTGATACCGTGATTGGCCAAGATGTTGTGATTGAGCCCAATGTTTTTTTTGGCCCTGGCGTGACGGTGGGGGATAACGTTACGATTAAATCCTTTTGTCGGTTTGAAAATACGACGATTGAGTCCGGCACAATCATTGGCCCGTTTGAAAATATGTTTTCAACAGCAAAAGATACTCAAGCCTCCAATCGATAAAAGATATGATGGCCAATATCGGCAATCATTGTGGCATTTATCGCCCATTTCGGTTGAATGGTTTTGGTGTGTCATGTTTACCCTCGCGCATTAATCAGTGAGAAATCCTCTAAACCAGAGGGGGGGAGTATCTTGTTGTGAGTCAATCCGCTTGGCATTGATAAACTCTTGGGTTGCCAGCTTATAAAGTGTTTCGGAGCGGGAGGTGTTTTCCGTCAATGGGATGCAAAACTCCGCACTCAAGCGTGTGATCAAGGCTTGCTCAAAATAGGGCGGCAGTTCGCCTTCATTCGGGCGAAAAATATAGGTCAGGATAATATCTGGTGCATTGGCGTGCAGCCTGTCTTGATGAATGCGAAAATCAAGTCCGCGACCACGCCCGCCATTGCCAACCGACAGGGCGCGCAGAAAATCATTCGGCAATTGGAAGGCATAACTGTAATCGGCTAAAGGGGGGCTCACTGAGTTGCGGCAGCGCAATTTGCCCAGTGGCAAAACTCCACGGATAGGACGATAGCAACGCATCTTGTGCACTATCAAACAGGATATTAGCAATCTCGGCCTCAGCCGTATCGTCTTCGAATGAATTAATCGGGGCAGCACCAATACGGATCAGTGCCCGGGATGCGAGGGCAACCTGGCTCAGCGGCATAAAAACTCTCCTTGAATTTTGGACATTAAAAAACCGCCGTGTCGTGGACACAGCGGTGGCATTTTCAAGATTTAATATAGGATATTATTCCTAGATTATCAAGGGTGAATTATAGTCTGAGTTTAAAACGGATATCTTTCGTGTTTGTTCCCTCAATATTGAAGGGTCTTTCTTTTTGTCGATCCCTTTGAAATCCGGTGCGCTTGTAAAATTCAATAGCTGAAAAGTTATCTCTAAGAGTCCAAACGATACAGTCAATGTAGCTTTGCTCTCTAAGTTCTTTAAAAATCTCGGCTAAAAGAGCTTTTCCAAATCCTTTACCCATATAGTCTGGGTCGAGATATACAGCATAAATTTCACCAGTTTTGTTAGGATCAAGATCGTCATCACGTGCTGGCCTATGCCCAGAAAAGCCAGCAATGATGTTTTGGTTCTCAACCACTAAAGTAGTTCGGTAACTTTTTTCTTTAAGACCTTTTATCCAATTCTTATGACGCTCTTCCAAACTAATATTATCGAGGAAATTTTTTGGGATTAGATCCTTATATGCGTGTTGCCAACTCAAAACACTAATCGTAGCAATGCGCTCTGCATCTTCAACTGTGGCTTTTCGAATAATCATTTTTCTAGCGTATCCTTATTAGTGGATTTGATTATAAATAATGGCCTCGATAGTATTTTCTTTTCCAAGGCTTCCTGGATCATTTTCTGGGTCGGGAATATGAATAAATCCTGTTTTTGTCTCCAAACCCAGATCATTGATCTGGTAAAGCGCATGATAATAGGCGTGGTTACAAACATAGTCACCGGCACTTTCAGAGATTTTTGCTGATATGCCTTGTTGATTTAGTTGCTCGCAGATTTGTTCTACTGGAATAGTAGAAGGCAGCTCATCTAAACTACCATCAAGAATTTTTTCACCAACATAACATGCACCAGCGTTATCGATATGAGAACTATTCGTTTTATTGAGCGCCTGCTTTTCCAAGCGAATATAGTTATGTCCTTTTACCATACCCAACATTAGAAGGATGCCGGGTTTGTGTCGTGCTATCAGTTCTTTGATTATTTTAACAGAGTTATTGAATTCAGTTTTGAGTATCTCTGTAATAAGGGTGACTTCATCGCCAAAGGGATTATTTTCTGCTATTTCTTTTACAACCACTTCAGATGAATTTTCTTTATGATTGTGAAATCTATCAAACCCTGTGAGGAGAACAATCACCCCTTCAACTTCTTCAAGAACGTCTCTAACATCTCCACTTCCTTATCATTCAGGCCGGTATCCATCAGGTGCAGTTTCATACCGACAAACATTTGCGCGATTTCCTGATCAACCTGACTATAAAAGAAGCCTTCCGGATCAATCATATTTTTCAGGACATCTGCAGGGGAGAGTTGCTGCTGCGACGTGCGATAGGGGCGCTTGGCAGACAGCGCATCATAGACATCGCAGACCTGCACCAGACGAACGCGCGTCGGGATTTCATCCGCGGTCAGGTCATGGTAGCCTTTGCCATCGGTTTGTTCATGGTGATATTTGGCAATCTCCGCCGATACCCGCATGAGGGGGTGGTCGATGCCTGCCTCATCAATTCGTTTCGCGCCATAATCCGTATGGCGTTTAATTTCGGCAAATTCCTCTTCATCAAGGCGTCCGGGCTTATCGAGAATCTCCAACGTGACATCCATCTTGCCAATATCATGCAGTTCGGTGGCAAATTTAAGGTTGGTTGCCACGCCTTCGCCCAAGCCAACAAAACGGACAAAATCATGGACATCCTGTGCGACTCGCATGGAATGGCGATAGGTTCGACTGGCAATGCCATCTGGGCGCTCCAACAAAGTTGGATGGTTAAAAAGTTGCTCCAGCTGTTCCTGGCGGAAGGCATAAATATCTTTGTAAAGGGGGTCGTCTGGGGTGAAATCGAATGAAATCGCCTTTATGTCAAATTGGTTTTTCATGAAATTGTTTAAAATCGTTGTTATTCTTGACTAATCTGGTATAGAGTACAGGCCAAATAAAAAAAAGTATAGTAAAAAGATCATGACAGTTACCGTCCGTTTTGCCCCGAGCCCTACTGGCTATCTTCATTTAGGTAATGCGCGCACCGCGATTGTGACCTGGCTCTTTGCCAGGGCGCATGAAGGCGGGCGATATATCTTGCGCATTGATGATACCGATCAAGAACGCTCTAGGGAAGAATATACCCAAGCGATCAAAGAAGACCTGACATGGCTTGGGCTCGATTGGGATCGTCATGAGCATCAGCGTGGCCGTGAAACCCGCTACGAGGAGTGTATTGAAAAGTTTAAAAGTGATGGGCGGTTATATCCATGCTATGAAACATCGGAAGAACTGTCTTTAAAGCGGAAAGCTTTGCTTGGGCAGGGGAAGCCCCCGGTCTATGATCGCGCCGCGCTTAATCTATCTGAAGAACAAAAAGCAAAATATGAGGCTGAGGGGCGTAACCCCCATTGGCGTTTCAAGCTTAATCACGACCCGATTGAATGGGATGATCTTGTTCGTGGCAAGGTTGGTTTCCACGGTAAAGATATGTCTGATCCAGTGCTGATCCGCGAAGATGGGTCACCGCTGTATCATATTTGTTCGGTGATTGATGATATTGATTATGAGGTGACCCATGTAGTGCGGGGCGAGGACCATGTTTCGAATACGGCAGCGCATATCCAAATGTTTGAGGCACTGGGTGCTGCGCCACCAGCCTTTGCGCATATGGCACTGATCATGGGCGAGGATGGTGGTAAACTTTCCAAACGTACGGGCAGTACCTCCATCCGTGATCTGCGCGACAATGACGGGATTGAACCGATGGCGATTAATTGTCTCCTGGCGCGTACCGGGACATCCCTGCCGATTGAGGCCTTTACCGATATTCGTGAGTTGGCGAAAGGGTTTGATTTTGGGACATTCTCCCGGAATGCGGCAAAGCTAAGTACGAGTGAATTAGAACGTTTAAACACTAAAATTCTACAACAAACAGATTTTGATGTGGTCAAGGGTCGATTGCCCGAAGGTGTGGATGAAGCCTTTTGGAATCTAGCGCGCGCCAATATTAATCGGGTCAGTGATGTTGCGGATTGGCTGACGGTGGCTAACGGCCCCGTGACGCCGGCAATTGATGATGCCGACTTTACCGCGCAGGCGGCCAATCTCCTTCCTCCCGAACCATGGGATGAAAAAACTTGGGGCGCCTGGATTAATGCGGTCAAGGCAGAAACCGGCCGCAAAGGCAAAGACCTGTTTATGCCCATTCGCAAGGCGCTAACCGGGATGGCCCATGGCCCGGAACTGGCAAACCTCTTACCACTAATTGGCTATGACCGCGCCCACGCCCGCCTGAATGGGAAAGAACTCAACGAGGCAGCTTAGCGAATGCCTGATCTCCTTCTTTACAATACCTTAACTCGACAAAAGCAAGAGTTTAAACCACTGGATGATAAGCGCGTGACGCTTTATGCCTGTGGACCAACGGTGTATAACTATGTCCATATTGGCAATGGTCGGATGTTGGTGGTGTTTGATACACTCTTTCGGATCCTGCGCCATAAATACGGCACGGATCATGTTGTCTATGCCCGTAATATCACGGATATCGATGATAAAATCATGCAGCAGGCTGAGAAAGAGGGTTGCTCCACCGATGAGATTGCGACCCGCTATACCGAGGTGTTCTTGGCCGATATGGATAATGTTGGGAATCTCCGTCCGAATTTTATGCCGAAGGCAACCGATTATATTCGGCAACAGATTGCGATGGTGGAGGCTTTGATTGACAAAGGTCATGCTTATGAACGGGAAGGGCATGTGCTTTTTAATGTGCCAAGCTATGCCGAATACGGCAAACTCTCTCGTCGCTCCCGGGATGAACAAATCGCTGGTGCGCGCGTCGAAGTGGCACCGTATAAAAAAGACCCGGCGGATTTTGTTCTGTGGAAACCGTCTACAGATGAGCAACCGGGCTGGGATAGCCCGTGGGGGCGTGGTCGCCCGGGCTGGCATTTAGAATGTTCCGTCATGTCGACCGATATTCTGGGAGAAAATTTTGATATTCATGGCGGCGGGCAGGATCTGACCTTCCCGCATCATGAGAATGAAATCGCCCAGAGTTGTTGTGCGCATGAAGGGTCAACCTTTGCGCAGGTTTGGATGCATAACGGGATGCTCAATATCAATGGCGAAAAAATGTCAAAGAGTTTGGGGAATTTCAAACTCCTGCACGACCTTCTTCAGCACTATGACGGTGAAGTCGTTCGTTATGTCCTCCTGTCGGCGCATTATCGCCAACCGGCAGAATTTGGCGCTGATCTTCTAGATGAAGCGAAGAAAACCTTGGATCGTTGGTATAATGCCTTAAGTAAGCTGAGCGCTGTTGAAGCTGAAATTGCACCAACCGATGCCTTTGTTGCCGCCCTTTATGATGATATGAATACCCCAAAAGCTTTTGCTGAATTGCATCACCTATTCGGGGAGTTGAATAAGGCCGAAGGGGAGGCGCAAGCCACCCTTAAAGGACAGCTTTTCGGCTGTGCGCAGCTTATAGGTCTGCTTGAAAAAGAGCCGACAGAGTGGTTGCGCGGTGGTGGAGGGGGCGAAGGCTTAACAAATGAAGAGATTGATGCCCTTGTTGCTGAACGTATTGCGGCGAAAGATAGTAAAGACTATGCCCGCGCCGATGAAATCCGCAATCAACTGACAGAAGCTGGGATTATCCTTGAAGATGGACCTGCGGGCACAGCGTGGAGGCGGTCATAAAGTGATATTATCTCCTGCTATTATTCTTGTTGAACCGCAATTAGGGGAAAATATTGGGATGGCGGCGCGGGCGATGCTTAATTGTGGGCTCACCGATTTACGTCTTGTTTGCCCGCGGGATGTTTGGCCGAATGACGCGGCACAGCGTGCCGCATCGGGCGCAGATATCGTCCTTGAAAACACGCAAGTTTTTGACACCTTGGCAGAGGCAGTGGCAGATAAAAGTTTTGTTCTTGCCTCTACTGCGCGGCGACGTGATATGGTTAAGCCGATCTATACACCTGAAACTGCCATGCAAACTGTGATTGAACATGACTGTCAACAAGATCGTGCAGCCTCGGCGATTTTATTTGGTCGTGAGAAGTCAGGCTTAAAAAACGATGATTTAAGTCATGCGGATGCAATCCTGCATATCCCTCTGAATCCAGATTTTTCATCTCTTAATTTAGCACAAGCCGTTTTATTAATCGGTTATCAATGGTATAAACAAGCGGTAGTTAATCTGGACCAAGATCGCATAGAAACAATTAATATTCTTGATCTGGGAGAAGCTGAGATCGCCCCAAAAGGCGAGTTAGAGGTTTTAATGAAACATTTTGAAGTAGAACTTGATAAGGCGCGTTATTTTTCAACGCCCGAGATTCGTGTGACTAATCTGCGCAATATTCGTAACGCGTTTCAGCGCATGCGCCTAACCGATCAGGAACTGAGAACGTTTCACGGGATGCTAAAAGCATTAACGGGAAATAAGAAATGGGATCATACGTCATGACTTATGTCGTCACCGATGTGTGTATTAAATGCAAATATACCGACTGTGTTGAGGTATGCCCGGTGGATTGCTTCTATGAAGGGGAGAATATGTTGGTTATTCATCCAGATGAATGCATTGATTGCGGCGTGTGTGAACCAGAATGTCCGATTGATGCTATTGTTCCTGATATTGATGAGAAAGGCGAAAAGTTTTTGGAGCTTAACCGAGAATATTCAGAAAAATGGCCTGTGATCACAAAAATGAAGCCCGCGCCAAAAGATGCGGATGACTTTAAAAATATTGAGGATAAGTTTGAAAAATATTTTTCGCCTAATCCCGGTGATGGGGACTAGATAAAATAGAGCTCTTTTGTCATAGCTTAACGCTTTGGTAATAATTTTCTTGCTTTTTGGTTAAGATTAGTATATAGTACCATCTGTATTCACAAGAAATACAAGGGTTTGCGCCAGATTTTTAAAGGGTGGGTGAATCGCTGTTTTCTAGGAAAAAAAATTAAAAAATTATAGTCAGCGGAGTAATAGATGGTTAAAGAAATTAAAAAAGCGGTCGAACAAGATAATAACATCTCGTTCGAAGCGGGAGACACTGTTGTTTATCCTGCCCATGGTGTTGGTAAGGTTGACGGTATTGAAACACAGACAATTGCCGGTCAAGATGTAACACTATACACCATTTCATTTGTCAAAGACCGTATGCGTCTTAAGCTCCCCGTGCAAAAGATTGTTAATTCCGGTTTGCGCAAATTGAGCTCTGAAGATCAATTAAGCTCTGCTTTGAAAACCATGCAGGGGCGTTCCCGTGTTCGCCGGACGATGTGGTCACGTCGAGCTCAAGAATATGAAACTAAAATTAATTCTGGCGATCCTGTTCTGATTGCTGAAGTTCTGCGAGACTTACGACGCAACGCAACAGGTGCAGAACAATCTTACTCTGAACGCCAAATTTATCAATCGGCACTTGCCCGCCTTGCTAGTGAACTAGCAGCGATTGAAGAAATTGGTGAAGAAGAAGCAGCCAAGAAACTGGAGACAGTTCTAGTTGAAGCAGCATAGAGTAGGATGATAATTGTATATAAAAAAGAGCGCCTAAGGCGCTCTTTTTTATATCCCTACCCACCGACAATAGTTTTTAATTTTTGCCCGGCCTTAAGTGGCGTATTCGGGTCAATGCCATTGAGGACGGAAAAACGCTCCACCTTATAATCGAGGGTGGGGATGTTATTCGCCAATGATTGCACCGTGTCACCCGCTTGCACCGTGATTACTCGGATGCGATGAGGTTTGATAGAGGCTTTTTCTTGAGCTGTTAATTTACGGAGGCTGTAACTCGATTTTCTCATATCTTCTGACATACTGGTGGTCAGACGTTGCGGCGTACTAAAGACCATGCGATAGACTTCTCCGCCACCAGCTTGGACGACAACGAGGCGGGCATCATGGCCATTTTGCAGGCGTGTTGCAGCGGTCACCCCTTTTAAACCGTTGATCGTAATATTCTCTGGTGGGGAGGCCATTGGGGCACCTTTAGCCCAGACATTAACGAGATAATTTTGTAATGGGAGGTCTGTTTTGCCCATATCAAAGATAATCTGAGAGCCATTTTTATGCTTGGCAACAACGACTTTTGGTGTGTTAATTAATTGGAAGCCATCAGGGACTGAAAAACGAAAGCCGAGCGGTACATGAATAAAATCTTTGCCACGGATATAGCCCTGTTCCGGAGCTTCGCCATAAACTGTCCCATCAATCGCATTAAGGTAACGCGTACGACCGATCTCGTTGCCAGTTCTTGGCTTCTGTGCAGCTAAGTTAAAGGCACGATCAATGCGATCACCTGTTGGAGGATGGGTTTGAAAATAACTAAACTGATTAGCTAGGGCTGGGTTCCCTGCCATCTCAGCTTCAAAACGAGTGTTACGCTCAAGTTTTTCAAGAAAGCGTGCCATGGCTGTAGGGTCATATCCCTCTTGGGCTGTATAACGAATGCCAAGTGTGTCAGCCTCAAATTCATGAGATCGTGAATAACCCTTCAAATAAAGTTGTGAGCTCAAACCGGCCACCTGGGTGATTGTCTGGTTACCTGTAGCTATCCCAACAATCTGTGTTCCAATACCCAAAAGCGCGCTCTGACTCATTTGCTGAGCGGAATGGCGCGCGGTAATATGCCCCATCTCATGTGCCATAACAGCAGCAATCTCTGCTTCATCTTCTGCAATGGAGAGAAGGCCACGGGTCACGTAAATATACCCTCCCGGTACAGCAAAAGCGTTGACCATATCATCATTAAGGAGTGTGAAAGTGTATTGGACATCTTGGCGCTCTGAATGTTCAACAAGACGTTTACCAATTTCCTGAACAAATTGATTCAGCTTAGCATTGTCATATTTGCCATTGAATTGAGCAATAATTTTGTCATGTTCTTGAGCACCAATAGCAGCTTCTTGACTAGCTGGCATAAAACCTGTGAACGAAGGGCGGCCTGTGG
Organism: uncultured Bdellovibrionales bacterium; assembly: GCA_964496065.1. Lineage (GTDB taxonomy): Bacteria > Pseudomonadota > Alphaproteobacteria > Micavibrionales > SZUA-601 > CAZBXD01. The sequence continues at coordinate 11,937 of CAZBXD010000024.1, forward strand.
CTGGATTGGTTGAACATCCAGCGAGAAGAAAACAGGCAAGAAGAATTTTTATTTGTTTGAACATAACAGAGGGTTCCTTACAATAGAGGTCAAACGACGATTTGAGTCTTAGCATATGTTACGTATTTTTTCCATTTTGATTGGTCTTTTTTTTATAATACCGGTTTTTGCTGCAGAACCGTTGAAGATTACTGAGATAATTAGTCATGAAACGATCCAGCTTTCTGATGGTCGGCTTATTTTTTTAGGAGGTGTTTTGTCTGATCTTGGGGCAAAAAATTATTTGATCGAACATTTTCAAGGTCAAGCGATAAAAGTCTTGCCTGATAAAATCCTCCAAACTCGTTACGGCGAGAATATCGCTCATATTATGACAATAGAGGGTAGGTGGATACAAAAAGAACTTATTGAAAACAAGCTTAGCTATGCTTATACCATGCCATCCTTTCGCCAGCGACAAAAGGAATTACTAGCCGCAGAATCATTGTTAAGCGTTTTGCAAGCCGATAAAATTGATAAATCGATTGCAGGGTTTCAGATTGTTGAAGGTCATGTTGTTGATACAGTTGAGCGCGGGCGCTATGTCTATCTTAATTTTGGTGAAGATTGGCGGACAGACTTTACAATCTCAATTAAAAATAAAGATCATAAAGCCTTTATGGAAGAAGGGTTTAACGCTCTTGATCTCAAGGGGAGGCGTATTCGTGTTCGTGGATGGATTGATCATTACAACGGCCCATTCATTACCGTGACCTATCCAGAGCAGATTCAGATATTATAAGGTGTTTTCTTTCAGATGTGAATCTGTTTAACTGGTTCTATGACTTTACGAACACTTGATCATTGCGATGTCACTGGAAAAACGGTTTTATGCCGGGTTGACCTTAATGTGCCAATACAAGACGGCACCATTACCGATACCACCCGGATGGAGGCTATTCTACCAACCATCATGGAATTGCGCCAAAAAGGGGCGAAGATTGTCCTCATGGCTCATCTTGGTCGTCCAAAAGGAGAGGTGAAGCCTGAATTATCTCTTGCCCCTGTGGCTGAGGCTTTTTCTGATATGATTGGGCAACCAGTTGAGTTTGTCGTCGATTGTTTTGGGGAAGCGCCACGCCAGGTTATTCGTGCTCTGCAACCGGGGCAGATTTGCTTACTGGAAAACTTGCGGTTTCATCCTGGTGAAGAAAAGAATGACCCAGATTTTACTGCGGAGCTTGCTGTCCTCGGGGATATTTTTGTCAATGATGCGTTTTCCGCGGCACATCGCGCGCATGCCTCGACAGAGGGGGTTACGCATATGCTCCCCAGCTTTGCCGGGCGTTTGATGGAAGCAGAGATTAAAGCCTTGACCGAAGGATTGGAAGCACCAGAAAAACCGGTGGCGGCTGTAGTTGGGGGGGCCAAAATTTCAACAAAATTAGATGTGCTTAATAATATTGTTAAAAAGGTCGATATTCTGATCTTGGGTGGCGGTATGGCCAATACATTCCTTTATGCGCAAGGTGTGGATGTTGGTGCGTCACTGTGTGAAACAGATATGATTGAGCAAGCAAAAGCAGTGATGACGAATGCGCAAGCGTTTAACTGTGAACTAATTCTTCCTCTTGATGTTGTTACTGGCAAGGAATTTAAGGTAGGCACGCCGACTCAGACTAAGCCGGTCGGTGTTATTCAAGCAGATGATATGGCGCTTGATATTGGGCCTGAAACCATAGCCTTAATCAAACAAAAGTTGGAGGATGTTAAAACTGTCCTTTGGAATGGCCCTTTGGGGGCATTTGAGATTAAGCCTTTTGATACAGCGACGAATACTGTTGCCCGTTTTGTTGCCGATAGTGGTGCGCAGTCAATTGCTGGCGGTGGTGATACTGTTGCGGCACTTGATAACGCAGGGGTAAAAGATCAGTTCAGTTATATCTCAACAGCCGGTGGGGCCTTCTTAGAATGGCTTGAGGGTAAAAACCTTCCTGGGGTTGCTGCATTGCAAATCTCTGGATGTTGTGGCGACAATAGTGGCTGTGGCTGCGAAGATGCGGCTTAGTTATTTCAGAGTTAATTATTAAACTTACTCAGACTCTTCTCGCCAACGATTAAGTACTAAATTCGCTGAACTTACTGTCATATTGTCGTAATGTGTCATCAAGGCGCTAAGTTCGGACGAGTTTGTCACGCGGCTTTCTTCCTTTTGACTACGAATTAATAGGTAAATTGTTGTAAAATCTGATTTTGTCATCCCATAGCTGCGTAAAATTGTTGCCAAGGCGCGGCCATCTTTTTGGTTTAAGGCGGTATCAATTAATTGTTTAGATAAATTAACGGCTTGGCCTAGCATACACTTAAACAGAGGGAGGTTACGCTTTCTAATTGTTTCAATCATGAAATGCGGAGTTATGCGTCCACGTTGTTGTAGACGCTCAACATAGGCTTTCATATCTGCGGTAATATCACCTTTACCAGTCTTAACATGAATTTGATTTTGCATGATCTCTTCTAAAGCTTGGTCAATTTTGTTTGGTTGAACATGAAATTCATCAACAATTTTCTGACGAAGGTTTTTAGAGACATACCAGTAAAGCTCTGTCGCCATTTTTTGATCAATTTCAGGGCGCATAAGAACAGGTTCTTGGATATCAATAAAGTTTTTTGCAACCCCAACGAGCCAGTTGATTGAGGTATTATCAATTGCAGCACCCGGATTGCTTACCAAGATCTTCAGTGTTTCATCATCACTCATGCCGATGAGCAGTGTGGCGAGCTCAGTACTGATTTTACGACGTTTAGCAACGGCTCGCCAATATTCTTCTGTCCGTTCTTTAACTAAATTAATTAAAAATGTTTCTGTCAGTTTTGGTGAATGAATGATTACTGGTTCTGCAACGCAAAATTCGTCATCCTTTGCTAGATATTCAATAAGCTCTTGAGTTACACTCTCTTCTACCGAAAGGCGCTGAGAAAGTTGCTGGCGTAAATCAGTTTCAGCCTCTTTGATTATTGTTAAGAGAATATCAGAAGCAATTTCTTGTTGGCGTTCGGTAAGAGATGTCGCCAAAATTGATGTAATTGCTTCACTAAGATTCTGGCGATCTTCAGAAGTAGCAGATCGCGCCAACCGATATAAATATTCGGGTTGATCCATTGTAAAATTTAACACTTGAAAGTCCTCACACACAAAAATTTTATTTTTTGTAACAATACTGCACTCCATAAATATATATGGAGTCGTCTTGAGAAATCGTTAATATTTAACATAATTTTATATAATTTTTATTTTTCGTTAGTGTTTGGTGGTTGAGAATCTCTACTTCTTGTATTTATAACAGTGGGATAACAAATTTTTTTAGAGTGGTTACTAAGAGTGTCAAAAGATAATGAGGTGTTAACATTTATACGCTATAATACTGGTAAGTCAGAAATTTTGTGGAGTTTATGATGCCGATTATTCAACCAAATTCAGCTGTGAGTCAGGTGTATGGTGCTCAAGGCCGCATCAGCGGTAATGAGCGCGCAAGCGTTCAAGAACAGGTCAAAGAGGTTAATGAAGAAAAATTGGAAGCGGCAGAAAATGCTCTCCAAACTGGAAATGAGGGGCAGATTCGCACCGGTGAAACAGTGAATGTTTTGAATGCTGGTGTTTCTGAGTCTTCTCGTGCGGCTGAGGCTGATCCAAGAAGTCCACGTGGGTCGTTTTTGGATATTGTTGTTTAAAAAAGTTTAGTGGGTGTTACGTGGTTGGTAATAAGGGGTCCTAACGGGCCCTTTATTATTTTTGTGTTTCCGCAGCTTGAATCGTATTACGCATAAGACAGGCAATAGTCATGGGGCCAACACCGCCGGGCACAGGGGTAATTGCGCTAGCCACACTTGCCGCAGCCTGAAAATCAACATCGCCAGTTAAAGACCCGTTCTCCAAACGGGTAATGCCAACGTCAATTACAATGGCACCAGGTTTAATCCAGTCTCCCTTAACTAAGTGAGGTGATCCGACACCGGTTACTAAAATATCGGCTTGACGGCATTCCTGTGCCAAGTTTTGAGTTTTTGAGTGGCAGATGGTTACGGTTGCATTGTCCCTAAGCAGAAGGTCAGCCATAGGTTGACCAACAATTTGTGATCGTCCAATGACAACCGCTTTTTTACCAGTGATATCAGACAAAAAAGAATGAATAAGGATCATACACCCAACCGGAGTACAAGCGGTGAGAGCCCTTTCCCCCAAGATCCGTTTACCAATATTAACGGGGTGAAGCCCATCAACATCTTTCTCGGGTGCTGTGGCGGCCTGGATGGCCAATGGATTAATTTGTTTGGGCAGGGGCAGCTGTATGAGGATACCATGCACTGTCTCATCATGATTAAGAGATTGGATAAGGTCAATCACACTTGTTTGGTCTGTCTCGGCAGGGAGGCTGTGGATTTGGCTGTTAATGCCAAGTTTTTTGGCCATTTTAGCCTTGTTACGGACATAGAGCTGGCTGGCTGGGTGGTCGCCCACTAAAATCACTGCCAGACCGGGGGCATGTCCGTACAGGCAAGAAAAATCAGACACTTTTTGAGCGGTTTCTTCGTTGAGCTTAGCGGCAATGGCTTTACCGTCAATGATTTGGGCAATATTCGTCATATTTACTTTTTAAAGTCCAAAATTAGCGCTTAACCAAAACAAAGTGTAGCGGATAAAATAAATCGCAAGGATAACGCCGATTGGGGCTATATCGACTCCGCCAAAATGAGTGGGAATAAAGCGGCGAATTTGACGATACATTGGTTCTGTCAGGCTATTAAGTGCATCATAAACGCGTAAAGCGATAGGATTACGCATATTGACAATTCCAAAGGCAACCAGCCAACTAAAGATTACAGACACAAGAATGATCCAGAAAACAAAATCTAGAACAAGCAAAATAAGGTAGAAAAGAGGGTTCATGCTTACCTCCTTAGGCAATTAAGATCAATCAGATCCCTATCATTGTCATTCTGGTCGCTTTTGCAAGGATAAATGGTGGTCTTAAGAGAAAATTTGTCTATAAAAGATATTATCATTGGATATTCATTTGATTAGAGGATTTCATGGGGTTTTCATCTACCTTAGCAGCACCAATTATGTTAGCGATGGCTGGAACATGCCCAACACCAGAGCCGACCATGATCAGTGTGCAACCGATTTCAGAGCGCCCCATTATTAATGCTCAATTGTCAACGCAAGAGCTTGAAGGGTTCGATATTTCAACTGTTTCTCCATACAACCATCATGAGCATACTGAAGTTAATGGCTTGATGCGTGGCAAAGCACAGATTGATACGAATGTTTCCGTATCTTGGCGAACTAATCCAGCCAATGGCGAAGCCTGTTTTTGGTATAAGGCCATTAATGTTGAGCTCAGACTTGCCCCAACAGTTTACATTGCCGATCATTTGATAAAAGGATCGTGTATGTATAATGAGGTTCTAAACCATGAGCTTAAGCACGTTAACGTTGATCGGGATTTAACTAATAAATACACCAAACTATTTGAACAAAATATTCGTAATTTTACACGTCAAAACTTCATGGCAAGTCCCAGGCCTGCTTATCAAGCAGAACAAGTTAAAAATGAAATGGTTGACGCTCTTGATGAAGAAATTAACCGTATCAATAACATGATGCAAGAAGAGCGGATCCAGCGCCAGGCTGCCATTGATACCTTACAGGAATATAAACGTGTTGCCACAGCATGTATCGGTAAAGAATAGAGATTAATTATTGATCTTTAAAATCGTAAGCACATAGATAAAAGCTACAAAAAACCATGCCGCTAAGCTAATCCCAAGGGTTGGTATTATTGTTAGCCGACCAGCAATTAAATAAAAGACCCCACAAAAAACAGCAAGGATTGGCAGTGAAGCAATCATGGATAGAGCCATGGTACGTGCAACAGACAGGCCAGCAGAGGTTGCAACTAGAAAAAGCGCAGTCGAGAAGATCGCAGGAAACATACTTATAACACCGGCATAAAGTGGTCCTTTTTGTTGTGCAATCAGGGTGACGAGGACAACCATTGTCCCCCCAAGTATAAAACGATAGAGCAGTTCCATAATTTCTTCTCCTATTTTAGGACTTAATATAGGTGGTTAATACTTACTATCTGCTTAGCAAAAAAAATCACCGCCGAAGCGGTGATAAAGATATTATTATATGTGTGTTTTTGTTCTTATTCTTGTATTTGATACTTTCAAGCGTGTGTGTGAGAGGAGGGTGAAAGTATCGTAATCCCTTATGTTCTTAACAGTATACAAACCAAATGTGACATGATTAGGGCACAAATGTGGCAAAATTGTGATTTTTTGCCTTATTTGTTGTTTCTTATGTACCGTTACGCTTCTTTAACTCACCCTGTGGTAGTGATATACTCATCATTATCTCTATCTGAGTCTTTATCAAAGGAGCACAGCCGTGGCAAAAACCGAAACTGGTCAAGATACCCTCAATACCCGTAAAACTCTATCTGTGAATGGCAAAGACTATGATTGCTTTTCCCTGAAAGCGGCGGAGGATACGATTGGTAATATTGCCAAACTGCCACAAAGTCTAAAGGTTTTGCTCGAAAATCTCTTGCGCTTTGAGGATGGCGGGTCGATTAAGGTGGAAGATATCCAAGCCGTTGCCGATTGGCAAAAAAACAAAAGTTCCAGCCATGAAATCGCCTTTCGCCCGGCACGTGTCCTGCTACAGGATTTTACCGGCGTCCCAGCCGTGGTGGATTTGGCGGCGATGCGCGAAGGGATCGTTAAAATCGGTGGCAATGCTGAGAAAATTAATCCGCTTGTACCGGTTGATTTGGTGATTGACCATTCGGTGATGGTTGATGCCTTTGCGAATAATATGGCCTTTCAAACCAATGTTGAGCGTGAGTTTGAGCGCAATGGCGAGCGCTATGCCTTCTTGAAATGGGGCCAGGGTGCGTTTGACAATTTCCGCGTTGTCCCGCCAGGCACCGGGATTTGCCATCAGGTGAATTTGGAATATCTCGGTAAAACCATTTGGTCGGCGGAGGATCAAAATGGCAAGACGGTCGCCTATCCGGACACGCTGGTTGGTACCGATAGTCATACAACGATGATTAATGGCCTCGCCGTTCTCGGTTGGGGGGTTGGCGGGATTGAGGCGGAGGCTGCGATGCTGGGTCAACCGATCTCGATGCTGATCCCGGATGTGATTGGCTTTAAATTGACCGGAAAATTAAAAGAAGGGGCTACGGCAACCGACCTTGTCCTGACGGTCACGCAAATGCTGCGCGCCCGCGGTGTGGTTGGCAAATTTGTTGAATTTTATGGCGATGGTCTCGATCATATGACACTGGCCGATCGGGCGACAATCTCCAATATGGCACCGGAATATGGCGCCACCTGCGGGTTTTTTCCCATTGATGGCGAAGTCTTAAATTATTTGCGCTTTACCGGTCGCGATGAAGAAACGGTTGCCTTGGTGGAGGCGTATGCTAAGGAACAAGGCATGTGGCGTAATGCTGGCGATGAACCACTGTTTACTGATACGCTACACCTTGATATGGGAGAGGTCGAGCCAGCCATTGCCGGGCCAAAACGTCCCCAGGATAAGATTAATCTCTCCGACGCGGCACCAGCCTTTAAAGCTCATCTGACAGAGGAGCGCGCTGGTAAGCCGGATAGTAATCCAATCCCGGTTGAGGGCGAAGATTATGAGCTAGATCATGGGGATGTTGTCATTGCGGCGATTACAAGTTGTACCAATACTTCTAACCCATCTGTGATGATTGGGGCTGGACTGGTGGCGCGTAAAGCGCATGCCTTGGGCCTGACCCGTCAACCCTGGGTCAAAACCTCTCTCGCTCCGGGGTCACAGGTGGTGACCGAATATTTGGAAGCCGCCAATTTGATGGATGATCTGGAGGCTTTGGGCTTCCACCTCGTTGGCTATGGCTGTACGACCTGTATCGGCAATTCTGGGCCATTGCCACCTGAAGTGGGTGCGGCGGTTGATGCTGGCGATCTCAATGTCACATCTGTTCTGTCGGGTAACCGAAATTTTGAAGGCCGGATTTCACAGCAAGTGAAGTCCAACTATCTAGCCTCACCACCCCTGGTTGTCGCTTATGCGATTGCAGGATCGATGAAGATTGATATTACCAAAGATCCTTTGGGGCAAGATAAGGACGGCAAGGATGTTTATCTAAAAGATATCTGGCCAACATCGGCCGAAATCCAGGATATTTTGAGTGAATGTCTCACCCCGGCGATGTTCCAAGAACGGTATGCGGATGTCTTTACCGGCACGGAGGAATGGCGTGCGATCCCCGATGTGATGGAGAAGAAATACGCGTGGGCGCCTGAATCCACCTATATCCGAAATCCGCCGTTTTTTGATGATCTGGCGGCGGGTAAAACCCCGGCGGCCGATATTATCGGTGCGCGCTGTCTGGCGATTTTGGGTGATAATACAACGACCGACCATATCTCGCCGGCTGGCGCAATTAAGTTTGACTCACCTGCAGGGCTGTATCTACAAGACAACAATGTTGAAAAATACGTGTTTAACTCTTACGGCTCCCGCCGGGGTAATCATGAGGTCATGATGCGCGGCACCTTCGCCAATATCCGCATTAAAAACGAAATGCTCGATAATGTTGAAGGCGGGGAGACAAAATATATCCCCACCGGTGAACAAATGCCGATTTATGATGCCGCCATGAAATACATCGCGGAAGACACGCCGCTGGTTGTGGTAGGCGGTAAGGAATACGGCATGGGCTCCTCCCGGGACTGGGCCGCCAAAGGTACGCGCTTGCTCGGGGTGAAAGCCGTTATTGTTGAGAGTTTTGAGCGGATCCACCGCTCCAACCTGATCGGGATGGGTGTTTTGCCAGTGCAGTTTACCAATGGGGAGACCCGTCATAGTTTGAACCTAAAAGGCGATGAAACCTTTACCATCACTAGGGTGGCTGATTTTGGCCCGGGTGATGAGCTTGATCTGAAAATCGACTATCCGGATGGCTCCAGCCGAGAGACCAAGGTTCTGGTGCGCATTGATACCGAGGATGAACTGAAATATTTCAAAGCCGGCGGTATCCTGCACTATGTCTTGAAAAACATGGCCGCGGCTTAAAGGCAATGAATTCAATAGAAATATTTGGCAAGTGCTCTCCTTTTCCGAGGCAAGAATTTGTCGAAGCCTTTGAGAGTTTTTCTCACGAAGCTTTTCGGCTCGAGCTTTTGCAACAATTTAACGTTGCGCGTGAACAAGAAAGTTTTGATGATTTTAAGAAGGGACGACCTGTTCCAAAAAATTATAATGGCGAATGGTGCAAAACTATTCAAAAGGCCGCGGAAAGAGGTGCCTCTTTTAAGCGCGTTCGTCTTATTACTGAGCCCCTGACTGAATATACAAAATTCGAAATTTCTTGGGGGTATAAAGTAAATACCGAAGCAGGTGAGGATATTCGTTATATTAGTGGTGATATTTTAAGCTCTTTTGAAACCTCTGTTCCAATCTTGAAGGATTTTTGGTTATTTGATGAAAAGCTTTGTCTTTTGATGGAATATGATTTGCTTGGTACGTATCTTGGTGTTACCAAACTTCCTGACGAGCATTTAGGGCAATATATTGCACTGAAGAGAGAAGCTCTTAATAAATCAAAACCAATTCAGGAATATAATTTTTGGGGCTGGCGTAGATGTTTGAAACATTTATGCTGGTAATATGAGATTAAA
>CAZBXD010000025.1:0-21315 GCA_964496065.1 uncultured Bdellovibrionales bacterium
AATGCAATAACGTCGTGGCCTTTAACCCCCATAGTCTGTTTTCCATTTTCAATGGTTAGGCGAAAATCGCCCCCTACCTCATCACGTAAAGAGCTCTGTGAAAGGGCTTTTTTAAGCATGCTAGGTGTAATAACTTGTGCGTTTTGTCGCAAAACAATTTTAGGGTCATCATTATTAGGAACCCAGTCAAGATTAAAGGCAGTTGAGATTCGGGTCAGATCACGTAAGCCAAGAGCTAAGGTTTTTCCTGGTGCTGGAGCAGGAGCAAGAATATGATCCCCCTGTGCTGCTACACCAGAAAAAATATGGTGTAAACGCACATAGTCATCATCAATGACCTGATCTTGTTTGAGGCTGATAGTTTCTTCTGCAGCCATTGCCCAGTTGGCAAGGCTGAGGGCATAAACAAAGAACATTGTTAAAGCAACACTAATTTTTAGTGATTGTCTGATCATTGGGCTCATGCTCATCTCCTTTTAAGTTAAGGGCTACGATTTTTATCGTAGCTGACTAATTGTACCCAGCATCTCATCCGATGTTTGGATCACTTTTGAGTTCATTTCATAGGCGCGTTGGGCGCTGATCATCTTTGTAATCTCGGAAACAATGTCGACATTCGACAGTTCAAGCGTTCCTTGGATGATTGACCCAAACCCGTCTTCTCCAGCAGTTCCGGTTACAGGGGTTCCAGAGGCAGGGGTTTCGAGGTAGAGATTATCGCCAATCGTTTCAAGGCCGGCATCATTCGCAAAGGTCACGATGTCAATCTGACCAAGATTCGATAACGCAATTGTACCATCAATCTTAACGATCACTTCGCCTTGGCGATTGATTGTTACATCCGTGGTATCTTGGGGGATCGTAATATTGGGATCTAGTTCATACCCATCACCCGTTACAATCACGCCTTCATCATTGGTTTGGAAATTACCAGCGCGAGTATAGGCAGTTTGGCCATCTGGAAGAGTAATTTGAAAATATCCTTCACCATTAATTGCAAGATCAAGCTCGTTATCGGTTACTTCAAGAGACCCTTGTGTATGGACGCGCATGACTGAATCCATCTTGACGCCAGCCCCTAATTGAATCCCGCTTGGGATAATTGTATCTGCTGTTGAAGACGTGGCTCCTGGGCGCGCAATGTTCTGATAGAGTAAATCCTGGAACTGGGCCCGTTGTTGCTTATATCCGGTTGTAGACATATTTGCGATATTGTTGGAAATGACCTCAACATTCATTTGTTGAGCATGCATCCCTGTGGCGCCAATTGATAAAGCTTTCATATCTTATACCCTTTCTTTATACCTGCGATAGTTTTCGAATAGCATCGCGTTGTCTGTCATGTTCATTTTGCAATAAGCGTGCCGTTGTTTGATAAGCGCGGTTGATTTCTATCATCGCCGTCATTTCAATGATCGGATTAACATTGGATTGTTCCAACATTCCTTGCATTACTTGTGTTGTCTCATCGGGGAGCGCTTGTTGTTCAGTTTCAAATAAGCTGCCACCTATGAGCTTCATATCTTGTGGATTAGCAAAACCAACAATTTTAAGCTGTGCGATTTCGCCTGCTTCAGTCGCGACAGCCCCAGCTGATGAAATACGAATATCATTCTCACCTTCTGGGACGGCAATGGGGCTGCCACCATCATCAAGGATGCGCAGACCAGATGAATTAACAAGCTCGCGTAGATCATTCAGTTGAAAACTACCATTGCGCGTGTATTTTTCTTGACCATCAATGCCTTGAACGGCCAGATACCCATTACCATTAAGGGCAATGTCAAGTTTGTTTCCTGTAGTTGTAATTGGGCCAGCTTGAAGGTTGCGATATGTTCCGTAATCCAAAACCATAGAGATCGGGCCATTTTCTTTATCATTACGAGAAATCTCCTCTGAGAAGATCATATGTTGACTTTGATAACCATTTGTCGACATGTTTGCGATATTGTTTGACACAATATCCATCTTTCTGCCCAATGCGATTTGCCGCGAAAGCGCAACATATCCTGTATTTTCCATTATCGATACCCTTTTAATAATAGTTGTTTGGTCGCATTATTTTTATTCTTGCCTACATATTTGCAGATTCTATGCCAAATATAAAAAACTAAATTTATTCAAGGTGTTAAAGTGTCTTTGCTTCGGGGTGTTTTCTTGGTGTGTTTGGGTTGCTATCTTGATCTAACGCTGTGAGAGAAATTGCAAAAGCGGCAAAAATTGCCTAGTCCGTGTGGTTTTGTCCCTGTGTCGGTAAGGGTGTGTTAACTAAACAGCGGTACTCTTGTAGATATTCAAATTTTGTTCCACGATGGGGTGACTGATGGCTGAAGACGAAGATTTGGAAGAAGGTACTGGTTCAGAAGAAGGGGGTTCGGCTGTAGATGAGGGCGATCTTGATGAGTTGCCTTCAAAAAAGCTGAGTGGCAAAAAGCTTGTTCTTTTTGTTGTGTTACCGTTGTTTCTTGTCTTGGGCGGTGGTGGTGGTTTGTACTTCTCCGGCCTGCTTGATGGAATGCTTGGCAAGGATAAAGAAGAAGTTTCTGAGCATGAGGAGGCAAAGGAGGAGGATCAAACGCCTGGCGTTTTTTATGATGTCCCCGATATGATTGTCAATCTGAACGAATCGGATCGCAAGCAGCGTTTTTTGAAGCTGAGTATTTCGCTTGAGTTGGGTAGTGATGCTGATATTCAGGCGCTCGAGGCTGTTTTACCTCGGGTAACAGACCATTTTCAAACATATTTGCGTGAATTGCGGTTGGAGGATTTAAAAGGATCGTCCGGGGTTTATCGATTGCGTCAAGAGTTGTTGGAGCGTGTTCGTACGGCGATTTATCCAACTAAGGTCCGCGATGTGTTGTTTCGTGAAATCTTAGTGCAATAGGTGAAGCGATGTCAGAAACAGATGTAAAAGAAAAAGAAGTTGATCAGGATGCTATGGCTGCTGAAATGGAAGCGATGGCGGCTGGTGGTGATATAGACGGTGGTGGGGGGGATGATGCGACAGAGCGCATCCTAAATCAGAATGAAATTGACAGTCTTCTTGGCTTTGATGACGAGGATGGTGGTGATCCAAATTCTGGTGTGATGGCGTTAGTAAATAATGCGCTTGTGAATTATGAGCGTTTGCCGATGTTGGATGTTGTTTTTGATCGTTTGGGACGGATGTTGTCAACGAGCTTGCGGAATCTGACCTCCGATAATGTTGAGGCCAGTATTGATGATATTTCCTCTGTACGTTTTGGCGATTACCTCAATTCTGTCCCCTTGCCAGCCATGTTGGCCATATTTAAAGCGGAGGAGTGGGATAATCAGGGTTTGCTGGTTGCGGATAGTTCCCTAATTTACTCTATCGTTGATGTTTTGCTTGGTGGTCGTAAGGGGAATGCCGCGATGCGGATTGAGGGGCGCCCGTATACGACGATTGAACAAAATTTGTTGGAGCGTATGATCCATGTAGCGCTGAATGATTTGTCAGCCTCTTTTGATCCATTGTCTCCTGTGACATTCCGTTTTGAGCGTTTGGAGACAAACCCACGTTTTGCCGCGATTTCACAACCAAATAATGCTGCTGTTTTGGTGAAAATCCGTGTTGATATGGAGGATCGCGGCGGTATGATGGAGTTGATTATTCCATACGCAACACTAGAGCCTATTCGTGAGCTCCTTCTTCAGATGTTTATGGGGGAAAAGTTTGGGCGTGATTCTATCTGGGAAAATCACCTCTCTCAGGAGTTATACAAGACAGATACAGAGGTGAGTGCTGTTCTTGATGAAATGACGATGTCACTTCGTGATGTCATGAATTGGAAAATTGGCACCTGTGTTATGCTTGAGAAAAAGAAGAATGAGCAGGTTGAGTTACGCTGTGGTCAGCGTCCTATGTTTATGGGGAGTATTGGCCGCAAGGACAAAAATATTGCGATTAAGCTTGAGCAAGAAATTGTGATGGAAGTGGATGAGGAATAGAGTATGGCGCAAGAAAGCCCCAGTATCTTAATGGATGTAATTGTTCTGATATTTTTACTGATATCAATTGCTTATATGTTTTTTCTTACACGCGGGATTAAAAAGATTCATGAGAGTCGCGGTGAGTTTAAGCAAGTGTTGAAAGAGCTTAATGTGACGATTGACCGGGCTGAAAAAGCGGTTTTTGGCATGAAGAATACAGCTGACTCTGTCGGTCAAAAGCTGCAAAAAGAGATTGCAACGGCCTCTGCGCTGGTTGATGAACTCCAATTTATTAATCAGGCCGGTGATAATGTCGCGCGTCGTTTAGAAAAATTGACAACAACGCCGGATGGGGTGCAGGCTCCAAAGAATAAAAAGGAGGCGGCTGCAAACACTAAGATGTCAAAAGCAGAGCGAGAATTAGCGGAAGCGGTTGCAAAGAAAGGCAAGGGGGCATAATGCCAAAAATAAGAGTATTTCCTATTGTATTATTTGTTCTTATTGCTGCGTTTTTTGTGCGGGCTGGGGAGCTTTTTGAAACGTTGACAGATGACCGTCAGGGAGTTTCGGTGACCGCTGTCGCTGTGGCAGAAGAAAAAGAAAAAGCCAGCGAAGAGCCTGTTGAAGAGGTGATGGCCGAAGCAGAAGAGGAAAAGCCAAAAGTGGAAGCCCAGGCACCCGCTCCGGATCCATTTGCACCACAGTTTAGTGATGCTGAGTTGGAGATTTTGCAATCTTTGTCTCAACGCCGTGAAGAAATTGAAGCGCGGGCTCGCGAGTTGGATGAAAAAGAAAAGCTTTTACAGGTTACAGAAAGCCGCATTGATGAAAAAATTGCTGAGATGAATGGGCTGCGTGCTGAAATTGAAAATCTCCTGGGAAAACAACAAGAAGTTGAAGAGGAGCGCTTTAAAAAGCTTGTTAAAATCTATGAGAATATGAAGCCAAAAGACGCGGCTAAAATCTTTAATGAGCTGCAGTTTAATGTGCTCATGAGTATTGTCGATCGCATGTCAGAGCGCAAAACGGCCCCAATCCTGGCAGCGATGGACCCAATTCGTGCGCGTTATCTTTCTGCAAAGCTAGCGGAACAAAAAGCGCTTCCTAAACCACGCTAAAAAAAGTACGCGTGTATGGGAAGTGCTATTGAATAGTCACAAAATATTTACTTCAGCTTAAGATCGATTTTATAAACTTTTTTAATCATATCAAATAGATTCACGCACAAAATAAGGAAAGAGAAATGGCTGTTAATAAAAATATGAATATTCTCATCGTTGATGATTACCGGACTATGTTGCGTATTATTCGTAATCTTTTGAAACAGTTAGGGTTTGATAATGTTGATGAGGCACTTGATGGAACCGAGGCTTATGAAAAGATTGTGAATAATAATTATGGCCTCATTATTTCTGATTGGAATATGGAACCGATGACAGGCCTTGAGCTTTTGAAAAAAGTTAGAGCCAATGAAAAAACGAAACATCTTCCTTTCATTATGGTCACAGCGGAGAGTAAGACCGAGAATGTGCTTGAAGCTAAAAAACAAGGGGTCAACAACTACATTATTAAACCCTTTAATGCAGAGACATTAAAAGCAAAAATGACGGCTGTTATTGGGCAATTCTAGGAGGAGAAGTGATGGGAAGTTTTGATGATACTCTAAAAAAATTAGAGCAAGCGCTCAATGAAAAAGGCCGTGACTTCTCACCAGAAGAAGTATCGACATTGATCGAAAAAGTTTTAGAAAAACTTGAGGCACAAAACCTACCGGCCTCCCACCTTCTGATCGATGATTTAAAAGGGTTAATTGCATGTATTCAAAATGCGCGCAGTGATGTGTCTTCTCTTAAAGCAGAAGAGATAAAATCCATTCATATTCCGATTGCGACGGATGAGTTAGATGCTGTGGTTGGCGCAACGGAAGAGGCAACAGGGACAATCATGGATGCGTGTGAGGCGATTGAAGCGATCGATATGCCCGAAGAGGCTAAGAGCGCAGCAGTTGATCAAATTACAAAAATATACGAAGCGTGCAGTTTCCAAGATATTACGGGTCAACGAATTTCAAAGGTTGTTAATGCTCTCAAGGAAATTGAAGCAAAGGTTGTGACCCTGCTTGAAGGGATGGGCGTTGATATAGCAAAGCAAGATGTTGTTGTACAGGAGGATAGCCGAGAAGGGGAGGATGCGCTTCTAAACGGTACGTCTCTCGAGGGCCAGGGCATGGTACAAGATGATATCGATAAGCTTCTTGCTAGTTTTGACGAGGGGTAGTCAGGGGATTAAAAAATGGCGGTAAGAGCACAGAAGTCAGGCAGCGTCGGTGCCGGAGATAGCGCTCAAGTTTTAGCTTTATCTCTTTTTTTGATGCTCTTAGCCTTTTTTATTGTTCTTAGCACATTCTCTGATTTTGAAGAAAATCGAGTAGCCGCTATTCAAAACAGTATGGAAGATACCTTTTCCTCTGGCTCTGATTTAATGGGAAACACCGGGGCACCTTCTGATACTGTAGGGGATGATTTTGATCGTAATAGTGGGCAAGCCTTTGACGATATCGAAGCGCTTCTCAAAGCGCAGATTGGTTTGATTTCAATCACACGGGATGCAAAATCTGGGATTATGGCTATTTCTATGCCTGAGAAGGCTGTTTTTGAAGACCATCTAAACCCGTATGCTAGTGACAAAACCTTGGCAGGTGAAATAGCACGGATTATTAATCAGGTAAAAGGAAAATCTGTTGAATTTCGGGCGCAAGTGAATGCTCATTTTGATCAAACAACATTGGCTCCACAAACAAAAATCAAGGGTCTTGGGGTTTTTGCCCGATCCATGATGCAAAATGGTGTTCCTCCAAAGGCTGTGTCGATTGGCTTGGTGTCGAGTAAACCAGGCTATGTTGATTTAGTTTTTGAAGCATACAGAGGTGGGGATCAACCCCATTTATCGATAGATGACCAGGCGGTGACCCCATGAGTGTTTCGGTACGCAATGGGCGCCGTGTCAAGCAAAGTAGTAAGACGGTTTGGTTGATTAGCTTCACTGATGTGATCACACTAATGCTGACGTTTTTTGTTCTGCTTTTTTCAATGTCAGAGCCAAAAAAACAAGACTGGGCCATGGCAACCGGCGGGCTCAATGCTGCGTTTCGCTCCAGCTGGGGGGATGCTGGACAATCGGGCGTCGAGCTTTCCGAGTTTAATATTAATTCTTTGGAACAAGGGGTTGGATTAAATTTGGATTACCTAGCAAGTCTGCTTAATAATTTATTTTCAGAAAAATCAGTGTTCACTGACATTATTATTACTGAGATTGAAGATGGAATTGTTGTCTCAATTCCAAGCAAAATTATTTTTGCGTCTGGCGGTGCTACTCTTACGAAGCAGGGTGAGAATGCTGTCAATAATTTAGGGACTGTTTTAAAGAGGATCGATAACAAGATTGAAATTCATGGGCATGCTGATCCACGTCCTATTAAAACACCAGATTTCCCATCAAATTGGGAACTTTCGCTGGCGCGTGCGCAATCAGTTGCCGCAAAGCTATACAGTTTTGGCTATAAATATCCTATTTCGGTTCAAGGTTATGCGGATACACGTTATGATGATCTTCAAGGAGATTTTCCTGAGTCATTTAAGCAAGATATTGCCCGTCGGGTTGATGTCGTCATACAACGGGATACAAACGAATGAAGCGCAGCTGGGTCACAACAACACGTTTATGCTGTGTCGCCTTTTTGGCGACATTCTTGCTGTCTGTGACACTGGCTTACGCTGCGCCCATCAATCTTAAGGCGCGTGGTGGTAATCATACACGCTATAACCGGATTGTCTTTGACTGGCCGGTCAAGGTGAAATACACCCTCAAGCAAAGTGGGAATGACATCACCATCTTATTTTCTAAGCCGGCCAATATTGATTTTTCGTCTGTTCGCTTGCCCTATGTCAAAAATTTACGCCAAACGACAACAGGTGAGGTAACAGAAGTGACCTTTACTATTCCGGATAACTCAAATGTCCAGGCGTTTTGGGTTGGGAAAAAGGTTGCCTTTGATGTTTTGCGATTAGACAATAATCCACCAGTTTTTTCACAGAAGAAGATTACTACTGAAGATATCACTCGGGGGCCACAAAAACCGACCGTTATAAAGGGGGATCCAAGTCCACAGGAAATTGCTGAGCAAAAAAGAAAAACAGCTGAAGCCGACTCTGTTCGCAGGCAAGAACAGGAGAATAAAAGAACAGCTGCGACAACGGTATCAGAACCAGCGGTTCAAACAGCGGTTAAACCAGTTGAAGAAGAAGAAATATTTGCACCACAAGTTGACTTAGGTGAAACGTTAATCCGGATTCGTCCAGCACAAGATACCTATATGGCAGCTTTTTCTAGGCATGGCTATCTCTGGCTCGTTTTTGACAAGGTTCTCAGTTCTGTTCCACCTCAAGTTGTAGGCGATTTAGAAGAATATTTCGCTAATGCTAAGCGTCTAACTCTAGATAACGGAACAGCCTATCGTTTTACCTTGCCACAAGGTAAGGTCACAGTGACTCCTAAAAAAGTTAATTTAAATTGGGAAATTATTGTTGATCAGCGGGCTAAGGAGGGAGACTTCCTCAATTTTGAGCCAGACTTTATTACCAAGCCAAGCAAACCGCGTTTCTATGCAAATACGGGGGCAAAACCAAACCTTGTAACATTAACAGATCCAGAGGTAGGTGATCAGCTTATTGTGGCGACATTCCCCAATAGTGGCCGTTATGTTGCGGATACACGCCGTTATCCAGAGTTTAAAATTTTAACAACTGAGCTGGGTGTTGTGATTAAGCCAATAGGCGATGCTTTGGCGGTGAATGCTTTGCCAGAGGGAATTGAAATTACAACTGAAAACCAACCACTTAAATTATCCCAGGAGGGAGACTGGCTTTCAACGATTCAGCAAAAATCCATTGATGGCGATAAAAAACGTCTTTTTGATTTTGTTGCTTGGCAGTCTGGATCACGTAAAAATTTTAATAAAAATCGCCAAATATTAGAGGATCGGATCACAAAATTGGATGGAAAAGCTAAGGCAGGCGGATATACAGATTTGGCAAAACTTTATCTTTCTAATGGTTTTGGAGCGGAGGCACGTGGATTACTAAAAATTGCTCATACTATTATTCCACAGTTAGAAGAAAGCCCAGATTTTAGAGCACTTCGCGGTGCAGCAGAAGCGTTGGCAGGAGATTCTGATCGGGCAGAGCAAGATCTCAATATTGTTGATCTGAAAGATCAACCAGAAGCCTATTTATGGCTGGGTTTTGCCCGGGGGCAGGCCAAAGATTGGGAAAGGGCTCGGGCGGCTTTTGCCAAGGCTGGAGACATTGTTCAACATTACCCAGATTCCTTGAAATCACGACTGACATTAATGGCAGCGGAGGCTGATGCTGAAACCGATGACCTCCTTAATGCATCTAATAAACTTGATAGCATAGCCTATGATGATTTGACCACTGAAGCTGAAAAATCAACCTATCGCTATCTGCGTGGGCTTGTCGCAACAAAAACCGATAACCGTGATATTGGTATTGATGAGTTGCAAAAAGCGGTCAAGGGGCGTGATGCCCTTTATCATGCTAAGGCTGAGCTAGATTTAGTCAAATTACAACTCGAAGACGGGGCAATTGAGCTCAGTGAGGCGATTGAGCGATTAGAAAAGCTGCGTTTTGCTTGGCGTGGAGATCGTTTAGAAATAAAAACTATGAGCCGTCTTGGTCAATATTATATCCAAAATCAACAATATGCTGAGGGGTTAACTGTGCTGCGTACTGCAGCCAGTTTGGCAAAAATGGAAACGGATATTGATGCCATTACCAAAGATATGGCGGATGTTTTTGTCACTCTGTATGTAGAGGGAGCGGCAGATGAGCTCACTCCTTTAAAGGCCCTCGCATTGTTTAATGAATTTCGTGAATTAACTCCAGTGGGGAGAGAGGGGAATATTGCCATCCAAAATCTCTCTCGTCGTTTGGTCGAGGTTGATCTTTTATCACAAGCGGATGAACTTCTGTTAGAGCAATTGCGTTATCGTATTTCTGGGGCAGAGGCCGCAGAGGTTGGTACTCGTCTGGCTGTGATTCGTCTTCTCTCAAGGCAACCACAGGCTGCATTACAAGCCCTTCAAGAAAGCGAAAATGATAGTGTTAGCCAAGAATTAAAAGAAAAACGTGATGTCATTCGTGCCCGTGCTTTAGTAGATAGTAATCGGATCGATCAGGGGCTTAATATTTTACAGGGCAAAACTTCAGATGAAGCTGTACAACTCAAAGCTGATATTAATTGGCGTGCGGGCCGCTGGGCTGATGCCGTTACGGCACTTGATATTTTGATCAGTCGATCAATTGAACAAGGGGCTGATACCACTGAAGAAGGGTTGAGTAGCTTGATTTTGAAAAAAGGTATTGCTTTAGCACTCAATGGGGATGAGGTGGCGCTCAAGCGCCTTAAGACAACTTATGGTTCATATGTCGATGAAACCGATGAGGCATCGGCATTTGATATTATTACCCAACCGTTGCGTGGGAGCACATTAGCCGATCTTGCGACCTTAAAGGCGCAAGTCGCCCAAGTTGAACTGTTTGAAAATTTCCTTAAGAATTATCGTTAGCGATTATTTTCTAACCAATTGAAATCGTGGCACTATTTTGTCTTCAAACTCAACAGTCGCCATAAAAAGGTTATACGGGCGGACAAAGGTTGGATTGGGGCCATAATCATCGGCCAATTCCAAGCAATCATAAAGAGCTTTATAAATCACCATTTTTTCAGTGGTTTCAGTATGCATCGCGATATCGAGCACGCGGTAAAACTTCTTATTCTTGTAATGTTGATAGGTGCCGTCAATCACCAGATCATTGGTCATTATCCGGCCCCAATGGCTTGCGCGGCGGTTTCTGGCAATTCGGTGCCATAGCTTTGAATGAGGGAGCCTGCGATTAAATACCAGCCATCCACCACAACAAAGAAGATAATTTTAAACGGCAGGGAGATAATCACCGGCGGCAACATCATCATCCCCATCGACATCAGGATGGAGGCTGTGACCATATCAATGATCAGAAAGGGGAGGAACAGGAGAAAGCCAATCTCAAAAGCCCGGCGTAGTTCCGAGATCATAAAGCTTGGGATCACCATTTGGAGCGGGACATCCATTGCCTCCTCAAACGGGCCAGCATTATTGAGTTGAACAAAGAGGTTAAGGTCTTTTTCCCGTGTATGCTGGAGCATAAATTCTTTCATCGGGTCGGTGGTCAGTTCAAACGCCTCCATTTCCGTGACTTGCTCATTAATCAGTGGCACAATCCCTTTATCATAGGCGGTTTGGAAGGTTGGCATCATAATAAACAGGGTTAAAAACATCGCCAGGGAAATCATCACAGTATTCGGTGGCGTTTGTTGAATCCCAATCGCGGAGCGCAGAAAAGACAAAACCACGACGATCCGTGTAAACGATGTCATCATAATCAAAATCCCTGGAGCCAGGGAAAGCACTGTCATTAAAGCAAGTATTTGAATAATTCGGCTGGTAAAACTCCCGTCGCCCTCTGCGCCCATATCTAGGGTTAAACTCTGGGCTAAGGCGGGCTCAGCCCAGACTAAGAAAAAGCCAAATAATGTAAATAAAGCTGAGAAAAAGAGAGAGCGTTTCATAGATGTTTATGCCTTTAATCTGCGAGTATTATTCTTTTTCTCTTTTGGCCCGTCAAGAGGGGAGCTGATATTGTTTTCAATAATCGTCTCACGGCCTTGGCCAAGTAGGATAAGATGCTCAACGTTATCACGTTTAAGCAGCACAAGGCGGCGCTTGCCATCAACCGGCAAAATTTCAATCAGCTTGAGACGTTTATGGCGCGTTGCCTCAGTTAGAGGAATTGCACCGGGCATAAACCGACGTGCCAACCAACTTAAGCCAAACATCAAGCCAATCACAAAAATGAAGGCAATAAAAAACCGGGTATAACTGACCATATCCATTGAGATTAATCCCTTTCCATGTCATCGGTAACCATGGGATGTGATCGCAAGGCCTCAGCGAGTTTCTCTAACTGCTCTACGATGACAGTGATTTTTGATTCGGCTTGATCTTTGATGTCCTGATCGCTCTCACGCATAATTTCACAGGCTTTTTCGATGGAATAATCAAGGCCGGCGAGATCAACCTCAATATTTTGATTAACCTGTTCTTGTGCCCAATTGAGATAATCACCAATTTGATCAAGGGTTTCAAGGATATTATCGCCCGGTTTTGGTGGTTTTTGTATCATTTTACTCTTTTTTATCATGTTTTGCATCAGTTTGGGGTAGTTTACGCCCTTCTGCTTGATAAACATAGGCTAAAATTTCCGCCACAGCGGCAATCGCTTCTGTGGGGATTTCACTATCGAGCTCTACTGCGGCCAACATTTCCGCTAATTCCGCGTCTTCACGGACTTTGACCCCATTTTCAAAGGCGAGATTAAGAATTTTTTCAGCCCATTTCCCCCGTCCAGAGGCCAGTATTTTCGGTAAATCACTGTTTTTAAGCTCATTTTGAATGGCTGTTGCCGTCAACCGCGGGGCCGGTTTGGCATGGTTCTTGCTTTTATAGTCATCAGAAGGGTGATCGGTCATCAAAAACACTCTCAAATAAGGCGATAAGCCATCATAAGACCGATTGGGTTGAGAATACAGGGGTAAAATGCTCCGCAACGCAAAAAGGGTATGAAATATGTTGGAAGGAATGAGTCTTTTCAAAGGGTTGGGTCAAAAAATGGGTTTTTTGACCATGCAACAGCGTGTGATTTCACAAAATATTACTCATGCGGACACACCGGGTTATAATGCTCGTGAGGTGCAGTCGCCCAATTTTAAAGCAACTATGGCCCGCTATATGAATACAACGCAGATCCAGCAGGGTAAAAAACTCAATATGGAGGCCACGAATGGACAACATATGACCGGTAAGCTCTCTGTGGGACGGGCCCCAAATGGGGAGGAATACCGTGAAGTTTATGAGGTTGCCCCGGGTGAAAATGCCGTTGTTTTAGAAGAGCAGATGATCAAATCTTCCGAAGCGGCGATGCAATATCAACTAACCACAAATTTATATGCTAAGCATATCGATATGCTGCGCACCGCAATGCGTAACAGATAAGAGGATAAGGGAGAAAAACCATGGATTTAATGCAAGCAATGCAAATTTCAGCCTCTGGCATGAAGGTACAAGGGGAGCGCATGAAAGTGCTCTCGCAAAATATGGCGAATGCGGAAACCGCCCCAAGTACCCCGAATGAACAGCCCTATCGTCGCAAGATCATCTCCTTTAAGGGCGAGCTGGATCGTGCCTCAGGCGTTGAACGGGTTGCAGTGGATGAAGTACGTCGCGATCAAAGTGCGTTTCGCCTAAAATACGATCCAAATCATCCTGGAGCCGATGATAAAGGATATGTTAAGCTGCCGAATGTTAATTCTTTAATAGAGGCGATGGATATGCGCGAAGCACAGCGTTCTTACGAAGCCAATCTTGGCGCGATTGAAATTAGTCGCTCAATGGCGGGTCGTACCCTCGACCTGATCCGCTCAGGGCAATAGACAACGGGTAATAAGGAGATAGACCATGGATAATCCAATGATTTCAAATGCGATTAATGCCTATACCCAGGCAGCAAAGGCGGATACGGGAAAAACAATGGATGCCCGCGATGTTGCCGGGCCATCTTTTGGCGATGTTTTAACGGCAGGTGTTGAGAAGGCGATTGAAGTACAAAAAACCTCAGAGAAAGTCTCAGCCGATGCGGTTTTAGGCAAAGCGGATCTGACCGATGTTGTCCAAGCGATTAATAACGCCGAGGTGACGCTCGACCTGGTTGTCTCTGTTCGTGATAAAGTGATCGAAGCCTATGAAACCATTATGCGGATGCCGATTTAATTATTTTATCGACCATCAGTCTTGACAAAAATAATATTTAGGAATAATATCCTATCTATACAATTTGTCAGAAAGATATGATGGTCGACCTCATTTTAAAAACATTATCATCATATCATCATATAATCGTTTAACGCGTTATCCCTGGACAAACTTAGGGGAGAATCTCTTTGTCGGTGAAGGGAATATGAGTTTTGCGCGATCGATTTTAAGTGATCAGACAAATTATTTGGATAAATCTACTGTAACAACCTATGAAAAACGAGGTTCGCTTTCTCAAGAAGCACTATCAAATGCTCAATATATTAAAGGTCTAGGTTTTCAAGTTTTTCATGGTGTTGATGCTACAAAGCTTGATCAGTACTTTAGACCAAGGGAAAAATTTGATACTATTATCTTTCAATTTCCTAATATTGGTTGTAGAGAACCAAAATATGGTCACAATCCAAACCATATCTTGATCCGTAATTTTTTAAGAAGCGCTGGTGGCTACCTCAAGTCTGATGGGAAGATTCTTATCACGGCGGTTGATACACCTTATTATCATGGTGTTTTTCAATTTGATGAGGCAGCTGATTTTGCAGAGCTTAAAAAACCACAGATTTATCCTTTTGACCCAAGGCTTTTCATTGGTTATTCTCACACTAATACGAATGACGATGAAAGTGCTTTGGATGACCATCGTCGCTTTGTAACCTGGCTTTTTAGATTAAAATCATGACTCTTCTTTTTAAACCTGAACCCTTGCCTGTGCCGAATATTGACGGATTACACTATATTCCTGATTATATTTCCGTCGATGAGGAGGAGGCGCTTCTTAAGGCCATTGATCAACAGTCTTGGATGACTGATTTAAAACGCCGCGTACAGCACTAGGGCTATCTTTATGATTATAAAGCCCGTCGCGTAACATCTGAGAGTTATCTTGGGCCACTCCCGGAATGGCTTATTGATATAGCCCAGTATCTTAATCAAGATAAGTTGTTTTCTGCTGAACCCGATCAAGCCATCGTCAATGAGTATCTCCCGGGTCAGGGCATTGCGGCGCATATTGATTGTGAACCTTGTTTTGGTGATTACATTGCAAGCTTGACCCTCTCTTCTGGTGCGATCATGCAATTTACCAAGGAACAAAAAAAACATGAAATTTATCTCGAACCTCGAAGCCTTATTCTTTTGTCTCAGGAAGCCCGTTATAGCTGGAAACATGGGATACCCGCTCGCCTTTCTGACACTGTTTCAGGTGTAAAAATCCTAAGAGATCGCCGGGTTTCTGTTACATTCAGAAATGTTCAGTTAAGCTCATAAATTCTCCCTCTTCACATTCTTTGAGTCTTGCCGCATAATAGCATCATGGAAAATGTAGAGCTCTTAGAAATCACCCGTCAGGCCATTCTATTGATCATTACGATCTCCACCCCGATTATGCTGGTCGGGCTGGCCTTGGGTCTGATTATTGCGTTGTTTCAAGCGCTCACCCAAATTCAGGAAATGACGCTGGCTTTTGTCCCTAAAATTATTGGGATTTTCTTGGCGCTTTATTTGCTCATGCCATTTATGGTCAATCAATTGGCAGAATTTACCACCGATTTGGCAGATATGATTATCACGATCCAGTAAGAGGGGGATCTTGACAGATGACTGAACTGAACGCTCTGATTACTGGACAGATTTATGCGTTTCTCCTCGTTTTTTGTCGTGTTGGGGCGGCGATCATGGTTCTCCCGGCCTTTGGTGGGGGGACGGTCACCCCGCGGATCCGCCTCCTCTTGTCTTTAGTTTTTTCTCTTGTTTTGATGCCGGTTGTCTATGGTCTTTTGCCGGAAATTCCAACCCAACCAATCCCGTTTGCCGTTTTGATTGCAAAGGAAGTGCTGATCGGGATTTTTATCGGCACCATCGCTCAGGTCATCTTAGCCGCTGTTAATCTGGCTGGACTGATTGTTTCACATACGATGTCTCTGTCGAGTGCGTTTGTCTTTAATCCAGCCGCATTACAACAAAGTACGGTCGTTGGCACGATGTTTACGATGTTGGCTGTGGTGATGTTGTTTACGACGAATTTACATCACTTGCTGATCTTGGCGGTAGCCCATAGCTATATTCTGTTTGCACCAACTGAGGGTGTCTTACTTGGTGATATGGCGCAGACGATCACGCAAACCCTCAGCCATGCGTTTGAGGTTGGGCTGCAACTCTCTGCGCCGTTTGTAATCATTTCTCTTGGGATTTACTTTGCCATGGGCGTCGTCGCGCGCCTGGTGCCACAGATTCAGATTTTCTTTCTTGCAATCCCTCTTCAAATTTTAGTCGGGTTAACAACCTTAGCGACAGTTCTCTCAGCCGCTATGTTGTATTTCTTGGTAGAGTTTGAGGCTGTGATGGCCCCCTTTGCCGGGCTTTAATAAAGAAACGGGTTTTTTATTTGTTTGTGATAGCCTTAAACTATAGTGCAGAAAGGGAGCTTTGTAGGTAAATGGCTGAAGGCGATGATCCAGCTCAGAAAACTGAAGAACCAACGCCCAAAAAACTGCGTGAGGCTCGTGAAAAAGGGCAGGTAGCGCTCAGTCGTGAGATTAATAATTGGGTCATGTTGGCGGCGATTGGCTTGATCGTTGCAGCGATGGGTGGGCAAATATTAGAAGACTTTACGCTATATCTGCGGCGTTTTCTTGAAAGTGCCCATTTATTTCCTACCGATAATGGTAGTTTGGGGAATGTTTTAACCGTATCAACCCTAGAGGCGGGGATGGTTTTGTTCCTGCCTATCCTGTTACTCGTCGTTTTTGCTTTTCTGTCAGGGTTTGCCCAAACCGGCCCCTTAATTACCGTTGAGCAAATGAAACCTAAACTGGAAAAGCTCTCTCCCTTAAAGGGATTTAAGCGGGTTTTTGGTGTGAAAGGTTGGGTTGAATTTATCAAGGGGGTTGCCAAATTATTGGCTGTCACTGTGATCGCTTGGTTTGTTTTGCGTCCTGTTATTAAGGGGGGCGAAGGCATGGTTGGTATGGATTGGACATTAATGCTTAAAGCTTTACGATCTGAGGTGCTGCAACTCCTTTTCGCTGTGTTAGTTGTGATGTTTTTTGTAGCGATTTTTGATTACATTGTTCAAAAATACCAATTGAACAAGCAGCTGCGGATGTCCAAGCAAGAGATTAAAGATGAATATAAGCAGACAGAGGGGGACCCGCATGTTAAGGCACGGTTGCGTGAGCTTCGTGTCCAAAAGGCACGGCAACGCATGATGCAGAAAGTGCCTGAAGCGGATGTTGTGATTACTAACCCTACCCATTTTGCTGTCGCGCTAGAATATAAACAAGACACAATGCAAGCACCAGTTTTGCTGGCTAAGGGGCAAGATAAAGTTGCGTTTCGTATTCGTGAGATGGCCGAAGAACATGAGGTTCCGGTTGTAGAGAACCCGCCTCTTGCACGTATTTTACATGCAACGGTTGAGCTGGATGAGGAGATCCCAGAAGAGCATTATAAGGCTGTGGCGGAAGTTATTTCTTTCGTTTACTCTCTCAAAAAACAGACTTCACGTACTTAATCTCTTGCATTCAAGGGGAGAGGTTTTATGATAACGGGACGTCAACCGTTCTCAAGATAAAAGAGCCCGTGAAACAGGAAACAGAAGACCTTGATTTAACTAAAAGCGCGGATAGTCAAGAGCGTTTTAAAACCCGGCGCATTGTTCCGTGGGAGGGCGTTGTTGTCTTCTTTTACCTTGCAACCATGGTTGCCTTTATCATGGCCACGGGTCCAACAGATTTTATTGATAATTTCCAAAGGGTTGAGTTTGTTCTGGCCTGTGGTTTATTTGCTCTTTTTGGGGCGGTTCTTGTCGCAGCTATTCAGCGCAATGTCATGATAAAATCTGATTATGACCGCCGCCGTGCCATTTTGATCTCTGTTTTGGAAGGCAGTGATGGTGCCCATCTCATTTCTGATGATCGGCATAAGACGGTTTATGCGAATATGCTACTCTATGATATCTTGGGTAAGGGGGGTAAGAAGACGATTGATGATCTTGTATCTCTTGGTATGGATGAAAGAACCCAAGAGAAACTATCTGATTTTATCGAGGATATGAAGCAAAAAGGTGTTGAAAACATTCTTGTCTTCCCGTATCGCAAGGATAGTAAAAAAGGGTGGTATCGCATGCGGGCTCGCGCAGTTACTGGCTGGCCTAGCTATATTCATTGGCGTCTTGATGATATTAGCGATGCCCATGAAAACCTCAAAGATATTGACCAAGAACGCGAGCGTCTTTCTGATTTTATGGATCATGCCCCGATTGGATTTATGTGTATTGACCAAAACGGTGTCTTTCAATTTGTTAATCAGGCAGTAATAGGATGGCTAGCGGCTGAAGACCAAAACTTACTCGACGGATCACACACTATTCATGATTTTTTGGTTGATATCCCGGATGGGGCAAAGCCGTATGATATGATCCTTGAAGGTGCGCATGCTATGGAACAAAGGGGTGAGATTAAAATGCGGAGTTTTGATGGTCGAGTTTTTGTGGCATCAGTTTCGCATACAGTCATTCCGAGTGATACAGATGGGATCTACACGCGGACAATCTTGCGCGACCTAACCCCTGAAAAAGCCTGGAAGAAGGCTTTAAAACAATCCGAAGACCGTTTCCAACGCTTCTTTGAAGAAGCGCCATTGGGCATCGCATTGGTTGATAATTATGGCCGCGTCTCTGAATGTAATGAGGCCTTTAGCAAAATGGTAGGTAATGAGTTTCATGACCTGATGGGGAAAACGTTGGCTGATTTTGTTATTGAGGAATGCAAGCCTCAGGTTGAGATCGTTCTTAAAAATACCCGAGATGGAAAAATACAATCCTTGCCTGAGGAGGTTACCTTTATCGGCGATCAAGGTGTGACAGCACAAATGTTTGCTTCTCCTTACATGGGAGATACTGGGATTGTCCTGCATTTCACCGATGTAACCGAGCGTAAGCATCTTGAAAGTCAGATGGCGCAGTCCCAAAAAATGCAGGCTGTCGGGCAGTTGGCCGGTGGGATTGCGCATGATTTTAACAACCTTCTGACTGCGATGATTGGTTTTTGTGATCTCTTATTGATGCGTCATAAGGCCGGTGATCCGTCTTTTGCAGATATTATGCAGATTAAGCAAAACTCAAATAGAGCGGCAAACCTTGTGCGTCAACTCCTAGCCTTTAGTCGCCAGCAAACGTTACAGCCTAAGATGCTTGACCTGACCGATACAATCACGGAAGTCTCACATCTTTTGAAACGTTTGATTGGAGCGAATATTGAATTGAATATTAAACATGCCCGTGATCTTGGTATGGTGAAAGTGGATGAGGGGCAGATGGAGCAAGTTTTAATTAACTTGGTCGTCAATGCACGGGATGCCATGAAAACCGGTGGATCGGTTACAATTAAAACCTTTAATAAAGAGACTAAACGAAAGAGACGTATTGGCACGGATGAAATGCCGGCTGGGGAATGGATTGGTGTTTCGGTTACGGATACGGGTACCGGAATCCCAGAAGATATTCAAGAACGCATCTTTGATCCCTTTTTCTCCACAAAAGAAATTGGTTCTGGCACAGGGCTTGGTTTATCGACTGTTTATGGGATTATTAGGCAAACCAATGGCTTCATTGAGTTAGAAAGTGTGATGGGAGAGGGGACGACTTTTACGGTATACTTACCACGCGTTGAGCGGGGCGAAGTGCTAGCCGCAGCTGAAATTAAGGCGGCGGATGAAGTTAAAGACCTTACGGGAACAGCACGAATTTTGCTGGTTGAGGATGAAGATGCCGTGCGCAGTTTCTCAATGCGTGCCCTACAAAATAAAGGCTATGAGGTCTTTGAGGCGAATTCTGGAGAAGACGCTCTCGAGAAAATTGAGCGTGATAATCTTGAATTCGATCTCCTTGTCACGGATGTCATCATGCCGGATATGGATGGCATTGAACTCTCACAAAAAGTTTTGGAAAAATTCCCGGATATGACAGTAATTTATATGTCTGGCTATACCGAAGATCGCGTAAAAGATGACCTTGGTGATAATTTTTATTTTCTTCCCAAACCCTTTACCCTCAAGCAATTGGCTGAAAAAGTCAAAGACGTTCTTGAAAAAACTACTTGACAGTTCTTGTTTTGTTCCCTAAAAGAACAAATATAGAACGTCATTGTATAAGACGGGTTGTTCGAATCCGTTTTCTATGGGAGAAAGAGAGGAAGACCTTATGTCAGCAGTTATTAAAGAGTTTAAAACCATGGACAAACAAAAAGCATTAGAATCCGCCCTGTCACAAATTGAACGTGCCTTTGGCAAAGGGGCAATTATGAAGCTGGGTGATGAACAAGCCAATATCGATATTGAAACGGTGCCAACCGGCTCACTATCTCTCGATATTGCGCTCGGTATCGGTGGACTGCCCCGTGGCCGGATTGTTGAAATTTATGGCCCGGAAAGCTCTGGCAAAACAACATTGGCTCTTCATGTGTTGGCTGAGGCTCAGAAAAAAGGTGGAACCTGTGCCTTTGTTGATGCGGAACATGCGTTGGATCCGTCTTATGCGACAAAGCTTGGTGTCAATGTCGACGATCTTTTGGTCGCACAACCGGATGCCGGGGAACAGGCGTTGGAAATTGTTGATACATTGGTGCGATCTTCTGCCATTGATGTCTTGGTTGTGGATAGTGTGGCGGCCTTAGTCCCGCGTGCTGAATTGGAAGGCGAGATGGGCGACAGCCATATGGGTCTGCAGGCGCGTTTGATGTCACAGGCACTGCGGAAGCTGACCTCAACAATTTCTAAATCCAACACGATTGTTATTTTTATCAACCAATTGCGGATGAAGATTGGAGTCATGTTTGGTAACCCTGAGACAACAACCGGCGGGAATGCCTTGAAATTCTATTCTTCGATCCGTCTTGATATTCGTCGTATTGGGGCGATTAAAGAGCGCGATGAGGTTGTCGGGAACCAGACAAAGATCAAGGTTGTGAAAAATAAAATGGCACCGCCCTTCCGTGTCATTGAGTTTGACATTATGTATGGCGAAGGAATTTCTAAAATGGGCGAAATTCTTGATCTTGGGGTGCAGGCGAATGTTGTTGAGAAATCTGGCGCTTGGTATGCGTATCAGGGTGAAAAGCTTGGTCAGGGTCGTAACAACGCTAAGCAGTTCCTGAAAGATAATCCAAAGATCGCAAATGAGATTGAAAATATTATTCGTGAAAATGCTGGTCTTGTGGCTAATCAAATGATGATTGGTGAGAATCCATCTAATGAAGATGATATGCCGGTCAAAGAAGTCATAGATCCAGAAGCAGCGGAATAAATCCCCGTATTTAAAAAATCTTAGGGGCTGGCGTAGATGTTTGAAACATTTATGCTGGTAATATGAGATTAAAGCA
>CAZBXD010000026.1:0-19354 GCA_964496065.1 uncultured Bdellovibrionales bacterium
CGCGCGCCAGATGTCTTTATGCGTTAACATAGGATAATAATCTCATAAATTAGGTATAATTGCATTAAGATAATATTCCTATACCTATAGGGTGGCGTTTACTTGGGCAGCACAAATGTTGGCAGTTACCTTTACGATTTTGGATAACCCAGCCCAAGCAGGGGCGGTCATTAATGCCATGGCCTCTCTCAGCACGATTTGGACTGTCGGGCTTTCCGTCCTTGGGATTTATGTGTATAAACGAAGTCAGGAGAAGCAAAGCGGAGTTTAAAAGTGAAATTATATCGATATAGCCCGATTAATGATAAATCTGAGATGATACGGGCAGCTCATCATATCCATATTCAATGTAATGAACTTTGTTACAAAGCCCTTGGTAAATATCTTCCTAATTCTGGTAATATGGGTATTTTTTGTCACTATGATGATGAGTATCACGCTTTAACAGAGATTCGAAAACAAATAACCGAGGCATCTGATAATATTAATCAAAAATATTTCAGATTACATGAGCCTATCACCTTTGATCAGAAGAATGATATTCCGCAAACAAGCTATACCCATCTTTATATTCGTAAACCTGATCCCTATCGTCACCATGTTGGAGATGTTGATTTCTATCTATCTCCTGATGATTATGGTGATTTAAAAAACCGGCTTTTGAATGGTGAAACTATTCGTAATGCAAGGATTTTTCCAAGAAATGACCTAGATATGATCGAGCTTTATCATCCGGATTACGATGTGCTCGGTTATATTAGTACAGAAGTAATGACTAAAAAAGTGCATCTTAAGCAAAGCGGAGTTTAAAGCCCTTGAAAACCACCATCAAAAATCGTCGTGATCAAAAAATGGTTGTTTATGTGCATGAGCCTGAGGACGAGAGCAAGGGCCTCGCCTTTGTGCATCATGGTTTCAGTGGCTTTGCTGATCAACCGCATGTGGTAGTGATGACGCAAGCCTTTATTGACCACGGCTATGTCACGGTTGTCTTTGATGGCACGAATTCTTTTGGCGACAGTGATGGTGAACTCATCGATTGCACGATGGACACCCATTATCATGATTTAGAAGATGTGATTGCCTGGGTGGCAACGCAAGATTGGTATCAGGAACCCTTTATGCTCGCCGGACATAGTCTCGGTGGTTTTTCTAATCTGATTTATGCCACGAATTACCCAGAGAAAGTAAGTGCAATGGCGCCAACCTCAGCCGTTATTTCTTATGATCTTTTTGATCAAGCGCACCGTGAGAGAGATCCTAAAGGCTGGCGAGAGTTTCAGGAAACCAAAGTTAAGATAAAGACATCAAAGTCAAAACCAGAAATGGTTGGACGCGTTCCTTTTGATCTCTATGAAAGTTTTAAGAATTATGATGTCATGGGACAAGTTGATAAAATCACATTTCCGACGCTGCTTGTTGTGGGGCAGCACGATGATTTAAACCCCGCAGAACATCAGCAATTTCTTTTTGAGCACCTGAATTGTGAAAAAGAAATTCATGTCATCAAAAATTGTGGACATACATTTCGCGCGCCAGAACATTTGGCGGAGCTCAGGCAGATTTTTGACCAATGGATAGAAAAACTCTAACTACTCCTGACTCAGTTTGATCATCTGCTCATAAACCTCCATCACGACATCAACGGGTAAGCCAGTGGAGCGACTAACCTTGGCGGCCATGTCTGGGGTAGCCTGCATCGGGGCGAGGACAAGGTCAATTTCTTCGAGCGTATCCAGGGCACGCAGGGCCTGTTCCATTGCGGCACTTTTATTTTCTTCATTATCGGTCATCACAATCCTCTTTTTTTTTATTTTTGTTGTGAGGTAAAGTGTACCAAAACATTATGGCAAAACTGTGGTTTGAGCCAGGTATCCTCGGAGATGGTTTTTATTTTTATTGTTTAAAGTCAATGTTTTGTATTGTTTTTGTCGGGTTGATTTTACCTACACATGTATGAACAGCAGTGGTAAAAACAGGGCTTGCTCTAGCTGTTTTTGTGGTTAAGATAGGGGCCATGGAAACCCTCGATTTTATTATCCTCCTTGCCCTTGTTGCGAATATTGTCCTGGTTGGGATTGAAATTTTTCTGCGTATTTCTGGGGATAAACATTTGGATGAAATGATCCGGCATATTCACCATAAGGTGGTGGGGCAAAGCCGTGACTTGTCACAGCATCGCTATTATATTGCGACGCTGCGCCGGGCAGCGAAAAAGGCTGGTATGGAGATCGAAGCGGAAGAAGAAGGGTCTGATGGTGACAAGTTGCTTCAATCAGCAGTCGCTCAACTGGCGGAGGCTGGAAAATCTGGCAGTGAAGGGAATCAGGGTGATCCCGCAGAAATTGCTGAGATTAGAAATAAAGACACAAGTAAGCTTAAAGATAAAGAGGTTCTGCAACTGGTCCAAGATGCGGTGAAAAATGACCGGATTGATGTCTCATTTCAGCCGATTGTTTCTCTGCCACGGCGTATTGTTCGCCATTATGAGACGTTCGCGCGCATTAGCATGGGTAAGGATGAGTATATTTCTGCGGGGCAGTTTATTTCCCTAGCGTCGAATAATAATCTGATCCCGGCGATTGATAATATTATCCTCCTGAAGGCATTACAGCGGATTAAACAAAACCAAAGTGATGACGTTTCACGGGCGTATTTTTGCAATATCTCAGTTAAAACTCTCGATAATCGCAAATTTATGAAAGAGCTGGTTGAGTTTTTGGAAGTTAACCCAAAACTATCCTCGCGTATCGTTTTTGAATTTAGCCAAGCCGATACCATGAAAATATCGGATGTTGCAAAAACCGTGATGGATGGTTTGTCCATGCTTGGTTGTCGTTTCTCAATGGATAATGTGACCGCGCTTGGTTTTGATATTGACCGCTTGGTAGCGCGGAATATCTCTTTTGTAAAACTGAATGCGGAAACAGTTGCGAGTGAGTTGCGTGATCCAAAATCACGTGGCCGTATGAAGCGCATTAAAAACAACCTTGATGGTGCCGGGATTGAGGCAGTAATTGAAAAAATTGAAAATGAAAAACAGGTTGCAACGGTCATGGAAATTTACCCTGACTATGGCCAAGGTTATCTTTTTGGGAAACCGCAATAAAAATGAAAAAACAATTCCTTACATTGATTTTTTTATCTTTTTTTCTAAGTGTTTCCGCCCCTGTATTGGCCCAGCCACAGCACGGCATGGCCATGCATGGCGATGTCAAATATGGCCCGGACTTTACGCATCTTGATTACGTGAATCCGGATGCCCCCAAAGGTGGGGGATTAAAACTAGCCGCGATCGGGAGTTTTGATAATCTCAATCCGTATATCCTTAAGGGGATTGCTGCAGCTGGTGCTGACATGCTGTATCAAAGTTTAACGACTAAAACCGATGATGAAGCGTTTAGTGAATATGGTCTGATTGCTGAGACAATTGAAGTGCCGGAGGATCGCTCTTGGGTGGCTTTTCAACTCCGCCCTCAGGCACAGTGGCATGATGGTGTGCCGATTACGGTCGATGATGTGATTTGGACCTTCAACATATTGCTTGAAAAAGGGCATCCATTTTATCGTTCTTATTACCGTGAGGTTGATCGGGTCGAGAAGACAGGAGAGCAAGAGGTTCGCTTTACCTTCAAATCGATAGAGAATAAAGAACTCCCTTTGATTATTGGTCAGATGCCGGTTTTGCCAAAACATTATTGGACTTCCAATGGCCGTGACTTTTCCCAAACCACCACTGAGCCGCCCTTAGGCAGTGGGCCTTACAAAATCAGTAAAGTTGAAATCGGACGTAGTATTGTTTATGAACGAGTAACAGATTGGTGGGGCAAGGATTTGGCCATCAATCGTGGTAAATACAATTTTGATGTTATTCAATATGATTATTATCGCGATGTTGGTGTAGCGCTCCAGGCGTTACTGGCTAGGCAATATGATTTACGCTCAGAAAATGTCGCCAAACAATGGGCGCTGTCCTATGATCATCCATCAGTCGATAATGGCGATTTACTGAAAAAAACCATTCCGCATAATATTCCAACTGGGATGCAGGCTTTTGCCTATAATATTCGTCGTCCCTTGTTTCAAGATCCGAAAGTTCGGCAAGCCTTGGCTTATGCCTTTGATTTTGAATGGGCGAATAAACAATTTGCTTTTGGAACCTATAAGCGCACGAATAGTTATTTTTCAAATTCAGAGCTTGCTTCTGCTGGTCTACCGAGTGAAGCAGAACTTGCCTTGCTTGAACCGTTTCGTGAGCAACTGCCCAAGGAAGTATTTACGCGCGAATATCAGGCGCCGAGGACAGATGGTTCCGGGAATAACCGCGCTAATTTACGCAAAGCTAAACAACTTCTAGAAGAGGCCGGATGGTCAATCAAGAATGGCGTTTTAACTAATGAAAATAATCAGCCGTTTGAATTTGAGTTCCTCCTCAGTAGCCCGATGTTTGAACGGTGGATCCAACCCTTTATTGCCAATCTAAAGAAGTTGGGCATTACGGCGGTAATCCGCGTTGTTGATACGGCCCAATACCAAAACCGCCTCGATCAATTTGATTATGATATTGTTGTTTCGGTGTTTGGGCAAAGTTTATCACCGGGAAATGAACAACTGAATTATTGGGGGAGTGAGAGTGCCAATGTTTCAGGTTCGCGCAATATTATTGGGATTGAGAATCCTGTTGTTGATGCCTTGATTGAAAAAATTATTACTGCCAATAGCCGAGAGGCATTAATTACTGCAACACGAGCATTAGATCGTGTTTTGCTGTGGAACCATTACGTAATTCCACAATGGCATATCAATGCGTTTCGTCTTGCTTATTGGGATAAATTTGGCCGCCCAGATATAAATCCGCCTTATGCATTACCGGTTGAGGAGACGTGGTGGGTTAAAAATGCTGCCGGAAAAGAGTAGGGAACTCCGCCCAGCTATGAAAGCTTGCAACTGCGCCATGATCGAGTTGTTTCTGTCTTAAGGATTCAGGGTTATCAGCAAAGCCTGTAAAGCCAAAAACTGTTATCCCCGCTTTCACGCCAGCAATTACACCGCTATGACTATCTTCAACGCAGAAAGATCGAGCAGGATCGGCCTCCAACTGTGCCATCGCGTTGAGGTAGATAGACGGGTTTGGTTTTTGTTTTTCACCCGCCTCAAACATTCGGGTTCCGAACATAGACACTAGCTCTTCGCCACGATGATTTGTGGCGTAGCGCATCGCCGCAATACAAATTTGGACATTATTATTAGACGTTAAAGATAGTGTCACATCGTCTTTAATTGCCTTAAGTGTTTCGATCAGATCAGATGCCATGTCAACACCACGCTTGTGATACATTTCCATGACGTGAAAGGCACGATCTTCATAGAGTTTAGCATATTCAACATCAATATTATAAAATTCTGCAAGACTGGCGCTTAAGACTTCACGCCCTTTTCCGTGAAAATTTTCATGAAACACATCAAGCATTAATGGCGCAGGGATCTGATCGCCATAAAGTTTATTAAACCTTTCAATGATTGATGGCATGGTCAATTTTTCGGTATGCATTTGGGTATTGTCGAAATCCAAAAAACCCCAGAGTTTTGTCTTAGACATTTTCAATCGCCTGTTTAATTTTTTCAATTGTGTCACTGTGGACAAGATTGGCATAGGGATCTCCGCCTGTGCCCCAAATTGGGCCCGGCCAAGCGTCATCTGTTTCGAAACGGGCAATAACATGGACATGCAGCTGAGGCACCATATTGCCGAGCGCCGCAACATTAAGCTTATCTGGGGAGTAAGGGCTCTGCATCGCTTTGCTGACCTGAGCAATTTCGCGCATGAGCTGCTGTTGATCCTCTTCCGATAGATCAATGGTTTCTTTAATGTCGTCTTGGCGGGGGATTAGAAGAACCCAAGGAAAGCGAGCATTATTAATAAGGCGGACCTGGGACAGGGGCAGGTCAAGGATAAAATCACTGTCTTTATCAATTTGTGGATGGAGGGTGAAAGTCATGGATTTTTTGCTTTCCATCGCTCAACAAAGGCGGCGTAATCTTCCGGTGTATCAATGCCGGGGGTTGCAGCCGGAATAATATCAACAGCAACTGTAAAGCCATTTTCTAAAATGCGTAATTGCTCTAACCGCTCTGTCTTTTCTAAAAAGCTCTGAGGGAGAGAAACATATTTTTTCAGACTCTTTGGTGAATAGGCATACATGCCAATATGCATGTAATACTGTGTTGAATCAGCCAATTGCCCCTCTTGATCGCGCGGATAAGGGGCCAGTGCTCGGGTGAAATAGAGGGCATAACGTGCCGTATCCAGACCCTTGATCTTGCTACCGAGAATGGCCTTGACACAGGCCGGATCTTGAGGGGAGCCAGACCCAGACAGCTTATCCTTTGGAAAAGGGCAGACAAGCGTTGAAACAAAGGCGTCTGATACTTCATGCAAGCGAATAATTTTATCAATGGTGGCGGATTCAATTTCTGGTTCATCGCCTTGGACATTGACAATCATGTCAAAATGGTCATCCATCTTTGATACAGCCTCGGCAATACGATCTGTACCGCTGGGATGCACGGAATCAGTCATGATTGCGAGGCCACCAAAGCGATGCACAACATCCATAATGCGTTGGTCATCGGTGGCGACCACGACATGGTTAACCAGACGCGCTTTCTTTGCTTGTTCGTAAACATGACGGATAAGAGGCCAACCCGTTTTTTCCTTCAAGGGTTTACCTTCAAAACGGGTTGAGCCATAACGCGCGGGAATAACAACACAAGTTTTCATGGGGTGGAATCTAGCATCCCATTATAGGAATAACAATTGGTTATCCGTTTTTAAGTTTTTCTTTTTTGAAAAAAACTTTTCCAAATTCAGAATCTGCAGAGGCTTTTCCTATTGGGGATATGTTGTTTTAACGAAAAAAATTAAGGGGCTGGCGTAGATGTTTGAAACATTTATGCTGGTAATATGAGATTAAAGCATTCAAGACTAACGCATTTTCAGACTAATAAGCTGCTTGAGCACTTCTGTGCTGGCACGACAGCTCGTACTGCGGCAGATTTAGTGGGTGTAAATCGTCGTACGGCGATCAGTTTTTATCAAAATCTTTAGACATTATTATTTCCTTTCAAAAAAAGTGAAACACACACAATTTTCTTCTTAAAGCCTCTTGGTAATTCTCGTCAAGAGAAATCGGTAATAATCCTGTGAATTGGTCATGGACTTGCTTGCCTGAAGTTTCTAAACTATCCATCATGTTTAATTATATTCTTCGCCGTCTCCTCCTGATTATCCCGACCTTATTCGGGATCATGGTGATTAATTTTGCCATTGTGCAGGCCGCCCCCGGTGGCCCGGTTGAGCAAATGATTGCTAAGGTTAAAGGACAGGGGGTTGAGGCGACGGCGCGGATCGGTGGTTCGGCCGCCGGGGAAACGGTTGATGTCAATAATTTGAAGGTCAATACTTCTCAAGCGGGTGAAACGTCTAAATATCGCGGCGCCCAGGGTCTCGATCCGGAATTTATCAAAGAGTTAGAAGTTATGTTTGGTTTTGACAAACCAGTGCATGAACGCTTTATTCTCATGATGAAAAGCTATCTGATGCTGGATTTTGGTACCAGTTATTTCCGCGATGTCGGCGTGCTTGATCTGATCTTTGAAAAGATGCCTGTGTCAATTTCATTGGGCTTGTGGAGTACCCTGATTATCTACCTGATCTCGATCCCGTTAGGGGTTAAAAAGGCGGTGCGCGATGGGTCCAGTTTTGATGTTTGGACCTCCGGTGTCGTGATTATTGGCTATGCGATTCCGGGCTTTATGTTTGCGGTTCTTCTGATTGTCCTGTTTGCGGGCGGGCGGTATTTTGATCTTTTCCCATTGCGGGGGTTAACCTCGGATGGGTTTGACCAGTTCCCGTGGTGGCGACAAGTGCTGGATTATATGTGGCATATCACCCTGCCGATTGCGGCGATGGTCATCTCCGGCTTTGCCGGGTTAACGATGCTGACGAAAAACTCCTTTATGGATGAGATTGGCAAGCAATATGTCCTGACTGCGCGGGCTAAGGGCAATAGTGAAAACCGGGTTTTGTATAAACATGTGTTCCGTAATGCCATGTTGATTGTTGTCGCTGGTTTCCCGGCGGCCTTTATTGGGATCCTCTTTACCGGATCGCTATTGATTGAGGTGATTTTCTCACTGGATGGGCTCGGGCTCCTTGGTTTTGAGGCGGCGATTAACCGGGATTACCCGGTGATGTTCGGGACGCTGTTTATCTTTACCCTGATGGGATTGATCCTCAACCTGATCAGTGATCTGACCTATGTTTTTATTGATCCACGCATTGACTTTGAAAAACGTGAGGGCGGGTGATGTTCTCGCCTCTCACACAGCGGCGGTGGTATAATTTTAAGCAGAACAGGCGGGGGTTTTGGTCGCTCTGGATTTTTCTGCTATTATTTTTTCTCAGCCTCTTTGCTGAAGGGCTTGCGAATGATCGTCCGCTTCTGATCCGCTTTGATGGCGCGTTTTATTCCCCGATCACGCATGATTATCTCGAGACGGATTTTGGCGGGGATTTTGCCACCTCGGCCGATTATCGCGATCCCTATGTCCAAGAGTTGATAGAGGAAAAGGGCTGGATGGTTTGGCCATTAATCCCATATTCCTATGATACGATTAATTATAACCTGCCCGTGCCGGCGCCTGCGCCACCAAGCCTAGATAACTGGCTTGGCACCGATGACCAGGGGCGCGATGTCACGGCACGCCTCATCTATGGGTTTCGAATTTCGGTCTTGTTTGGCTTAGCACTGACGATTTTTTCTTCCATCATTGGGGTGGCTGCCGGGGCGGTGCAGGGGTATTTTGGTGGGCTAACCGATCTGTTGTTTCAGCGCTTTATCGAAATTTGGCAAGGACTGCCGGTGCTTTATCTTTTGATTATCATGGCGAGTGTTATTCAGCCGGGTTTTGGCAACCTTCTTGTCCTGATGCTGCTCTTCTCATGGATGTCTTTGGTTGGGGTTGTCCGGGCAGAGTTTTTACGCGCGCGCAATTTTGATTATGTGCGGGCGGCCCGGGCGTTGGGCGTTGGGAATATCACCATTATGTGGCGCCATGTTTTGCCGAATGCCATGGTGGCGACCATTACTTTGATACCGTTTATTCTTACCGGGGCAATTACAACATTGACGAGTTTAGACTTTTTGGGATTTGGTTTACCACCGGGCTCACCAAGCCTCGGTGAACTCCTCGCACAGGGGAAAAACAATCTTCAGGCACCGTGGCTGGGTCTGACAGCATTTCTTTCGCTGGCTGTTATGCTTTCATTGTTAACGTTTGTTGGCGAGGCGGTTCGCGATGCGTTTGATCCACGTAAACTTGTGATTGAACCGGCATCGGGTGAAAATGCTGCGATGGAGGCCACCGATGTCTGATATATTGCTTGAGGTTAAAAATCTTTCCGTTGACTTCCACATGCCAGGGAAAGTAGCACATGCGGTCAAGAATGTTTCCTTTACATTGGAGAAGGGGAAGACATTAGCATTGGTGGGTGAGAGTGGTTCGGGGAAATCTGTAACCGCCCTATCGGTTATGAAACTGTTACCTTATCCGGTAGCACAGCACCCCAATGGGGCAATCATGTTGCGGGGTGACGACTTAATTAATAAATCGGATCGTCAGATGCGTGCGCTGCGTGGCAATGATATTGCCATGATTTTTCAAGAACCAATGACGGCGCTTAACCCGTTACATACCATTGAAAAACAAATTGGCGAAGTACTGTTACTGCATAAGGGTCAGTCCCTCAAACAAGCACGACCGCGGATTTTAGAACTGCTCGATTTGGTGGGTTTGTCAGCGTTAAAAGACCGTTTGAGGGCCTATCCGCATGAACTTTCTGGAGGGCAGCGGCAACGGGTTATGATTGCCATGGCTTTAGCGTCTGAACCAGAGTTATTGATCGCTGATGAGCCAACCACAGCGCTGGATGTTACAGTACAAGCAAAAGTTTTAAAACTGATGCAAGAATTGCAGCAAAAATTAGGCATGGCGATGATCTTTATCACACATGACCTTGGCATTGTCGAAGAGATCGCCCATGATGTTTGCGTGATGCACCAAGGAGAGATCGTTGAAGCCGGGTCGGTAAAACAAGTCTTTAACAAGCCAAAGCATCCTTATACCAAGGCGTTGATTGCCGCTAAACCATCTGGTGTTGCAGACTCAATTGAAATTGGTGATGAGTTGATAACAACTGTGGGGCTGAAAGTTTACTTTCCAAAGAAAAAAACTTTTTTTGGTAAAATTACCGATGTTGTGAAAGCGGTCGATGATGTTGATTTAACCATTCGTCAGGGAGAAACTCTTGGGATTGTTGGGGAAAGCGGTTCTGGTAAAACAACACTTGCCCTGGCTCTCATGCGATTAATTAAAAGTGAGGGGCCGATTGTTTTTCAAGGAACACGAATTGATCAGCTCACAGGGCAAAATTTGCGGAAACTCCGTGGAGATATTCAAATTATCTTCCAAGATCCGTTTGGCTCCCTCTCACCACGCTTGACAGTCGCACAGATCATTGAGGAAGGGCTCACCATTCATAACAAAGCGATGGATGCCGTGACACGTGATCAAAGAGTGATTGATGTCCTTAATGAAGTTTCAATAGACCCAGAAACCCGTCATCGCTATCCCCATGAATTTTCCGGTGGCCAACGCCAAAGGATCTCGATTGCTCGGGCATTGGTGTTAAAACCAAGCGTGATTGTCCTGGATGAACCGACCTCGGCTCTTGATGTTTCGGTGCAAGCACAGGTAATCAAGCTGTTGAAAAAACTACAGAAAAACCATGGTCTGACCTATCTGTTTATTTCGCATGATTTGCGGGTAATCCGTGCTTTGTCACATCGTATCCTGGTGATGAAACAGGGGCAGATTGTCGAACAAGGCACGGCGAATGAAATTTTTGAAACACCCATGCAGGAATATACCAAAACTCTTATTACCGCCGCATTTAATTCAGTTTCAACAAAAATATCTTAAGAAACTTTTTTAACAATATCTTTTAGGAAGTCCGGTGAAAAAGGCAGCAGAATAGTATTACTTTGCTGGCTGGAGGCTTCTTGAATAGTGGAAAGGTAACGCAACTGCATCGCCGCAGGATTATTGGCCAGAGCATTTCCAGCCTCAACCAATTTTTGAGCAGCTTGTTGTTCCCCTTCAGCATTGATGATTTTTGCCCGACGCATCCGTTCAGCCTCAGCTTGTTTTGCCATTGCTCGGATCATGGTTTCGTCTAAATCAACGTGTTTAATTTCAACATTTGCAACCTTAATACCCCAGCTTTCTGTTTGTTCATCAATGATGGATTGAATGTCGTGGTTTAACTTATCACGGTCTGAGAGCATTTCGTCTAAATCATGCTTACCGAGAACAGAGCGCAATGTCGTTTGGGCGAGTTCAGAAGTGGCACGACGGAAGTTATAAACCTGGATGACAGCATTCTCTGGGCTGATCACACGGTAATATAGGACGGCACTGACCTTCACTGTGACGTTATCTTTGGAAATAACATCCTGGCTTGGGACATCGTCGACCATTACACGGGTGTCAACGCGCACCATTTGTTGAATCCCTGGGATCAGGATAATAAGGCCTGGCCCTGAGGTGTGCGAATATTTCCCTAATGTAAAGATTACAGCGCGTTCATACTGCCGCATGATGCGTACCGACGTGGCAACAAAAAGAATAACCAGAAAAACTAAAAAACCAAAAAGAGCAGGAATAGGCATCAATATTATCCTTTCGAAATTTTTGATGGATTGTCAGTATTTAATGCCGGTTCATCCTCGGCATCATCGGACACAATTAAGGTGAGGTTAAAACTATCGACCCCGACAATTTTGACAAAATCGCCGGGTTCACGCATCATTGGCTCAATTGCCTTAGCATTCCATAGCTCGCCAATGATTTTTACCCGTTTGGTTTTATCGCCCCACTCGATCACTTCAGCATTGCGCCCGATTAGAAGATCGCGGTGCTTTGAGATATATAACCGATATGTAAAAAA
This sequence comes from uncultured Bdellovibrionales bacterium, assembly GCA_964496065.1. Taxonomy (GTDB): domain Bacteria; phylum Pseudomonadota; class Alphaproteobacteria; order Micavibrionales; family SZUA-601; genus CAZBXD01. The sequence goes on from CAZBXD010000026.1 coordinate 12,071, forward strand.
ACCAAGCCAAGCAATAATAATTAAGGTGATAACACCAAGCAGATAAAGCGTAACAGGGTTAAGCGTGTAGAGAAAGGCAAAGAGCATATCCATTGTTATCTATTCGATTTGTGTTGTTGTGCAGAGATTTCTTTTGTAGTCTTACTTTAATCTAAACGATAGAGATTTTCTAGGGATCAAAAATAAAAAATGAAAGTTCTTCATTTAATGGCTGGTGGGGGTGTCGGTGGTGCAGAAACGATGTTTCTTGAAGGAGTAATGGCGTTGGCTGACTCCGGTCAGGTCGAACAATATGTCATTACGCGCTCGGAACCGCATCGCATCAAGATGTTGGCAGAAAAAGGGATCCCGTTTAAAGCGGCCTCGTTCAATAATGTTTTTCGTTGGCCAACAAAACGTGTCATCAAAAAAACAATCAAAGAATTTCAGCCAGATATCATTCATCATTGGCTCTGTCGTGCTGGTAGTTATGCGGTTGAGGGGACGCATAAGAATATCGCTTGGTATGGGAGTTATTATAATCGAAAAAAGTATTTTTCTTTATGTCCATATCACATTGTCGTTAGTCGTGATTTGAAAAGATTTCTTGTCGAAGGGGGGGTGCCAGAGAGTAATGTTCGCACAATTCATACCTTTGCTCAGCTTAATCTTGACGCGCAACCAATTGATCGTGCGGAATTTGATACGCCTGAAGATGCACCACTTCTATTGGCGCTGGCGCGGATACACTGGCAAAAATCCATTGATACATTGTTGTATGCTGTGAAAGATATCCCGGAGGCCTATCTTTGGATTGCCGGGGATGGGCCTCTGAAAGAAGAGATGGAGCAGCTCAATCAAGAGCTTGGGCTGCAAGATCGCGTTAAGTTTCTTGGTTGGCGCAATGATCGAGATCGATTGTTGCAAACCTGTGATATTGTTGCCTTTCCAACGCGCGAAGATGCGTTTGGTAATGTTATGGTTGAGGGGTGGATGACCAAAAAGCCCGTTGTGACGACCAAGGCAAAAGGCCCGGCGGCGTATATTAAACACGAGGTTAATGGTATGATCACTGAGATTGATGATGTTGAGGCGCTGCGTGAATCATTTCAGCGCGTGATTTCTGATAAAGATTTGGCGGCAACTCTGATTAAAAATGGCTGGGAAGAGTATCAATCGACATTTACTCTGGATGTGTTCGTGCGTGATACCCTCGATTTTTATCAAAAAGTTCTCAATGACTAAGGCGTATTGCACGCAGCTTAGTAATCGTACCGTGATTGCGGTAAAAGGTCCTGACTCTGCCGCATTTCTGCAAGGGCTTATTACTAATGACATTAATAAAGCAACGAAGGAGAGCCTAGTTTATAGTTGCTTCTTAACACCGCAGGGTAAATTCTTGTTCGATTTTTTTATTTTAAAAATTGAGGATGGGTATCTATTTGATGTTGAGGCTGGCCGACATAAAGAGTTTCTAATGCGCCTAACGATGTTTAAATTACGGGCCGATGTCATGTTGGTCGATTTATCTGATCAATATCAAGTGTATGCGGCATGGGGTGGAAATATCTCGGATGGTTACAGTGATCCTAGGCATCCAAAGTTAGGGCATCGAATTATTCAACCCATCTCAGATTCCTTGGCCTTAGATTTGGAGGGGGTTGATTTTGATATGTATGATTATCATCGCTTACTCTTAGGAGTGTCAGATGGATCGCGGGATATGATTCCTGAGCGCTCTGGCATGTTGGAATCAAATATGGATGTTTTTAATGCGCTAGATTGGGACAAGGGCTGTTATATGGGCCAAGAATTGACGGCGCGCACCCATTATCGTGGTCTGGTCAAGCGGCGCCTTATACCATTTACTTACGAAGACCACGCACCAGAATTTGGTGCTGTTATCACTGCTGGGGATGAAAAAATCGGGGAGGTGCGCTCCACTTGTATGGGGGCAGGTTTAGCGCTTGCTAAGGTTGAGCAGGCGAACATGGCAATAAAAAAAGAGACGCAAATAAAGGCGGGTGGAGTAATAATCAAGCTTTCTTACTCTTCCTCATCTGCATAATCATATTTGAGCGAGGCCTGTGCAGCCGCAAGTCGAGCGATCGGAACACGGTATGGTTCACAAGAGATATAGTCAAAACCATGGAGTTCATAAAAATCGATACTTTCTGGATCGCTGCTATGATGACCACAAATTCCAAAGGGCATATCGGGTTTAACAGTGCGTGCCTTTTCTGTGCACTGACGTATTAACTGACCGACCCCAATAATATCAAGAGTTTTAAGGGGGTTGTTAAGAAGGACACCTTGGCGCAAATGCTCTTGCATATAGGGTTCAATGTCTTTCTGTGACAGGCCAAATACAAGCTGTGTCAGGTCGTTTGTCCCATAGCTCATAAAATCACAATATTTAGCAATTGCATCACCGCGCAATGTTGCCCTTGGAACCTCAATATTTGCGCCAACTCGATATTGTGGTGCTGTCCCATAGGCATCAGTGACATCCTTACCAGCTTCATCAATCAACTTTCGGATAAAAATCATTTCATGCAATGATGAAATAAAAGGCACCATAATATTTGGCTCAATATGATGCTTAAGGTCTTTACCTGCTTCTAAAGCAGCGCTTAAGATAGCGTGGGTTAGGGCCTTGTATAGATTTGGGAAAATTACGGCTACGCGACTGCCGCGTCGGCCAATAATTGGGTTTTCTTGTGCCAACCGATCAATTTTGTGTTGGATAATTACTTCGGAGACATTGAATTCTTTTGCCAGAATTTGAATACTCTCTTTATCTTGTGGTAAGAAGGCGGAGGGGGGTTTATCAAGCATCCGGATTGTAATGGGCTTTTTATCTATCTTTTTAAAAATGCTAATAAAATCTTTTTTAAGCGGTTCTTCCAATTCCCGTAAAAGACTGGCGCGTTTTTCAGGGTCTTCTGTCAAAACATATTGGCAAATGACATGCCGCTCTGCATCTCTCTCAAAGAGAAATTCGGTGTTTAGTAACCCAATCCCTTCAGTACCAAGGGATAAAGCGGTATCAATTTCTGCCATATTCGATGTATTGGCATAGACATGCATTCGTCTCACATTATCTGCCCAAGACATCAACTGTGCCATATTTTGCGACATTTCTGGTTGCGTTGCTTGAATAGCGCCTTCAATAATATGGCCGCTTTGGCCGTCAATCGTGATTAGATCGCCTTCACGGATGATTTTTTTGCCAATCATCAAGCTTTTACTATCAAGGTCAAAGTGGATATCTGTCGCCCCAACAACGCAAGGGCGCCCGAGGGATCGCGCGATAACCGCAGCGAAAGAATTATTATCTCCTTCTGTAGTGAGAATGCCAGCTGCGGCATGCATGCCATGAATATCACCCCGTTTCATAACAGGTTTACAGAAAATTACGTTAACGCCAGCTTTTGCCAAATCTTCAGCATCCTCACCGGAAAAAATTAATTTACCAGATGTGGCCGCTGGACAGGCAGGTATAGCGGTTGTAATAATTTTTGGCTCATTATCTGGGTCAATCATCGGCTGAAGAAGTTGCTCAAGTGAGAGTGGGTTTATCCGAGCGAGGGCCTCGCTTTTCCCGATCAGACCATCTTTCACCATGTCAAGGGCTATTTGGATCGCGGCATTTGCTGTGCGTTTACCCCGGCGGCGACGGAGGAGATAGAGTTCGCCATCATCAACACAAAATTGTAGTTCTTGCATATCTCTATGATGATATTCTGCCCGTTCGCACAATTCAAATAGCTGTTGATAAATCTCAGGCATTTCTTCCTCAAGGCTCAGAAATTCTTCATCCTCTTGTTGCCGACCTGCTTTGGTAATCGCTCGTTGAATTCGAGTTTGGTCAAGATGTTCAAATCCCTGGCCAACCGGAATGTAATAACCATCAAGCTGGGGTGCGCCAGTTGCCTTGTTCCGAGTTGTGACAATACCAGTAGCGCTATTTTCTGTTTTATTACCAAAGACCATTTCTTGGATAATGACTGCAATTTTTGCCTCACTGGATGTGCAGCGTTTTTTCCAATCTTTAATGAAAGCTTCAATTCCTTGAAAAATTTGTTTTTCTGGATCCTGTGGAAATGGTCGTTCAGAGTTATTGTCAACGATAGCTTTAAATTGGCGGATAACTGCTTGAATTTCTTCAGCGGTAAAATGCTTATTGGAACGGTGAAAGTTTTTTTCACGAAATTCCTCTAGACAGTCTTCTAACAGTGCGTGATCGATTTTATGAGCCACTGTGGCAAAGCGTTGGATCAAACGGCGATAACAATCCCACGCAAAGCGTTCATCATGGGATTTTTGGATTAAACCGACCACAGCAGTGTCGTTGAGGCCAATATTGAGAATCGTTTCTGTTGGCATCATATGCATATGGGTCAAACTACTGCGAACCGAAACGAGCAATGGATTATATGGATCACCATAAACCTTACCACTTAAATTACCCAGCTGCGCAAGCGCAGTTTTTAATTCCTTTTCAAAATTTGGTGGGAATTTACCACGCTCCGAGTAATAGCTGGCAACATCGGCATGGATGATAAACCCATTCGGGACTTTAGCATCGAGATTGATGAGCTCAATCAGGCTCTTCCCCTTAATGCCAACCTCATCCTTTTCTGCGTTTTGGCTAGAATTATCGGTGGCATCACCAAAGGGGATAATCCATTCACTTTCAATACGAAGCTCACGCTCTTTTTCTTGTTCAGGGACGCGTTTCTTTCGGATCATGTTAGAAATGTCTCGATTTTGTTGTGCAAATAAGTGTTAAGGTCACTAATCGCAACGCGATCCTGATCCATGGTATTACGGTGACGCACGGTGACAGCCTGATCAGACTGGGTATCAGCATCGACCGTGATGCAAAACGGCGTGCCAATTTCATCTTGGCGCGCATAGCGCTTGCCAATATTTTGCTTCACGTCAATTTCTGTCGCATAGGTTTGGCGCAATGTCATATACAGATCACTCGCCACTTTCATTTGATCCTCATCTTTGCCAATCAGGGGCAGGACGGCAACCTGCACCGGGGCAAGGCGCGGATGGAAATTCATATACATTTTTGACGGACGACTCTCATCATAGGTGAACGCGTTCGCGAGAATTGCAAGCACACCGCGCGTGAGACCCGCAGAAGGTTCAATAACATGGGGAATAAAATATTCATTCGTGGTCGGATCTTGATACCCCACTTTTTTACCAGACACTTCGGCATGCTTAGTCAGATCATAATTAGAGCGATGCGCGATCCCCTCTAACTCACCATAATCGGGATCAGTAAAGGGGAATTTGAATTCAACATCAATACATCCTGCACCCTCTTTTGCGTAATGCGCGAGTTCATCTTTTTCGTGCGGGCGCATCAAAATATTTTCATCTTTTAACCCCATAGATTTCCACCATTGCCGACGGGCCTCAACCCAAAAATCAAACCATTTTTGCGCGTCATCCTCACGACAAAACCATTCAATTTCCATCTGTTCAAACTCGCGCGAGCGGAAGATAAAATTCCGCGGTGTGACCTCGTTCCGGAACGCTTTGCCGATTTGCGCAATCCCGAACGGCATCTTCACGCGGGAACTATCAACAACATTTTTGAAATTGGTAAAAATCCCCTGTGCGGTTTCGGGACGCAGATACGCTTTATTATCGTCACTCGCTGTTGCCCCAACATAGGTATGGAACATCAGGTTAAAATCCTTTGGCTCTGTCAGCGTACCTTTTTCGCGTGTGTCCGGGGCGATGATTTTGGAAAAATCACTGACCGCAATCTCGGTCAGCGGTTTAACCTCAAAATCATCTCGTTTTGCACTGCTATGGATGAGTTTTTGCAGACGTTTTTCAGCCTTCTCATCTCCTTCCATTGCGGCCACCCAGGTCTCACTGCCATCCTTTGGAATAAAGACGTGCACGTGATCGGCGCGATAGCGTTTTTTTGTTTCCTTACAATCGACCATCGGATCGTTAAACCCGGCAACATGGCCGGATGCCACCCACACTTTCGGGTTTTGGATGATCGAACTGTCAACACCAACAACCTCTAATACCGTGCCATCGGGGCCAACAGGCGGGCATTCCACCATATCGTGCCACCATGCATCGGCGAGATTCTTCTTAAGCTGGGTGCCCAAAGGCCCATAATCCCAAAAGCCGTTGATGCCGTCATAAATTTCTGAGGCACCAAAAACAAAACCGCGCCGTTTACACAGCGCGACCAGGTCTTTCATTTTATCCTGCGGAGATTTTGTGTTGTCTTGGGACATTTGATTTTGATCCGATTTTTGTTGTGCATGTGTCATGGCCGCTATGATAGGCCGGCAAGCACGCTAAATCAATCGGGGAAATGGTTTTTATAAGTCAAGGTTAAGGACCCTGGATAGATCGTTTCTTTGATCATCAGAGAGGAGCTTTTTTTTTCTGCTCAAGATATTCAGTAAACGTAACGTTTTCTTTCTTAACCGTTGTTTCTTTAACTGCGTCTTCGATTTTAGGATAGTCTTGCAGTATGGCGATAAGATTATTTATGGCACCAGACTTATTATCATCTATTGTAGCTTTTGTAGTTTTTAATTTGTCTTTTTCATTCTCATCGACATCTTTACTCTTTAATTTTTCTAGTAGCTCAAGTGTTTCGATCAATTGAGCCATACTCATGGCTGCAGCCGCGGCATAATTATTCTTTTTAATTTCATGTTTTCGTAGAGGCTCAATATTGATAATTTTGCTTGCATTGTCCCACCATTCTTTGGCCTTTTTATTAGTAATATTAATAGTTATAGGATTTTGGGTGGCTGAATTAGTGGGTGTATCCGCCGTTTTTTGGGATTGTTGGTCGAGTTTAAGGGCTTTAACAAGTTTACCAGCATTCCACCCCAATTTTTTGATATTTTGAATATTTTTCAACAAAAAATCCTTCATATTGATGGGTATACTTAAGTAGGTGGTTCCATTAAGTGTCTTGTCCCAAACAAAGGAGAGGTTTGCAAATTTTTCAACAAAATCAGGGTTCTTGCTCACTTCGTTGCATAACCTATCAATAAGTTTGTTCGCAATGACGTTTATTGCCTTAACTTTAACAGCCAAATTTTCCGTATTTTTCTTTGATTTTTTGGACTTTTTAAGTAACTCTATTCTCATACACAAAGCCAAAAATAAATATGCGGTTTTTTTTAACAAAACCCTCTGGCAAACCTGTTTTTCCTGCAATTTCCCCAATCACTCCGTTAGAAATTTTTTTATCGATTTCTTTTTGTAAGTTATCGATTTCTTTTTGCAAGGCTT
>CAZBXD010000027.1:0-18063 GCA_964496065.1 uncultured Bdellovibrionales bacterium
TTACCGATGGATTAGGAAACTGGTCTTGTGGCGCACCAGCGGCAAGTGGTATCTCGTATCCGCTTGATGTGGATGGCGAAGATATCATTATGGAAGATAGTGTTGGGGTTAACTTCTTAATGGGGAATGATACGCTTGATAGTGTCGGGCTTGGCAAATATGCTGGTCAAGATCTGACGACTGGGGCTGAAGATAACACCTTTGTTGGGGATGCAGCCGGACGACCAGTTACAACAGGAGATCAAAACACTTTTATCGGTTCTACTTCAGGGGTTTTGGTTGATACAAACATCACTGGGGGGACTTTTATTGGTTTTAACACAGGTAACAGTGCCACAGCCAATGAAACGACAATTGTTGGCGCTAGTGCAGGGGATGCAGGGATCACAGGTGTTGGTAATACAATGGTGGGGACTCTATCTGGGACAGAAATAACATCAGCCCCAAGAAATACATTGCTTGGGTATCAAGCCGGCGCTGCCATTGTTTCTAATGGCGATAATACCGCTGTGGGATATCAGGCTGGTCTTGTAACAACGGGGGAAAAAAACACCTTCTTAGGCGGTAGTTCAGGTCTTGCCAATGCTGGAGGAACGCATAATGTTTTTCTCGGTCATGAAAGTGGCGTGGCTAATACAAGTGGTCGTCGGAATGTCTTCATTGGCCAGGAAAGCGGTGGTGTAAATACCACGGGTGAGCGTAATATTCTAATCGGTGAATCTGTTGATAAATCCTCTGGCGTTAATTCGGCTAGTTATGAACTGAATATTGGGAATGTTATTTATGGAACAATGGGGACCTCTGGGGCGGAATATCTTGCTTTGGCAGACACATCGGCTGATTTGACGATTGATGGCGATTGGACTGTGACAAAAGATTTATCTTATGCCGGCGTTTTGACTGATACCTCTGATCGTCGTCTCAAGGACAATATTGTCCCATTATCTGATGTTGTTGACCTTATAGCAGACATTAATACATACAGTTTCACGATGAAGGATGATCCGGACGGCCGGACAGAGTTTGGTGTCATGGCACAGGAATTAGAAGAAATCTTCCCGCAACTTGTCCACACTGCAGATGATGAGATGGGAACAAAATCGGTTAATTATATTGGCTTGATTGCGCCTATGATTGAGGTAACTAAGGCACTACAAGCGGAAAATAGGGCGCTTAAAGCAGAATTGATGCAATTGAAAGCTGACAATGCAGAAACTCAAGAAATGCTTAAAAACATTGCACAGGATGTTAAAGGGTTGAAAGTCAAAACAGGATATGGGATCAATAAGTCAGGAATCACGCTTTGGGCGATGGTCGCAATGGCAGCACTGGCACTTGCTGGATTTGGTCTTCGGTGGCGCCGTAAAAGAGCGTAAAGGGCGGCACAAATGAAAGTTCACCAGCAAAAACTATTGATCAGACATATTGGTAAATGCAGTTTTCTTGCCTTTTTATTTGCGTCCATTTTTTTCAGTTTACCGGTTTATGCTCAGGAAATCTCTGGTGACTTCTCAGCAGGCGGGTCTATTAAAATTGCTGATGACTCACGGGGCTGTGATACCTCAAATACGGAGGGGAGTATCCGCTATAACGTGACCGATGATCGGATGGAATTTTGTGATGGGTCTCAATGGCATGGGTTTCAGTTTTCTGCACCGACGTCTTGTGGTGGCGCAATCGCCGCCAATAATAATGTTTATTCTGATAGCACCTATACAGGGGCTTTTTCCTACACGGTTGGTACTGCTGGGACAAATCGTCTCTTAGTGGTTTCCTTTATGGTTGAGGGGAATACAGCCAATCCAGTCACGGCAGTAACCTTTGATGGAAATCCAATGACCGAGGCGGGTGAGATTTCAACAGGTTCTGGGCCTAATACTACCAGTGTTTCGCAGTGGTATTTAGCCGTTGATGAAGATTTAGGGGCGGGGAGCCATACTGGCAATATTGTTGTTACAACCGCAGGCACGTCTGGCTTACGGATGGTAGCTGTGGATTATTTGATAAATGTCGATGGGGCGAACCCAATTGCCGAAACCTCCACAAATAGTGGGTCAGGTTCGTCAATATCGACAACTTATACGGTGGCGGCCAATACGATGACAGTCGATGTTACGGGTAATAGTGATAATGACCCCGTCGCTCCCAATAATGGTCAAACCGAATTGGCGGAGCTGGTAAGAAGCGGACCAAATTCGGCAATGGCTTATGGGGTGAAGTCGCAAGGGTCAGCAGGGAGTCAGACGCTTGGTTGGACATCGACAGGGTCAGGACGTCAGGTTATTGTTTCGTCAGAGGTCAATGGGTGTAGTTAAATGAATAAAAGGGCTTTATATCTTATTTTCTTGACGATAATGTTGCCAAATTCAACTTGGGCTCAGGAGACATCGGCTGATTTTGGCGCGAGTGGATCGGTTCAGGTCGGCACAGATAGTCGTGGCTGTGATACTTCAAACACAGAGGGCAATATCCGATACAACACCACGGATGATGTCATTGAATACTGTAATGGCACAACCTGGGTTAGTGATGGAGGTTCTAGTGCGGGCTTTTCAATTTGTTCTGGGCCGACGGATTATACCGATATTGGTGCTGCTTGTACTGACGGTAGTTTGTATGGTGGTCTTCTGTATGATAATGACCTAGGTTACTACGTTCCGGTTTATTTTGCCTCAAGTGATGAATCAACAGGCATACAGTGGAAATCTGCGGATGGCACCGATGATGTGAGTGTCGATTCTCTTACCGATGGCCGAATAAATCGTGATAATTTAAATAGCGCCCTTTCAAACTTCCCAGCAATAGAAGCGTGTGATGATGCAACATCGCATGGACACTCTGATTGGTATTTACCATCTCAATCGGAGTTAAATCTTGCTTATAAAATCATTGACGCAGGCCTCGGTGGTTTTAATTCTGGTTCTCGTTATTGGGCCTCTAATGAAACCTCGGGAACGACAGTAACATTTACAGGAAGAGCTTTAACTGCAGATGACTATTGGTATGTTATGGCGACTGATCCAAAAACTGATTTACATCGTGTAAGATGTGCAAGAAGATGATAAGGGTATGAAAAAATATATTATAAAAACTCTATTAACTAATATTGTATTCGTGGCTTTAAGCCTTGCACCATTATCTGTCCAGGCGCAAGAAACCTCCGCCTCATTTGGTGGATCTGTGAAAGTTGGTAACGACACCACGGGTTGTACTGGGACTAATGAAGGCAGTATTCGCTATAATACGACAAGTGACAATCTTGAATACTGTGATGGGGTAGATTGGCAGGCAGGAACCAAAAATACTGGAATTACTGGGATAACGTTATGCGCAGGGGTGGCATCTGTCAATGATGTGGGCGATACATGCACCGATGGCAGTGTTTATGCAGGGTTAAATTTTATTCCCGGTACGGGTTATGTTGCCCTCTATGTGACAGATATTGACCAAACTTCAGCAACTGTAGGTGAAACAGAAGTTTATTGGACTAATTTAGTAACAGCAACCAATGATATTGATCCAAATGATTATTGGGATGGTCAAGCCAATAGTGATAATATTATCACCACAATTACAGATCATCCAGCTCTAGATTTATGTGAAAACCTAACACGTCATACCCATAGTGATTGGTATTTACCCTCTATTATGGAGTTGACGGTTATTTTTCAAAATAGAAATGAAATTAATGCCGGTTCAATTGAAGCTTTCCAGTCAGACAATTATTGGTCCTCGTCTGAATACTTGAGTTCAATTCATAGATTGGTTTTTCAACCATCCGGTACTTTTGGCCCCGGTGCTGGGAATGTCCCAGCTAAACGTAGCGCTCAAATCGGTGTCAGATGCGCGCGCCGAGATTGAGTTTTGGTTTTTTAAGTTTTTTGCTTTAAAACACGGTCGATATGTTTGATTAAGAGAGTCTCTTTAACTGGTTTTTGAATCACCCCCACTATCCCCAGATCACTGGCTTGATGCAGGATATCACTCGACGGATCGCCAGTAACAAGAATAGTCGGCACCTCAAATTCTGTCCCGATAATTTTTTTCATAAAACGGAAACCCCCTAGTGGTTGCATCTGTAAATCTAGAAGGATGAGGTCTATGCTCTTTGATTTTAATTTACTAAGCGCGTCTTCGCCATCGATTGCTTCGATAACGGCGTGTCCGTTTTTGCTGACATAAGCGGCAAGAAGTTTGCGCGTTGGCTCATTATCTTCAACAATTAGGATTGTAGCACTGGTCATAGTTTGCTCCTTGGCCTATTATTCAGTGGAAAGATCATGAATACAATAAAAAAACACTCAATCACGGTGGCCGGGCACACAACAAGTGTATCTTTGGAAGATGCCTTTTGGCAGGAATTGCTTAGTTTAGCGAAAAACCGGGGCCAATCCGTTAATGCATTGGTGACAGAAATTGATGCCAAGCGTGATCCCGCTCTTAATCTTTCCAGTGCGCTCAGACTTTATGTTTTAGCGGTTTTAAAGGAAAAATTATTGTCCCAATAACCCTCTGAGCAATTGCTCACCTTGCTGTTTGAGAACATCCTCAACATCTTGTGGTGATTCTTGGGCAGGTTGCTCTGTATTATCAGATGTTGGTAAGGCAGGGTCATCAAGCGTATTGGCCTGAGTCTCTGTCTTTGGCTGGGTGCCAAATAATTTGTCAAGCGCCTTCTGCCCCAGTTTTTGCGTGGCTTTTTGTGTATAAAAGCGTAGGATGTTATCAGTTTTAAACTGTTTTTTCGGGGCATAGAGCGGGCCTGAAATTGTCAAGCCCAGCCCAGGTAGGTTCCGTTGTTCAGTAAATTGAATTTCTCCATCAAGTTTAAGATTCTGTGATGGCAAATTAACAAAGCCACCAAGATCAATCGCGGTTTTTTGAGATTTAATGACGAGGTCATCAGACTGAATAACCCCATCTTTAATTGTCAATGGCGCTTCTAAGGTTTCAAAAGTTGATGTTCCACCGGCTCTTGCTTGTTGGAGAATGGCCATGAAATCAGTTGGACTATTTGGACGATCCATTTTTTCTGCCAGGCTATCAAGATCTAAGCCGTTAAAAGAACCATTTTCTACGATGAGGTTACCAGTACCATTAAGCGACTTAATCATATTAAGCTGATTGGCACCAGTAAATGCTAAAGATTGTTGGAGGGAGAGGATACCACCACCAAAGGTTTTACTCCCCATAGCATTGAATACTTTTTCAACATTGGCATTGGCAATATTGATAGTAAACTTACCTTGATGGGGTTGGCCATTTTCACCGGCAGTCAATGATCCTTTAGCATCAAATGCCCCTTCAAACATATTTGCCGAAAGGGTTTGTAAATCGAGGGTGCTATTTTTAACATCAGCTAGTAATTTAAAATTATCAAACACAAACGCATCATAAGTAAGCTTCTTGACATTAACCTTAATTGTCCCGGATGTATTTTGTAACATAGACAGATTGGTTGGCTGTTGTGACCATGTTTTCGGGGCTGCTGTTGACTCTGTGCCGCCACCGACGCGATTGGTTTTTGCGCCGGTTAAGGTACCAAGCGGAAGAAGGTCAGCATTTAAATCAACATCAATAATACCTGGCTCTACTGTTTTATCGAAATTAACATATCCACCAATTGTCCCTTGGTTGCCCATATTTATGGTCAGCTCTTCGGTTTTGAATTGATTAGTGGAAGCAATCAGTTGAGCATCCATTGAAAAAGGCCCCATTTTATTATTTTGAGTCCTCATATTGGCAAAGTTTTTTAAAATAACGGATGTTTCAGGGTGTTTGGCGGAGATTTTTCCGTTTAAAACAGGAGTAGAAGCAAGATTTTTGACCATGCCATCAATTGTTAAATTACCTTGATCAATCTGGCCATCAGCTTTGATGGCAACATTTTCTTGGTTGCCTTTGATGGTCGCTTTTAAGTTTGCCTTGCCAATGTCGCCAGCATTTTTATTGCCAAAGGCCCACATCGTACGACTGAGATCATCGCTGCTCGCTTCTATGGAAAGATCAAGCCCATCAAAGGGACTGAGTTTACCAATTTTACCGGCGACTTTAAGGTTGAGACTATTGAGATCGCCAAGATCGCCAATACTTGCTTCTTGAATGGTCAAGCTATCACCATTAATAACTGAGTTAACCGTTATATTGCGCGCTAGGTTTTGTCCTGAAATAATCTGATCTAATTTGATATTGAGCTGAGCATTCAGGTCTTGCATTTTTGCCGCAATGTCAGCAGGGATGCCAAGAGCCTTTGAAGTAGAAGATTCAGTTTCGGCTCTGGCCTCACTTTTACTAGTTTTCTTTGATTGTAATGTATTAAAATCAAGATCACCGCCAGAGGTTGCAATATTTAATGCCGGTGTTTTATTGGGTGAGTAGCTAGCCTTTAAACCAGTCAGGCTATTTTTACCAAAAGAGAGCTGCGTATCTGATAAACTCATAAGGTCAGATGTTACCTTAATTTTTGTTTTTGCGTTGATGCTGGATAAACCCTGGGGAATATCTGTCATCCCAAATCCAGCGGCTGCTGTTTTGAGGTTGTTCGATTGTAATGAAAATTCTGCATTAATATGATCAATTTTTTGATTTTCTAATGGTAAGAAAGCGTTCGCACTAAAAGATGTATCACCAGGTAAAGTAAAGGAGAGTTTTGATAGCTGTGCTTGTTTGTCATCTATAACAGCACTTAGAGCGATATTATCAAGTGCTCCGCCTTGTTGTGTGATGATTTTTTTGATGCGTAGCTCAAAAGCCGCTGTCATGCCAACTGGAATAGGCGTTCCGATAACGTTTGTTGTTGATTGAAAAATATCATTAATTATCATTGCATATGGTTTTTGATTAACACCTGTTTTCTCATTAGTGGGGGGTGTTTGTACTTTTTCTCTTAAGTCAACCTCACCGGTTGCAAGGGAAATGCCTAATTTTTGATCATTACCATAGGATGCAACTCCCTTCATTTCAAGCTTGCCAAGGGCAATTTCTAGATCTTCTAGTTTAATACCAGTTTCTGTCTGTGTTAAATCTGTACGCGCTTGTATTTTATTTTTTAGTAGGGCTGGGAGGTTAGGAGCTTCACCAGCAGTTAAATTTTTAAAAAGCGTTTCAAGGTTGTTAATGTTAAGCGTAATTTTCCCTGTTTGCTTTTGATTACCTGTCCCGCCAATTTGCCCAGAAAATTGAGCAACAGCATTACGGTTATCCACGGCAAAGCTAGCGGTCACTTGAGTGGCTGCATTATTACCAAATTCTCCAGTTTCAACGACAAAAGCAGCAGGAATTTGATTATATTGAATATTACCAGATAGACTAAACGGCCCGTTAATTGACTGGCCTTTGATGGTCGCGTTGATTGGGTTAATGACCTGTGGTTTCCCGCCGACTTCGCTGTATTGGAGCGTACCGTCAGTAATATTAACGTCATCAAAACTGAATTCAAAATTGTTAGAAGTATTTTCTGAAATACTTACTTCTTTAGGAGCTGAACTCTTGTTTGAAAAAGACCAGTTATTGAGGCTCCCTTTCTTTTGTAAGTTAATAACTGGAGAGCTAATTGAAACACCGGTTATGTGAATTTTTCTTTTTAAAAGTGGTTTGAGAGCAGCCTCAATTTTAACTTTTTTGACCGTTGCAAAATCTTGCTTTGTCGCAAAGCCTTCCGGATTGGCTATTTGGATATCATGCACAATAATACTAGGGGAGGGGAGAATACGAAGCTTAATATCGCCATTGATCGCAATATCACGTCCAGTGGCATCTTTGGCTTTTGTTGTTATCTCGCTTTTATATTGATTCCAATTAATCAAAGCGGGGACTAAGGTAACCGCGACAATTAGAACAACAAAAACAGTAAAGAGTGTGATCAGGGTTTTTTTCATTTTAAGTACTCCGTTCAATACACATGGCAATGCCCATACCGCCACCAATACATAGGGTAACAAGTCCTTTTTGAGAATTGCGTCGTTTCATTTCATGAATTAGTGTGACAAGGCATCGTGTGCCACTGGCCCCGATGGGGTGACCGAGCGCAATCGCCCCGCCATTTACATTCGTTTTTTCAACGGGGAGGTTGAGCTCTTGTATGACGCAGCAAGCTTGCGCTGCAAAAGCCTCATTTGATTCAATTAAATCGACATCCTTTACACCCCATCCTGCTTTTTTTAGAGCCTCTTGTGAAGCAGGGATGGGGCCTGTCCCCATCATGGCGGGTTCAACACCAGCCGATGCCAAGGATTTAATTGTAACTAAAGGATTAAGCCCTCGGCGTTGAGCCTCTTTTCCTGTCATAAGAACAACGGCTGCTGCGCCATCATTTATACCGGACGCATTACCTGGCGTGACTGTACCATCTTTTTTAAAAGCGGGTTTTAACTTAGCAAGGGTTTCTTCTGTTGTACCAAAGCGAGGAAATTCATCTTGATCAAAAATAATCTCCTCCTTACGAGTTTTAATAGTAATGGGGATGATTTCATCTTTAAATTTACCGGCATTAATCGCCGCTTCCGCGCGTTGTTGTGATTGCGCGGCATACTGGTCTTGTTGTTTACGGGTAATCTTGTAGTGCTCAGCGATATTTTCGGCCGTGATGCCCATGTGATAATCATTAAAACTATCCCATAACCCATCATGGATCATGGTATCAACCATAGTATTATTGCCGAGTTTAACCCCTTTACGAAGATAGACAGCATGTGGGGCGAGGGACATATTTTCTTGTCCACCGGCGACAATAATATTCGCTTCACCCAGTTGGATAAGGCCAGCACCCAAGGCAACCGAGCGCAACCCAGCACCACAGACTTGATTAATTGTCATTGCCGCTTTCTCAGCCGGAACTCCAGAAAGGATTGCTGCTTGTCGGGCTGGGTTTTGGCCTTGGCCTGCGGTTAAGACCTGTCCCATAATGACTTGGTCAACCTCTTGTGTAGTTAAAGAGGCCTGTTCAATAACGGTCTTTATGACATGCGCACCTAAACTATGCGCAGGTGTGTTTGATAGGGTGCCATTAAAGGCACCTATTGCGGTTCGCAGGGCAGAAACAATAACAATCGAATCCATGAAAATTTATTCGGTCCAGATCATAAAAAAGATACTTTAATCTATTCTCTAATCACCTAAACTTCAAGGTTTCATATCAAACAATATATTGCTATAAGGAAAGTTATGATTACACGTTACTTATCAGATATTGTTGGCCAGGCCTTTGTTAAATGCGATCTTCCTGCTGATCTTGGGCGGGTGATGATCTCTGATCGCCCAGATTTGGCAGATTTTCAATGTAACGGCGCGATGCAGGCCGCAAAGCTGGCCAAAAAAAATCCACGCGAGATTGCCCAAGATATTCTCAATGCCATAGATGGACAGAATATTTTTGAGAGTATGGAGATTGCCGGACCTGGTTTTTTGAATTTTAAAGTGTCTGTGTCCTTCCTAGAAAAATTTTTAACCGATCAGTTGGGGCAGGAAAAGCTGGGTGTTGTTCCGCCACAGGATAAACAAAAAATTCTGGTTGAATTTTCAAGCCCTAATGTGGCCAAGAATATGCATGTCGGACATATGCGTACTACGGTGATCGGGGATACGATTGCCCGCCTGATTGAGTTTGCCGACCATGAGACAGTTCGTATTACTTATCTGGGTGATTGGGGCACGCCAATGGGAATCGTGATCGAAGCCATTCGCGATGAGTATCCTGATCTTACATTTTTTAATGAAGAGGATGAATATCCAGATACACTTCCGTTTGATTTTGAAACCCTCAATGCGTTTTATCCCAAAGGATCGGCAAAGTCTAAGCAAGATGAGAGTTTTAAAAAGCGGGTTGATGAAACAACGGCAGCCTTTCAAAAAGGCCATGCTGGGTACCGGGCTTTGTGGAAAGTTTTTTATGATATTTCAATTTCAGGAATTAAGGAGGCTACGTCTTTTTTGGATGCTAAATTTGATATCTGGGAAGGTGAAAGTTTTTCTTATGAAATGTTGCCAGAAATTCTTGAAGATTTAAAAAACAAGGATCTTCTAGAAGAGAGTGATGGAGCACAAATTATCAGAGTTACTAAGGAGAGCGATAAAAAAGACTACCCACCAGTAATGATGATCAAAAGCAATGGTGCGGTTGGGTATCATAGCACAGATGTTGCGACCGTTTACCGCCGTGTCAATCAACATGCACCGGATCGTATTATTTATGTGACCGATTATCGTCAAGAGCTTCACTTTGAACAATTTTTTCGTGCTTGCCAAAAGGCGGGATATGCTGATGGCGTCGATCTTGTTCATATTGGTTATGGCACGTTAAATGATCGGGATGGAAAACCTTTTAAGACAAGGGATGGTGGTGTCTTGTCCCTACAAGATTTTGTTGGAATGGTGCGAGCAAAAGCAACCGAGCGTTTAAATACAATTGGTCTAAATGACTGTAAGAGCGCGCAGGAATTTAATACCATCGCTGATATGATTACCCTCGCATCTATTCGTTTTGCCGATCTTTCAAATGTTCCACGTTCTGATTATATTTTTGATGCCGATCAATTTGTCTCATTTGAGGGGAAAACTGGACCGTATATTCAATATACGGCGGTCCGTTTACAAGCCTTGTTCAATAAGGCAAAAGAAGCTGGCTTTGAAGCGGGTGATTTATCATTGGATGAAACACAAATACCTGTTGCCTTGGGCATTACAGAATTTCCAGAATCTTTCCAAGGGGCGCTGGATCATTACGCACCAAATATTTTATGTGACTACCTTTTCCGGTTAGCACAAAAAGCAAATACGTTTTATCAAAACGCACCTGTTCTCAAGCAAAGGGATGCAATTAAAAGAAGGTCATACCTTAGGCTTCTTAAGATGACGCATCAAATTTTGGAACAAGGTCTGAAGCTTATTGGGATAGAAATTCCATCAGAGATGTAGCTTATTATTGTGATATAATATTGAGAAGTTGATCACGTTTTTTTAAGGCTTCGCCTTGTGCATCTCCTTCAAAGAAAAAAACAGTCATCATTTCTTCTTCTATAGTAAATAAAAGGCTGGTGATTGTATCTTCTTCTTGTGTTGAACACACGATATCATAGGGGATGAATTCCGTGTTATATACTGATTTTTTATTTAGGGTGTCATAAAGAAAATTGCCTGGACATAGCTGTCGAATAGCCCCAAGATATTGGTCCATAATTTGCTTGGCAGTGGTATTAGTTTTATCGTAAGGGATAGTTTTTGTTCCACCAAAAATATTAGGCGTTACCCAGGCAAAATCTAAAGGAAGGTTTTGATTGTTATCGATAAAAATTGGTTTTATATCAGTCATATCCATTTGGACGAGAATAGTTTGAAGCCAGCTTGGAAATTCAGGGGTTGGTGGCACTGATTGCGTGGTTTTAACTGCGCAGTTTTTAAGTTGCCGGATTGCATTGGCAGTCCCTTTTAATTGAAATTGAACTATATCTTTAGGTCCTTGCATTGTTAAAATGTTACCCCGAGCAATATCTTCAATTAAAGTGGGATGAGAAGGCAGGACAATAGCCAAGATTGATGGTGTTGCAACCACAGCCATTGTAGATAAAGGCTTTTGATCGTCAACGATCAGGTCAAGTTTATAAGATTGCCTCGGTTTAAGATTCTCATGAGGAAAGTGTAGGGCTAAGCGATAAATGCCAGCGGGGTTTTGTGCAAGAATAAAAACCGTGCCGTTATCATAGCGGTTCTTGATAAGGCAATGATCAATCTCTTGAGAGTTTGGTCGAAGATTTTTTTCGAAAACCCAATCTTCGATTGTTTCAGTATATTGAATCCCCTGGGCAAAGGAAATCGGTACATACAAACACATCAGAAAAAAAAGAATAAGCTTTATGACCACGATAATATTTTAATTCACTCTATTAGAGGCGCGTTGACGTAAAATGCCCGCGATCTTATTACGAGTTTTTAAGATATCTTGACTGATACTTGCTGGACCAGATTGGGTCCATACTTTAATTGTATTGCCAGATCCCTGGTAAACATGAGCAGCACTAATAGCCCGTTCATCCATTGTACATTTAGTTTCTAGGTTAGCAATAATATCATCCCCATATTTTTCGGGGATGCCAATCTGTGATGTAAATTCACCGACACAAATTTGCTCCATCATGTCAACATCTTCCATTAAACGATCAAGGAGAGAAAGTTCATAATTCCATGGTGTTTCAACCAGAACACCAGAAATATTATTTGAACCCGCTAACCAATGGGTAATATTATTATCTTGCTCATCAATACGAATTGCAGAGTGACCGATTCCGGATGCTGTTAGAATAGAGTCAATTGAAAAATTATCACTTGCATAACTACTAGGGACAAATTGTCGAGCAAAACTATTGAGTTGAACAGATTCAAATGCCGTCACAGACTTTGGTGTTTCTGTAATTGAAACAGTGGACGTTATAAAGTCACTTTGAGCATTATCAAATAAAGGGAGAGCTGTTTCACTTGGAGTTACAGCAGTTACAACTTCTTGAGATGGGATCACAGGTATCGATGTTTCTGCAATGGCAACACCTTCTTGTAAGTTTAAACATTGTGTAAAACCGGTATAGGCTGTTTCGATTTTATTAAGATCAAAGGTTGAAGCCGCACCAGGCATTGAAAAATGGACAGCCTTTCCATGACGCAGAGCGTTAAAGAAAGCGTCTTGTTGACCCATTTGTACAACCATGAGCATCTCATCATTCGCTTCGGCGGTGAAGCTATTTTTAAACAGGTGATCAACTTCCACAGAAACATCGTATAAACGCCCAGTCTCTAAAATATCAAAACCAAAATCAAGACCAAGGGTTGAATTTCCATCAGGTGCTCTCGTCACATAAAAGCCCATGCCATTTTTAAACCTATTTGAAATAAGGCAATAAGCTGGAAGGTCAGAGGTTTGTGAAATATTTTTAACCGTCCAATCTTGAACAGCCGCAGCAGCAGGAGGAATAAAAGATTTTGCTCTTACAGATGGAGGCGTGGCAGGGGGAGAGATTTCCTGAACAGGTGGACTAAGTACCGGAGTGGCTGGTTTTGATTCTGCTATAATCGGGACAGTTTCTCTTTGTTCGGTTTTTTGTGTTTGTATTGGCACAGGATCCGGTTCAACAATCGGGGTTTCTTGTGAGGTGATTTTTGGCTGCGGGGGGGGTTGAGTGATAGGCTTTGAGACATTTTGAGTGGAAACTGGTGGCTCAAGAAGTGATTGTGTTGGTAAAACAGATTCACGGGTCAAATTTCTTGGTGCCAGGGGAACCTCTTTTTCAGCGATTGTCCGAGCTGGAATTGTTTTTTCAGCATATGGTATCTCAGTTTTAGGGTCAATTTCTGGTGTTTCCGCAATTACGGGCGGCGGCATCACTTTTGGCATAGGGCTAGGTTTAAAAGGTTCTGGTTCTGGTTGTTTAAGTAGGGGGGCTGGTTCTTGCGTAATAAACTCTCGGCTTTCGCTGCGAGTTTTGGGAACAATTAGTTTTTCTTGGTTAAATGCACTTGGAACAGCCAATTTTGCTGCTTCTGGATCGTCAAATAATATACTGGAAGATTCAATCGCGTGTCGACGCTCAGTTTTTTCCAAGCTTAATTGAGCCGGGTTAACTGGTTTTGAAAGCGGAATAATTTTATCTGTAGATGGTTTGAATGGCGGAGCATCTGTTAATGAACCAAGGGCAATGGGCTCATCCACGGTTGGTGGGGTTGCAATGGTCGGGGGTGTTTGTTCTAGACCAACAATACAGTCTTTAAGTTCAGCAAAGGCTTTTTTACTACTAGCAAGGTGATATAAAACAGCTCCGTCATCGAGAGAGATTGTAAGCGGGTTTCCTTCATCAAGTGCTGTAAAGAGAATATCGTCGCGACCTGTTTTGGCAACAATAAGATTGTTATTTGCAGCAATTGCAGCATATTGGCGTGAAATAGAGCCTGTTTTGACGGTAATACGATAGTTTTCTCCCCTTTTAAACTCTACTTCAGGGAAGTCAAAACTAAGAGACCCCAAACCAAAATCATTGCGTGAATGTGTAATAATCAAGCCGTTATCAAATCGATTAGCCATAGCACAATAAGGTTTTAAAGTACTATCAGGTGGCAGGACAGTTGAAACATGAAACTCTGAAACACCTATAGGCACTGCGGCGTGGGCGACCAAGCCAAAGCCAAGAGCGAGAATAAAAGTGCCAATAAAAAAGTGAGATGGGCGCATCACAGATACCAATCTAAATAGAAAAAATATATTCAAAATTATGCCCTGAAACGGGGAGAATGTCACGTATAGATTACAATAAAAAACTGAATAGATTAGGCCGGGCTTGGGAGTTGATCTAAGGCCTCTTCAATCTCATAAAATGTTGGTCTTAGATGAGAGGGGACATCTCCACGACCAAGTTCAACCGCAACCTGAACCGGGTTGTTACGCAGATAAGAGACAAGGACCGTTTGAATGACACGATAAAAACGTATCTCTTCATCAACAACCTCGGTAATAGCTGAAGAAAAAGGTGCAACCATCCCGTAAGAGAGGAAAACCCCCAAAAAAGTCCCAACCAAGGCGCCACCAATCATTTTACCCAAAATTTCTGGGGGTTCATTGATGGAGGCCATCGTTTTAATCACCCCAAGAACCGCTGCGACAATACCAAGAGCGGGAAGACCATCGGCTAAAGTTTGTATGGAATGGGCAGGATGCAATTCTTCTTTATGATATTTTTCAATTAAAGCATCCATGGCATCTTCTAACTCGTTTGGTTTGCTCAAATCCATTGTCATCATACGGATATTGTCACAAATCAAATCAAGCGCAAACTTATCCGCCACAATTTTAGGATATTGACTAAAAATCTCACTATCTTCAGGTTTTTCAATATGTTGTTCAACGGCAACTAACCCTTTCACTTTCATCAATTTAGTCAGTGAAAAGAGAAGGCAAAGCATGTCACGATAGTCATCCTTTGCCCATTTAGCACCCTTAAACACCTTTCCCATACTATGGAGAGAGTGTTTGATTGCATGGCCACTATTGGCAACAAGATAGGCCCCAATCCCGGCGCCACCAATCATCATAAACTCAAAGGGCAACATCTTAATGATGATGCCCATTTTACCGCCAGCAAGGATATAGCCACCAAAAACGCCGACAAAAACAACAACAAGACCAATTATTGAAAGCATTTAGAAAAATACCATTTTGTTATTCATTTGATAAAGGCCTGATAGCGACCAGATCATTTCCCATCATGAGTGATATTCGTTAAAAATGACTTAGCTAATTAGATTTTTCCATTCTGCTTCCGATAGGATAGAAACCCCAAGTTCTTCGGCTTTTTTTAGTTTTGATCCAGCATCGGTACCAGCGATAACATAATCTGTTTTTTTAGAGACAGAACCAGCGACTTTGGCTCCTAAACGCTCAGCTGTTGCCTTTGCTTCCGCGCGGCTGAGAGAGGGGAGTGTTCCAGTAAAAACAACCGTTTTTCCGCTAATAGCAGAGGTGTCAAAGCCTTCCGGGCGCGTATATGGAACAATGTTAAGGGCTTGAGAGAGGAGGTTCAGCTCTTCAATATTGTGTTCTTCCTTGAAAAAAGCGATTAGGTCACTTGCAACACTTGGTCCAATATCTTCAATATTGATGAGAGTTTGATAGGCAGGGCTATCATGATCAGCCGCCTCATTCATCGCTTCGGTTAGGGTAGCCAGATCAGAATATTGTTGGGCGAGGCGTTTTGAGGTTGCTTGGCCGATTTGACGAATACCAAGTGCGTAAATAAAGCGCTCAAAAGCAATTGTTCGGCGTTGATCAATCGCATCAAAAAGGTTATCCGCCGATTTATCACCCCAGCCTTCCAGATTACGCAATTTAACGAATCCATTCGCTTCTTTGTCACGCAAATTGAAGATATCGCTTGGTTTTAAGATCCATTCAAGCGTGTAAAATTGTTTAACAACTTTATCCCCCATTCCCTCAATATCAAAAGCGTTGCGTGAGACAAAATGCTTAAGTCGCTCGACAACTTGAGCTGGGCAAATTAATCCTCCAGAGCACCGCCAGGCGACCTCGCCTTCTTCACGAAAAACTTCAGAGCCACATTCAGGGCAGGTTTTGGGGAAGGTAAATTCTTCTGCGCCTGCCGGCCGTTTTTCTCTTAAAACTTCTAATATTTGTGGGATGACATCCCCGGCTCGCTGAATCACAACCGTATCACCAACGCGACTATCTTTGCGTCTAATCTCATCCTCATTATGCAGCGTGGCATTAGAAACAATTACACCGCCGACAGAAATAGGGGAAAGCCGGGCCACAGGTGTTAGGACGCCTGTCCGACCAACTTGAATATCAATCTGTTCAATCGTGGTAATCGCTTTTTCAGCTGGGAATTTATGGGCCGTGGCCCAGCGGGGCGCACGTGAGACAAACCCCAATCTTTCCTGCCAATCAAGACGATCAACTTTATAAACAATGCCATCAATTTCATGCGGCATTTTAGGGCGTTTTTCTAAGACAGTATTATAGTAATTCAACATATCCTTAACAGACTGGCACTGTTGTGCCGGATTATTGGCGGCAAATCCCCAAGAATTTAGTGTTTCACGAAGCCCCCATTGTGTTGGGGCAATGCTTTGCTCCCCATTGGGGACATAGCCAAACGCATAAGCGATAAATTTTAAAGGACGCCGCGCTGTAATAGTACAATCAAGTTGACGCAATGACCCAGCCGCCGCATTGCGTGGATTGGCAAAGAGCTTATCTCCTTGCTCTTCTTGTCTTTTGTTGAGTGCGATGAAATCAGCGCGATCCATATAGACTTCGCCGCGGATTTCAATCTCTGTTGGGGCATCTGCGGGCAGGTTTTTTGGAATATTATCAATGGTCATGACATTGGTGGTGATATTTTCACCAGTTTGACCATCCCCCCGAGTGACGCCGGCAATCAATTGACCATCTTTATAATGGAGGGAGAGGCCAAGGCCATCAATTTTAGGTTCGGCTGTGATGGTAATAGTGTCATCATTCGACAGACCTAAAAAACGACGGATACGATTAACAAAATCACTAACATCTTTATCAGTAAAGGTATTGCTGAGCGATAACATGGGCACTTTATGGGTGAATTTCTCAAACCCTTTTGAGACAACTGTACCGATCGTTTGCGTTGGACTATCTGGGGTAATGAGATCGGGGTAAAGCTCTTCTAACTCACTTAAGCGCCGCCACAGTTTATCATAAGCAGCATCACTAATTTCAGGACTATCCTGGTTATAATAGAGGTCGTTATGATGGCGGATTTGGTGGCGTAATGTTGTCACTTCTTCGCGGATATCTTGCATTCTAAAAAGATCGTACATTAGACTACTTTCTTAAAACTCGGTGTTTCTTGCACTAATAATTTCACTGCCGCCGCGCGCGCTTCATCTGTGACTGTGGAACCAGCGAGCATGCGGGCGATTTCCTCGACCCGCTCATCCGGTGACAGGGTTGTGACTGTGGTTTTAGTTGTGTCACCACTGGAAAGCTTGGCAATTTTAAATTGATGATTTCCCCGTGCCGCGACTTGTGGGGAATGGGTAACAGTGAGAACTTGGGCATTTTGTCCCAATTTTGCCAAACGTTCGCCAACCGCATCAGCTGTCGCACCGCCAATACCCGTATCAACTTCATCAAAGATGAGGGTTGGGATATGGCTTTGACCACTGGTGATCACCTTAATCGCGAGCATAAACCGTGCTAATTCGCCACCCGAGGCAATTTTATTGAGAGGTCCTGGCGCTGAACCCGGATTAGTGGCAACCAAAAATTTAATCTGATCCATACCTGAAGGCCCCCAAGAAGGCTCTTCTTGTTGATCAACGCAGACTACAAATTTGGCCTTGTCAAGTTTAAGTGGGGCAAGCTCTGTCATTACAGCTTGCGCAAGCTTATTGGCAAACTCCTTCCGTGTACTACTAAGCATTGTAGCTTTTTCAATATAGTGCTGACGAGAATGCTGAATTGCTTTTTCTAATGCGGCAATTTCCGCTGATTGATCTCCCATCAGAGTAAGACGCTGGCGAAAATCATCCAGGAGG
>CAZBXD010000028.1:0-4816 GCA_964496065.1 uncultured Bdellovibrionales bacterium
GAAACCAAACCAGTGACTCACTTTGAAACTGGTACCACTATGTGGGGCAGGTCATCCTCCTTTCCAGTTTTCTTGTAATGAAATATCACTTTGCGTGAGATGCAATACTGTCTTCGCCTAAGGCAGAATACTTGCTTGCAATTCTTCAAAATTTAATAAGGGGCCGAATTTTACTTCATCGTGAACAAGTAGTTGCTGTATAGGCTAAATACTCGGTAATTCGAAAGTTTGATGAACGCCAAATATCAATGAGGAGCCAGACGTTAAGTGCAACGTTCTTTAGTTTCGTGCTAAAAATGGTAATTACATTCATCTTACTACTCTCATCAATATATTTTTTATTATTAATACCCTGTAGAATATAAAATGTCAATAAAAAAAACAACATCACGACTATTAATGGAATAATATTTCAATTTATTA
Organism: uncultured Bdellovibrionales bacterium; assembly: GCA_964496065.1. Lineage (GTDB taxonomy): Bacteria > Pseudomonadota > Alphaproteobacteria > Micavibrionales > SZUA-601 > CAZBXD01. The sequence continues at coordinate 424 of CAZBXD010000028.1, forward strand.
ATAAAAGATAAAGGGTCTGATTTAATTAAAAGTAAAAATTACTCAATTTTATTGCTTGAAACATTATCTTATTTGTTCTTTCTCTCTTCAGCTGTTTACTAATTTTATTCCAGTGGAACGCTTGTACCGCTAGTGTTGACTTGGGTAGTGTTATTATTTCGGGATGTATTTTTTAAATATCGAGAAAATTCTGCCAAAGAAAAATAGCATATAATTTTGATATTTTCCCTTACAAAATCAAAGGATTTGCGCTAGATTGACCCGGCATTATCCCCTTTTTTGAGGTCATCTACGTGGTGTTATCCCAAATTAAATTATTACTCCTGTTTTTTGTGGGCTTTTTTATGATTGGTTGTGCGATAGGGCCAGATTATAAGCGCCCAGATGTCGCGGCACAGGCGATCAAATCCTATATCAATGCTCCGCGTGAAGCAGGAGACCAAGCGATGGCACGATGGTGGACGCGGTTGAATGATCCAGTGGTCGATCAACTTATAACAACGGCGTTAGCGAATAATTTTACTCTCCAATCAGCGCGTGAACGCGTTATTCAAGCACGCGAGCAAGTTGTTATTGCCCAAGGAGCCTATTACCCATCCTTAGCCGCAGATACCGGGGCATCGCGCAGTGCTATCCCCTCTGGTTCTGGCAATCCCCTTATCACAAGCAAGACATACAACACATCGTTTGATGCAGGATTAGCAACAAGCTGGGAGCTTGATCTGTTTGGACAAAACCGTCGCACTGCCTGGGCAGCCCGTGCTGGGTTACAAGCAGCAGAGGCGGAAAGAGAAGCTCTAGCACAAGCACTTATTGCCAATATTGTTCGTCAAAGGGTTGCGATTGCAACTTTGGCGCGTCGAGTTGATCTGGTAAGGGATATTGCGGTTAGTCGTGATAATACGGTGCAAATTGTTGAGCGGCGTTATCGTAATGGGGTGGATAGTACTGGGGCGCTTGATATTCGCTTAGCGCGTGAAAATTTTGCCTCAGCGCAAGCTCAAATCCCCCCCTTAGAGAGTAGTCTTACCGATGCGCTTTATGGATTGGATATTTTGCTTGGGCGTGTGCCTGGTGTAACCAAGATAGAGGCTGTTGATTTTGCGCCTTTACCCCGTCAAGAAAAAATTATTATCGATCCGCCGGTCTCTTTGCTTGACCGGCGTCCGGATTTACGCGCTTCAGAGTTGCGATTAAAGGCAGCAAATGAAGGGATCGGAATTGCAATGGCTGATTTATATCCAAATATTACATTTGGCGGTGTAATTGGTTTTCAAAACGATAGTGTCAATAATATTTTTCGTGCGGATCAACTAGCATGGTCACTGGCTGGAACAATTACTAATCGTCTCTTTGAAGGGGGGCGGTTACGCGCTAATATCCGTTTAAATAAAGCACAGGCGAGAGAACTAGCCGCCGATTATGCACAGGATGTGTTGGAGGCTATCCGCGATGTTGAAAGCGCTCTTCAGCGCGAAAAGAAATTCAGTGAGCAGGTAGCTCTTTTAAAGACTAATGTTGAAGAGGCTAGAAGTGCTGAAACCATGGCACAAGAGCGTTATACCCGTGGAATCACGAATTTATTAGAGTTACTAGAAACCCAACGCCGCCGGCAAACTGCAGAACAAAACCTTCTCCTGGCGGAGCAATCAGCGTGGAATGCCCGGCTTGATCTCTATTTAGCATTAGGGGGCGATTGGGATATGACTGGAATGGAGATGAATTGAGATGAGTAACGATACTAATCATACTGGCACAAAGCCGGAAAACACAACACGGACAATGATTAAGGCACTTGTGCAACTTGTCCTTGTTATTGCTTTTTTAGCAGCGCTACTTATGACCTCGCAATTAATTGGGAAGGCACCGGAACCGTTGCAACAGTCAGAAGTTAAATCAGAGGGGATTATTGTTGATACAATTGTGGTTTCTCCAGTTTCAGAAAAATTAAAAATTACGACAACTGGTACGGTACGTGTTCGTAATAATATTAATATTGTGCCACAAGTATCTGGTCGGGTTGAGACCGTCTATGAGAACTTTAAAGATGGTGGTATGTTTGAAAAAGAAGTTGTTTTGTTTGAAATAGAACCGGATGACTATCGCAATGAACTTTCTCGCCTTCAGGCTCAGGTTGAAACTGCGCAGACTAGACTTGCCTTACAAGAGGCAGAGGCTATTTCGGCCATTGAAGAATGGCAAACATTGAATCCAAATCGTCCAGTGCCAGATTTGGTTGCGCGCAAGCCTCAAATGGATCAAGCTCAGGCAGAGCTAAAGTCGGCCCGCTCACAACTGGCGAACGCGCACCTTAATTTAAAGAGAACAGAATACAAACTTCCCTTTGCGGGTCGGGTAGTTAATTCAGCGATCGAAGTTGGGCAATATCTCCAAGCTGGCCAGTCCTATGGCACACTTTACGCACAAGATTCCCTCGAGGTCGCTGTACCGGTACAAGATGCCCTACTTCAATGGTTTGTGCCTGGTGAAAGTCAAGCGGTCATTTCTACCCACTATCGTGGGCAAGAAGTTGCTATGAAAGGCAATGTCACCCGGGTGAGTGGGGAACTCGATTCTGAAACGCGCTTTGCCTCATTGATTATTACACCTGTTGATAATGAGTGGATCAAGTTAGTGCCTGGGGTTTTTGTTGATGTAACTCTTATTGGCCCAGTGATTGATGGTTTATGGCGTGTGCCAAATGATGTTTTACAAGAAGGACAAAAAATTTGGTCAGTCGATCAAAATTATCAACTTCGTTCCCTACAGCCCCGGATTATTAATGTTGGAGAGGCAGACACGCTGATTTTAAGTGATGGCTCAAGCGCTACCTTGGTAAGAGGGATGATTGATGGCCCGGCCAATGGAATGAAAGTTCGTGTAAATAACAAAGAAAAAACGGAGTAGTCAGGTATATGACGTCACCAAATGAGCCAGAGGCCCAGGGCATTATTGCGTGGTTTGCAAAAAACCATGTTGCAGCAAACATACTTATGGTTTTTTTAATAGTGGTTGGGTTTATCAAAATGACAACCGCTGTTCGTGAAATCTTTCCCAGTATTGATCCTAGAATTATTACGATTTCAGTTCCTTATCCAGGAGCAACCCCAGAAGATGTTGAAGAAGGGATTACCAAACGGGTCGAAGAGGCAGTTATTGGTATTCAAGGGATTAAAAAAGTGCGTTCAAATGCTTCAGAAGGGATCGGTGTTGTCACGGTTGAAATTGAAGATTTTGTCGATGAAATTCAGGTTCTCAACGATGTTGAAACCGAGGTCGATCGTTTGAGCAACTTTCCTCCTCAAAATGCAGAAGAAGTAACTATCGTTAAGTCGAAACCACAAGATGTTGTCCTTTCGCTTGTGGTGCATGGGGATTTGCCGGAGAAATCTTTGCGTGATTGGGCTGAGCAAGTGCGCGATGATGTAATTAAACTTGATAATATTTCCCTTGTTGAAATTACTGGTTCACCTGAGCGTGAGGTAAGTATCGAAGTATCGGAAGAAAATTTGCGTAAGTACAATTTAACCATTGAAGATATTGCGCAAAGAGTAGAAGCATTTTCAGTAGATCTACCTGGTGGAATGCTGCGTAGTCAAGGCGGAGAAATTCTTATCCGTGTCCAAGAGCGGCGCTATTTCGGTAATCAGTTTGGTGATATCGTTATTCGTAGCCAGACGGATGGCAGTCTCTTCCTTCTTAAAGATATCGCTGATATCCGTGATGGATTTGAAGATGTCAAGCGGATTAGTCGTTTTAATGGTGACCCGGCTATCTTCCTTATTGTTAGTCGTAGTGAATCACAAGATGTTCTTAAAATGGAAGATGATTTGCGCGGTTATTTAGAAACCCTTTCTTTACCAGATAATTTGTCAATTTCGATCTGGAAAAATGGTACAGATATTTTACGCGATCGCATTAGCTTGATGGCACGAAATGCAATTATGGGCTTTGTATTGGTTTTTATCTGTCTTTTATTATTTCTTGATTTAAAGCTCGCTGTTTGGACAAGTTTGGGAATTCCAATTTCATTTCTGGGGGGGATTTTTATTGCAACCAGTTTTGGTGTTACACTGAATATGATTTCTTTATTTGCCCTGATTGTTGTTCTCGGGATTGTGGTTGATGACACAATCGTTGCTGGGGAAAGTATTTTCTCTGAACAAGAAAAGGGAAAAAAAGGCGTTTCTGCAACCCTTGCTGGGATTAATAAAGTAAAGGCACCAGTGACAGTTGGCGTCTTAACAACTGTAGCGGCTTTCGCGCCGCTCCTTTTTAGCACGGGCATTTTAGGACAAATCTTAAAACCGATCCCCGTGATTGTGATTAGTGTTTTACTTGTCTCTTTATTAGAGGCCTATTTTATCTTGCCCTCGCATCTTTCTAATTCGAA
>CAZBXD010000028.1:4826-5317 GCA_964496065.1 uncultured Bdellovibrionales bacterium
TCGAATAGATGGAGTATGGGGGCCTTAGCAAAAGGCCGGCGCTATGTTTCCAATACCCTTGATTTTTTTGTTGAAAATATCCTTCTTCCCTTTGCGTATGGGGTTTTTAAAATGCGATACCTTACAATTATCATTGGTTTTTCATGTATCGTGATCGCTTTTATGTTAGTAACATCAGGTGTTTTAAGGTTTGTGTTTTTTCCACAAATTGAAGGAGATGAAATCAAAGTTAATCTTGAGATGCAGCCAGGGACATCATTTGATGTGACAAAACGGTATGCTGAAATGTTGGTGCAAGCGGCTGAAAAAACACGCACAGAGTTTGATGCGGATATGCCAGATGGCAAAAGTATTTATAAGAATATTGCCTTTCGTGTTGGGGCAATTGCATCTGATGCTGGGCCCGGTGGAGAAGTGGCAGGCAGGACTGATAGTAGTGTCGCTCAAATAGAGATTGAGCTTGTGCCTTCAGATGATCGTTTTGTTTCATC
>CAZBXD010000028.1:5327-17599 GCA_964496065.1 uncultured Bdellovibrionales bacterium
CATTGCTCATACCCGTTCAATGCTGGATCTGGCATCGCGCGAAGTCGAGCGTAAGTGGCAAAGCCATGTAGAGGAAATTCCTGGTGTTAAAAATCTTGCATTTGAGAGTAGTTTGATTGGCGGCGATAGTGATATTGATATCCAACTGGCGCATCGTAATGATGCGGTATTAACCAGAGCCGCCGGAGATTTGAAGAACGCGATGATAGAAATGAAAGGTGTCTCTGAGGTGGTTGATAGCGCTGAAAAGGGGAAGCGCGAATTTGTCTTTGACCTGACTAATCAAGCACTGGTTGCTGGACTTTCTCCTGCCGATATAGGACGGCAACTCCGAAATGCTTTTTATGGTCGTGAAGTTGATCGGGTGCAGCGTGGTAGTAGTGAAACAAAAATTATTGTTCGTTATCCCAAACATCAGCGTGAGACGCTTTCAACGATTAATCGGATGCGGATAACCTTGCCAAATGGCGAGCAAGCAGACCTAAATACGATGACAACAATCCGCGAAAAATATAGCCCGACTACAATTAAACGGGTTAATGGACAGCGCATTGTTTCTGTCACTGCAGATGTTGATGAAGCAATTGTGACATCGGGTGCGGCGTTAAAAGAAATTGTAGAAGAAATACTCCCTCAAATTATGAGCAAATACCAAGGTCTTTCTTTTTCAGTTGAAGGTGAAAGCCGAAATCAACAAGAGGATTTAGCGGCTTTAGGTAAAAATATGATGATTGCGGTTATGATTATTTTTGTGTTACTGGCCGGCCAGTTGCGCAGCTATGCTAAACCTTTCATCATTATCATGACTATTCCGCTTGGGATTGCTGGCGCGCTATTTGGTCATTTCTTGCTTGGCTTTGATTTTTCTTTTCTTTCTCTCTTTGGGATGGTTGCCCTATCCGGGGTTGTGATTAATGACTCCGTTGTTTTGGTCGATTATTACAACCAGATTGTAAACTCTGGAGTGAAGCCATTTGATGCCTGTACAGAAGCGTTGAGGCGGCGTTTTCGTCCCATCCTTTTGACAACATTGACCACGAGCTTAGGCTTGCTTCCAATCCTTCTTGAGACAAGTTTGCAAGCGCAATTTATTATCCCAATGGCGGTTAGCTTGGCGTGTGGTATTATTTTTGCCAGCGCTTTTCTAATTTTTACAGTGCCTTGTATGCTTTTGATTCTTGAAGATTTTAAACAACTGTGTCTACGCTTTAAGCTATAGATAAAAAAAGACCGCCCAGGAGATGAAGGAAGGCGGTCTTTTTAAGGGTGGTTTAGAGGGGGGATGTCTTAAAACCAGCCCTTTTTGAAAGCGGTATCTTTAACAGACGGCCAGATCCTATCGCCATCTTTAATATAGCTTGTTTGCTTTGCTTCCCAATCTTTTTGAACAGAGTGATTAAAATTCAGATAGAGTGTTTCATCAACAATCGACCATGCATTTGGGTCAATTTTGACTTTTTTCTCATAAGCAGCGATAGCATAAGCACAATATCCACCATAAGCAGGTAAGTATTTGTTCGGCTCCTTATTAAAGGCATCGCGATTAGCTGCGGAGGCAAAGTGATAGCTATAGCCATTATGGGTTGCAGAAAAATCAGCTGAGCCCTTGATAGCCTTATCTCCGGCATTCAAAGAAAAATAGGCTAGGACATCATAGCCTTTATTGGCGATATTATCCTTGGCAAAAACGGCATCGGCTGCGTGGGTTGGTGTGGTAAAAAGTGCAAAAGCAACAAAAAAGTATTTAAAAAAAGTCATGTCGGATCCCTTTGGTTTACAATCTATGCTGACTATTTCTATGCACAAAGGGGTTTGGTTACATCTTATTATTTATCAAAACTAGCACAGGTTAATAAAATACTTGAACAACCTCCACTGATCTTTTTGAAAATGCAGGAGTTCTGGATGCCATTGAATGCCGAATATAGGGTCTTTTATATGGTCAATGCCTTGGATAATCCCTTTTGGTTCGATCGCAGAAACTTTGAGGTCTTTGCCCACTTGATCAATCGCTTGATGATGCAGACGGTTGACCATGATTTGTTCTTTTTTGAAGATGCTGGCTAAGCGGGTGTCAGGCTCTATATTAACAGGTTTGCGAAAAAAATATTTTTGCGGGTATGTTCGCGGATATCGCGTATTCTCGAAATGATCGGCGATTTCCTGATAGAGTGTCCCGCCAAGACAAGTATTGATCATCTGCATGCCACGGCAGACGCCTAAAATCGGTTTTCTTTGTCCTTGAAAAAGGGTGAAGGCGTTCATTTCCAGTGCGTCACGCTCAGGAAGGTAGCGCCCGCCAGGTTGTTCCTCCATCCCGTAATGGCTTGGGTGGATGTCAGCACCACCACTCAGGAGGAGGGCATCGCAGGCCCGCAAATCAATATTGGTTTCTGGTGTGACAAGGAGAGGGCGCCCCCCGAGGAGGGTCAACATTATTTTAAGTGAGACGTAATATTCGTCAAATAACGCAGTATGCACATGGCGGGTAATGGCAATTACGGGGCGCGCAGGCATGAAGGGTGTCCTTACTAAAAGAGGGGTGAATTCATAACTTAGATATAACAGAAAAAGGGTTACGAATTTGCTAGCATTTCCAAATATGGATTGCCATTTGGTTTTCATTATCTTTAAAGATTTCAACGGGTGTGAATCCTGCTTTTTTACCCATCTCTGTAAAAATATCAGTTGAGTATTTGTACGAGCGGAATAGGCAAAATCTCTGGCCTTTTTTTATCTGAATCATTTCACCAGCTAAAAAGATGGTCTGTGGTTTGTCTGCAATGGCATATCCGGCAATATATTTTTGATCCGTATGCCAATCCAATTTAAATGAGAAAGCTTTTGGGTTAAAACCAACGGGTTTAAGATCTCTTTCAACCCTGTACAAGACATTCATAACGAACTCTTCACAATCTTTTGTTCCATATGCAGCAAAAAGGGATTGAAGATCTTGGTTTGAATCTTGTGCTACAATCAGATGTCCTTTTTTATCCAAAAAGTGTCTGAATTTTTCTAAAAGATTTACTGTGTTGTTGGGAAATGTATCTCCTTGTTTTTCAGGAATGTTTCCAATTGTATTACCAAAGATAAACCCAGCTGGATTTTTTACACCAAGTTGTAAAGACGGAAGATTAAAAAAGTCAGCCACAAAGCCATGAAAATAAGAGCTTGGGAAATTCTCTTGCATCAATTCAATACTATGAGATACATATTTTGTATAAAGGTCAACAGGTATATAAGCCTCTATTTGACTACTTTCTTTCATAATAGGAAGCATTTTTTCCTTTACTGACTCAAGTGATCCAGGACCAAACTCTATGCAAGTGAGATTATCACCAATAAGCTTGTTAATAGCGGTGGCATATTTTTTAATAAGGGTTATCTCTGATGTTGGAATGTAATAAGCTTCACCTCTATAAAAGATGTCCCATAGCTTTGCGCCATCCACCTTATCTCCGGGATATTTTGGTGTTTCATGTAAGTATGGCATGAAGATTTTATTTTGATCACCCTTAAAAATATCACGCGTATCACGAAGAAAGGCTAAATAGTCGCTTTCCTGCTTGATGGGAGCATGTGAGTAATCAATAACAGGCGCCTGATTCAAATTTGACGCCCGTGGTTGTATCGCAATTTTTTGATTAGACTGTTTTTGCATTTTTCCATAGAAATCCAAATTGACGTTTATATGCCTCGACTAAATCCTGATCAGAAATAATGATAACTTTTGGTGGATTTCTCCATACAATCAGAGCCAAATTATCCCCATAAATGTAAAATGGTGCGTCTGGAAACATCATATGGTCTGGTAGTTTTTTATATTCGCAATGCTCTGCAGCATTTTCATTTTGGTCACTCTCGCCAATTAATACTTTAAATGAGATATTCTCTTTAATTGAAGCCATTCTTTCACGATAGAGCTCATTAACGCCAGCATTGAAAGCGGCTTCAGTAAATTTTTCTTCATCAACACCATAAACGAGGAATTCCCCTCCGATACGTGACGCAACAAGATAAACATCGTCGTAGAACTGTCTAATTCCCTTATAACCTTCAAGTACGCGAAGTAAATTCTGCTTCTGTCGCACCCCGCCGTCGATAAACTCGACACCATTGCGGTCAAAGGCGCTAATAATATTCTGCATATTTTTTTCAGTCGGGCGGTGTTTACCACTTTCAATATTGGCAATGGCTGTTTTCGATAGGCCGGTTTCGTCCGCCATATCTTGTTGCGCCCAGTTAATCAGGGCACGCGCCGCCTTTATTTGCTCAATCGTAACCATATATAAATGTTTTTTTGCTGATAATCGCCCCTCTTTTTAGCGTGATTCCAAAATAACGTCAATAAAAATCAAGTTTTTTTATAATTTTTTTCAAAAAACACTTGACAGGATAGATTCGTTGACATATAGTCAATAAAAACATGACAAAAATTCAATTTATGGAAAAGGCTAAAATGGCTATAGAAAGTAGAGAGATGAGTAAGAAGATTTCAGACCAGATTCGTGATTATTATCGTATTGTTGCCCCACCAGCTGAATTGGTGGAACGCTGCCGTCGTAACTGGCGTAAGCCCCGTCAATCCTCTGTGGCGATGGCGATTTCCTTAACGGATAAAGATGTGACTGCCATTTTGGCGGCGCGGGCGCGTAACGATAATAAAAATCAAAAAGAGCAGGCTGGTTAATCCCCCATACAGTTTTGGCCTGATCCGGCCAATTGTCGTTTGATGACCTCACACATACATTCAATCTGACGAAAATAGGATCCTCATCAAAAAAATGAGCATAGTCTTTCCTCTTGAACCGGCGTCCTTGTGGCGTCGGTTTTTTTATAAGAGCTCTTGTCTAACCTTGAGGTTTGTTTTTTGAGCGATTATAGTCTCAGGCCGAGGAGAAAAAACAATGTATGCTTTATTATCACCTGCCAAAAAAATGAGTTTTGATCGCCACCGTGATGGAGTGCAAGAAACATCGCCAATTCTGGTCGAAAAAACAGCTGAGATTGTCAAGGTTTTAAAGGGCAAGACGGCTGATGACCTCAGTGAACTCATGCATTTGAGTGAGAAGCTGGCGCAATTGAATTATAAGCGTTATCAGTCTTTTGGCCAAACTGAGCAAGGGCGTGCGGTTGAGGCATTCCAGGGCGATACTTATGTTGGGTTTTCGCAAGCTGATTTATCTGAAGCTGATTTAACCTATGCGCAAAATCATGTAGGGATCCTTTCTGGCTTATATGGTCTTTTGCGCCCTCTAGATGTTATTGCGCCGTATCGTTTGGAGATGGGAACTAAGCTTTCTGTTCAAGGCTCTAAAAATTTGTATGAATTTTGGGGAGATACGATTACCAAGACAGTGAATAAGCAAGCAGGAAACGCGCAAGCCATTATTAACCTTGCATCAAAAGAATATATCTCTGTGATTGATCCGGCTAAGCTGAAGGTGCCGTTCACCACATGTGATTTTAAAGAGGTTAAAGAGGGGAAACCAAAAACCATTGGTCTCTTTGCCAAGCGAGCTCGTGGCATGATGGCGCGCTATATTGTTAAAAATCGGATTGAGAACATTGATGGTTTAAAGGCCTTTAATCTGGCTGATTATACCTTTGATGCGGCGCTGTCGAATGATAAAATAGTCACTTTCATACGGTAATGACTGATCGAAATGACCTTGACAAAGTCTAGTGTTTCCGGCACTTTTTAAAGTGCCTAAACAAAGTTAGGTGTTTTTGAAATCTTAATGAAACGGGGAAAAGCTATGGCTTCACATCCAAAATTTGAACTTAAGCAATCAACAAATGGTCAATTTTTCTTTAATTTGACAGCGAGAAACGGCCAGGTTATTGCGACTTCTGAGCAATATACAACCAAAGCGGCGTGTGAAAACGGTATCGAATCTGTTCAAGAAAACGCCCCAAAGGCGGAAACAGAAGACACAACAACAGGTGGAACATGTTCTAACCCTAAATTCTGTCTTAAAGAAGCAAAGAACGGTCAGTTCTTCTTCAACCTGACAGCAACAAATGGGCAAACAATTGCAACATCTGAAATGTACACAACGAAAGCAGCTTGTGAAAACGGGATTGCCTCTGTTCAAGAAAACGCGCCAAACGCAGAAACAGAAGATACAACGACGGCTGCTGCTGCGTAACTTTTTCTGAGATTAAGTTTTAAAAGATGCCCTGTCGTAAGTTCAGGCAAAAGACGCGCTACTTATGGCGCGTTTTTTTTTATTGAGTAAGGCATTTTTAAGCAAGCAGTGTATAAATGAGGTATGGATATTACACTGACCCCTATTGAGATGCCTGAAAAAACAGTTTCGGTTGACGAGAGTCAAGTTGAAGCCCTAATACTAGCAGCTCGATCAGCAGCTCTTAATGTGTATAGCCCATTAAAAGAAAAATTTTCAGTTGGCGCCGCTCTGATCATGGCAGATGACCCACAGGAGAGAATTTATGCTTCTGTGAATGTTGAAAATAGTGTCTTTAATGCTGGGGTTTGTGCGGAGCGCGGTGTCATCAACTATGTTGTCGGGCAGGGGTTTCGCACCATTAAAATGATTGCCGTCTCAACAGATCATCGCAACAGTGACGACCTGACCCTGAAATCACCCTGTGGATTATGTCGCCAAGCCATCCTTGAATTTAGTGATAAGAAGACCCTGATCATCGTGGATGGTGGGACGGAAGGCGGCGCGCACCATTATTTTGATATTGAGCGCCTTCTGCCATACGGGTATCGCTATAATTCCATAAAATAAGAAGAAAAAAACCGGCGTCCCACTTGGGGAGCGCCGGCATCAAGAGGAAAGATAGTCCTTATTCAAACCACATATGGTTTTTATAACCGTTGGGTGTGTGTGAGGTTGTGTACCAACGGTGTCGGGGATGGACTTTAACCCCCGAGCCTATTCTTATTTTTCACCACTCTTATTCATGTTATCGTTCTTGGCATTTTCAGTTAAAACCTCTGTGACAGTGTCATCATTCACCGCCACATCAACCAGAACAGAAGGGGTGCGCACTTTACGCCAATTCTTACGAACTTTAGCAATGCGCTCCTTAGAAGGTGGGACCATTTTAAAATAGTCGCGCAACTGTTCCGATATTGTTTTAACCATCTTGCTTCTTTTCTCTATAACATAAGTTTTTTTTATGTATGGCGTATTTTTATCATATGGAAAAGAGTGTGTCAAGAAAAAAGTTATAAAAAATTTATGTCTTGCATTATTTAATAATATGTGCTTTAATAAGCGTCAATCAGGAGACCCACTATAAATGTCTAAAACAATATTTGGCGCCTTACCAACCCCAGAAGATATTCGTGCCGCCCGGGCCTGGCTCGGCTGGACACAGGCGGATTTAGGTGGTCACGTCGGGCTTAGTAGTGTGGCGATTGTCAATATTGAAAAGAAAAAATTTAATCCGACGGCGGCAAATTTGCAGAAAATTCAGGAAGCCTTCTTTGATTCGGATATCGAATTTCTCCCTGGCGGTGGTTTTAAAAAACGCAGTGACCTGGTGCGGGTTTTTGAGGGAGATGAAGGAATACGACTTTTCTATGATGATGTTGCAAGCACTGCTGAGAGAGAAGGTGGGGAATTTTTAGTCTATGGTGTAGATGAAGGAAAGTTTACTGAAGCGTCAACACGTGTTGGGATTAGTCAATCATACAGAAATCGTATGAAACGTGTTAAGGATATTTCGTTCCGAGTTTTGATTGCTGAAAGTGATCAAAATCAATATTCAGCATCACATTGTGAATACCGTCGATTGCCTGATGAACTAATTTTTACAGACGCACCGTTTTATATTTATGGTGATCGTTTAGCTCTGATTGTTTGGCGTGATACGCCTAAGTTTATTATTATTTCAGATAATGACTTAACAGAAGCATATCGTCGTCAATTTGATTTTCTCTGGAAAAATGCAGTAGAGGGATAAGTTCAGAATGCAAAAAACAATAAAAATAAAAAATCAGTTTCTACACAAAAAGCATGCTCCATCTTTTGAGCATAAAGCTTTTTTGTCAGATGCCTTGGCTTTTTTTGAGAAAAAAGAAGACGCGTTGTTGATGGATTATCTATACGACTACACAGATAACGCTAAGATTAATTCACATAGTACCGCACTATGGTCGAAATACTACAAATATAAAGATTACTATTTACCAAGCGCTGAAAAAGAAGCCATCAATCTCTACGCGCCTCATATTTCTAAAATCATTGGTGAAGATGTTGATTTTATAGACCTTGGTCCTGGTTCAATAGATGCTGTTAAGGAAAAAACCTTACCAGTTTTAAAAGTTACCAAAGGTATTAAGAGCTATACTTCTTTTGATATTAGTGAAAAGTTTTCAAATGAGAGTGCCAAATTTATTCAGAAAAAATTTCCTAATACTAAAACGCATCATATTCAGGGTAATTTTTATGATCCATCAAGACCTCTTCCGAGCGTGAAGAATCGAGTTGGTTTATTTTTTGGTTGTACTTCCGGAAATATTGCAGAACATATGCATTCTTGGATGCCGATCAATACAATCAATAATTTAGCACGGATAAAACATAGTCTTATTGGAAAGAGTGGTTATCTTGTTATTTCACAAGATACAACTCAAGAACAAAGCATTCTTCAAAAGGCTTATGATCATGACGTGGCTAAATCATTTCGATTACGTGTATTACATCGTATAAAATCGCAACTATTTCCAGCTGGCTTCGACCCTGAGGGGTTTGAGTGTGTTTGCAGGTGGCAATCTCGTCAAAATTTCTTTGGTAGCTATGCTCGCGCAATTAAAGATCAATCTTTTGTTTTGGGCGGTAAGATGATTAATGTTCAAGAAGGGGATGAGTTTAATCTCTGTCGGTCCTATAAATATTCTCTAGAGCAATTTAAAGAAATAGGGCGTCTTGCTGGTTATCAGCCCGTAGCTGTCTTCAAAGACTCATCGGATCGCATGGCGATTCATGTTTGGAAGTGCTGATTCTTTTCCTCCAATGGAAATCATTTTTCTCTCGTGAAAAAATAAAATCTCAAAAATATTTTTTCTGGCCTGTGCGGTAAAATTTTTAAGGTCATTTACTGACCTTTCCGAGTCCTCTGTTTGATTCTCTTTATCCTTCAGAGGTTTATCCCGCATACATACGATCGTATAACAAAATTACCGTCTAAAAAAAATCATAGGTCAAGACTGGTAATATAATTTTTATTATGGCTTAACTATATCTGGTAACGCCTTGTTCCACAAAAATTTTGTCTTTTCTTATCCAAATGGACTTCGCCATTTGGTCAAATTTTATACAATCTGTAGTGTTAACCAAAAATTAAACCACAATATATAGATTTTTCCTATTGACGAGTGCAGTCTGAATCAGTCAGTATTAGTTCTTGAAACTACGATGGATTTTTTAGTGGCTTTTTGTCCTCCATCGATTAAGACCGGTCCGGCGATTGGAGACTTTGGTCGTATCATAAAAATTTTGGGTTTGCAGGGCTGGTAACGCCATTGTCAGTCTGCAGGTGAGAGTGTGACTGTTAAATAGAGGAGATGCTATAATGAATTTACGTGTAACCAAGCGCAGTGGTAAGGTCGAAGAGTTTGTTGCCGACAAAATTAATAAGCGGGCTGAGCGCGCCTGTGAAGGGTTAACAGATGTTTCTGCGAGTGAAGTTGTCCTCCAAGCGCGCATGAACATGTATGATGGAATTAAAACATCTGAGCTTGACCAGGCGCTGATTAATTCTGCCCGTGGTAAAATTCAAGAAGAGCCAAACTACTCGCTTGTTGCAGCCCGTCTCCTTCTTTTTACAATTTATGAAGAAGTGTTTGGTGAGCCAGAAGCTCTGGAAGATCGTGGTGGCGACCTCTATGGTGACGCAATGGTTCAGCAACACAAAACACACTTTATTCGTAACCTAAAACATGGCGTTGATCAGGAACTTTTAAACCCAGAATTGCTTAATTTTAACCTTGATAAAATTGCGGATGCCCTCGTCGTTGAACGTGACTATGGCTTCCAATATTTGGGGCTTCAGACTGTGTATGACCGTTATCTACAACGCGATCGTAAAGATAATCACCGGATCGAAACCCCTCAAGCGTTTTTCATGCGCGTGGCAATGGGTTTGGCTTTGAACGAAGATAACCGCGAAGAGCGTGCAATCCAGTTCTATAACAAACTGTCGGTCTTTGACATGTTATCATCAACACCGACCTTATTTAATGCGGGAACAACAAAATCACAGCTGTCGTCTTGTTACCTCAATACGGTTGATGACTCGATTGATGGAATTTTTGACGGGCTGTGGCAGGAAGCGCGCAAATCCAAGCATGCGGGTGGCCTTGGCTTTGACTTGACACCACTGCGCTCTCGCGGTTCTTACATCAAAGGCACGAATGGTGAAAACCAAGGCGCGGTTTATTTCTGGAAACTCTACAATGACCTTTTGGTGGCTGTAAACCAGGGCGGTCGTCGTCGTGGCGCTGGGTGTATGTATCTGGAAAGCTGGCATGCGGATATCGAAGATTTTATTGCTCTGCGTAAGGCAACGGGTGACGATCGTCAGCGCGCGCATGATATGAATACAGCAAACTGGATCCCGGATCTGTTCATGAAGCAGGTCATTGAGGATGGTAAATGGTATTTGTTCTCACCAAATGAAGCGCCTGAATTGCATGATAGCTACGGTGAAGAGTTTGAGCGGCTTTACTGGCACTATGTTGAAAAAGGGAAAGCGGGTGAATTGCGTGTTTTCACAGAGATTGATGCTAAGAAGCTCTGGAAGAAGATGCTCCGCTCAATTTTTGAGACAGGGCATCCATGGATCACTTTTAAGGATCCATCGAATGTCCGTTACTCACTTCAGCACGAAGGTGTCGTCCATTCTTCTAACCTTTGCACAGAGATCTTGGAACATACAAAAGCCTCCACTTATGTTGATGGTGTCAAAACCGAAATCGGTGAGACTGCTGTGTGTAACTTAGGCTCGATCAATCTTGGTGCGCATGTTGAAGATGCTGAGGTCAATTGGGATAAATTGGCTGAGACTGTGAAGACAACAGTTCGGATGCTGGATAATGTCATTGACATCAATTACTACCCAACGGCAGAAGCTAAAAACTCTAACCTCAAACACCGTTTTATCGGCATGGGGACGATGGGATGGCAAGACCTGTTCTATATGATGGGTGTTAATTATGAATCGCCGCAAGCAGTCGCCCTTTCTGACAAGATTATGGAGTTTATTAGCTATTACGCGATTAAAGCTTCGTCTGAGCTTGCAAAAGAAAAAGGGAAATTTAAAACCTATGAGGGGTCAACTTGGTCGAAAAATATCTTCCCGATTGATACCTATCGCGCAATGATGAAAAGTCGTGGCAATAAAGGTATTATGATCGGCAAGCCGGAAGAAACCCTTGATTGGGCGCCTATACGCGAACATGTTAAAGAGCATGGGATGCGTAATGCGTTAACAATGGCAATTGCGCCGACAGCAACGATTTCCTTCATTGCGGGATGTTCACAATCCATTGAACCTGATTTTGGTGTGATGTATGTTTATTCGACCTTGTCCGGTGAGTTTGTTTTGATCAACCGTCACTTCGTGGCTGATATGAAGCGGATGGGGCTTTGGGATGCTGATATGGTTCAGTTGATCAAACATGTGGATGGTGATTTATCCCTTCTTGATGATGATGTGATCCCGCAACAAATTAAAGATAAATACAAGACTGCCTTTAATTTAGATCAAACGAAACTTCTTGATTGTGCAGCTGCGCGTCAGAAATGGATTGATCAGGGGATGTCATTGAACTTGTATAATAATCAAACAAGCCTAAAGATATTGAATGATATCTATATGCATGCGTGGAAAACTGGGTTAAAGACAACCTATTATCTACGAAATGAAAGTGCATCTCGGGTTGAAAAATCAACCGTTGACAAAACTAAGATTGAGCAGATCATTGAATCAAAAAAGCTAGAAGTGGCCAATGAAACTAAACCAGTAGCTGGATTTAGTGAAGGGTCGCTCAATCGGGTTGATACCAATGATATCGCCTGTGTTGGATGTCAGTAAATAAAATTGAACAGCAAGAAAGGAAATAAAGAAAATGTCACAAGAAAGTACAGTTGCAAAAGTTGATCAGTTAACTGGAAAAACAGGTGAGCTTCTTGGTGCAGATACGGAAGGTGTGAACCAGATTTTGCCCCATCGTAATAAATGGGCGTGGGATTTGTATATCAAAGGCGCGGCCAATAACTGGATGCCGA
>CAZBXD010000029.1:0-17136 GCA_964496065.1 uncultured Bdellovibrionales bacterium
ATGCTTTAATCTCATATTACCAGCATAAATGTTTCAAACATCTACGCCAGCCCCATATTTTTTAATCTTTTTACAAAACCTTCTTTATCAGTCAGAGGCACTTAAACAAGGTTATTGTTAATGTTATGTCAGCCGGATGTCGCGAATAATATCTTTTATGATTGCTATGCTTGCGGCATTAATTGACAGAGTTCGTATACCAAGAGAAAGGATTGATTGCGTATAAAGGGTATCACCGGCCATTTCACCACATAAACTAACTGGGATGTTATTTTTGTTTGCCGCATCAATAGTTTTTTTCATTAAATTTAAAACAGCAGGGTGATCGGCTTGATACCATTCTTCTACATGATCGTTAGTTCGGTCGGCGGCCATAGTGTATTGAATGAGGTCATTTGTCCCAATTGAGAAAAAATCGCATTCTTTTGCTAATTCGTCTGCAATGAGAACTGCTGCTGGTGTTTCAATCATCAACCCTAAAGGAGGTATATCAGTCAAAGCGGTTACTTTTTGTTTATGAATTTTTTTCATGGTGTTATGGAGAATTTTACGACATTGCTTGATTTGTTCCAGATGAGTCACCATGGGAATAAGGATTTTGACCGGACCCAAAACGCCCGCGCGCAGAATCGCTCGAAACTGTGTTTCTAAAATCTCTGGCATTGCTAGAGAAAGACGAATTCCTCGTAAACCAAGGGCTGGGTTTGCCTCATGTCCAACTTGGTCATAAAAAGCGGGGGATGTTTTATCGCCTCCAACATCCATCGTGCGGATCGTAACGGGTTTACCATTCATGGTGCGGATCACATCTGCGATATGGTCGTATTGCTCTTGCTCAGACGGGATATCATCGCGGTTCATAAACATAAATTCAGAACGAAAAAGCCCAATACCTGAAGCACCAGATTCAACAATCATTTCAATATCTTCTGGACGTGAAAGATTAGCTTGCACATCGATAATCGTTCCGTCGCGTGTTTGGGCAGGCATATGCGCTTTTTCATGGATCGCATCATGGCGCACGAGGTTTGCTTTTTGTCTTTTTTCGTATTGGTTAAGGGTTCTTTTCGTGGGGTTAACAATGATATGACCACGATCACCATCGATAATGACAACAGAGCCTTTTCGAATATTATGGGGCATATGCGCAATAGCTGCGACTGCTGGAAGCCCAAGAGACCGTGCCATGATTGCTGCATGGCTTTGTTTGGTACCAACAATAGAGACAAAGCCGCTAATTTTACGCGGATTCATAAAAGCAGTATCAGCAGAGGTAATTTCCTCCGACAAAACAATCCCCCCTTGTGGAACATTTCTAAGAGCAACAAATTTATGACCCATCAAATTCCGCATCAGACGTCGTCCGACATCCCGAATATCTCTTCCACGGCGTGCTAGATAGAGATCTTCCATCTCGCGAAAAGTTTTCTCATAGTTTTGAATTTCCTTTTCCAAAGCCCATTCTGCATTAATCTTTTCATCTTCAATGCGGGTTTTAATGTCCCGGGTCAAACGAGAGGTGCTGACCATATTTAAATGAGCATCCAGCAACAGAATGATTTCTTCAGCGGCATGTGGTGGGAGGTTTTCGGCTTTAACTTGGAGTTTAGAGATTTGGTGATAGGCCAAGGCACTGGCTTCATCAACGCGGCGCTTTTCATGGTCAATATCTGATTTTTTAACCGTGATTTTAGGGGCCTCAGGTGAAGTGGTTTCTAAAACATAAACAGCCCCAATTGCAATCCCGGGAGAGAGAGAGATACCTTCCAGTTTTTCTTGCGGTAATGTGTTTTCCCACAGATTCATCTATCATGCTTTCGTTTTATAGCACAACATGTTTGATCTTCTTCAAAACCATTTTCTACCAAATGTGTAATGGCTTTAAGCGCTATGTTTGTGTCGGTTCCCGAAAACGCCTCAACCGTTATCTCACATCCTTGGCTTGCTGCGAGGGTTAAAAGATCAAGAATATCTTTAGCGCAGGCCGTGTTTTTTTTGTGGTGAATTTTTATTGTACAATCAAACTGATTAGCAAGCTTTGTCATCCGTGCTGCCGCACGGGCGTGCAACCCCTTTGCGTTCACAATCATAACGGTTTTTTTCTTTGTGGTCTCAGACATTCTTAAGTAATTGTGATGCAACATTAATATATTTTCGCCCTGCTTCTTTGGCTTGATTGACCGCTTGTGACACATTCATTGTTTCTCTGATGCTAACAAGTTTTATCAAGGTTGGGACATTGACCCCAGCGAGTACTTCAACTGTTTTTTTATCCATAATAGAAATTGCAAGATTGGATGGTGTGCCACCGAACATATCGGTCAAAACAATCACCCCTTTTCCTTGGTCGACAACCTCTATTGCCTTTAAAATATCGTCTTGCCGGCTGTCCACAGTATCATCTGAAGAAACACGGATTGTTTTAATATATTTTTGTTTACCAACAACATGCTCTGTAACTCTGACAAGTTCAGAACCTAAGTCACCATGCGTAACAAGCACGAGCCCAATCATCATTAAACCTCATTATTTTATACATGCGGAGGTTACAGGATTTGTATCGGGAGATAAATAACAAAGCGTGCTCCTATGGATTTTCCATCAGTATTTTTAATGTTTTCTGCCCTAATACGGCCTCGATGGGCTTGAATGATTTGTCGACAAATACTTAGCCCTAAGCCAGAATTATTACCAAACTTATCATCAAAAGGTCGATCAGTATAAAAGCGATTAAAAATCGTATCCATTTTGTTTTCTGGGATACCGGGGCCTTGGTCAGAAATACTAACACGGGCAACGCCGTTTTGATTTTTGAGACGAACTGTTATCTCACTCTCTTCAGGTGCAAAGGATAGCGCATTGCTTAGAATATTATCAAAGACCTGACTAAGACGATCCCCTTTTCCCTGAATAAAGATTTTTTGCGAGCTCTGATTTTCAAAAATAATATGGGGCAGCTTTTTATACCCATTATCTGCCATATTTTTGAGCATCATATTATTGCGCTCTACCGTCATTTCGATGAACTGTGTAAGATCAATTGAGTCTGCAATATCTTGTGATAATTCTGCATCAAGACGAGAGGCCGCAGAAATGTCAGAAATGAGGCGATCCATCCGAGTTAAGTCATGCACAATAATATCTCGTAGCTTAGCAATTTTTGTTGGGTCTTTAATTTTGTCAAGGGTTTCAATGGCACTGCGCAGAGACGTCAAAGGGTTTTTTAGTTCATGTGAGACATCGGCAGCAAAACGCTCAATACTCTTCATCCGTAATTGAAGAGCATCTGTTAACTCTCTCAGCGCTCCAGAAAGATCGCCAATTTCATCATTGCGGTTAGTAAAATCTGGAATTTCATCGTGACGACCGTAGTTGCGCCGCATTGAGTCGGCCGCACGAGCTAGTCTTTTAAGAGGTTGCCCAAGAACACCAGTCAAATAGATTGAGAGCAAAATCATCAAAGCGAGACCGCTGATGAAAATAACCCCAATTTCCATTCGCATGACGCGAACCATATCCCCTATAAACGTAACATTATAGTCCAGAACAAGTGCACCAATTGTATCCGCACCATATTTAAATGGCCGACCAACGCGAATATTAGGGGCTTTGTTAAAATTCTTAACGATTTTTTTGGTAGTTTGGCCGCTCAAGAGCGCCATAAGAATATCATCGTCTGGAGCGGCAATGTTGGCGGTTTTGTCTTGATGAGTAGGATGACCACCATAGGCCCACCACTGGCTATCAAAAACTAAAGAGCCTGTTTTATCATAAAGTCGTACCTCAGATGGAGAACTTTCTCCCAGACCAACCATCATTGTTTGCGCTGTAATTGGATCAAGGGTAGCAACAGGTTTTTGTCCCTCAACCATATCAATTTTAAGGGCATTTTCTCGTAAGGCTTGAATATAAAGCAGCGATTGAATTCCAAGAACATCCGCCTCTCGGTCAATTAAAATATTTTGATAGCGGTTGATAGACAGGAAGCTAATTGTCAAAAGGATCAAAGCAACAATATTAACGGCCAGAATGGTAATCGTTAAAGAAGAGACAATGCGTTTTTGGCGTTTGCGGCGAATTAACTCACCGATGGTTAGGTCAATCTCTTCTTTTTCATTATCCATTTAACGTGACTATTCTTGGGCGTAGCGATAACCAACACCGTAAAGAGTTTCAATATGATCAAACTCCTCATCAGCGTGTTTAAATTTTTTTCGTAGGCGTTTGATATGAGTATCAACGGTACGGTCATCAACATGAATTACGTCATCATAAGCCGCAACAATTAGATCTTCTCGGCTTTTTACAACACCAGGGCGTTTAGCCAAGCTTTTAAGAAGCAGAAACTCAGTGACAGTTAAGTCAAGACGGTTACCTTTCCATGAGCATAAATGCTTTTCTTCTTCGATGGTTAGATTGCCAACCGTGATAATTTGATCTGTTAATTTTTCTTTATTGCTGGTATTTTCAAATTCAAGCCGATATTCCTCACGTCGCAGTAAAGAGCGTATCCGGGCAATAAGAAGTTTTTGTGAAAATGGCTTGGTGATATAGTCATCTGCGCCCATCTTAAGGCCGAGCATCTCATCCGCTTCATCATCTTTTGAGGTCAGAAAAATCACGGGCATCATACTTTCTTGGCGGATATTGCGAAGGGTCTCGAGGCCATCCATGCGTGGCATTTTGATATCGAGAACGGCAAGGTCAACCTCATTGCCTTTCAATCCTTCAAGCGCAGCAACGCCATCACTGAAGGTAACAACCTTAAAACCCTCTGCCTCAAGGGAAATGGAAACAGAGGTTAGAATATTCTGATCATCATCAACCAGAGCAATGGTTTTAGTCATTTGGATCCTCAACACACATCAAAAAGATAGCGTCAGTATACCTGTCTAAGTCTTAAGGGGAAGTTTAATAAAATTATTGCTCTACGCGCCGGCGATAGGAGAGGGCTTCGGCAATATGATTATAGGTAATCGGATCACTATTATCGAGATCGGCAATCGTGCGGGCAACCCGTAAAACCCGGTGATAAGCCCGGGCAGAAAGTTTCATGCGATCTGCGGCTTGATCAAGCAATGCTTGCGCATCCTTTTCCGGGGTGGCAAAACGATCCAGCAAATCACCACTCAGATCGGCATTCACACGCAATGTTTTGGTTGAGTGTTCAACTTGTTGAAAACGTTCTTGTTGCCGTTGTCGTGCGGCCATGACCCGTGCGGCGATTGTGGCTGAGCTCTCTCCTACGCTTTCTCTGCGCAGATCGGTAATCTTTACCGCAGGGACGTCAATATGAATGTCAATGCGATCGAGCAGCGGGCCGGAGAGTTTGGATTGATAATCGACGGCGCAGCGTGGTGCACGGTTACAGGCCAATTCCGCATCACTGAGATGGCCACAGCGGCAGGGATTCATCGCAGCAATCAGTTGAAAATTAGCGGGATAAGAAATATGGTGGTTCGCCCGCGCAATGAGGGTTTGCCCGGTTTCCAATGGTTGGCGCATGGATTCCAGCGTTGCACGTGCAAATTCGGGAAGTTCATCGAGAAAGAGGACACCGTTATGCGCGAGAGAAATTTCTCCCGGCTGAGCGCGATGCCCACCACCGACAAGTGCTGGTAAGCTAGCAGAGTGGTGCGGATCGCGAAATGGCCTCTGATTAACAATACGCCCTTCTTCTAATTGCCCAGCAACAGAATGGATTGTGGAGACTTCCAGCGCTTCTTCCGGGCTCAAAGATGGGAGGATCGAAGGCAAGCGCGCCGCCAACATTGATTTTCCAGCCCCCGGTGGTCCAATCATCAGGAGGTTATGCCCACCAGCGGCAGCAATTTCAAGCGCCCTTTTGGCGCTTGTCTGCCCACGGACATCGACAAAATCAGGAAGTTTGACCTGTGGGCCATCATCATTGATGGCGATCGGGGCTTCCGGTGGGGTCAAGACCTGGTTGCCCTTAAAATGGTTGATCAGGGCCAATAAACTTCCCGGTGCCAAAATATGAGCCTCGCTAATCCACGCGGCTTCGGCCCCGCAGTCTTGTGGGCAGATCAGGCCGAGCCCTGTGTCATGGGCGTGCATGGTCGCGGGCAGTACCCCCGCAACCTTACGAATACGACCATCCAGGGAGAGTTCACCCATTGCGGCAAACCCTTCCAACGCATCACGCGGAATAACCTCCATGGCAGCGAGGAGAGCCAGAGCAATGGGTAAATCAAAATGACTCCCCACCTTTTGCACATCGGCCGGCGCGAGATTGATGGTAATACGTTTTGGCGGGATCGATAGCCCCATCCCATGGAGTGCACTACGCACCCGCTCCCGTGCTTCTGTCACAGCTTTATCGGGCAACCCCACAATCGTGAAAGCGGGCATGCCAGCGGCAATTTGTGCCTGCACCTCAATGGTCAGCGCATGAATACCTTGAAAGGTAACAGTATGAACAAGGGAGGCCAAAAATAAAGTTCCTGTGGCTAAAAAGACTCATAAAATCCACACAATCATAACTGGTCTATATCAACCCAAACAAGCGGTAAAATAGGGATTTTATGGATAGTAATGTAGATTTTTGTGACAATTTTACAACAAAATTCCGATTCACCTGTGGCACGACTCTTTCATCTTA
This sequence comes from uncultured Bdellovibrionales bacterium, assembly GCA_964496065.1. Classification (GTDB taxonomy): domain Bacteria; phylum Pseudomonadota; class Alphaproteobacteria; order Micavibrionales; family SZUA-601; genus CAZBXD01. Next base: position 6,623 of record CAZBXD010000029.1, read on the forward strand.
AGATTTCGTTAGGAAATAGGTTTTAGTTGAATCACTCTAAAGGGATTTTCGCCTTTTATACGCCGAATCAGGTGTAATGTGATTTTTAAACTGAGGATACGTGCAGATCATGGGACAAGTTTGGCTCAACTCACACGAAAAGAATGCAATTATTACCTTGCAGTCTGTGCTCAATGCCCGTGAGCGCGTGAGCCGTGAGAAAATGCGTCGTTTGACTTATTTCCTCAAAAAACTGCCGCCTTATCGCGCGCTCTTGGTTTATGGCCATGCCTTGAATGCCATTTCTGAGCGCATGGATGAAGGGGATAAATATAAGGAACCGTTGAAACGGATGGGCAAAACCATCACAGAGACAATGGGGCCAGATTACGCAGATCTGATCGAAAATGATCCGGGTTTTTATGATAGTCAGCGGGATATCCTATCCCAGAACTTGTTTAAAATTGGGAATTTAATGCAAACCATCGCAGAAGAGAGACGAGTAGCATGAGCGAATTAAGAAAAGGATCAACACTCGATGAGAATATGTCTCGTGTTATTGACCTTATTGAGACAATGGCGTCATTTCATGGTCAAGAAGCAGTTAACCAGTATACTGAGCTGTATACAAAGACAGCTTTCCAAAAAGATATGGATGTCATTGCGGCGCAAAGAATTGTTGCCGCTAATGAGCCGGGTCGGAAAGATTATATATTGCTCAATGATACCATGCTTGAGAATGGTGTTGGTATAACCCGCGCATCAGAAAGCGTACGATTTAAAAAAGCGACAAGAACTTTTCAAGCGAATATGAAGGCTATTCATAAATCAATTATCACAAAAGATGGTTTGTGTCGTGGTTTCTCAACCAATTCCGATGATAATGTTATATCGGTCAATTTTAAACCGAGCCGTTACAACATGGCAAGTTAATACCAAACGGGGCAACGACCCCACCACACACACACCTAAAAAGGCGCCCTAGGGCGCCTTTTTCTTGTCTAATAATATCGGCTTGCTTTGGTATCGCGGTGGATCGAGGCCGAGAGGATCAGGCCATAGGCAAAAAGTGTTGAGAGCATCGCTGTCCCTCCATAGGAAACTAGGGGGAGCGGGACACCAACAACCGGTATCAGTCCCATGACCATCGCTGTATTTATAAAGACATAAAGTGCAATATTAATCACCAAACCCATGACTAATAACCGAGAAAATTGACTACGGCAACGCAGAGCAATTACAATCCCATAGCTGAATGTTGCCATGAAAAGTGAGAGGAGGAAAACACTGCCTACAAGGCCCCATTCCTCGGCCCAAAGAGTGAAGATAAAGTCGGTTTGTTTTTCAGGCAGGAAATTCAGGTGGCTTTGCGTGCCATTAAGAAAGCCCTTGCCGTGAATCCCGCCCGATCCAAGGGCAATTTTTGATTGTGTGACATGGTAACCCGTTCCCAGCGGGTCTGCTTCTGGGTTTAGGAATGTCAAAATTCGATTTTTCTGATAATCATGCAAAAAAGACCAAAGTACTGGGATTGCTGCTAATCCCGCCACAAGGCCACCTGCAAAAAGCCACCAACGTACCCCTGCCAGAAAAAGCAAGGCTCCGCCAACAACCAAGAGCATAAAGGCCGTCCCAAGATCGGGCTGTCGTAAAACAAGTATCACCGGCAGAGCGATTGCAATCAATGGAATAAATAAGGCGCGAAAAGAAGTAACATGTTCGGTATCTATACGAAAAAAATGATGCGACAATGCCATGATAAGGGCAATTTTCATTAGTTCTGAGGGTTGTAAATTGATAAATCCCAAATTAATCCATCGTTGTGCCCCCATACCAATATGGCCTTTAACTTCAACAATGATCAGAAGCACAAGGACGGCACCGTAAATCGGCCAAGACATCAGACGCCAAAATTTAATAGGGATAAAAGCAGTGATCAGAAGGCCAATCATCCCAATACTGAAGCGTAATAAATGTTGTGAAGCATAAGGGGCAATATGGCCATTTGCTGCAGAGTAAAGGGCAGCATAGCCCACAGCCCCAATTATCGTAATCAGAAAAACAAGCCCCCAATTATTGAGGAAAATCTTATCAATAAATCGTAGGTCATTTGATGTTTGCAGAGGAAGCATGAAATTAAGCCCTCATCCCGAAACGCATGGCTGCTTGACGTAGCGGTGGAATCCACGTCATCGCTGATAGCCCCAGACGTCTCAATAAGCGAGCAGGGATAGAGTGTTGAGCAATTAAAGTATTGAGCAAGCCAATTGTATGATAACGCAAGGCAATATCGTTTTGTCTTTGTTGTTGATAGCGTTTTAAAATCACCTGTCGACCAATATCAAGACCAAGGTAGATGCTTTCATCAATAAGCCTTGTTAAGCTTTGAATATCGCGCAAACTTAAATTAAATCCTTGGGCGGCAATTGGCGCCAGAGCATGGGCTGACTCTCCAATAAGGACAGTTCGAGGTGCAATGAGTGTTTTTGCTTTTAAGCCATGAATTGGCCAGATCTGGCACTGTGATGTCAACTCAATATCCCCAAGAATATCCGGACCAATAATTTTCTGAATCATTCCTTGCTTGTCAGGATTACTCGCTAACATAACCTTATCAAGAGTTTTTGCATGATCGCACCATACGAGGGCACTTTCTTTACCGGGTAGTGGGACAAGAGTGAAGGGGCCACCAGCCCGATGAATTTCGGTGGAGGTGTTATTATGAGAATGTGTATGAGATAGTGTACATACGATCGCTTTTTGTTTGAAATCATGACGGTATGTAGAAATTTTTAAGAGGTCTCTAATAGTTGATTGTCGGCCATCGGCTGCGATGAGAAGCGCTCCAGAATGTGTTTCCCCTTTTAATGTCTTGACTGTAACCTTGTTTTGAGTGGTTTTAATATCGACTACTTGATCATCAACGATGCGGATATTTTTAGATTTTTCAAGGTTCTGTTTCAGTCTATGTTTTATATCCATGTTGAGAACATTGAGTGCAAAAGCATCCCGATTCATTTCGCTGGCTTTAAAATCGGTTTCTTTGTCAGCTTGAATTATTCTCATCACTTCAAGTGGCGTTGATGTGATATTTGACCAAACACCAATCTCTGTAAGAAACTGAATGCCGTCCATCATGATAGCGGTACTGCGTTTATCCTGTGTGTGTATTGTCTCATTTTTTGGTGCAATTAAGATAAGCGGCTGCCCAATATGATTGAGTGCAGCAGCCATGGTAAGCCCGGTAAGTCCACCGCCAACAATAATAGTGGGTTGTTGACGGGTCATTTCTTTACCGCACATAAGATATAATTAACACTGAGACGATTTTTCTTGAGAATAAATTCTTGTTTCAGTGGATGGTAAACAATCCCACTAATGTCATGGATGTCAAAAAGAGTTTGGTCAAAAAATGTTTTCATCTCAGACGGTTTGATAAATTTATCCCACTGATGTGTCCCTTTTGGTAGCCATCGCAGCACGTATTCAGCGCCAATAATTGCCGTAAGATAAGCGGCAGGGGTACGATTAAGGGTTGATAGGAAAAACATCCCCTTTGGTTTAAGGAGTTTTGTAGTTGTGTTGATAAACGCCTCGGGGTTGGGGACATGCTCAATGACTTCTAGGGCTGTAACGATATCAAAACGTTTCTTTTCTTGTAAAAGGCTCTCTGCAGATTGGCAGCGATAATCAATATTGAGATCACTTTGTTGGGCATGATGGCTTGCGACATCGATTAATTCTTGTGATAAGTCTATCCCTGTGACATGGGCACCAAGCCGTGCAAAAGGTTCGCATAAGATACCCCCCCCACAGCCAATATCCAGAATAGAAAGTTTATCAAGCGTGCGCTGGCCATGTTGATTACGCCCAAGAATCTGGTCAATATGTTTGCGGATAAAGGATAACCGTGCAGGATTCATTTCATGAAGAGGGCGCATTGGGCCATTGTCATCCCACCAGGTTTTGGCTAATTGATCGAAGCGGTCAATTTCTTCTTGATCATGTGAGGGCTTTGGTGTTCTCATTTAAATCTCATAGGGGCTAGTTTTTTGACAAAAACAAGGATAGGGTTTACACCTGTCTCTCTGCAGTAGAACACAAATAATCACGATTTAAAATATACTCATGGCAAAAGCACAGAAAAAAACGAAGAAGCAGGCATTGGACGCTCAGGCCTTAGAAGAGATGGCTCATATTGGGGAACGTCTCAAGGCTGTGCGTGAAAGTAATAACTTAGATCTTTCAGCTGTTGCTGAAGAATTGATGATTCGCCGTTTTTATCTTCAAGCAATCGAAGACGGAAATTTTAAGGAGCTTCCAGCTCCGGTTTATGCCACAGGATTTATTAAGAATTATGCTGAATTTTTAGGCTTTGATGCGGATGCTGCTGTTTCTGAATTTAAGCGCGAAGCCTATGGAGCCAAGCGCCAAGCTTCGCCAGAGTTAGTTTTTCCTGATCCAATGACAACCAGCATGGTTCCAACAAAGGCGGCGATGTTTGCTGGAGCAGGGTTTTTGGCACTCGTTGTTGTTTTGGGAATCATTTTTGCGTTGCCAAGTGATGAAACAGATATCATTGAAATTCCAGAACCTCCGATTATTGCAGAACCAGTTGAAACGCCACAAATTGTTTCAACAATTCAAGATCAGCAAACCCGGACAGAAATAGTTATGCCTGAGGTCTCAGAAAATCTTTTGATTTTGCCTGAAACAAAAGAGCCTGAGGTTTTAGCAGATGCTGTTTCACTAGAAGAGCCAGTTACACCGCCTAAGGTTTCATCTGTGACCATCAAAGCACTACAAACAAGTTGGGTTGAAATTGCTGATGGTCAGGGCAATATTATTTTGAGCCGTATTCTCAAGGCAGATGAAACATTTGATGTCCCCGAGGGGGATGGTATGAAGATGATCACCGGAAATGCAGGTGGTATTTTGGTTTTGTTAAACGGGCAAGAGTTACCAAAACTGGGGAGTGTTGGGGATGTTCGTCGTAACTTATCTCTCAACCCGGATGACCTAAGAAAAACCTTTAACCTCAATTAGCTGGAATAGATCATTATGTCTCTGTCTCGAGAAAAGCTCGACTCTGTGGTGGCGCACCACACTAAACTTTCCCAAAAATTAGCTAGTCCAGACTTATCTGTTCCTGAGATGACATCATTATCAAAGGAATATTCCGATCTGGATCCCATTGTTGCCGTCATTAAAGAATACCAAGCTGTGGTTAAAGAGATTGATGACCTTAAGTCCATGCTGGATGATCCAGAAATGGGTGATATTGCTCAAGCAGAATTACCAAGCCTTGAGGCAAAACTACCTCAAATGGAAGAAGCAATTCAAATCGCGCTTTTGCCAAAGGATGAGGCCGATAGTAAAAATGCAATTTTGGAGGTCCGTGCTGGTACTGGCGGTGACGAGGCGGCGCTTTTTGCGGCTGATCTGTTTAATATGTATCAACGCTATGCCAGTTTAAAGGGATGGAAATTCGAAGTTATGGAAGTAGCTGACAATGATATTGGGGGCTATCGTGAAGCAGTTGCCAATATTTCAGGAGAAAATGTCTTTGCCCGGCTTAAGTTTGAATCCGGTGTCCACCGCGTGCAACGGGTCCCCAAAACAGAAACTCAAGGCCGGGTCCATACGTCAGCTGCAACAGTCGCTGTTTTACCAGAGGCGGAAGAGGTTGATATTGATATTCAAGAAAAGGACCTTCGGATTGATGTTTTTCGTGCCAGTGGTCCGGGCGGACAATCGGTGAATACAACGGATTCCGCTGTGCGTATAACGCATTTACCGACTGGAATCGTTGTCTCGCAACAAGATGAAAAATCACAGCATAAAAATAAAGCTAAAGCTCTAAAAATATTGCGTTCACGCATTTATGATGCGGAGCGACAAAAAATCATGGATGAACGGGCCGCAGATCGCAAATCGCAAGTTGGCTCAGGGGATCGTTCTGAGCGGATCCGTACCTATAACTATCCGCAAAGTCGTGTCACCGATCACCGGATTAACCTCACTCTACACAGCTTAGCACAAATTGTTGCAGGCGATAGTTTAGATGAGGTCATTGACCCACTGATCGCGGAAGATCAGGCAGAAAAACTGGCAGCTGTGTGATTGTTGATACGCAAAAAATAGTTACAAAAACTTTACAAGAAGCTGGCATTGAAACAGCACAGCTCGACGCACGGCTCTTGATGATGCATGTTTTGGGGGTTTCTTTGGAAGAACTCCTCCTGCATCGAGACAGTGACTTTCCATTAGAAAAGCAAGGTCACCTTGATGAATGCGTCCAAAAACGTCTTCAAGGCATGCCGGTTGCAAAAATTATCGGAGTAAAAGAGTTTTGGGGTCTACCGTTTAAAACAACGATGGACACCCTTGATCCGCGTCCTGATAGTGAAACCCTGATTGAAGCCGTTTTGGACAACCTCCCGGATCGGCAAAAATCCTATCGTATCTTGGATTTAGGCACGGGAACAGGCTGTTTACTCATCAGTCTTCTATCAGAGTTACCAAATGCAACTGGCGTTGGTATTGATCAAAGCGAGGCAGCTTTATCTGTTGCACAAGAGAATGCAGCAGTTCTTAATGTTGCCGATCGATCTCATTGGCATGTGAGCGATTGGTTTTCTAATGTGGTTGGACAGTTTGATATTATTATGAGTAATCCACCTTATATTCCAACAGGGGATATTGCGCGGTTGTGTGTTGATGTGCGTGGCTACGACCCTCATGGGGCGCTTGACGGTGGTACAGATGGGTTAGAGCCCTATCGACTTATCGCACAAAATGTAGCGCCATTTTTGAGTGAAAATGCTCTGGTTGGGCTTGAATATGGCCAAGGACAGACACAAGGTATCCAAAATATTTTTGGTCGTTCTGGTATTGTTTATAAGGATTTAGCAGGTATTGAGCGTTGCCTCCTCTTCAAGGTTTAAAAAAATTCTTGCGTGACGGCTTGAAACCTTTAGTATCTATCATATAGAAAAATGAATCAAGCAAGGGTGATTCATAACCAGCAGGTGAAAATAAAGACTGCTCGACAATATAAATAAACAAAAAAGATTAGGTAGACATGGCATACGCTAGGCATTCATCAAATAATCGCCGGGGACGCAACAATAATCGGGGTGGCAACCGCAGCAATGGTGCTAACCGCCGCCCTCAGGCGCGCCTCAATCAAGTTCATGATAGTAATGGCCCAGAAGGCCGAGTTCGCGGCACAGCGGCACAGATTGTTGAAAAATACACAAGTCTTGCGCGTGATGCGGGGGCCTCTGATAATAAAGTTCTACAGCAAAGCTTTCTTCAGCATGCAGAACATTATCAACGTATTTTAAGTGATATTCAAAAAGAGATCGAACAAGATAATGAACGTCGTGCGGAACAAAAAAACGATGATCAGGAAAGCAATTCATCTAATCATCAAAAAGACAACGATGATAAAATGACTGATGTCCCAGGTTTTTTAAACGCTGAAGAAGAGGGGGATGCTAAGCCAAAACCTGGTCGCAAACTGAAAACTGAAAAAGCATCAAAAAAATCTGAAGAGCTAGAAACTGAGCCAGCGTAAGCAAGATCGCAGATAAGTGGTATCGTTTTTATAGATTATTGCTCCAAAATATGGTATAATTTGAAGGTAAGGCAGGGTGCTGTTAATCGGGCCATGCTAGATTAGGCGCTGCCCATGATGGAGTGAATAATGGATTTCGACAAAATGACGGATAAAACACGCCGTTTTATCCAACAAGCACAAACTTTGGCATTGCGCCACAAGCATCAGCAAATAACCCCAGATCATCTTTTGAAAGCATTCATGGATGACGCAGATGGGCATATCAAAAAATTGATTAAAAATGCGGGAGGGGATTTCTCCTCCTTGAAAAAAGCGGTTGAAAGTAACTTATCAAAACAAGCGTCTGTTAGTGGGTCTGGAGCAGATCGCCTCTATCCCCATAATGATTTTGTCAAAATTCTTGATCATGCTGACGAGTTATCGAATAAGGCAGGGGATGAATTCATCACGACAGAACGCATCCTACAGGCAATGTGTTTTGCTGGTGAATCTGATGTTGGTAAGGCTTTAAAAAATGCCAAAGTCGATGCACAAGCGCTGAATACTGTGATCAATAAAATGCGTAAGGGGCGTGTGGCTGATAACCCAAATGCTGAAGATACGTTTGATGCGCTGAATAAATATGCGATAGACATGACCGAGATAGCTCGAGAGGGAAAAATGGATCCGATCATTGGTCGGGATGAAGAAATCCGTCGTACTATTCAAATCCTTTCTCGCCGCACAAAGAATAATCCAGTTTTGATTGGTGAACCTGGTGTCGGTAAAACAGCCATTGTCGAGGGCCTGGCGCAGCGTATTGTCAAAGGCGATGTCCCAGATTCGATCCAAGATAAAAAATTAATGTCTCTTGATCTTGGTGCCTTAATTGCTGGGGCAAAATTTCGGGGTGAATTTGAGGAACGTCTTAAAGCAATCTTGAAAGAAGTGCAAGATGCTGCCGGCGAGATTATTTTGTTTATCGATGAAATGCATACGTTGGTTGGTGCAGGTAAAACAGAGGGATCAATGGATGCGTCTAATATGCTGAAGCCGGCTTTGGCGCGTGGTGAGTTGCATATGGTTGGTGCTACGACACTTGATGAATATCGTAAACATGTTGAAAAAGATGCGGCCTTGACCCGTCGCTTCCAACCTATTTTTATCGCTGAGCCGACGGTTGAAGATACAGTTTCTATTCTGCGTGGGATCAAAGAAAAATATGATCTTCATCATGGGGTGAGAATTACTGATGGCGCCTTGGTAGCGGCAGCAACGCTATCAAATCGGTATATTACAGATCGTTTCTTACCCGATAAAGCGATTGATTTAATAGACGAGGCGGCATCGCGGCTACGGATGGCAGTTGATTCAAAGCCGGAAGCGATTGATGAGCTTGATCGTAAGATCATCCAAATGAAAATAGAGCAAGAGGCGTTGAAAAAAGAAGAAGATTCGGCATCTCAGGATCGTTTAAAAATACTAACAAAAGAGTTAGAAAAGTTTGAAAAAGAATCTGCCGACCTGACGGCAAAATGGCAGGCAGAAAAAGATCAACTCAGCTCAGCTCAAGAAACAAAAGAAGCTCTTGACCAGGCCCGGATAGAATTAGAACGGGTTGAACGAGAAGGAGATTGGGCTCGAGCTGGTGAATTAAAATATGGCACAATTCCACAGTTAGAGGAAAAGCTTACAACGGTAGAAGCAGCTGAAACATCAGCTGATCGTATGGTTAATGAAACTGTCTCTGAAGATGATATTGCTGCGGTGGTGAGCCGTTGGACAGGAATTCCAATTGATAAAATGTTACAAGGCCAACGTGAAAAGCTTATCAGTATGGAAGCTGAGCTGGGAAAACGAGTTATTGGTCAAGAACAAGCGATTAAGGCGGTGTCTGATGCGGTGCGTCGATCACGTGCCGGTCTACAAGATCCAAACCGACCAATAGGATCCTTTTTATTTCTTGGGCCAACTGGGGTTGGTAAAACTGAGCTGACAAAAGCTTTGGCAGAGTTTTTGTTTGATGATGAAACTGCGATGGTGCGTCTCGATATGTCGGAATATATGGAGAAACATTCAGTTGCTCGCATGATTGGTGCGCCGCCTGGTTATATTGGGTATGAAGAAGGAGGCGCGCTGACAGAGGCCGTCCGCCGTCGTCCGTATCAGGTGATTTTGCTCGATGAGGTTGAAAAAGCTCACCCAGATGTTTTTAACACATTACTCCAAGTTTTTGATGATGGGCGTTTAACGGATGGGCAAGGGCGTACGGTTGATTTCAAAAATACCTTGATTATCATGACCTCTAATTTAGGAGCAGAGCATTTATCAAATCTCAAAGAAGGGCAAGATGTTAATACCGTCCGTGATCAGGTTATGATTGCAGTAAGGCAAGCATTTCGGCCAGAATTTCTTAATCGTTTAGATGAGGTTTTACTCTTTGAAAAATTATCTCGTGATCAAATGGGAATGATCGTTGATATTCAGCTTGGTTCATTACGTAAGCTATTGTCGGAGCGAAAAATTACTCTTTCAATTGATGATAAAGCATCACAATGGCTTTCTGATAAAGGGTTTGATCCTGTCTATGGTGCGCGCCCGCTTAAACGTGTTATTCAAAGGGAATTACAAAATACACTCGCGGAAATGATTCTATCAGGTGATGTTCTCAATGGTGCTGAAGTGATCGTTTCTTCAAAAGGGGATCAGTTGGATATTAAAACAAAAAATCCAAGCGGAAAAGCCTCTGAAGCGGCTTAAGCTTATATCAGAATATTTGGGTTTGTCAGAAAGCTATGAATTTGGCGTGCTTCGTGGAGATAACCCTCAAATCCCATCGGTTTCATAATGTAGTTATCCGCCCCATTCTCATAGCATTCTTCAATATCACTTTTTTTACTTGAAGATGTAATGACGATTACAACAATATCTTTTGTACGTGGGGTTTCTTTAATTTTTTTGAGAACATCAC
>CAZBXD010000030.1:0-14348 GCA_964496065.1 uncultured Bdellovibrionales bacterium
CCTAAATAACAATATGTCAAATATATTTTGACTCCTGATTTTTCGGGGTTTTTTCTTGTTTGGCCCTGTTAAAAAGGGTAGAATGGTTAGACACAATTGGTAATATTTAACCCATTGAAAGAATTGAATAAATAATGACAAAGCACGCATCAAACATGGCAGAAAATACACAAGAATACGGCGCCCACTCAATTAAGGTTCTCAAAGGCCTCGATGCAGTGCGCAAACGTCCGGGGATGTATATCGGGGATACCGATGATGGGTCTGGATTGCATCACATGGTCTATGAGGTCATGGATAATGCCATTGATGAAAGCTTGGCAAAACATTGTGATCGAATTGATGCGGTGATTAATGCCGATGGGTCGGTGACCATCCGTGATAATGGTCGGGGTATTCCGGTGGCGTTACACCCTGAAGAAGGGGTTTCAGCGGCAGAAGTTATTATGACACAATTGCATGCTGGCGGTAAGTTTGACCAGAATTCTTATAAAGTTTCTGGTGGGTTGCATGGCGTTGGGGTGTCGGTGGTTAATGCCCTTTCTGAGTGGCTGGAATTGCGGATTTGGCGTGAAGACACCGAGCATTTTATTCGTTTTGAGCATGGTGTGGCGGTGGCGCCATTGCGCGCGGTTGGTGATGCTAAAGGCAAGAAGGGCACGGAAGTGACCTTTATGCCCTCAAGTGAGACCTTCACGATGACGGAGTTTAGCTTTAGTACCTTGGAGCATCGCTTTCGGGAGTTGGCCTTTTTGAATTCAGGTGTTTTTATCGCCTTGAGTGATAAGCGCGGTGAAAAACCAAAAGAAACTGTTCTCCATTATGAAGGTGGAATTGAAGCCTTTGTCAAATGGCTTGATAAATCAAAATCAGCGATTACCGATCCAATCACGGTTATGAGTGAGGATGACAAATCTGGGATCGGGGTTGAGGTCGCCATGGAATGGACCGACAGCTATCATGAAAACACGCTGTGTTTTACCAATAATATTCCCCAGCGCGATGGTGGGATGCATCTGGCCGGGTTTCGTGGGGCTTTGACGCGAACAATCAATAAATATGCCGAGAGTATGGGGATCCTCAAGAAAGAAAAAGTGTCTCTGACCGGGGAAGATATGCGCGAGGGCTTAACCTGTGTCTTATCGGTGAAAGTGCCGGATCCGAAATTTTCTTCCCAAACTAAAGATAAGCTGGTCTCATCCGAGGTGCGTCCGGTGGTGGAAAGCGCTTTGAATGAAGCGCTGGGTAATTGGTTTGAAGAACATCCCGCTGAGGCCAAGCTTATTTTGACCAAAATTGTTGAGGCGGCCACAGCACGTGAGGCGGCGCGCAAGGCACGTGATCTCACCCGTCGTAAGGGGGCGTTGGATATGGCGTCACTGCCTGGAAAGCTTGCCGATTGTTCCGAACGTGATCCCACGCTTTGTGAGCTTTTTATCGTCGAGGGGGATTCTGCGGGTGGTTCAGCGAAACAGGCGCGTCATCGTAAAAATCAAGCGATCCTTCCCTTGCGGGGGAAAATCTTGAATGTTGAGCGCGCGCGATTTGACAAGATGCTCTCATCACAAGAAATTGGCACAATGATTAAGGCGTTGGGGACGGGAATTGGTCGGGAGGATTTTGATCTGTCAAAACTGCGTTATCATAAGATCATTATTATGACCGATGCCGATGTCGACGGATCGCATATTCGTACCTTATTGTTGACCTTTTTCTATCGGCAAATGCCTGAGCTGATTGAAAAAGGGCATCTTTATATTGCCCAACCACCCCTCTATAAAGTTAAAAAAGGCAAACGCGAGCAATATCTCAAGGATGATCGCGAGCTGGAGAGTTACCTGATTGAAAATGGTCTCGATGGTGTCTCCTTTAAAACCTATGCTGGGGCGCAGCATCGAAGTCATGATCTGATCGATATCGTTACGCGCTCCGGTGTGACTAAGAAGCAAATTGAAGTCTTGTCCCGCCAGGTTGGGCGCTTGGATATCGTTGAACAGGCTGCGATTGCTGGTGCCTTAGTGTTAGATCCGTCCAAGGCAGGTAAAAATGCAGAAATTGTGGCAACGCGCCTTAATCTTTACTCAGATGAGCCAGCCGCCCCTTGGGTTGGGTCGAGTGATGCTGATGGGGCGATAACCCTATCGCGCACTGTCCGCGGCGTGCAAGAAACCTATACAATCACAGCGGATCTTCTTGATACGGCCGAAGCACGAAGTTTAACCGCTCATCTTAAAATCCTGACAGAACGCTATGCTGAGGCAGGTATATTGACGGTTGCTGAGGGGGAAACCGTTGCAATTCACGGCCCCGTTTCACTATATAGTGAGGTCATTGCCATTGGTCGTAAAGGCCTCGCGATCCAGCGCTATAAGGGTCTTGGTGAAATGAACCCGGATCAGCTGTGGGAAACTACCCTTGATCCGGAAATTCGTAACCTGGTGCAGGTCAAGGTTGAGGCGGCCGATAAGGCGGATGAAATTTTCTCCACCCTCATGGGCGATGTGGTTGAGCCCCGGCGTGACTTTATTCAAAATAACGCACTGGATGTGTCGAATTTGGATGTTTAAAACATGAAGCTTATACACTCAACCTTGGTTTCTCTGTTTGTAGCGGCTTTGAGTGTTATGCTAACACTCCACTGGCTAGGTGATCAAAAACCGCAAACTCAAAAACAAGAAACAGTCCTTGATAGGGTATTGCGGACGAATACCTTGCGTTGTGGTTATTGGCAATGGCCCCCTCTAACATCACGGGATCAGGTCACTGGTGAAATGAGTGGGGTTTTTTATGAATACGTCAATGAGCTTGGTAATATTCTCAATCTTGAGATTGAATGGGTTAAAGATACAGGCTTTACGGATTTTGTTCTTGATTTGGAGTTTGATCGCATTGATGCCATGTGTGCGGGGGTCTGGCCAATCGCTCCGCGACCCAGAGCTATGGATTTTACCGGTCCAATTTTTTATATCCCTCTTAATATCTATGTCCGTGCTGATGATAATCGTTTTGATTATCAAGACGGTCTTTTAAATGATGAAAATATTACGTTTGTCAGTATGGATGGATTGGTTGGAGATATTTTAATCAACCAAAAATATCCGTATGCAGAAAAACTGATATTAACGGAAAGTAACACTGTGCCGGAATTATTTTTAAATGTAGCCAATGGCAAGGCTGACGCGACAATCAATGATGTTTTTACCGCTCACAATTATATGGTCAATAATCCCGGGAAGTTAAGAAAAGTGCCGCTGGAGGCCCCAGTTCTTTTCTTTGGAAATACAATTGCGGTAAAAAAAGGCGAAGAAGGGCTCGTGCGGATGTTAGATCAAGCAACAAAACAACTCCACTATAATGGGTATGTTGAAGAATTGATCCAGCGGTATGAAAATACCCCTGGCGCCCTTTTACGCAGACAGTCGCCGATTGATTTGAAAAAATCAAATTTTAACGCGATACCTTGATGGAGTAATCTAGCTCATGAAAATTTTTCAGCTTAATATTTGGGGCGGTCGCCTGACATTGCCTCGTTTTTTATTACTTTGTTTTGCCTTTATTCTTATTGCCCTGCCGGCGCAGGCACAAAGTGTTATCCGTGATTCTGAAATTGAACGCTATCTGAGAGAAATGTCGGAGCCGATATTTGTCCAAGCCGGGCTCAATCCAAATGATGTCCGTTTAATCATTGTCAATGATCCCTCCCTCAACGCCTTTGTCATGGGTGGGCAAAATATTTTCCTCCACACGGGGCTTATCTTGGAAACCGAGGAGGTGGGTGAACTCGTCGGGGTGATTGCCCATGAGACCGGTCATATCGCCGCCGGTCATTTGGTCCGCTCTAGAGAAGTTGGTCGTGAGGCTGGGATTCAATCGATCATTACAACGCTGGTTGGGGCGGCGGCTGGACTGGCGGGCGGCGGCGGTGAAGCGGCCGGGGCGATTATTGCCGGCGGTCAAGCTAATGCTATTGATTATCAGCTGCGCAATAGCCGCACCTATGAGTCTTCTGCCGATCAGGCCGCGATTGCCTATATGGATGATGCGGGGTATTCCGGACGCGGCATGGCTGGTTTTTTAAAGAAGTTGGCCAGCCAAGAACTTCTTCCTGCTTCACAACAAGTTGAATATTTGCGCACCCACCCCCTCACCCGGGATCGGGTGAACGCCATGATCGCTGCCGTCGAACAGACCCGTAATAAAGAAACGCCATGGCCAGTAGCGTTTCAAAAATATCATGGTCGCATGCAGGCGAAGATCCTTGGCTTTATGGCGCCAAATCAAGTCGCGATGGAATATGAAGGGCGGAGTGATTTTGATGCCGATTATGCCCGTGCGATCGCCCGCTATCGTCAAGGCGATGTCGACACGGCCTTGCGTGAGATTGAGACACTGATCACGCAAGAGCCTAACAATGGGCATCTTTATGAACTCAAAGGACAAATTCTGTTTGAAAATAGTCGGATTGATGAGGCGTTGACCGCCTATCGCCAGGCGATAGAAATGGTTCCGGAAGCTGGGTTGATGCGGCTTGAATTTGCCAAAGCACTGCTTGAGCGCCGGGATAATAGCCTATTAGAAGAAGCGATCAAAAATTTAACCTTGGCACTAAAATCGGAACCAACGACCCCACGATTGCATCGTCTTTTTGCTACGGCCTATGGGCTGATGGGGCAAGATGGTCTCGCTAAGGTCCATCTGGCGGAAGAGGCTTTTCTCAAACGCGATATTCCTTTTGCAATCCAGCAAGCGCGTTTGGCAAAGGAGGCTTTGCCAGAAGACTCCGGCGCTTGGCAACGGGCGAGTGACCTCTTAACGGAGATAGAAAATCAAGAAAAATAGTTTTAATTTTTATTAAAATGTGATATAATTCTCTTTATAAAGACTCTTGTCGAAAGGGGGAAAAACCCCCATTATGGGGCAGTAAATTTCACACATTTTAAAAATAAGGATTCACAATGTTTATAAAACGCTTTGCTTTGATAACACTGCTAGCAATTGGGGTTATAATAACACAGACCAGTTTTGCACAAGAAGAAACAAGCGGTTATTTGATGACAGAAACTGAAAAACAAGCCATCCAAGAGATTGTTCGTGATTATATCAAAAATAACCCGGAAGAAATTGTTAAAGCAATTGAGGAAAGTTCTTTAGAAAAGGCCAAGAAACAACGTGAAGGCGCTGAAAAAATAAAAGAAATTCCACAAGGTCTTTATGATAATGCCCCAGCTGGAGGCGATGAAAATGCAGAGATTACAATTGTCGAATTTTTTGATTATAATTGTGGATATTGCAAACGGGTAATTAATGATGTCAATCGGTTGGTTGATGATCCTGATAGTATCAAAGTTGTGTTTCGAGAGCTTCCTATTTTAAGTGATTCCTCAGAAATGGCGGCTCAATTTGCATTAGCAGCGGACAAGCAAGGAAAATATCTCGAAATGCATACAAAGTTTATGCAGCACCGTGGCCGTATAGCTATGGAAGATGTAGAAAAATATGCAGAGGAACTTAATCTTGATTTCGAAAAATTAAAAGCAGATGCAGATTCTCAAGATATTATTGATGCAATTGCAACAAATATGGGTTTGGCACGTGATTTGGGCGTACGTGGTACGCCATTTTTCCTTGTTGGTAAGCGCAAAGTTCCCGGTGCGGTTGGCTATACCCGGCTTAAAAGCATTATCGAAGAGGAAAAAGCTAAGGCCGCTGGTGGTGCTTGATAAAGAATCATTGATAGGATATACACAAAAAGACCGGGAAATCCTGGTCTATTTTCTTTAATATTAAAGGGTTATTGCTAAATTCGTGTAATGCTTGGCAAGGAATAAGAATATTGCTAAAGTGCGGGTCAGAGCGTTAATAAAAATGAGAAAAAAATATGTCTTCGATCAAAATCGACGATAAAGCAATCCGCCAATTGGCCAAATTGCTCGACGAGACCAACTTGAATGAAATTGAAATTACCGATGACGATCATAGTATCCGAGTCAGTCGTGGTGGTGGAAATACGGTTGTTACGGCTCCTGCCGGAGCTGCGCCGGTTCCAGTTGCGGTAGCGCCTGTAGTTGCACCAGCAGGGGGTGATCGTGATACAGCGCATCCTGGTGCTGTGAAGTCACCAATGGTTGGAACGGTTTATTTGAAACCGGATCCTGATTCCGCGCCTTTCGTCACCGTTGGCTCATCCGTGGCAGCGGGAGACACGCTTTTGATCGTTGAAGCCATGAAAGTGATGAATCCCATCAAGGCGGATAAAGCGGGTATGATCAAGGAAATTTTGGTCAATGATGCCCAGCCGGTTGAATTTGATGAACCGCTTGTAATCATTGAGTAAGTTCCATTATGTTTAAAAAAGTTCTCATAGCGAATCGCGGCGAGATTGCCTTGCGTATCCACCGTGCCTGTCAGGAGATGGGGATTGAAACAGTTGCCATCCACTCGACGATTGATGAAGATGCGATGCATGTGCGTCTAGCGGATGAGTCGGTGTGTATTGGTGAAGCCCCGTCGAAGAAAAGTTACCTGAATATTCCAGCAATCCTCACGGCCGCGGCGATTACCGGCGCCGATGCGATCCACCCCGGCATTGGGTTTCTCTCGGAAAATGCCGAATTTGCCCGTATGGTGGAAGAACATGGCTTTACCTGGATTGGGCCAAACGCCGATTTGATTCATGCGATGGGCAATAAAACCATTGCTAAAACCACGGTAAAAGAACTCGGTCTGCCAGTTGTCCCAGGCTCTGATGGGGCGCTAGAAAGCATTGAGGAGGCTAAGAAAATCGCCGCTGAGATGGGCTATCCGGTCATTATTAAAGCGGCTGCCGGTGGTGGGGGCAAGGGCATGAAAGTTGCCAAGACCGCTGATGAAATTGAGGAAGCATGGAATATGGCGCGGGCGGAATCCAAAGCGGCCTTTGGCGATGATACGATGTATATGGAGAAATTCCTCACCAAACCACGCCATATTGAAATTCAACTCCTTGGCGACAGTCATGGCAATGCGATCCATTTAGGCGAGCGGGATTGTTCCGTTCAGCGTAGTCACCAAAAAGTGGTCGAAGAAGGCCCGAGCCCGGCGCTCAATGCTGAACAACGCAAATATATTGGCGAATTGTCGGCGAAAGTTGCGGCGGAGATGGGCTATTGCGGATTGGGCACGATTGAATATCTCTTCGAAGACGGTAAATTTTACTTCATGGAGATGAATACAAGACTGCAGGTCGAGCATCCGGTCACCGAGATGATCACGGGTATTGACCTGGTGCGTGAACAAATTCGGGTCGCGGCCGGGGCAAAGCTTTCCTATAGTCAAGAGGATATTGAGCTGCGGGGTCATGCGATTGAATGTCGGATTAATGCCGAAAACCCGGATACGTTTTTCCCGTCGCCAGGTCTGATTAAACGCAGTCATTTCCCCGGTGGCTTGAATGTTCGCGTCGATAGCGCGATCTATGACGGCTATAAAATTCCCCCAACCTATGACAGTATGATTGCCAAGCTGATCGTTTTTGGGAAGACCCGCAATTCATGCATTATGCGCCTGAAACGCTGCCTGAAGGAATTTGTGATTGAAGGGCCGCATACGTTGATCCCGCTGCATCAGAAAATCATTGAGGACCCGGATTTTATTGATGGCAATTATAATATCCACTGGCTGGAAAACTGGCTCGAAGCCGGCAAGAATAAAGATGACACCGATAAGGCGGCTTAGTAAAGCTCTGTACAAGTTAAATTTATCTCCTTAAGCTTTATGGAATTTAAGGGAGAGCACTGTGTCAAAAATACCAGATATACCCCATAATCATGAGCGCTCTGCAGAGACGAAAAAAATATTAATTGATACATTAAAATCTGAGTGGGTAAATTGAAAATCCCTTCACTTGCTTTTTCTTTTTATTAAGTATACTTTGTATTCATATGCTCTTTATGGAGGAAAATGTCATGAAAACAGTGTCTTGTAAAGTTCCGGTTGAGACCTTTCAGCGTTTGCAGGAATTGGCCGATCGTAGTGATCGCAAGGTCAGTTATTTGCTGCGTGAGGCCATTACCCATTATATGGATGAATATGAGAATTATTTAGTCGCCGCCGCGATCCTGGCCAAGGAAGGCAAAAAATTCTCTATCGCCGAGCTTAAAGAGCAGTTTGAAGCCGGGCAAAAAACCGGCGTCGCTTAAAGCGTCAACAGAGTATACTAAGGAAAATTTTTACTCGGCGCAATCAATCACCCAGACATCATAAACCGGATGATCCATGGCGGAGACGGCGGGTGAGGAGGCATACATCCAGCCCGAGAACACCCATTCCGATTCTGGGATTTCTGGTAATTGACCATTATTAGCCCGGACTGCTTGCCATACCTGAATAAAGGCGGCGGCCTCCGGCTGTTCAATTGGCGGCGCTTTACGACAGGTTTGTACGGTGAGGAAGAGCCCGCCAAGCTTGACCGTCTCGCCCACATCAACCGTGGCGGTGGCGGTGCGACCGGTTACCTTATCCAAGGTTTGTAAAATCGCCTTATTTTTTGGCTCCAACACTGAGCCTTGTGGCGCGGGGTCTTGATTAAAATCAGGAAGATCTTGCGCCAAGCTTAAACAGGGGATGATCAAAAAAAATGTGGCAACAAAAATGAAAGCTGATCGCATTGGCTACATATCCGCTGCAAAAGGGTCGGGCGCGTTTGAAGATGAGGTGGCGGCCGTATCTTTTTCACTGCCGCCGTCTTCTGCCCCAGAGAAAATGAATTTCCCAATCATCTCTTCTAGGTTAACGGCTGATTGCGTGTATTGGATTTGGTCCCCTTCTTTTAAAAACTCTTCTGCCCCACCGGGTTCAAGGGACATATATTTTCCGCCGAGTAACCCTTCTGAAGAAACTTTGGCAACGGTATCTGTGGGGAGTTGCACAGAAGGATCGATCGAAAATGTCACTTGGGCAAGATAGGTGATTTCATCAAGGGTAATTTTTTCAACCGAGCCAATATTAACACCACTAATTCGAACATCTTGTCCTTCAGTAATGCCGTCTATGTTTGAGAAATTCGCGGTCACGCTATAGCCTTTGACCTTTTTTAGGTCAGCTGTTGAGATCGCAAAGGAAATAAACAAACCAGCGACAATAAGAACAACTGCACCAAGAATGGTTTCAATCACATTGTTTTTCATTTACAAACCCCTTTGTTTCGCGAATAGCTCCATTTATTCCTAAGCGTGCACCATTTGTCCAGCCTTAATTTTTAAAAAACTGTTCAAAATATCTATAAAGAGCTTAATTTATTTCGGTGTCCAAGCCTCATAATCGCCGGTGGCTTTGGGGCGTTTGCCCTTATTCAATTCATGGCCCGGTGGCACATAAGCATAAGGTGTGCCAGTGAGGTTAGGGATATGCGCTTTTTGCCATTTATGGCGTAAGGGGTTATCCTCCTGTGGCACTTGATCCGTTTGGTGGTGAATCCAGCCATGCCATTCGGGCGGAATTTTTGTGGCCTCTGGTTTGCCATTATATATGACCCAGCGCCGCTCCCGCTTTTGCCCCGTGCGTGGCTTGCCCTTAAAATAGGTGTTGCCGAATTGATCCACGCCAACCTTATCCCCCCTCAATTGAGTGAAGAGAGAAATATAAAGCGTTGATAGGGTGGAGGTAATTTTTTTCAGCATGGATTTACTGTAATACACTATAAACCGTTAGCAAAGTATGTATTTTTAATGATCAAAGAGCAAAACTTTTTCCAACACAATCTCATCATCAAAAAGATGACTGGCTGTGGCATGATAATGGGAGGCGAGATCGGTGACATAAAACTGTCGGGCGGCGTTTTTGGTTAGTTTATGTTCATATTCTGGATGACGATTGAGGTAGTCAATCAGTTTGGGTGGAATAATTTCCTCTTGGCTTAAGAGCGGAAAATCAGAACCGAAAATCTCATGGATAAACGGTTTTAGGATTGGATAATGGGTACAGCCCAAAATCAGATTTTCGATCCCTGCTTTTTTTAACGGAACTAGGTATTCTTCCAAAATCGGGCGCACCCATTTCAGACCTTGATTTTCAATCAACGGGACAAGTAAGGGGGTTGTCTGTGACACAATTTCAATCGCGGGATTGAGTTTTTGCAATTCCTCGCCATAGACATTCGATTGGATCGTGTGTTGTGTCCCAATCAGGCCCAGCTTTGTCGCTCCATGATCAATGGCCTGTTCCAAGGTTGGGACAACCACGCCTAAAATCCGGCGATCAGAATAGCTACTTGTTGGGAGATAGGTCTGCTGGAGGCGGCGCAAAGCGGTCGCACTGGCCGTGTTACAGGCAATGATAATCAGCTGACACTCTTGAGCAAAGAGCCATTCGACCGCGGCTTTGGTGAGATTAAAAATCGTCTCAGCTGAGCGCTTGCCATACGGCACATGCAGTGTGTCCCCGAGATAGAGATAATCATAATCCGGCAGCGCCGCTATGATTGTCCGTCCAATGACCAGGCCGCCCAGGCCACTATCAAAAATTCCTATCTTCATAAAATTATTTTACCTGTTTCAACAACGTATTGAAACGCTCAATAAATTGCCCCTTCACAAATTCTGGCTTTTGTGGCGTGATAATCATTTTTTCCATGGTTTTGGTTGGGGTGCAGAAAAATTTATTGGCCTCTTTTTTTGTGAAACCAGCCAGCTGTGTTGCCTCCAACCAGGCGGATTTTTTATCGGCTTTTTTAATCAGTTTTTTAATCTCAACCGGGGTTTCTGGTGGTAAGCCAAAACGGATATGGATGACTTCTTGCAGTGTATCTTCAAACTCACGATAACTAATGCCCAATGCGTTTTTAAACGGAGAAATCATATCCCCAATGACATATTCGGAGGCATCGTGGATCAGGGCGGCGACATGCCATTTGACGGGCAATTTTTTGCGGCTGTCATGCAGGAGTTCTTCGACTAGAAGAGAATGTTGTAAAACTGAGAAAGTATAATCCCCCCGCGTTTGACCATTCCACCGCGCCACACGAGAGAGGCCATGGGCGATATCTTCAATTTCAATATCGACCGGAGAAGGGTTGAGCAAATCCAGCCTTCGTCCAGAGAGCATCCGTTGCCAGGCACGCGCCATCGCGTATTTTCCTTAAAAGAATCGATTGATTAACAGGGCTTCAGGCGCTACGATGCATCCCTAATCTATAAAAAGCAAGGGATTCGTTTAAAATGGCAGGTTCAGTGAACAAAGTAATTTTAATTGGCAATTTAGGTCGTGACCCAGAAGTGCGCACCATGCAAAACGGCGCGCGGGTTTGTAACCTCTCCATCGCGACAGGCGAAAGCTGGAAAGATAAAAACACAGGCGAGCGCAAGGAAAAAACCGAATGGCACCGTGTGGTGATTTTTAATGACGCGCTGATCGGTCTTTCAGAGAAATATTTGACCAAAGGCTCAAAGGTTTATCTCGAAGGACAGTTGGAAACGCGTAAATGGACCGATGATGCCGGCAAAGATAACTATTCCACCGAAGTCGTGTTGCGCCCCTATCGCGGTGAGCTGACCTTCCTCGATAGTCGCAATGACAATGCTGGCGGTTTTGCTGGCTCCACCGGTCAGGTCCAAACCGGTGCGGCCAGCGCTGCACCAGCTTTGGCCGAAGCGCCGGCATCTTTTGATGACTTGGATGATGAAATCCCGTTCTAACCCCTTCAAAAGACTCAAAAAAGATAAAGGCGCTACACGGCGCCTTTTCTGGTTTTAACCCGCGATAATCCTGACTTTTTTTCTCAGATTCGACTCCCCTTTGCGAATCGGGTAGCTTGATTATGTGGCGGTTACATTTTATCGCTTTGCTTTATAAAGACATTGTCACCAATGACATTATAAAGTTCTGATTTGGAAGACACACTTCTCGAAAAAGAATTGGGCGTTAAACCCCAGCGAAAGATAAAATTGTGAAAATAAGCTTCAAGAGTTTTCTCTTAAAGCATTGCACTCGTCAAAAGATAAAATGAAATTGGCAACAGTTTTATTTATATTTTTTTGATTGTTATAAACCAGGAAACTGCACGTCGATTGGTTTTTATTTCACAAAGCTTCTGTAACCGTCACACTCTTTATCTCCGCAAAAGCTTTCGATTTCCTTAACAGCGATTTTTATTTTCGGCTAAAAATCATTAGCTGGGTTTTGGCAATGGTGACGGGGCTATGATCGTTAAAGACGGTTGCAACCCAGCCATCATCAAGCAATTTTTGAATATGCGGTTGATAGCGTACATAATGACTATCATCCCAGAGCAATACCCCGCCTTTTTTCAATGCTTTGATCGCATAAGGCAGACAGGCCGGGCGGTTCATGCCATCAATGATAATGATATCAAATTTTGTTTTATCCTTGAGCGGCGTTTCCTCATAGCCACTGTTATATTGTTCTTTTATAACGGTGACGTTATCGGGTAAATTTTGATAGGCAGGGCATTCAATCCATCGCGTATCATGTTCAACAACTGTCACAGATCGCGCTCGTTTCGCCCACCACAATGTCGATTGCCCGAGGCCATATTCAAAAACCCGTAGATTGGGATTTTGAGTACAATAATCATCTAAATAATCAATCGCGTTATAGGCATACCAGGGTAGAGGATTCCCCTTGCTATCAACAGCAACCCCAAGACGCGCCGACAGGGGCCAACCGCGCCCCAAAAGAAAGAGATTACCACGCAAAAGGACCAAGATTCCAGTCACCAAATAGAAGGGGTCAAGCCGCAGGAGAACATCCTTCCACCAGGGGCGGATTTTATGGATCGGGGTGCCAGAATGATGCGGGAGTTTAACCAAGGTTTTTATAGGCTTACCCATTGTATTACAGGCCTTAAAATGTTAGAAAAGAGAGTGCGTTTTTCGCATAAAATCATAATAAAATAAAGACTTGAAATATGACTGAAAATACGGCCCCAACACCACCTTCAAATACGGCTCCTGTCTCTATCGAAAATGAGATGCAGCAATCCTATCTCGACTATGCGATGTCGGTGATTGTCTCCAGAGCGTTGCCAGATGTGCGCGATGGGTTGAAGCCGGTACATCGGCGCATTCTCTATGCGATGAAAGAAGGAGGATATACCTCCGACAAAGCGTATAAGAAATCAGCGCGCATCGTCGGTGATGTCATGGGTAAATATCACCCACATGGGGACAGTGCGATTTATGATGCGATGGTTCGCATGGCGCAGGATTTCTCTATGTCTCTGCCCTTGGTTGACGGTCAGGGCAATTTTGGCTCGATGGATGATGATCCGGCTGCCGCGATGCGCTATACGGAGGCACGCTCTGCCAAGGCGGCAGAGGTTAATCTGGAAGATATCGACAAGGATACGGTTTCTTTTCGACCAAACTATGATGAAAGTGTCTATGAGCCAACGGTTCTCCCGGCCCGTTTTCCTAACCTCCTTGTTAATGGCGCGGCTGGGATTGCCGTGGGAATGGCGACCAATATTCCGCCGCATAATTTGGGCGAGGTGATCGATGGCTGTTGCGCCTATCTAGATAATCCGGAGATTACCTCTGAGGAGTTGATTGACTATATTCCAGGCCCAGATTTCCCAACTGGCGGTGTGATTTTGGGTAAGGCTGGAATCCATAGCGCTTATTCGCAAGGGCGGGGCTCGATTAAAATGCGTGGCAAGACCTCAATTGAGGAAATTCGCAAAGATAAGATGGCCGTGATCATTCATGAAGTGCCGTTTCAGGTCAATAAAAAACGATTGATAGAGCGCATTGCTGAGGTGGTACAAGCTAAAACGATTGAAGGGATTTCTGATATCCGCGATGAATCTGACCGCGATGGCGTTCGTGTCGTGATTGAATTGAAAAAGGATGCGATTCCCGATGTTGTCCTTAATCAGCTCTTCAAATATACGCCACTCCAAACCTCTTTTGGGGCGAATATGTTGGCAATCCATGCCGGGCGGCCAATCCGGATGGCGCTGCATGAAATTATTGCGGCCTTTATCGAATTTCGTGAAGAGGTTATCACTCGTCGGACAAAGTATGAGCTGAATAAGGCGCGAGACCGAGCGCATGTTTTGATCGGTTTGGCTGTTGCCGTGGCCAATATTGACCGAGTGATTGCATTGGTGCGTAATGCGCCCAATCCGCAAGAGGCGCGCGAACAATTGATGGCGGAGAAATGGCCAGCTGGTGAGATTAAGCCCCTGATTGAATTGGTCAATGAGCCGCGCTCAACCTTGACCACCGATGGCACCTATACCATGTCAGAGATCCAGGCCAAGGCCATTCTTGACTTGCGGTTGCATCGCCTGACAGGTTTGGAGCGTGAAAAAGTCGCCGATGAACTCAACGGTGTTGTTGAGGCGATTAAAG
>CAZBXD010000030.1:14358-16985 GCA_964496065.1 uncultured Bdellovibrionales bacterium
TTAAAGGCTATCTCGATATTTTGGGCAATCGTGACGTGATGTTGACAGTCCTGCGTGAAGAGCTCATTGATGTGAAAGAGCGTTTTGTGGTACCCCGTCGCACAGAATTATCGGAGCTTGAGTTTGAAGCGGATATGGAAGATCTGATTGCTCGTGAAGATATGGTGGTGACGATTTCGCATGCCGGCTATGTCAAGCGGGTACCATTGGCAACCTATCGTGCCCAACGCCGTGGTGGGAAGGGTCGTGCCGGGGCTAATTTAAAAGATGAAGATATCCTAACTGATCTATTTGTTGCCAATACCCATACTGAAATGGTGTTTTTCACCAATAAGGGCATGGCTTATACGTTGAAAGTGTATCGCTTGCCTTTGGGTGGGCCGACATCGCGTGGCAAGGCCTTGATCAATCTCCTACCCCTTGAGCAGGATGAGCATGTCTCCGTTGTCATGCCATTGCCAGATGATGCGAAAGAGGCAGACGATAAAACCATTATTTTTGCCACATCCCATGGGACGGTGCGTCGCAATCCGCTGTCGGCCTTTGCGAATATTCGCTCAAACGGTTTGATTGCCATGAAGCTGGGTGAAGGAGAAAAACTAATCGCTGTACGAATTTGTTCCGATGATCAGGATATTGTTCTATCTACCCGTTTGGGTAAGGCGATCCGTTTTCGTGCCACCGATGTGCGTGTCTTTACTGGACGGACCTCCACCGGGGTTCGCGGGATTAAACTCGCCAAGAAAGAGGACGAGGTTGTCGGTATTTCTATTCTCAACACGGTTGAGGCTGAAACTGAAACGCGGGATCAATACCTAAAACTGGCCAGTGCGGTGCGTCGTTTATCAGACGAGAACAAAGAGGCTAGTTATGCCGATGCAAAAAAAGAAATCGGCGGTTCTGAGATGTCGGAGGCACAATATGAGGCGCTTAAGGCACAGGAGCAATTTATCCTCACCGTGTCGGATAAAGGGTATGGCAAGCGGACATCCGCCTATGAGTATCGGGTTTCCGGCCGTGGCGGTCAGGGGATCGTCAATATGGATTTGACCGCGAAGAATGGTCATGTTGTTGCCTCTTACCAGGTGGAGGATGATCATCAAATTATGATGGTTTCCGACGGCGGGCAGCTGATCCGGATGCCGGTGAAAAATATCCGCTTTGTTGGCCGTTCCAGCCAGGGTGTGACCCTGTTTAAAGTGGCACAAGATGAACGTGTTGTCTCTGTCACCCGTGTCCGGGAAACGGATGAAGAAGATGCGGATCACCCAGTGCCTTCTGAGGGTGATAATCTAACCTCTTCGGACGCAGATCACCCAGCGCCTTCTGAGAAGCAAGCGCATAAAAGTCAATAAATCATTTGACTTGGAACGTTGAATCCGGCATAACACGTCGGTATTTTAATCCGATCTGATTCAAAATACATCGTGACCGCGTAGCTCAGTTGGTAGAGCAACTGACTTTTAATCAGTAGGTCCGGAGTTCGAGCCTCCGCGCGGTCACCACTTTTTCAATAGTTACAGCGTTTTTGGATTTTTGGTGAATTTGGTTTTACACTATTTACACCTAAAGTTAGTATTAATAGACACAAAAGAAATAAAATCTTTGTTTAAACCGGGCTCTTTAGGCTGAAATGGATTTAACTACGAATTTGAGCGCATTAAAATGGGCATCCCAAGGTGGCATAGATTTTACGTGTGCTTAGCTTAGTCGCACTGAGGGCCACAGGGTTTCTGGCATTCTTTACAGACCATTTCATGCAAGCGCATAGTTTCCTTATGATCAGTGTCGATGTCTCTGGTGTAAATCATCTTATAAAAAAACGCGCGCCAACGGCATGTGCACTTACAATTTTCTACATAGAGAGCCGGTATATTTGGCTGTTCATGACTTTTTTCAAATAACCCTTTATTAGATATGGTTTTTTAACTCTTGCATTGAAATAGCAAAAATTATCTACAATAAATTTAGCATTATGTCAAGAAAAATGATTATTGAACCGGAAAGATTTTTTTATCTCTGCAAGCGTTGGACAACAGGTTTTAAAGGAGAGGGCTTGGCCCCGAAAAACTCACCAACGATATTCAGGCCCATTTCCACCATGTTTTGCGATGCTTTAAAGAGTTTTTCCCTTTTCCGCTATTTATCAGCATCGTATGGCGGCACGATATCATTTTGATTCGCATGCAGTTCTATTGAGACTGGATAATCCATAACTTTGTCTTTCTTAAGCGTATCCTTGCCCCAGACTATAGCATGAGGGGTAAAAAATACAAGAGTTTGTCACATTACGCGCAGGGTGGTTGCAGTATCTGATTTATGACGTTGTTTAGCTCCTGTTCAACGAAATCCTTCCGATTTTTTGTACCAGTGTCAATGATAAGGATTGGGGCTTTGATACTCTCCAAGATCTTTAGGGTATTGTTTCGAAAAGCGTCAATCCGTTTTTGGATCTTGTCTTTGTCATAGGGACGACCAGGTTTGTTATTGGCGCGTTCTTGCGCGCGTTCATGTGTGGTTTCATCCGAACAGTTTAAAATCACAACTTTGGTAATGTTAAACCTATTTTCAAGGAATTCTTTTTGCGCCTCAGTGCGTGGAAAGCCGTCAATAATAATGGTTTTATC
>CAZBXD010000031.1:0-16154 GCA_964496065.1 uncultured Bdellovibrionales bacterium
GGCAAACGCCGAGCGTCTTGCACGCCCGGCGCTCTGATGTGTCATATTTTTGTTGTATATGTACAACATTAGCACGTTGTCGTTCAGCGCTCAGAAGTTTCCCTCATTGACCTCTTTAAGAATTTGATTGTCTAATGTTAGATCTGCCACTGCTCGTTTTAAGCGCTTATTCTGTGCCTCTAACTCCTTCAGACGACGAGCCTGATCCATGCCCATGCCACCATATTCTTTACGCCATTTATAATAGGTCGCATCTGATATACTAATTTCTCGGCAAATCATCTCCACCGTTTTACCTTGTGAGGCCAACACATCTGCTTGCTGCAACATCCGAATGATTTGTTCTGGACTGTGACGCCTTCTTCCCATCTTTTAACTCCTATTTCTATTCCAACTTTATGGCTAACTACTAACCAACTTCTGGACCTAATTATAGGGGTTGACCAGTCTTGGTGTTGTCAGGTAAATTAGAGGTTATTCTCGACAAGTACCAACAACACGAAGGCGAATTCTTACTTCCAGAAAAACCTTATGAGGCAATCAAATGAAATGAGGCAATCAAATGAAAAAAACTTATTTTATCCCTATTCATTGTATTGTTATCAGCCGCTCCCGCTCTGGCTGAAACAGCATATGAGAGAGTACTCCGAACTGGTGAAATTCGCTGTGGTTACATACCTTATCCGCCAGCAATGATTGTTGACCCGAACACGGGAAAAAAATCCGGTATCTTTTACGATTTTATGAACGAAATCGGCAAGCGCCTCTCTTTAAAAGTCACATGGGTACAGGAAAGCGGCTGGGGCTCGTTCATCAATGATTTGAAAACGGATCGTTTTGACATGATGTGTTCTACGATTTGGGTAAATTCTGCGCGTGCGCGTGAGGCGGATCATACAAATCCTTTATACTACACTGCTGTTACAGCATGGGTTAAAAGCAGTGATAGCAGATTTGACGATAATATCAGAAAGCTAAATAATGAGAATTATACAATCGCCACTATAGATGGTGAAACTGCGGCAGTTATTGCTAAAACAGACTTTCCTCTGGCAAA
The DNA here is from genome assembly GCA_964496065.1 of uncultured Bdellovibrionales bacterium. Taxonomy (GTDB): domain Bacteria; phylum Pseudomonadota; class Alphaproteobacteria; order Micavibrionales; family SZUA-601; genus CAZBXD01. The sequence continues at coordinate 1,058 of CAZBXD010000031.1, forward strand.
AACGTTTTCATTACCAGAATTAAGCGCTGTTTCTGATCTGGCCTTGGGCGTTAGCACAGGTAAAGCAGACGCAACTTTTCTTGAGAATTATATCGCGCAAGTATTCTTGAAGAATAATCCCGATAGCATTAAACAAGTGGGCGAAGCCCTTCGCTTGTATGGAAATGCCATGTATATAAATAAAGGTGAGTACGATTTGCGGCGTATGATGGATGATGCGGCGGAAGAAATTTTAAATTCATCATTTTTATCTGAATTATTTGTAAAATATGATGTGCCTGCAAATTCTTATTTCCTGCCAGATAAAACATATGGGCAGGGCAATTAATAATGCTGACAGCTACAAACATTCACAAATCTTTTGATGATAAACATATTCTGCAAGGTGTTGATATTTCCATTAACCCCGGAGAGATTACGTGCGTAATCGGGCCGAGTGGCTGCGGTAATAATCAGTTTAATTAATCAATCTTCAGCAAGCCCAGTTTTATTCATCGTATCAATCACATATTCATGATATTCCAAAATTTGCTTCAGGTAATTATCCACATCATACAAGGTTAAATCCTTATAAGACATCGTTGAAGACAGGAGATGCTGAAACGCCCGATCAAAATTTTGATCGGATAAATGCAAGTCATTCTCATCAAGAAAATTTTGTAAGCCTTCACGCAGGACGTCATGGCGCTTCGAAAGATCTTTGAGATCAAGTTTTGACGGCGAATCTGCCTTTGCTTTACTCATGCTTTTTATTTACCATGGTAACGCTAAAGAGAAAAGAAAACAGGATGAATAACGATACACTCAACCATATCGAAGAAACGCTGGCGCATCAGGAGCGCCAGATCGAAGACCTGTCTGATATGGTCAATAAACAGTGGCAAGAGATTGAGGCACTCAAGCGCCGCCTTGAACAGGCGCAAAGTAAAATCTCTGACCTGGAAGATGGTCAGGGCAAATCTGTCTCCGTCAGTGAGTTGGCGGCGCAAGAAAAACCCCCGCATTATTAGAGAATTCATGGGTTCCCCCGCGCAGTGCTTTCGGCTATGCTCGATCTCATGAATTTTACAACCATTGCCATTGCCAGTGATCATGCCGGTTTCCACTATAAGGAGGCCATTAAGGCGCATCTATCGTCTAAGGGCGTTCAAGTCACTGATTTTGGCACGGATTCTGATGAATCCTGTGACTATCCTGATTTTATTGCTCAGGCGGCACGCGCCGTCTCAAACGGTGAGGCTGAGGGTGGGATTGTCCTCGGGGGTTCGGGTAATGGCGAGGCAATGGTTGCTAATCGTTTCAACGGTGTGCGCTGTGCGTTGTGTTGGAATGAAGAATCCGCCACGTTGGGGCGCAGCCATAATAATGCGAATATGATTTCACTGGGTGAACGCATGATGACGGTGGAAACCGCGCTGGCAATTATTGATATCTGGCTCACGACCGCATTCGATGGGGGGCGCCATCAACGACGCATTGATAAAATTGATCAAACCATTTAAGAACAAAGGAGAGGGAAAATGACCGCAACAGTAGAGAAAATCACACAGACAATGACTGATCCTTTTTTTAATAAGACCTTACAAGATGATCCAGAGATTGCCAAAGCAATCCAGGGTGAGCTGGAACGCCAGCAAAATCAAATTGAATTAATCGCTTCAGAAAATATTGCTTCTCCGGCTGTGATAGCCGCGCAGGGCTCCGTCATGACCAATAAATATGCTGAGGGCTATCCGGGGCGGCGTTATTATGGTGGCTGTGAGTATGTCGATATCGCCGAAAATCTTGCGATTGAACGCGCGTGTCAGTTGTTTGATTGTGGGTTTGCGAATGTCCAACCGAATTCCGGGTCTCAGGCAAACCAAGCGGTTGTTTTGGCGCTTGTGAAACCGGGTGATACTGTGCTGGGTATGTCGTTGAATGCGGGAGGGCATTTGACTCATGGCGCCCGTCCGAATGTTTCGGGGAAGTGGTTTGATGCTATTCAATATGAGGTCGACCCTGACACCTATTTGATTGATTACGCTCAGGTGGAAGCCTTGGCCAAGGAACATCAGCCGAAATTGATTATCGCAGGGGCATCAGCCTATCCACGCCATATTGATTTTGCGCGTTTTAGAGAGATTGCTGATAGTGTGGGGGCTTATTTCTGGGTTGATATGGCACATTATGCTGGCTTAATCGCCACTGGGCTTTATCCATCGCCATTTCCACATGCGCATGTCGCAACAACGACAACGCATAAAACCTTGCGCGGGCCACGTGGGGGCATGATTTTGACAAATGATGAGGCATTAGCAAAGAAATTTAACTCAGCGATCTTCCCAGGGATGCAGGGTGGGCCCCTCATGCATGTGATTGCCGCTAAGGCAGTCGCGTTTAAAGAGGCGTTGACACCGGAATTTAAAGGCTATCAGCAAAAGGTTCTTGATAATGCGCGTACCTTAGCAAAAACCCTGATGGATCGTGGGATTGGCTGTATCACTGATGGCACGGATAGTCATATGGTTTTGGTTGATTTGCGGGGTACTGGCGTAACCGGAAAACAAGCCGAGGCAGAGCTTGATAAGATTGGTATTACCTGTAACAAGAATGCTGTCCCATTTGATGATCAAAAGCCAATGATTACATCTGGCATTCGTTTAGGGTCACCAGCAGCGACAACACGGGGCTTTGGGAGAGTTGAATTTGAAAAACTTGGGATATTGATTGTTGATTTTATTGACTTACTCGCGGAATCCAATAAGAATGACGCTCCATTAGGGCAAGAGGTTTATTCGCGCTTTAGGGCTGAGACACAAAAGCTGTGTGACCAATTCCCGATCTATAATTTTGGTGGATAGATAAAAATGCGGTGCCCTTTTTGCGGACATGATGATAGCCAAGTAAAAGACTCCCGCTCATCAGAAGATGGTGCGGCAATCCGCCGTCGCCGACTCTGTAACGGTTGTGGTGCCCGCTTTACGACCTATGAACGTATCCAATTAAAAGAACTTACGGTGGTAAAATCAGATGGTAAAATGGAATCGTTTCGTCGTGAAAAGCTTCTTAAGTCAATGAAAGTTGCCTTGCGTAAACGTCCCGTTGATGAAGAAACGATTGAGCGTGCCGTTAATTCAATTGTCCGGCAACTGGAATCGAGTGGTGATTCTGAAATTACATCAAATGAGATTGGCAAATGTGTTATGATTAGCCTCTACACACTGGACAAAGTGGGGTATGTGCGGTATGCATCTGTATATCAGGATTTCAGAAATACAAATGATTTCAATGAATTCGTCGACGATCTTCATACAAGGATTAAAGATGAATCCGCCTTAGAAGATACAAAAAAGGCAAAGGCCTAAATGTTTACCGGGATTATCAGCGAATATCGCCCCATTACTGATATTGAAGAAAAAGAGAATTTCCGTCGCCTGACAATTGATCTTGGGTCTGACCTTATTCAAGATATTCAAATCGGGGCAAGTGTTTCTGTAAACGGGACATGTCTTACGGTTACAGAATTTAATGGGACACAAGCTTCATTTGACGTGATGGGGGAGACACTTAACCTAACGACAACGGGGCAACTTTCCGCTGGTGATAGCGTGAATATTGAGCGCGCCGCAAGACAGGGCGATGAAATTGGTGGGCATCAGCTCTCCGGCCATATTGATGGGATGGCCGAGATTGTTGGAATTGAAAGACCAGAGAATAACTATGTAATTCGGTTTTCAGTGTCTGATGCGACCCTACGACAATATATCTTCAATAAAGGCTATATTGGCCTTGATGGCGCAAGTTTAACAATTGTTGATTGGGATTATACAGCCGGTGAGTTTTCTGTTCACTTGATCCCAGAAACGCTCACACGGACGATTTTAGGGCAGAAAAAGGTTGGTGATCAAGTTAATCTTGAAATTGATCGCACAACGCAAGCAATCGTTGATACAGTTACACGTGTGCTTGAGCAAATGAATTTTAAACAAACAACAGCAGCATAACAGAGGGGATCATGACAAAAATTTTAATCTTAGAGGCACGTTTTTATAACGATATTGGTGACACACTGCTTAATGGGGCGACCACAGTGCTGGATGGTGCAGACGTATCTTACGACCGGGTGACTTTGCCTGGGGCTTATGAAATTCCGGCGGCGTTGAATCTTGCCATTCAAAATGGGGGGTATGCGGGGTATCTCCTTCTTGGCTGTGTTATCCGTGGTCAAACAACCCATTACGATCATATTTGTGACAGTGTGTTTCAATCAGTACAGGATTTAATCATCGCACAAAATGCTTCCGTGGGTATGGGAATTTTAACGGTTGAAAGCCGAGAGCAGGCGGAAATCCGTGCCGATCCAAAACAAAAAAATTATGGTGGCAAAGCTGCTAAGGCGCTTTTAACGATGCTTGATGTAAAAAAATCTCTTTTAAATAAAACATCTTTAAGGGCGGCCTCATGACAGTAAAACGTCAGATTAAAGGTTCGGCCAAGGCTAAGCGATCAGCCGCACGTTTGGCAGCGGTACAATCCATGTATCAAATGCAACAAGCCGGTATTGATAGCGAGACGGCAATCCGTGATTATATGACCTATCGGATGGGGATTGAGGAAGAGGGAACTCTTTATGTTGCTGCAGATACTGAACTCTTAAAAAAAATTTTGGAAGGGGTGCAGTCGCGTCATGGAGATATTGACCCGATTCTGACTGCAGCGCTCAGCGATAACAATCCACTGGAACGACAGGAAATGTTGATTAAATGTCTCCTATGCTGTGGCGTTTTTGAACTCCTTGACCATGGCGATATTGATGCCGGGATTATTATCAACGACTATGTTGAGGTCGCCAAATCCTTTTATGATGGGAAAGAACCTAGTTTTATCAATGCATTGCTTGATAAAATTGCTAAGACGATACGGCAATAATTTTTTTGTCATAAATATTTACGACTCCGTAATAATATTTCCATATAATATAGAAATGCGTCAGAAGTGACGCGTTATTTATGTGTGGGGAAGCTAATGCGATATTTTCTTTTTATTTTATCATTCTTATTCATGATGCCTTTTGGTATGGCCCAGGCCGCTGATAAAGCCGAGGGTGAGGGGGGTAAAGATGGTCCGGTTTTTGTTGAAATTGACCAAATTGTTGTCCCGATTATTAAGAAGAACGGTAAAACCGGTGTTCTATCATTGCGCCTGATTGCCGAAGTCGCGGGTGAAGATGAAAAAGCAGAACTCAGCCATTACATCCCGCGCTTAAAAGATGCGTATATTCGCTCTCTTTATGGTGACGTTGTAACAAAGCAACTGACGACGGAAGAGGGAATGCTCGACATCGCATCACTGAAAAGCCGTCTGGTCAAGACCAGCAATTATGTACTGAAAGAGCCGCTTGTGAAGGATATTCTCTTCGACAAGATGGCCCAGCATACGTTTTAAATTTTTAATATTTACATGGATTATTGAATAAGAAGTTCGTTGCATTAAGAGATTCTTTTTGACATAAAATAGCCTTGTGTGTTAATATCTTATTGGTTTAACAAGTATTTAAGAGACGAATAATGGCATTGGCAAGTTGGGACCAATTTAAACGATATAGCGAAAATGATCTCGACTATAAACACCAAGCGAGGTCTCTATTAACAAAAGCCCTTGGGTTTGAGCCGCCCATCCAGCTTTCTGTCATGGGTGAGGTCGCTATTCGCAAAACCCTCAGAGAAATTGCTAATGGCGAAGACCATCAACATATTCTCGAAAATAAAATTGAATTATATTCTACTATAATTAAAAAAATGATACCTGAGCACACACCGGAATATGCCCATCATCTCAAATAATATTTAGGCATTTTTTTACAGCATTACTTTCCTTTCTATGAAAAGGGCTTGCTTTTATGACTTGCCTTTGGCATGGTCATGCGCAAATCATAATAAGCTGATTTTTCAATCAGTATTTCTATTTATCAGGAGATAAAAAACAATGACTTTGTCAACACTTGAACAGTTTGTTGTTGCGTCTGGAATTCTTGCATTGCTCTATGGCTTAATTGCAGGACGTTCGATTTTAAACGCACCAGCAGGCAGTAAAAAAATGCAAGAGATTGCCGGGGCGATCCAAGAAGGAGCGTCGGCTTATCTCAATCGTCAATATACAACAATTGCGGTTGTTGGTGTCATCATCGCCGGCGCTTTGTCGTATTTCCTTGGTAATTATGCGGCTGGCGGCTTTGCTATCGGTGCTGTGCTTTCTGGGATTGCGGGTTATGTTGGTATGAACGTATCTGTCCGTGCCAATGTTCGTACAGCACAAGCGGCGCGTGAAGGATTACAACCCGCCTTAAATATTGCGTTCCGCTCTGGCGCGGTCACCGGCCTTTTGGTGGTTGGTCTCGGCCTCCTTGGGGTTGTCGGCTACTACATTTATTTAAACCATATTGGCGTTCCTGAGCGTGGTGTATTGGAAGCGTTAGTTGCACTTAGTTTTGGTGCGTCTTTGATTTCAATTTTTGCACGTCTTGGTGGCGGTATCTTTACAAAGGGTGCGGATGTTGGTGCTGATCTTGTTGGTAAAGTCGAAGCGGGTATCCCAGAGGATGACCCCCGTAACCCTGCCGTGATTGCTGACAATGTTGGAGATAATGTTGGGGATTGTGCGGGTATGGCGGCTGACTTGTTTGAAACTTATGTTGTAACCTTTGTTGCAACAATGTTGTTGGGCACGATTGCTTTCACAGGTGAAGCGAAGCAAGCCATGATTGAATTCCCACTTCTTGTGGGTGCTGTGTGTATTCTTGGTTCTATTGTTGGAACATTTTTTGCCCGTTTAGGCAAATCAAAGAATATTATGGGGGCGCTTTATAAGGCGTTTATTGCTTCTGTTGTGGTCTCCGGTGGATTATTATATTTTGCGATCCCACACTTCTTTGGTGATTGGCAAGAGGAAATTCAAAATGGGATTACCTATTGTGATCTTTTCTACTGTATTGGTGTTGGTTTGGGTGTAACGGGTCTCCTTGTTTGGGTAACAGAGTATTACACGTCAACAGCCTTCCGTCCTGTTAGAAGTATTGCGAAAGCTTCTGAAACAGGGCATGGCACAAATGTGATCCAAGGCTTGGCGATCTCTATGGAAGCAACAGCAATCCCTGTGATTATCATTTGTGCGGGTATTGCTGTAGCCTATACATTGGCCGGTATCTATGGCCTAGGGATTGCGGCAACAACGATGCTGGCTTTGGCTGGTATGGTTGTGGCGCTGGATGCGTATGGTCCGGTGACGGATAATGCTGGCGGTATTGCAGAGATGTCAAAAATGCCAAAGAAAATTCGTGAAATAACCGATGCTTTGGATGCAGTTGGCAATACAACGAAGGCTGTGACCAAAGGCTATGCCATTGGTTCTGCCGCTTTAGCAGCGCTTGTCTTGTTTGCCGCCTATATCGAAGATCTGGGCCATTACTTCCCACAATATGCCGATCTTGCCTTTGACCTGAAAAACCCATGGGTTGTGATTGGTCTGTTTATTGGTGGGGCTTTGCCCTATCTCTTTGCAGCAATGGGGATGACGGCTGTTGGCCGTGCAGCTGGGGCGGTTGTTGTTGAGGTGCGTCGTCAGTTCAAGGAGAAAAAAGGCATCATGAAAGGCACGGAAAAGCCTGATTATGGCTTAACAGTTGATATGTTGACGAAAGCTGCGATCAAGGAAATGATCGTGCCCTCTCTGTTGCCTGTTGTAGCCCCAGTCGCTGTCTTTGGTATTATCTGGAAATATGTTGGTGAGGCGGAGGCCTTTATTACCCTTGGCGCCCTCCTTTTGGGTACGATTGTCACCGGTATTTTCGTTGCGATTTCTATGACCGCCGGGGGTGGCGCATGGGATAATGCGAAGAAATATATCGAAGAAGGTAATTTCGGTGGTAAAAATTCTGATGCCCATAAGGCGGCGGTCACCGGTGACACTGTTGGTGATCCTTATAAGGATACCGCTGGACCCGCTGTGAACCCGATGATTAAGATTGCGAATATCGTGGCAATCTTGCTCCTTGCGGTTTTAGCAAAATCAATGGCAGGTTAATCTGCATTAAAAGATAAAAAGAAAGCCGGGCATTAACCCGGCTTTTTTTTGTCATCAGCTTTAAAAAGTAGTTACAGCTATTTTTTTGAAGACTAAAGTCCCGTTCTTGGATCGCTATTGGTATTAAATTTGCCCAAATTACTCAAGAATTGTTGAAACATATTCATTTTCTTGCCGGCTGTTGGCGTGGTTGCATCAACGATATCAACATCCTGTGCTGCAGCTTGATCAACATCTTGGATATTAACCACTGTCTCATTCTCGTCAAATTGTACGGCCAAAACACGGCGCTGTGTAATTTCTCGTTCAAAAAATGCCTTATTAGCGGTTTTTTCTCCCATGTAATACCAAAGATTATCATCAAACGCAGCTACCGTCGTAGGTGTCCCTAAGACGGCGGCAACATCCGCCTTGCGTGATACGCCAAGAGTGATCGATGATAAACGGTCATCATCTACAAGATTACCGCGCGTATGGACGATGGGACTACATGCCGTCGTGATAAGTGTTGTTGCAAATAATGCTGCTACAAGTGATTTTTTGTTCATTGTGGTTTAATACACCTTTATGTCTTATTGATATTGAGCATATAATCATGCTTGTATGATAATGGCAAGGGAGGGAATTTGTGTTTATATTTCGTAAGAAAAAGGATCAGTTTTTTTCAAAGTCTGATTTGTATACGCTTTATACAAAAACCGTTACCCATTGCCGCCAAGGAGTTTTTTATACGGAGATTGGTATTGCGGATACACTCCCTGGGCGCTTTGGCTTAGTTGTTTTACATCTTTTTCTTCTTATGGACCGCCTTGGGATGGGCAGTGAAGATGCGCAGGGTTTGTTCGATACGTTTTTCAGAGATATGGATCGCTCCATGCGTGAAAATGGAGTCGGGGATTTAGCTGTGCCGAAGCGAATGAAAAAAATGATGGCGGCGTTTTATGAAGATATTAATACGTATCAAACTGGTTTGAATGAGAAAAACATTGCCCAAATCCTTTATAATGGCGAAACGAAGTATACCACAAAAATGACTGAATATGTTTTGAGGCAGAAAGAAATGCTTGACGAATGCACGTTAGAAGCGCTATTGACATTCGATTTTACATTATAAGAAAAGGCTAAAATTATGTCGACTGTACATCCTGCTGTAGATGACTCAATTGAAATGAGCCGTCTTATTGCTGTTCATAAAGTAAACCAAGCTGGTTCCGTTCAGCAGAGTTTTAAGGCAACAGATGAAGAGTGTGTAGATTTAGCGAGCCGGTTGGGTATTTTATCTTTGTCTGAGTTTTCGGGTGATGTTAATATTACATATGTCAAATCAAACAAAAGCTATTCGGTTTCTGGAAGTTTTAAAGCGATTGTAACACAAGAATGTCGGACAACATTTACTCCTATTACTCAAACGGTTAAGGATCAATTTTCTGAAACCCTTGTCATGGATGGGAACGCGCCGACACGCGATGATGATGTCTGCGAAGAACAAGTAACCGAAGTGTTTTATGGGGATGAGATTGATTATGGTGAAATTGTTACTCAATGGCTTTGTCTTGCTCTTGATCCATATCCACGCGCAGAGGGTGAGATTTTCGAGCATATTGAATATATCCAGCAAGAAATCAACCCATTTTCAGCGCTCAAGGCGATTACACCAGAAAATAATCAGAAAAAATAGCTTTTTTTCTTGCGCTTTAGCTGATTTTGCGTTAGGTAACACGTCTTGAGTTTTTAATAACAAATAATGAAAATTAAAGAGATAGGTCAATGGCTGTTCCAAAGAGTAAAATATCAAAGTCCAAAGGACGGATGCGTCGTTCGCATGACGCGCTAAAAAACCCATCTTACCGTGAAGACAAGCACACTGGTGAGCTTGTTCGCCCGCATCATGTATGCCTAAAAACTGGTACTTATCGTGGTCGTCAGGTTCTAGACCAGGCTAAAGACACGGTTTAGTTTGGCCATTAAATAACTAAGGGGAATAAAGTTTGTCCTCCCATCTCACAATAGCAGTTGACGCGATGGGAGGAGATAACGCGCCCAAGGAAATAATCCTAGGGGTAGATTTGGCATTGAAATATATGTCAGAAAACACCCGGGTTCTTCTTTTTGGCGATAAGAAAAAAATCAATCGTTATCTTGATCGCACCGAACGACTTCTTACCTCTTGTGAAGTTATTCATACAGAGGCGGCAATTTCTAATACGGATAAACCAACACATGTTTTGCGTCATGGTCGGGAAACCAGTATGGCGCTTGCTATTGATGCAGTAGCCAAAGGAAAGGCTGATTGCATAGTTTCAGCAGGAAATACCGGGGCTTTGATGGTTTTGGCTTTGATGACGTTAAAAAAACTTCCTGGTATTGAGCGCCCTGCAATTGCAGCGCCTATTCCAACAGCAAGGGGGCTTTGTGTTGCTCTCGATTTAGGCGCTAATGTTGAGTGTTCAGAAAAAAACTTGGTTCAATTTGCGATTATGGGATGTGTCTTTGCGAGTACGGTTTTTGGCATCCACAGCCCAACTGTCGGTATTTTAAATATTGGTGAGGAAGCTCAAAAAGGTAATGAAAAGGTTAGAAAAGCCGCTTCTTTACTGAGTACCATGTGGCTTCCAGGTCGTTTTAAAGGCTTTGTTGAAGGGAATGATATTGCCTATGGTGCGGTTGATGTGGTTGTTACAGATGGTTTTACCGGTAACATTATGCTTAAAACTATGGAGGGGACAGCAAATTTTATCAAAATTAAGTTGAATAAAGCGGCGCGCTCATCTTTTATGGCTAAAATTGGTTTTCTTCTGGCGCGTCCTGCAATTAAAAAAATCGCTAAAAAAATTGATCCGCGCCGTTATAATGGTGCTATGTTTCTTGGCCTGCGCGGTGTATGTGTTAAAAGTCACGGCGCGACTGATAAGGTTGGATTTGCCAATGCGGTTCAAGTGGCAGCTGATTTAGTTCGTAATCGTTTTAATGAGCAAGTAGCTGAAGATCTTACAAAAATTCCAGACATGAATATTAAAGTACAAAAAGAAAAAGAGTCATAAGCAATGGTTCAGTCAATTATAAAGGGTGTGGGCGCATATTTGCCTGAGAAAATTGTTACTAATGCCGATCTTGTGCAAAAAGTTGATACCAGTGATGAATGGATTGTTCAGCGCACTGGTATTAAACAGCGTCATATCGCATCTGATGGACAAAAAACATCTGACTTAGCCTTTGAGGCAGCAATAAAAGCCCTAGAAAGAGCAGAACTTAAAGTATCAGAGCTAGACGCAATTATTGTTGCAACGACAACGCCAGATCAGATTTTTCCTTCAACTGCGGCCATCTTGCAAAGCAAATTGGATATGCCAGCTTCAGGCTTTGCTTTCGATGTGCAGGCAGTATGCTCGGGGTTCGTTTATGCACTTTCCGTTGCAGATAATTTTATTCGTTGTGGTCAGGCAAAGAATATCTTGGTTGTTGGGGCAGAGGTTATGAGTCAAATTCTTGATTGGAATGACCGAAGCACATGCGTTCTCTTTGGGGATGGAGCGGGGGCCGTTATTTTAAGTGCTGAGGAGGGAGAACGGGGTATCCTGTCAACGCATCTCCATAGTGAGGGGCAAAAGGCCGATATCCTCTATACAGATGGGGGAATTTGTATGCCCAAGAAGCATGGTGTCATTAAAATGAACGGCCGGGATGTCTTCAAGAATGCTGTCCAGCGCTTGGCAGAAGTCGTTGATGAAACTTTGCAAAAAAATAACTTAAAAAAGGAAGATATAGATTGGTTAGTCCCTCATCAGGCCAATAGTCGTATTATCGAATCGACAGCTAAAAAGCTGAATTTACCTATGGAAAAGGTTATTTTGACAGTGGGCGAGCATGCTAATACGTCGGCTGCATCTGTTCCTCTTGCCCTCAGTCATGGCGTTGAAAATAATCTTTTTCAGCCAGGTGATCTGCTTCTTCTGGAGGTTATGGGGGCGGGATTAACTTGGGGGTCAGCCCTTATTCGTTGGTAATAGCCCTTGATTTAATTCTTTATTTGAGTATTGTTAAGTCATTGGTGTGATTGCTATTAATAAAATTAACAAAGAGAGAGAGTAATATGCCTGCAAAGACTTTGACACGGGCCGATTTGGCTGAAAAAGTATACGAAGAAGTTGGGTTATCTCGTAACGAGACAGCAGATCTTGTTGAGCAAGTTCTTGATGAGGTCGTTGATGCCCTCGTTCATGGCGAAAATGTCAAGTTATCTTCCTTTGGTAGTTTTAACCTTCGTAGTAAAGGGCAGCGTATCGGTCGTAATCCAAAGACTGGTGAAGAAGTGCCAATTTTACCCCGTAAGGTTGTAACATTCCGGGCAAGTCATGTTTTAAAAGAACGTGTCAACAAAGGGGCGGCATAGTATTGAAAGTAGGTCAGCGTGTTAGAAACTACCACAACAAGTCTTGAAAGAGAAAAAACCGTCGAACAGCAAATGACAGTGCCTGAAACGGTGCCATCGAAACCATTGTCGACTCGTAATAAAAAATCTAGCACAGCTTATAAGACAATTAGTGAAGTCGCTGATGAACTTCGTTTACCGCAACACGTTCTTCGTTTTTGGGAATCAAAATTTAAACAAGTTGACCCAATGAAAAGAGGTGGAGGGCGTCGTTATTACGCACCAAAAGATGTTGATACACTCAAGAAAATTCATTTTCTTCTCTACACTAAAGGGTACACAATTAAAGGGGCTAAGAAACTTCTCTCTAGTCGAAAAAATATTGCCGCTGAGTTAACTGGAATTGAGCAGAAATTTGATTTGTTTGAACCGATTACGTCGGAACCATCAGATAGGCAAGCCCAAACCCAGAGTCCATCTGGAGATATGTTTGGATATACTGAATCGGATACAATCCGTACAGAGTTGAAATCAATTTTGACTGAGTTAAAGGCGCTTCGTGGTCGTTTGATATAATAAACCTCTTCTTTTCTTAAAAACTTCATGCTATATCTTGCCCCCATTGTCGGACTGTGGCGCAGCCTGGTAGCGCGCCTGCATGGGGTGCAGGAGGTCGCAGGTTCAAATCCTGTCAGTCCGACCATAAAGCTTAATGAGGGGCAGTAATGAAACTTGATATCTTAGCCTTTGGGGCGCATCCAGATGATATTGAATTTTCGGCCGGTGGCACGTTGTGTAAGGCCGCCTCTCAAGGGAAATCTGTTGGCATTATTGATTTGACACATGGTGAATTGGGAACACGTGGTACAGCAAAAATTCGTGATCAAGAGGCGGCGGATGCAGCTAAAATCCTTGGTTTAAAGGCGCGTGAAAATTTAGGTTTCCGCGATTGTTTTTTCAAAAATGATGAAGAGCATCAATTCAAGGTCCTTAAAATGATCCGAAAATACCAGCCGGATATTATTTTGACGAATTCAGATGATAAACGTCATCCTGATCATGCTCGTGGGGAAGAATTGGTTCGTCATGCTGCATTTTTAAGCGGTTTGGTTAAAATCGAAACGGGACACGATCCATGGCGCCCAAAGCGAATTTTTCAGTATATTCAGGTACGGGAAATACAGCCGAGCTTTATTGTTGATATTGATGGTTATTTTGACAAGAAAATCGAAGTGATGAAAGCCTATAAAAGTCAGGTTGGCGGTGGGGATATCCCAACTGAGGAGCGTGAAACCATCATGACACATCCCGATTTTTGGCATTTTATTGAACGACGCGCTAAAAGCTATGGTCAGATGATTGGCGCAACCTATGGTGAGGGTTTTGTGGCCTCGCACCCACCAAAAATTGATCAGCTTACGGATTTGATTTAATGCGTATTTTTGTTTTTCTTTTTGCTCTTTTTATACCGTTTCAGGTCATGGCCGCGGGTGCTTGTTATCAAGCTAATCAATACACAGCTGAGCAGGTTGTGCGCTTTCAGACACAACTCATGGTCATTGCTATGATGTGTGATCCGCATACGGAGCGAGAGCTCTATGGAGATTACCAAAAATTTTCCCAAGCCAATCAATCATTTATTCAAGGAAATGAAAAAGAATTATTACATTTTTTTCAAAATGATAAATCAAAATCTTCAGAAAAAAGTTTACATACCCTGCGCACTCAAATTGCTAATGAGATCGCCCAATATGCCTCGGCGCATGTTCCCTCAAAATTCTGTCGAAAATTTGAATCGCGGATTGATGAGGCTGTGAATTTGCAACCCGATGATTTAACAGTCCTCGTGAAGGGCATGGGCACCGAACTCCCCAGTATGTATCCGCTTTGCACAAGTAACTAAATAGTCTTGGATGCTACACGCATTTATGCTAGCGTTTTATCTATCATGCATACTAAAATTTCTCAATTTTTCTCATCTCTTTCATCCAATCCTTCTGTTCTAAAAAACGGTAATTTTCCAGTTTATACGCCGATCACAGGTGAAGAAATTGCCACGCTACACTTAAACAGTTCTGATGATGTTGAGCAGGCTGTAAGCCAAGCAAAACAAGCCTTTCAAACCTGGCGCATTATACCCATGCCGGTGCGTGGGCGTTTGATTGGGATTTTCGGGGAAGTTTTGCGCGAATACAAAGAATCACTGTCTGAGCTGGTGACGCTAGAATGCGGCAAGATCATTTCTGAGGGCCACGGCGAAGTGCAGGAAATGATTGATATTTGTGAGTTTGCCGTTGGTCTTTCGCGGCAAATTGGTGGCTCGATTTTTTCCTCAGAGTTGGAGGGGCATCTTTTGCAAGAACGTTGGCATCCTAAAGGGGTGATTGGTATTATCTCTGCTTTTAATTTCCCGGTTGCGGTTTGGGCATGGAATTTTGCGCTTTCGGTTGTTTGTGGTAATGCCAATATCTGGAAGCCATCGGAGAAAACCCCCATTGTAGCGGAAGCCTGTCAGGCGCTTTATGAAATTGCCGCACAGCGTTTTGCCGAGGAAACAGGTATCACGACGCCTGAGGGGCTTTCTATTGTCATACAAGGGAAAGCGGATGTTGGTGCCGCACTTGTTGCACATAAGGATATTGCTTTGGTCAGTGCGACGGGCTCGTG
>CAZBXD010000032.1:0-13255 GCA_964496065.1 uncultured Bdellovibrionales bacterium
GATATGGCGTTTTTAAAATTTCTTACTTGGTTATTTCCTTGGTTAAAAACTATAGGGATTAATTCAGCCCCTTCTACCCCAAGATTAAATCAAAGAAATAAAAGAAATCCTGGTTAATATTCCATGCTGACCTTTATATACTTATTTAGCTAGGCTCGGGCTTACCTTCATCTATGTAATTATTAAAAGTTTTATCGCTGCGGCAAAAAAAAGCGCAACAAGGTATTAATCCAAGACCCCATGGTAGCACTAAGGCCAGACCAACACCCAGAGCAAAAATAGACAATGTCGCTACCGCAGAACTAAAAAGTTCAAACTTATTCTCATCATATTTTTCTTTTATTTTTTTGCTGTAATCTTTGGTCATAAACGAATCCAATCTTACAAGTAGAATTCGTCAAGTATAGGCTTTCTACCGGGAGGTTGAGACCCTTCTTCACCCTCTTTTATCCACTTCCCTAGCCTATAATAATCAAAAAGATCCCATGCTTCCAGGCCCGCCCAAACACCACCGACTATTAATAAGGGCAAGCCTACCAAAACCCCTGTAGCGGCACATAAGCCAATTGCCACACCACCTGCAATTAATAATAAAGAACGCATTCTTTCCTTTTAATTAGGAGCTTTAACACCAAGTGAGAGAGCATTATCTTGCAATAACTTCTTCATTCTTTTACTCGCTAGTTTGTTCAAACAGCTTTATAAAGAAACCTAAGTGATATGTAAAGTAAAAATCCGGGTACTCTCCATTTTACTGCCGTGCCATGTTTTGGTGTAAAGCCAAATTCACCAAAAACCCTAAAAACGCTGTAAATATTGAAAAAAGTGGTGCCGGTTGTCGGACTTGAACCAACGACCTACTGATTACAAATCAGTTGCTCTACCAGCTGAGCTAAACCGGCACTTTGTGCTATTGATTTAATAGCCGGACATATGTCGCCTATTTTACAGCAAAAATCAAGTCTTTTTACAATAATTTTATTAAGTAAGCTTTTATCAATACTGGTTGATACTAAACCTCTATGTTATATTGCATGACAAATAAGACAATGTGAGGGGCTCTGGGCGTGTCAGAAGACCATAAAGATGATGATGTCATAAAATTTGTCCTCCTGATCAGTACAATTGTTCTGATCAGTATCTTGGCCTGGGTTTTCTTACATGAGCAAATTTCCAGCGGCGTTCGCTGGATCCGCGTTGGCCAGATTTATATAATTCAGCTCTTCACCGATCATCTTGATGTATTACAAGAACAATTGATTAATCTTCGGCCAGCCCAGGTTTCCGTTTATTACCTGATTTTTACA
Organism: uncultured Bdellovibrionales bacterium; assembly: GCA_964496065.1. GTDB lineage: Bacteria > Pseudomonadota > Alphaproteobacteria > Micavibrionales > SZUA-601 > CAZBXD01. The sequence continues at coordinate 1,308 of CAZBXD010000032.1, forward strand.
ACGAAAGAGGTCATGGCCTATCTCAAACTCCCTGTGACTTGTATACTTGGGCTTTATGCCGTGATTTCGTTTTTTCTTAATTATGGATCACGATTGACTAGAAAATTTGGGCTTGAAGAATTAATTGCAGAACATGCAAAGGCTTTTCCGGTTATTACCCCTATTGTTAAGTTCAACCCTCTCAAGGCTGGGTTTCGTACCATGGGCCAGGCGGTGCCATCTCAGATGAGTCCCTTTGCCGAGGCATTAGCCCCGGAAGAATGGGTTGCGTATAAAGCGATTCCCATGCCAAATAATGAGCTTGACCCCATTACAACACGCCAATGTTTTCTTGAACAATTAGGACGACGCTGGCGTGGGCCACAAAAAGCTCCCCCCTATGTTCAGGCACTTTTTGTTGCTTTTGCAATGAAAGCTAATGGGTTGCGTAAAGAAAGTGATACATTCCTAGCAGAGTTATCGAAATGTTGGGATCCAAAACGTGGAATGCGTTTGTCTCGGGAAGTGCGCAAGACCATCCGTGACCATATCGACAACCCTGCAACCGGGCGGGTCATGGCAAAGATTGCATTGCAACACGCCTATACAACGACTGCACTCCTGCGCTTGTTAAATGTTGCCCGCGAGCAAGGCGGGGTTTTAGCTCCGGCACAATTCCTCTGGCTCAGGGCTGTTGACCGCAATATTTGGTATCCACTAAACAATCTTGGGCGCGGGGCCATTCATATTGAGGCTGCTGCGGGAATAGCGCATTACCGAGCTGAAAAATCAGCAAATAAACCGATCCCAAATCCAAAGGTTCAACCCGCCATTCAAGGGCTAACTGACTATTTAAAAAAAAATGGGTATACTGGCACCAATGCCACCAGACCAATCCCACCGCGGGATTATCGTGCTGAAACGCGTGGATCCGGTGCCAGAGCACCCGGTTAAGTCATAGCAACATAAGGAAAAAACAATGCTCACATTACAAACAAAAAATCAAACTAAGGCAGAGGTTAAACAAGGCGCTCTTATCCTGTATCTCCCAACAGCAATCAAACCCTGTGTTTGGCGAATGGGTTTGGATACGTTATCAGAAACCTCAATCGAAATTGATGAAAAGGATAATATTTTTGTTTTGGCTACACGCGATATCAACGGTGTGACCAAGGCAATCGCGGGATTTCACAAAAAAGAGGATGCTGAAAAAGCCCTTGCGACAAGTCTTAATGCCCTAATTAGAACCCAAATGCCAGGCGACTCTGTTAACACTTTTTTTTCAGGACGATTTTTAGGGCGCGTTTTAAAATGGGGGGGTGGTCTTATCATTCTGTTATGGCTTGCGTCAATCCTTCTTGGGACACCAACACCAACACCGATTAATGTTGCCAATACTCAAAATAACCAACAACTTCTCGATGAAAACGGACGCCTTAGAACAGGGGTACCCATTGATGTTGATCGTCTTTTTGAAGGTGCTGGAGAATAAATAACGCAGCCATGGCGCTTGATTATAAAAAATACGCAACCAAAGAAAGGGATACGCTTAAGGATCCACGCGATTTTATCGTTAAGATGTCGGAAGATTTGCGGCGCGGCGATATTTCGGGAACCTTATTTGCGACTTTTGCCTTTGGGGTTTATTTTCACCCTTGGTTTACATTTTTTGCCGATATCATTCTTATTTTCTTCACATTTTATTTTATTTGGCTTTTAAAACCGAATTATAGCCTGCCATTTAAGATGCCTATGACATCCGGGCAGATTGATCCTAATAACAAGGCACCTGGTAGTGGTACGCCACAAAAAGCTGAAGGCATCCTCTATCTCGGCAATGAAGCCAAAACTAAAGAAGAAATTTGGTTTACCAATTCGGACGCCCGGACCCATATTCTTTATCTTGGGACAACCGGCGCTGGTAAAACGGAAGGCTTGAAATCTCTGGTCTCCAACGCCTTGGGCTGGGGTTCTGGTTTTATCTATATCGATGGTAAGGCGGATACTGATTTATGGAGTTCTCTGTCTTCTCTCGCCCGACGCTTTGGCCGGGATGACGACCTCCTTGTCCTGAACTATATGACGGGGAATACCGATAATATTGTCCCCTCCAACACGATTAATCCCTTTTCAAGTGGTTCCGCTTCTTATCTGACCAACCTTATGGTGTCTTTGATGCCAGAGGTGCAAGGTGATAATGCCATGTGGAAGGATCGCGCGGTTGCCCTGATGGCGGCTCTCATGCCCGTTCTCACATGGCAGAGAAATAATCAAGAAAAAGAATTAAACATCACCGCCTTGCGGGATTCTCTCATTTTCAAAAATGTTATTCGATTGTCGCGTGATACCGATATTCCAGAACGACTGCGTCGAGGGTTGCGCGGTTATCTTGATACACTACCCGGCTATATGGATACAGCCTTTAACGATGATGGGACAGAAAAAACCGGCCCAGGATCTTCACAACAGGATTTATCAACAATTTATCAACAACATGGCTATCTTGCCATGCAATTTACCCGACAATTGCAATCTCTCGCCGATGACTACGGCTATATTTTTGAACAAGCTTCCGCCGATATTGATATGACAGATGTTGTCCTGAATCGGCGTATTCTGGTGGTGTTGATCCCCGCTTTGGAAAAATCGGCTGATGAGACCGCCAATCTAGGTAAAATTTTAGGTTCCATGTTGAAGGGGATGATGGGATCAACCCTTGGCTCACAGGTCGAAGGCGATACCGCGCAAGCGATTGAAAATAAACCAACGCGCGCACCCACTCCGTTTATGGCGGTATTTGATGAGGTTGGCTATTATACAACTCAAGGCATGGCGGTCATGGCTGCCCAGGCCCGTTCCCTTGGTTTTTGTCTGGTTTTTGCTGCCCAAGATATGCCAGCTCTGGAAAAACGGGTTAAGGAAGAAGCGCGTTCAATCACCGGTAACTGTAATCTGAAAATCTTCGGTAAATTAGAAGATCCAACCCAAACCCGGGAATTTTTTGAAAAAACCATTGGTGAAGCCAAAGTTCTTGAAGCCAGTAGTCAGAAAAAAGACAAAGGCATTATTGGCAGTAGCTATGGTGAAGGGGATCAGGTCAGCCTCGTCTCAAAAGCAAAAGCCAGCTATGGTGAGCTCAAAAGTTTTCGTGAAGGTGAGGCCATCCTCAGTTTTGGTGATGTCGTTATTAAAGGTCGGATTTTCTATTCAAACCCATCTGGCATTAAATCGCTCCGCGTCAATAAATTTATTGCGATACCCCATCATGACCCAGATAACCGCCGCTCTAGTCAAGGCGTTGAGGCCGTTCTTGAGCGCTTCAGAGAAAAAGGCTGGAGTGCAGAAAATTCTAATAAACCTGTTGAAACCTCAAAAGAAATTTCTGCCCTGGCCAAAGGATTTGCCAAAGCGCGCAAAGCCAAAGCCGGCCTCATTGAATCCGGTATTTTATCTTTTATGAACTATGCGGTTGATACGGATCTTATTAAGCCTGATCAACTTGATAACCTCATTGTTAAAAAACCATCTAAGGCTGAGGAAAAGCCAAACAAAACAGAAGATTCACCGAAAGAAGACCCTGAAAAAACTGACACAGAAAAACAAGAAAAGCCAAAAAAAGCGGCAGAAAAAGATAGCGAAACAACAAAAACAAGCAGCCAGTCACAGCCAGTGAGTTGGTCTAATATCACTGATAAAAAAGCAGATAAACCTAAGAAAAAGGAGAGCTCTGACACATCAGATACGATAAGCTGGTCGAATCTTGTTTCAAAAGATAAAGAAGGCTCGGAAACTGATAAAAAAACATCTGAACCAAAATCTGAAAATAAGAAAGAAGAGAATTCAGATAACACCCAAAGTTGGGCTCAAATCGTTGCTCAATCTAAGAAGAAGCCGGAAAATAAGAAAGAGGATGACAGTTAAAAAATTAATACTATGTAAATATTTTGCTTGACTTTTCCATGCTTTTTATTTAACATAATGTTAATTCTTGCTTATAGAGGGAAAAGCCTATGACCGAAGCTACTGCCATTCGATATCCACTCAACCATGGCTGGGAATGTGTCGGCAACAAATGTTTTTGCCTGCATCAGCGCTATGACACACCCGTTTGTCTTGAAACCGCTTACCAGCTTCAGCTTATGCTGGAACGCGCAGCAGCCGCTTAAAATTAAGCTAACTCTGTTCTTGTTGGAATACACGGATCTGGTTCTTTTAACAATGTGGGCAAAACGTCTTCAATTGTATTGACCACTGTATAATTATCCAAATCAATAAGGCTAATAAATTTACCGGCTGCCATATGTTGCACCAAATCTAATAAATGGGTCCAAAAACCATTGATATTGACAACGATAATAGGTTTGTCATGGAGCTTCAGTTGACGCCAGGTCAATATTTCAAAAAATTCATCCATCGTACCAAAACCACCAGGCAATATAATAAACGCATCTGCCATTTCTGCCATCCGCTGCTTACGCTGGTGCATTGTGTCAACAATGATTAGATTTTGTACACCGGGATGCATCTTCTCCACATCACGCAAATGTTCTGGCATAATTCCTGTAACATGCCCGCCATGCTCAATCACGGCATCTGTAATTGCGCCCATAAGACCATGTGACCCACCGCCATAAACCAAAGATTTTCCATGCGTGACTAATTCTTTTCCTAAATTACGAGCCGCCATCATATACACGGGGTCTACTTCATCACGCGCACTACAATACACACAGATCTGCTGAGCTTGTGTCATCATTTTTATTATTATCCTTTTTATTTAACTCTGAATCGTGACCTGTTAAAAAATTACTAATCACAAATAATCACCTTAACAGATTTTTCTGGTATTTATAAACAGGATGTGCCACGTTTTCTTAAAAGATTTTTATTTGGATATAATCATTATGGATATCAGCGAAACAACATCACTCCTAAAAATGTATTTAAGAAAAGGCAAGGATGCTATTTTGGCCTTAATTAATTTCATCCCACCAATAAATAATGCAGGCTGGCCCTTCATTGCTCTGTTTGCAATTGTAACTGCTTTCTTCGGAATATTTAGTGGCTTTCTTTTCTGGATTGGGCTTTTACTTACTGGTTTTACTGCCTATTTTTTTCGTGATCCTGTCCGTATTGTGCCAAATGGAGAAAACCTCATTGTTAGTCCAGCCGATGGCGTTGTTAGCAAAATTGAAGAATGTGACCCACCACTGGAATTAGATGCAACGAACATAGATGGCCCCGTTACACGCATCAGTATTTTTTTGAATATTTTTGATGTTCATGTCCAAAGAATTCCCGCGAATGGCACAATCAAAGAACTTGTTTATCGACCGGGTAGATTTCTTAATGCCTCCCTAGATAAAGCAAGTGAGCATAATGAGCGATCAACAACTCTGATTGAACTTAAGAATGGCCATATGATAGGTGTTGTCCAAATTGCTGGCCTTATCGCACGCCGCATTATTAACACCCTCAAAGAGGAGTTAGATGTTAAAAAAGGTGAGCGCTACGGGCTGATTCGGTTTGGTAGTAGAGTTGATATCTATTTGCCTAAAGGGATTTCTCCTCTTGTCATTGAAGGGCAACGCATGATCGGCGGTGAAACGATCCTGGCCAATTTTAAATCAAAAGAAAAAGCGCGCAGTGGCCAAGAAATCTAAACCATTAGATTCGCTTGATGAAGATAATTTTTTCTTCACTCCGCGCGATGATGCTCCCGGAAAACAGAGCCTCAGTACGAATTACCTGATTCCAAATATCATTACCATTGTTGCCTTATGCGCTGGATTAACGGCTATCCGTTTTGGTATTGATGGTCGCTGGGGTGGCGCGGCTCTCCTTATTCTTTTTGCCGCTATCCTTGATGGGGTCGATGGCACCGTGGCGCGCCTACTAAAGGCAACCAGCGATTTTGGCGCACAACTCGATAGCCTGTCCGATTTTATCAGCTTTGGTGTCGCCCCATCGATTATTCTCTATCTTTGGCATTTAAATACCGCCGGATCCATTGGTTGGGCGGCAGCCCTTTTCCTCTGTGTTGCAATGGCGTTGCGTTTAGCGCGTTTTAATGCACAAAAAACACCGCATGTCGAACCAACGGAAATCACCGCGAAGAAAGCATATTTTCAGGGCGTTCCCGCCCCAGCCGGTGCGATCCTCGCACTGTTTCCACTTTATCTTAATTTAGAGCTTGAGAATGCGATTGCCGATTATGTCCCGGCCACTCTGATTGTTATCTGGGTCGGATTTGTTGCTTGTTTGGTATTGTCACGCGTACCAACCTTTTCACTCAAACGCCTTAAACTTCAACAACGCTATGTTATTCCAGCCCTCGGCACCGTCGCTCTGATCATCACTGGATTAGTTTCAGAACCATGGCTAACAGTCCTGTTTTTTAGCTTAGCTTATATTGCCATCATACCATACAGCTATTCACGCTATAAACGACTCTATTGGACTAAAAAATAAATCAATCTGCCCGGCGACGATGGGCATTGAGACCGGCCTCATCTAGCTCGGCGGTTTCCAATTTTGCCATCAGATCTTCTGCCTCTTTCTCACGGTTTTCCTGTGTAAGCTCAAGTTTTTTGACCTCCATAAAGGCCTCACGGACAACATCTGTGGCCTTATCAACATCAACCATAACCCGTTCAATCTCCGCATCGAGATCACGACAGGTATTCAGCGCCCCATTGAGATATTGCCCAAATCCTTGCGCCGCATTAATATCAACGGCGGCTAAATTTTTTTCTTTTTCTAACTTGGCTAAAATATCACGGCGGCGTTGATGAAGGGCCTCCACCTTAGCATTGAGTTCACCTAATTCACGACGCTTTTCATCCAATTCATGCCGCCGGAGGCGGATAAGTCCGGTTAGATCGGCCATTATGAAACCTCTTCAGGCGTTACTTCTGACGTCTCAGGTTTTACGTCACCCCAGGGTACACCGAGAATTTGTGCGAGTTGATGATAACCATCTTCTAAAGCGGATTGCTCATGCGGCGCTTGATTCAAAAAAGCCTCCACGCCATCATACAAAGAAATGGCCTCATCGACTTTGGGATCACTGCCTTTACGATAAGCCCCAAGACGGATCAGTTCTGCCATATCCTCATAGGTAGAAATAATATCTTTGGCACGCTGAATCAAAGCAGTCTGGGCAGAAGTATTACACCGCGGCATTGCCCTTGAAACACTTTTCAAGATGTTAATCGCTGGATAGCGGGCACGCTGAGCGATTGCCCGATCAAGCACAATATGCCCATCAATAATTCCACGCACCGCATCAGAGATCGGCTCATTATGATCATCGCCTTCCACCAGGACAGAGAAGAGACCGGTGATTGAACCGGCCCCTTCTTTACCAGGTCCTGCACGTTCCAGTAATTTGGCAAGTTCAGTAAATGTTGTTGGCGGATAACCTTTTGAGGTTGGCGGTTCGCCAGCCGAAAGGCCAATTTCACGCTGTGCCATGGCAAAGCGCGTCACACTATCCATCAGGCAAAGCACATCTTTACCCTGATCCCGGAAATATTCAGAAATCGCCAGCGTCGTATACGCAGCTTGGCGGCGCATCAAAGGCGGTTGATCGGAGGTGGCAACAACAACAATCGATCGTTTCAAACCCTCTTCGCCGAGATCATCCTGTAAAAACTCCTGAACCTCACGACCCCGCTCCCCGACCAAACCAATGACGGCGACTTCACTTTTGGTATAACGGGCGAGCATCGACATCAGGATCGATTTCCCCACCCCGGAGCCGGAGAAAATCCCCATGCGCTGCCCCGCACAAGTGGTGAGGAATGTGTTGACCGCTCGCACCCCAAGATCTATTTTTTCCCCCATCCGTTGCCGGGCATGTGGCGGTGGTGGGCTATTTTGCATCGGAATCGGGAATTGACCCTGTGGTAAAGGCCCCTTACCGTCAATTGGATTACCCATGGCATCGACAACGCGCCCAAGCCAAGCCTCACTTGGGTAAACCGCTGGTTGTCCGCCAATGACATCAACCTTACAACCAAGCCCGACACCCTCGAGCTTCCCAAACGGCATTAAAAGCGCTTTGCCATCACGAAAACCAACAACTTCACAGGGAATAACCTCATTCAGGGTATTTTTCAGGTGACATCGCCCACCGATTGAGATGGTTTTTGTTAACCCACTTACTTCAACCAGCATACCGGATACAGCCGACACACGCCCAAAATGCGTAACCCCGTCAACTCGTTCAATTTCAAGGCTTAGCGTATCCAGAATATCGTTCATTTTTGGTTTAAAACCCCTCAAAACAGGTGTTGTGTCTATTGTCACCTCTAGGGTCTTAAAGCCCTCTTAACGCCCCTCTATTAAAAAGTTAAAATCTTAACCTTTCATTAAAGGTTTATCTGTGTTAATAATAGTTAACGTTAACCTTTATTAACAGGAACCTCTCTCATGCGCGTTTTACTTGTTGAAGACGATACCTCCACTGCAAAAAGTATCGAACTCATGCTTAAAAGTGAGAGTTTTATCGTTGATTCAACCGATCTTGGTGAAGACGGATTGGAAATCGGTAAACTCTACGACTATGATATTATTATTCTCGACATCATGTTACCTGATATTGACGGCTATGAAGTGTTGCGCCGTTTACGTGATGCCCGAGTTGAAACCCCAATTTTAATTCTTTCTGGCTTAACTGAGCTAGATAGTAAAATTAAGGGTCTTGGCTTTGGCGCTGATGATTATCTGACAAAACCTTTTGATAAACGTGAGCTTTTGGCCCGGATTCAAGCGATTGTTCGCCGATCAAAAGGCCATGCTCAAAGTATCATCACAACCGGTCGTCTGGCTGTTAACCTCGATGCGCGTACCGTTGAAGTCGATGGCAAGCCACTCCACCTGACGGGTAAGGAATACGGTATTTTGGAGCTCCTTTCTTTGCGTAAGGGCACCACCCTAACGAAGGAAATGTTCCTCAACCATCTGTATGGCGGTATGGACGAACCAGAAGTGAAGATTATCGATGTCTTTATCTGTAAGCTGCGTAAAAAATTGGCCAATGCAACAGATGGTAGTAACTATATTGAAACGGTCTGGGGCCGGGGCTATGTTCTTCGTGATCCGGAAGGGGCAAAAGCTCAACAAGCTGCACAAAATGCAAAAATTGCTGAGCTTGCATAAGGTATAGTATCTCTTAAAAAATATAAATCGCCCATTGCTGGGCGATTTTTTTTGATTCGACTTCCCGCTCGGAATAAGCAAAAATACCCCACATGAGAACATATCCACTCAATAATCCGCATATTCTTGTTGTCGATGATGATCAGCGTATTCGTAAACTCTTGCATCGCTATCTTTCGCAACAAGACATGATCGTTAATATGGCCGCAAATGCCAAAGAGGCGCGTGAAAAACTTGATTATTTTGCTTATGATCTTGTCGTTTGTGATGTCATGATGCCGGGTGAGGATGGATTTTCTCTTACTAAGCATTTAATTGATGATGGATTTAAAACCCCTATTCTTCTCTTAACCGCAAAAGGAGAGGCACAGGATCGGATTACCGGCCTTGAAACTGGGGCCGATGATTATCTGGTTAAACCGTTTGAACCACGTGAACTTCTCCTGAGAATCCAGGCTATACTTCGCCGGCAACCAAACCCTCAGGAGATCAAAGACATCTATTTTGGAAATTTATGTTTTGACCTTCAGCACAACGTCCTAATGAATGGAGAAGAGATTATTACGCTAACGTCTGTTGAGAGCCAGCTGTTAAAAACGCTTGTAAAAAATGTAGGTGAAACCGTCTCACGGGAACAGCTTTTAATGGATAGTGGAATCAACGGGAATGAGAGAACTGTTGATGTTCAGGTAACCCGACTACGACGAAAAATTGAACCAGATCCTAAACGGCCCCGCTATCTGCAAACTGTTCGCGGTGAAGGGTATGTTCTACGGCCTGACCAAAGAGTGTAAGCCATGTATTTTATGAAACATCTCTATAAAAAAATAATGCCACGCAGTCTTTTTGGCCGCTCACTCTTGATTATTGTTTTACCAATTTTACTAACGATGACCATTGCTACGGTTGTCTTTTTTGATCGGCATTGGAGTACGACGACGGAACGGTTGATGAATTCTTTGGCTGGAGAAATTACTAGTGTTATCTATGAAATCAAGAACAGACCGGAAGGCAGCACAATCGATTATATCGCAGAAAGAGCCCAAAAGAATTTTGACTTCAGGGTCAAAGAAATATCAAAAAAAGCTGTTCATCTTAATAGCTGGGTACCAAAATTTAGTATCGTTTCGAAGCTCTCGAACGCCATAGACCAAAGAATTAGTTACCCGATTTCTGTCTGGCCAAAAAAATACAATAATCGTGACTTTATTTATGTTGCCATAGAAATTGATAATCAGGTTTTTCTTTTTGAAATTCCTGAGAAGCGCATTTTTTCATCGACGACTTATATCTTTCTCTTAGCCATGATTGGCGGTGGATTTTTTCTGATGGCGATTGCAATTATTTTTATGCGTAATCAGGTACGTCCTGTTCGCCGTTTAGTCATCGCTGCCGAGAAACTTGGAAAAGGCGAAGATGTTAATCGCTTCAAACCAGAAGGGGCGCGCGAAGTCCGTCAAGCAGCCAACGCATTCCTTGTAATGCGAGAACGTATTAAGCGCCAAGTCCGCCAACGAACTGATATGCTTGCTGGGGTTTCCCATGATTTGCGCACCCCGTTAACCCGACTAAAATTACAGCTCGCTTTGCTCGGTGAGAGTGAGGATATCAAAGCAATGAAGGAAGATATTGCAGCGATGGAGCACATGATTGATGGCTATCTCGCCTTCGCGCGTGGCGATGACGAAGAAGAAACCATCGCTGTTCAAATTCATGACCTTTTAAACTCTTGCGTTGTTGACGCCAAAAGACGCGGACAAACTATCGAATTTAATAAAACAAATGCCGTCCATCACATCCGGGTTCGTGAAAACGCCATCCGACGATTACTCGATAATTTGATTGCCAATGCCGGTAAATATGCCTCTAAATCTTGGATTAGTATCAACACACTTCCAAATGCCCTCGAAATTTGGATTGAGGATGATGGCCCTGGTATTCCTGAAGAAAAATTTGATGATGTCTTTAAGCCATTTTTTCGTCTTGATGAATCTCGTAATATTGATGAAGGTGGCGTTGGACTTGGTCTCTCCATTGCACGCGACATTGCAATAAGTCATGGCGGCGATATTCGTCTTGAAAAAAGTGATTATGGGGGCTTAAAAGCTGTGGTACGATTACCACTGTAAGGATAAAAGCAAACGAATGTCAAAAAAACCACCAACAAATTATACAACGGGTCGCGGTAAAACCACGCGTGTCAAGACTGCAAAACGTCGAAAAAAAGGCTCAACACGCTGGCTGCAACGACAACTGAATGACCCTTATGTAGCCGAAGCTCAAAAACAAGGTTTTCGCTCTCGTGCTGTTTTTAAATTGATGCAAATAGATGATAAACTTAAGTTTCTTAAACCAGGTAAGGTTGTTATTGATCTGGGATCTGCCCCCGGAGGATGGACCCAACTCGCTGTACAACGGGTTAATCCAGAAAAAACTGATGGGTTAATTATCGGACTTGATATTCTAGAAATGGACGATTTACCTGGCGCTGTGATTTTACAAAAAGATTTTAACGATCATGATGCCCCTGATACGCTAATTCGTATTATGGATGGACGAAAGGCTGATGTTGTAATGTCAGATATCGCTCCGAATACAACTGGTCACCAACAAACAGATCATTTGCGTATTATGCATCTTGTTGAATTGACCTGGGATTTTGCTAAACAAGTTCTCAATGAACACGGCACTTTCATTGCCAAGGTTTTCCAAGGTGGCGCTGAAAAAGAACTACTTGATGACCTTAAAAAACATTGCCGATCGGTTCGCCACATTAAACCAGATGCATCACGCAAAGAATCGGC
>CAZBXD010000033.1:0-10991 GCA_964496065.1 uncultured Bdellovibrionales bacterium
TCGTCCCTATATTCGCATGCGGCTTCGTACGCTCAAACTTCTCTCTAGACATCTTTTTTATACTCCGTCTTGAACATTATATATTATAAACAAATAAAAGCGGCCGCGCCGCCTTAAGCTGCCCTTTTGTTTAGGCGAAAACGCCGTCTACATCAAGAGCTTTTTTAAAGTGGAGCGGGTGAAGGGAATCGAACCCTCGTGACTAGCTTGGAAGGCTAGGGCTTTACCACTAAGCTACACCCGCACAATGGCGTCGATTCTTAGCATGCTTTATCACAGATGAAAAGGGCTTTCTGTTAATCTAAGGGATGGTTCGCCGTCAGCAATCAGCTCAGACTTAATACCCTGTGGGATAATTTGATTAGGCTGGCCGTGAGTAATCGGCGCATTCACAACAACAGGAATATTGAGGTGATATTTACTCAAGTAATAATTCAATATCTCCTCCCAAGAATGCCGCGGATGTTTAGGGCAATCATCTTGGTCATCGGGGTCAATTTTAGTGACTCCTACGATAAGACCGTGCATTTGGCGAAAGGCTTCATTTAAGAAAAGGCCTGCTAATTGACGATCATGTTTGTATGCATAATCTTCTGTATCTTCAAAAAAGACAATATTACCCGAAAATTGTGGCTTAAAATCGGATGTCTTAGTCAATTCTGATAAGAGTGTTAAGTTTCCCCCCACCAATTGTCCTTCGGCAACTCCCTTAGAAATAATGGTCAAAGGCTGATTTTCGTTCTGTAAAGCTAAAAGATTTTCCTGATATACCCCATTGAGTAAATTAAGGCAGTTCTCGGTACTTTCTGCACATATTTCTTCACGCATATATTGGAAAATCGGCCCATGAAAAGATACCAAACCTGCTTTATTCAATAGAGCGTGATGCAATACGGTCACATCACTAAAACCAATAACAGCTTTCGGATGCAACCGAATAAGCTCATAATTAAGCTGATCAATATATTGCAAAAGACCATTTCCACCGCGCGCACAAAAGATCGCATCGACCTCCCTATCTTGGAAGAGATCATGGATTGCACCTATTTTTTGCTGATCCGTTCCGGCGTGGTTGCCGTTTTGAGCAAAGGTTTGTGGATGAATTTTTACCTTATACCCTTGGGCAATAAGATATTTTTTTGCCCGATCTATACTCTCTTTATCCGCTATACTACTTGGTGCAAACACCCCAATTGTATCGCCTTTTTTCAGTGCTTTTGGTTTGATTAAATCCATATATTTATTCCTCTCAAACCAAACCATACAAAGCCTCTGACAAATCAGCAAGCTTATATATTAGGACTTTAATCCTTGACAATTTTCCTAACATTTGTTAACATCATTCTTGAAAACACCCAAAATGGGTTTGAAACCGGCCAGCCTGCCGGTTTTTTTATTGTATTTTTCAATATATAAAGGAGACAACCATGACAACATTGCTCCCCCGCGATGGGGATAATAACGCCATTATGGCACTCGGCTTTAAGGATGGCGGCGCACATACTATTTCTGTATCTGGCGTGTCAGCGCGCAATACAACCGCCTTTGACAATGAGACACGCGTGATTGGTATTTACGCAACCGGCGACACATTTATTGCGCTGGGCGATAATAGCATCGCCGCAACTTCCAATGATCACTTTATTCCAGCCGACACCTATATGGATATCGCCATAGGTGGTGGCAAATCTCAACAATACACGCATATTGCCGCTTTACGGGTGACGAGTGATTGTACGCTTTATATTTCGGAGAAAGAATAATGGGCTTAAAAACCTTTGGGGTTGGTCGCACACGCCGAAACAAAAAGGGCCTTAATATTGCCGCTATCCCGAATTGTGAATTCTGGATCGATCTTTCGCGCGAAGAAACCTTGAGCTATGATAGTGGCCTTAATGTTTCAAAGGTCACAGACCTCTCTGGCAAAGGTCGGGATATGACAAAAATTGGCGCCGAAAATGAAACGGTGTTTCCCACCTATGATGCTAGTGAAATGGGCTTACAATTTTCCAATATGGCTTTTGACCAAATGAAGGCGGGCGATATTGGGGATTGGAATTTCCTCCATGACGGGACGGGATGCACTGTCTTGGTCATGTTTAAAATCAACAATGACTACGCTTCCGTTGGCGCGCTTCTCTCGACCTCTTCCCCTTCTACATCCGGCATTGGCATGAACCTTTATTACTACAACGACACACAACGCTATCGTCATACGGTCCGTAATGGGACAAGCCTGGTTCTTAGCAGTTATGGCAGCACTAATTCCATGCCCAAAAATCAAGATCGGATTTTGAGTATCCATATGACCTTAAAAGATGGGGCGATGAATGACGCGGTAATCCGCAGCAATGGCACCACAGATTTTAAAGGCAACACCCTCAGCAGCGTCAGTACAGGAGATAGCTCCGGTCCACTTTTCTTTGGGAAATTGGCGACCGGCGGGGTTTTCGCCCCAAAATTCATCCTGAAAAAATGTGCGATCTTCTCCCGCCGCCTGACCAAACGTGAAGAAAACGCCATCCTCAATGATTGGGAAAAACAAGGGGATATCACACTAACAAAATATGGCCAACGTGATTTGGCAGTTCTTGCAGGACAAAGTAATGCCAAGGGGCGCGGTCTCATTTCAGAAAGTATCTTTAACACGCAAGCCACCGTTGCGAATGCAGAGATTTTTGATCGGACCAATTTCAGTTGGTCAACCCTAGTAGCTGGCAGCAATAATGATGCGTTTGATAGTTCAAGTCTCGGTGTTGAGATGAATTTTGCCAAAACTTATACTGATAATACCGCTGACACACTGTCTCTTGTGAAATATGCGGTGGATAGCACAAGCATTACTCAATGGCTTCCCGGGACCGGTGATTTTGATACGCTCAAAGAAGCCATCACCAATGCGATTCAAACCTTGGAAGATGATGGGTATGACGTAAACCCTGTTAGCTTTATCTGGTATCAAGGCGAATCAGACACATCGGTGGAAAGCAATTACACCGCCTATGAGGCTAATATTAAAAGCTTAGTTGATGGTTTAAATACGATCCCACAATTTGAACAAACACCGTTTACCATTGTTGAAATTCAACAAAACCCTTATCAAACTGGCACAACAACCGTGCAAGGTGCAGGGATCGCTGTCTCAAACACTGCCCCCTACAGCTATTACACACATTATATTCAAACTGATGATATTATAACGCTGTTTGATGCTAGCCATGTTGACGCCGTAAGCCTTGACAATATTGGGGCCGGCATCACCCAAACCCTCCTCTCTTAAACTTCATAGGCGGCTGTGCCCTTAAAAGCACACCGCCATTTTTTTCGAAAAAATACCCTCTAAGGCACATCCTGTGCTTGATCTATGGTAAAAATCCGCTATAAAATGCTTCCACCATATGATTGCAACTAAAAAGAGGAGAGTCATCAATCGCCAAGGTAGATAAGACACGGGTCAACGAAGACATTACTGCACCGAAAGTAAGGGTTGTTGGCCCAGATGGAGAAATGATTGGTGTTCTTTCTGTTCAAGATGCAATTAACAAAGCCTATGATGCCGGCCTTGATCTGGTTGAGGTATCCCCGAATGCTGAGCCGCCTGTTTGCAAAATTCTCGACTACGGGAAATATAAATATATGCAACAGAAAAAGGCCAATGAAGCCAAGAAAAAGCAAAAAGTGGTCGAGGTGAAGGAGATTAAAATCCGCCCGAATATCGATACTCACGACTTGGAAGTGAAGATGCGCAGCGTCCATAAATTCCTTGATAATGGTGATAAGGTCAAAGTTACCCTGCGTTTCCGTGGCCGTGAAATGGCGCATAAAGAATTGGGGATGGACGTTCTTAACGGTATCCGTGAAGAGCTTGGCGATAAAATCAAGGTTGAGAATGAGCCTAAATTCGAAGGTCGTCAGGTCATCATGGTCATCGCACCGGCGAAGTAACCCTTATTTATCATCCATCATGCCACGAAGCGTTGCCAGCAGTTGATCATGATCCATGCTGTCGCTTTTGGCAGCATCGGTGACTTTTTTCTTCGCTGAGCCGGCCTGCATGGCTTTGAAGAGTTTTTGGCGCGTTTCATCGCTCACACTTTGTTCAAAAGCCTTTGCTTGCTCTCTTAAACGATCTTTTCTGTCAGACATGATATTTCCTCACACATCATTGTTTGATAGTTTTATGATAAATCATTGACGTTAATCTCCGGTAAACCTATACATTATAAGAGATATCTGAGGGGGATCTCATGTCTTATAAAAATCTGTTCCTTATTGTTATCTGCCTGATGGTTGGTCTGGCTGTATTATTTCCGGATCAGGCCGCTTTTGCTCAGGAGACCGTCGTTGACGCCTCAACAACGGTTGGACAAGATCCAGCCAGCACTGGCCCAGGGATCAGCTCACCTTTTATCGAAGACCTTAGACAAGCGCGTGACGTCCTCACCCAAAATACCACAAGCCGGCCTTTCCTTCGTGGCATGCTGATGCCCTTGTTTCAACCAGTGTTTATGTTGATTATGTTTTGTTTTGGCCTTTGGACCGGACAACAAACTGGAAAGCTGTCTACTATATGGGCTGTACCGATTGTTCTTTTGGTCAGTGTTGTCACCGCCGCCTTTATCACCGCCTTTCACCCGGAATGGCATCCTGACCTGACCTTTTCTGAAAATCAATTTGTTCCAGATATGACAGCAAATGGCGTCACTGGCGTTGTTTTGGCTATGGCGATTGGGCTTATCGTTGGTATGCAGCTAACCTTTCCGGCCTATCTTGCCCTCGCTTTGGCGGTTTTTGCTGGCCTTGGTTTGGGCTTCACTCACACAATTGAGGGAGAAAACGCTACCAGTGGTGACCTTGTTTCATTTTGGCTCGGATTTGGTTTGAGTGGCTTAATCTTTAATATTATTGGAATTGGTTTTGAGACTTTTTTGGAGTCCATTAACCTCTCTGTCATCGTTCGTGGTGTAGGATTCATTTGTGTGCTTCTTGGATTCGTTCTAGCTGTGAACGTTTTCTAGGAATTGTGTGGAGGGGAAACCTCTTCATAGTAAATGAACGAAGAAAAGACGAGGGTATGATGGCCGGACTTGCCATGTTTTTTTCTGGAATAACGAATGACCACCGAACGACTCTAGCACGCCATGATTTAGCTGCAGAGCATTTAAAAGGCAGTGTTAACGCCACCGCATATAAAAAACCTTTGCGCCACAGTGTGATCGCCCCTTACCTTAATCTCTATCGTAGCCCAAATGACCAAGGTCCGATTGAAAGCCAGATTTTATACGGTGAATGGTTTGATGTCCTGGAAGATAAAGAAGGCTGGGCCTGGGGCCAATCGATGACCGACGGCTATGTTGGCTATGTGTCTTCTACTGATCTAAAAGAAAAAACCGCGAAACCTAATCACCGTGTTTCTAATATTGCGACGTTCATTTATCCAAAACCAGATATTAAAACCACGCCAATGATGACGCTCAGCTTTGGCTCTCTTGTTGAAACAACCAAAATCAACGATCGCTGGGCAAGCCTTCATCACGGTGGCTATATTTTAACTGATCATCTCGTGTCCTTAGAGCAGAAGCTCTCTGATCCTGTGGCAGAAGCCTTTCGTTTTTTAGGTGTTCCTTATCTTTGGGGAGGTAGGACGGCACAAGGGGTTGATCATTCTGCCCTTGTTCAATTGGTTGTTATAGCCTGTGGCATTCCAGCCCCACGTCATTGTGACACACAAGAAATTGCCCTTGGCAAGGCTGTCAGACGCGATCATGCACACCCAGGAGATCTTATCTTCTTCCCTGATCATGTTGCGATGGTTATTGACTCTGATACAATGATTCATGCGAATGAGCGCGCGATGGCTGTCTCCATTGATGAAATTGACGAGTATGAAAACTGGCGTCTATCCAATAATATGGAAGGGATCACAGCGATTAAGCATTTAGAATATTAAAAACGGTAACCAACCGTTGTCCCAATCAAAAATTGACTTTCATCCTCAACTACTGGCGAATCTGCTGCATCACCGATCAAATTCTTCCATTCCGCAAAGCCACGAATAAAAGTACCCGGAGTTACCGCATAGGTCAAATTACCAGCGATCCCAACTTCGTTAAAACCAGACTCCGCAGTATAAACTGGTAAGCTCAAAGCCGAAGCAGCATTTTGTGCCGCCGTAATTCCAAAATAGGTTTGGTTATAATCGTCACTACCATAGCTAAGAAAACCCTTAATTGTACCGCGCGTTTGACGTGTAAATAAATGGGTTCCACCAATGGCTAATTCCCCTTTATACCCGTCATGCTCATCAAGAACATCTTGATGAAGCTGTGCAAGGGCAAAATAAGGTCCATGATTATATTGAACATAACCACCCAGAAGGGTCGTCCAATCAATATCCCCAATACCGCTTAAACGAGACGCATCACTATCATCGCGGCCAAATTCAGGCAGAAGAGACACACCAACAGAAAAACCGTTTTGATCGGCCTTGATAAGGTTAAACCCAATCCCATGTGGCCGATCGGCAAATACCGCATCATAAGTCCGATCAGCTGTCAGATTAGCAAAAATGGCATCCTTATATTCTAAGCTAAACAGGGGAGAAAGGATGGCTTCATAATCACCACCGCCATTATATTCTGGCCCCCAAGCAACACCAACACCAAGGGTTAGGTCAATATCAATTGGAAGATATTCTTGACCCGTCACTTGATTTTCATCGCCATAAAGCTGTGCTTGTGCAACACCCGTTAATAATGCTCCTGTTAAGCCTAAAACAATCCCGACATAACGCATTGAATTTTCCTTGTTATTTTATAAATTAGTCCCTAGAACGGTCCTTTTGAAAGATATCGTCATATTTTTTTACAGCATTTTGGAGGAAAAGAAAAGAGTCTGCAGTGAAAACGCCTTGATCTTTTTAGTGCAATCGCCCATAAATAGGGAAGAATTTCTTATGCAGTCATATTCATTGCGGAACTATCTTATTATTATAATCTCATACCCTTTTAGGAGTTTACTATGTTGAAAAAAATGATCGCCTTATCTCTTATTACAACAATGCTGACGGCTTGTGCTGCAAACACAGGCACAACCCCAGAAATTAAGAAAAAAGATATCGGTGCTGTTAGTGGCGCTGTTATTGGTGGTGTCCTTGGTTCTAATATCGGTGGTGGGAAAGGGCAAATGGTTGCTGTCGGCGCTGGCACACTTCTTGGTGCCCTCGTTGGTAGTTCGATCGGTGCCTCACTAGATCGTGCAGATGAAATGTATGCACAACGTGCTTGGCAACAAGCGCACACAGCGCCAGTTGGTGAGACAATTACCTGGACAAACCCAGAAAGTGGTAACCGCGGTTCGTATACACCACAACGCGAAGGGCGTACAGGCGACAATCGTACATGCCGTGAATATGAGCAAACCATCATTATTGACGGTCAAGCTGAAACGGGTGTAGGTATCGCATGCCAAAACAATGACGGTACATGGAACATTGTTAGCCAATAGTCCAAAAAATAATAATACCTAAAAGGGATATAACTATGACCTCTACAAATGGTTTGATGGTTGGTAAAAAAGGGTTAATCATGGGGGTGGCCAATGATCGATCCATTGCTTGGGGCATTGCTTCTGCTTTGAACGAAGCGGGAGCTGAGATCGCTTTTACCTACCAAGGAGCCGCTCTTCTAAAACGTGTTCAACCGCTAGCCGAGAGCATTGGGGTCAACACGCTTATGCCGTGTGATGTCACAGATATGGACAGTGTTGATGAAGCCTTCAAAACTCTGGAAGAAAAGTGGGGCAAAATTGACTTTCTTGTTCACGCTATCGCCTTTTCTGATAAAGATGAGCTAGATGGTCGTTATGTTGATACAACTCGGGATAACTTCCTGCGAACAATGGATATTTCTGTATATTCCTTCACCGCCGTTGCAAAACGTGCAGCGATGATGATGAATGAAGGAGGAAGCATGGTGACCTTAACCTATTATGGTGCTGAACAAGTTATGCCACATTATAATGTTATGGGTGTTGCTAAAGCTGCATTGGAATGTAGCGTTAAATATCTTGCTGAGGACCTTGGTAAAGATAATATCCGTGTGAACAGTATTTCTGCCGGTCCTATTAAAACCTTGGCAGCTAGTGGGATTGGCGATTTTCGTTTTATTTTAAAATGGAATGAGTTAAATGCGCCATTGCGCCGAAATGTAACTCAAATTGAAGTCGGGAAAAGTGGCCTTTATCTTCTTTCCGATCTTGGTTCCGGAGTAACGGGTGAAACCCTTCACGTCGATTGTGGCTATCATGTTACTGGTATGGTTGCGGTTGATAACGCCGACGAAACATCACAATTACTTGCATCTATGGCTAAGTAATTTTTTCTCCAAGTTAGGACTATCTTATGTCTTCTGACACATCTGACGGAAAAATTAATCCTCTTATTGAGGGGGTTCGCTCGGATAGTCTTGAAGTTAGAATTGCTCAAACACCTCTAGATATTGAGGCAGCGCAAGCTCTACGGTATCGTGTTTTTTATAAAGAAATGGGGGCGAAAACGACTCCAGAAATGACCGAAAAAGAGCGTGATTTCGATGAATATGACCCTCACTGTGATCATCTTCTTGTCATTGATAACGCCCTCAATGATAAAAAAGAGGCTATTGTCGGGACATATCGGCTTATTCGCCGCGATGCTGCTCAAAAAGTAGGGAGATTTTATTCAAGTCATGAATACGATATCTCACGCCTCATTGACTATCCAGGTGAAATTTTAGAATTGGGACGTTCATGTGTCGAAGAGCCCTATCGAACTCGACCTGTCTTAAATCTTTTATGGCAAGGTATTGCCGCATATATCGCGCACCACGATATTAAACTTTGTTTTGGATGTGCGAGCTTTCCTGGTAATGATGTTGATGCTATTCGGGATCAACTCTCCTATCTTTACCATTATCATCTCGCCCCACCAGCTTTGCGCACCAAAGCATTGGAAGAAAATTATATCGCCATGGATATCCGCCCGCATGAAGAAATTGATCCCAAGAAAGTATTTAGCCAGCTGCCGCCGCTGTTAAAAGGATATTTACGCGTTGGCGCTTACGTTGGTGAGGGTGCCTATATTGACAGGCAATGGAATAGTATCGATGTCTGTATTATTTTTACAATGGATATGGTCTCTGAACGGTATTCTCGCTATTACGAAAAGGCCAATAATTATATAAAAAGCGCTTGATCAATGGAAAAAATAGAACGCTATTTGGAACTGATTGATGATACTGGTAATATTGGTTACTGGAGTATGGTGGTGCAAACCAATAAAATTTTTTGGTCATCAGGCATCTATCGTATTCATGGTGTTTCTCCAAAGAATTTTGATCCCAATCTTGAAGATGGGGTGCGCTTTTACCATCCAGACGATCGCGCAAAAGTTTTAGCCGCACTAGAATCTGCCATTAATGAAAAAAAGAACATTCTTTTGATCTTCGTCTTATTCGCATAGATGGTAAGGTCAGATATGTACGATCAAGCTTTAGATGTCATTTAAATGACCAAGGAGATGTCGAAGCACTTTATGGCATTTTTCAAGATCTTACCGAACAAGTTCAATATGCAAAAGATATTAAAGAATCTCGAAATTTCCTTAAAACAATTATTGACTACGTGCCTGATCTTATTTTTGTCAAAGATCGTCAATCGAAGCTTATTTTGGGAAATAAAGCCTTTTGGTCCTTATATGACAATCCACCAGAGACCCTAATTGGGACTACAACTTTTGAAAAGTTTCCGGAAAAAGAAGCCAAAGCTTTTAAAGAGCGGGATGAAGTTGTTTTTATGATTGGCGAAGATGAAACCGAAGAGTCTATTACGAACAGCCAAGGAATTACACGCGCTTACACTACTAAAAAAATTGCTTTTACCCAACCAGATGGTAGCCAATATCTTTTGGGTGTAGCACGTGACATTACACAACGCCGAGTTTTTGAGGAACAAATTAAAGATTATTCAGCACAACTTGAAATTCGTAATATCAATTTAGAGCACAGCAACCAAGCCTTGGAAGAGTTTGCCCATACAGCCGCCCATGACCTCAAGGAACCTATTCGTAGTATTCACAATTATGCTGAGATGATCCTTTATGATCACCCTGATCTGAATAAGGGTATTAGAGAATCCCTTGAAAAAGTACTCGCTGTCTCTTGGCGTATGGGGCAGATGGTTAGTGAACTCCTCTTGCTGTCAGAAATTGGTCAAATAACGGGTGAATTTGTTGAAACCAACCTCAACCAAGTCATCCAAAATGAAATTGGTGGCCTGCAAGCACGGCTTGAACAAGCTAATGCTGAAGTCCGACATGACCCACTTCCTACAATTGTTTGTCATCCAACCCGTATCGGGGAAATTTTTAGAAATTTAATCGTCAATGGTATTAAATATAATGAATCTGAAGAAAAAATCATCGAGATTGGATCCTTTGAAGATGGTGGAAAAACAGTATTTTTTGTTAAAGATAATGGCATTGGTATTAAAGAAATTCATCAAAATAAAATTTTTAAACTATTTAAACGACTTCATGGTAGGCTTGACTATGGAGGCGGTACCGGGATCGGTTTAGCCGTTATAAAAAAAATTGTGGAAATGCATAATGGTCGAATTTGGCTTGAAAGCAAAGAAGGGGTCGGAACGACATTCTTTTTTACATTAGAATAAAAATGGGAGATAACCATGGCGGGATCAGATTTAGGGACAATTATGATTGTCGAAGACAACGAGCAGGATTACAACATGCTCATGCGAGCCTTTCAGGAAGTGGGGATTAAAAATCCAATCACCTTTTATGACAACGGAGATGATGCGCTTAAATACTTAGACCAAAGTGGCAAGAGTGATTTACCCAAATATATTCTACTTGACCTCAACATGCGAGGAATTGATGGTCGTGATGTTCTCAAAAAAATTAAAGAAACCCCACGTACAAAAGATATTGTTGTAAT
>CAZBXD010000034.1:0-10650 GCA_964496065.1 uncultured Bdellovibrionales bacterium
CAAATTTTGGGTAAAATTACACAATCAATCATAAACATCTACGCCAGCCCCAAATCTTAGTAACGATTTTATCGTTCAAAAGCTCTGATCTTTACTCAATTCTAATCTCTGGTATCGTATAAAACATCATCGCTTATCTATTCAGAGAGTTGCCATGCCAAAAAAAATCAAACCGATAAAAACTCGCCTTGAATCCGATTCCATTGGCTCGATCCCTGTTCCGGCTGACAGCTATTGGGGGGCACAAACCCAGCGCAGCCTTGAGAATTTCAAAATCGGCACGGAAACTTTGCCACAACCATTGATCCGCGCTCTCGCCATCCAGAAAAAAGCTGCAGCGCAGGTGAATATGGACTTGCATGAAATTCCAAAGAAAATTGGTAATGCAATTGTCAAGGCGGCGGATGAGGTTATCGCTGGGAAGCTTGATAACAATTTCCCCCTTAAGGTTTGGCAGACCGGCTCCGGCACTCAAAGCCATATGAATATCAATGAAGTCTTGGCCAATCGCGCGATTGAAATTCTCAAAGGGAAAAAGGGCTCTAAAAAACCGGTTCATCCGAATGATCATGTCAACCGCGGACAATCATCGAATGATACCTTCCCCACCGCGATGCATATCGCAGCCGGGGAACAGGTCCATCACGCTCTCCTGCCCGCTTTGAAGAAACTGCATAAAGCCCTCGACGCAAAGGCCAAAAAATTCGATCCAATCATTAAGATCGGCCGCACCCATCTGCAAGACGCCACGCCCTTAACGCTCGGTGATGAATTCTCTGGCTATGCCAAACAAATTGAATATGGGATACAGCGGATTAAAAACGCGCAACCCCGGATCATGGAATTGGCGCAAGGCGGAACGGCCGTCGGTTCCGGCATCAATGCGGTGAAGGGTTTTGACACACATTTCGCCCGTAAAGTGTCTCAAATCACCAAGCTGAAATTCAAAACCGCCCCGAATAAGTTTGAAGCGCTTGCCGCCCATGATGCGATTGTTGAGATGTCGGGTGCCCTCAATACTATTGCCGTCTCCCTGATGAAAATCGCCAATGATATTCGCTTGCTCGGCTCCGGGCCGCGCTGTGGCATTGGGGAAATTTCCCTGCCGGCGAATGAACCCGGCTCCTCCATCATGCCGGGCAAGGTTAACCCGACGCAGTGTGAAGCCCTGACCATGATCTGTGCCCAGGTGATGGGCAATCACACAACCATTTCGATTGCCGGGTCAAATGGTCATTTTGAACTGAATGTCTTTAAACCGGTGATGATTTATAATCTCTTGCAATCGATCCGCCTGCTTGCCGATGGCTGTATCAGCTTTACCGATCATTGCGTGAAGGGGATTAAAGCAAATACTAAGAAAATTGATCAACTCTTGAATGAGAGCCTCATGCTGGTTACCGCCCTCAACCCACATGTTGGCTATGATAACGCCGCCAAAATCGCCAAACAGGCCCATAAAGACGGCTCCAGCTTGAAAGACGCGGCTATCAAACTCAATCTCTTAACTGCAGAAGAGTTTGATCAATGGTTTAAGCCAGAAAACATGTTGGGGCCCAATAAAAAAGCCCGTTAAAAAAACGGGCTTTTGAAAGGTATTTTAAACTGCCAATAAACGCTTAGATGATCACGCGTTTATTTTTGCCAGTTTTTACTTTTTCTTCTTCGGCGTTGGCTTTTTTGCCAAAGAATCACGAATTTCGCGAAGCAATTTAACATCTTCTGTCACAGGGGCTGGCTTAGCGGGTGCTGGCTCTTCTTTCTTCGCCGCGAAGAGTTTCTTTAAAACAATAAAGATCGCCATCGCCACGATGAGGAAGTCAAAGGTCACTTGCAAAAATTGACCATAATTGATGGTGACTTCAGAAACACCTTCAGATGCCTCACGTAGCGTATAAGCCAATTGTGTGAAATCAACATTGCCCGTTACAAGACTAAGCAATGGCATGATAATATCGGCAACCAAAGAACTGACAATCTTTCCGAACGCAGCACCAATGATAACACCAACAGCCATATCAACCACATTGCCCTTCATGGCAAAATCTTTGAATTCAGAGACGAATCCAGTCGCAGCATTTTTCATTTTTCTTATCTCCCTATGATTTTTGTGAAAAATTCTTTACGCTACTAAACGAAAAAAACAGTTTAATTTCAAGAAGAAAACCTAAAACATCCGGTTAAAAGCCGAGTTTGTGCCCTTTTTGATACAAATATTTAAAGGCTTCATCACTCACCCTTTCACAACTATTTTTCGACGAATTAGCAACAGCATAACAAAAACGCCATTGATCACAAATAGCGCCAGCGGATAAAGCGCCGTCACAAGTGTCACATTTTCAAGGGCAAAATAGGTGAGAAGGAATTTAATTGAGACAGCGCCAAACAAAAACGCCCCCTCATCCCAAGGTTTCACATACCCTTTTCGAAAAGTTGGAAAAAAGCCAAATAGGTCAATAGCAGTCACCAGAACAACCGCCAATAACGGATTATGCGAGAACATCCACAACGGGATGGTTAAAATTGCAGCGGTAAAACTAAGCCAATCAGAACGTGTAATATCCCGATCACCAAATTTAAATGCAAGACAGGCCGTACAACTTGCCACACAGGCCGATAATAGGGTCACATAAGCGCCCATCCCGCCACCATCGAGATATTGCGCTACCCCAATAATCCATGTTGTCGTCGCCCAAATCATCCAGGTCAAAAGATGCGGCTTCACAACCCCTTTGAAAATACTCCAATAGTAATGGACAGTCCCCACCCCACCAATAAGAAGGGCAAGGAGGCCATTAAAAATCACCCAAGTCATGATGCAATAACCGGTCTGGGAATAAAACGACGGCGGATGAGCACAACAAAGATAAGAATAAAGTTAATTATGACAACGGATACCGGATAAAGTGTCGTGGTTAAGCTAATATGGTCAAGCGCGAATAAACTAATTACAAATTTCAAATTAGCAAATGCATAAGCCGACAAACCCTCATCCCAGGGCTTTACATACCCTTTACGGATACTTGGATAGGTTGAAACAAGATCAATCAAACTAATAATAATAACGGCGGCTAAGGGGTCTTTTGTTGCATACCAAAGAGGGATCGCTAACAAAACAGCAATAAAGGCGACCCAATCAGTACGCGCAATATCAGATTTCTGTCCAACTTTTAAGGCTAAAATAGCGGTTATAAAACAAACAACAAAGGTAACAAACATGACCCACATACCTGGTCCAGCACCATCAAACCACATCGCTGCTGAACCTATACCTGTCAATAAAGTCCAAATTGTCCATGAAAAAACATGAGGCTTTATCCGTCCTTTCAAAATACCGACGATATAAGGAATGTTACCCATTAAACCAATAGCAACGGCAACAAAACCTAAAATCTCATTGCTCAGTATCATCTAAGCCACGTCAGCCCGTTCCGGCGGGAGCATCCCCATCGCGTTAAAGCCGCAATCAACATAATGGGTCTCACCGGTGACCGCGTTTGAGAGATCAGACAAGAGATAAAGTGATGTGCCACCAATTTCCTCGAGCGTCACACTCCGGTTCAAGGCCGCGGTTTGCTCCGACGCGCGAAACGTATACCGCGCATTAGCAATCGCTGAGCCCGCCAGGGTTTTCATCGGCCCAGCCGAGAGCGCATTGACACGAATATTCTCTTCGCCTAAATCAGCCGCTAAATATTTGACCGAGGTTTCGAGCGCTGCCTTCGCCACCCCCATGACATTATAGTTTGGCATGACACGTTGCGCCCCAAGATAGGTCAGCGTGATCATTGACCCACCATTTTTCATCAGGGCTGCTGCGCGCCGTGCGACTGACGTGAAGGAATAGCAAGAAATATGCATGGTATTGAGGAAGTTCTCAAGGCTGGTATCCGCATAGCGACCCTTCAACTCATTCTTATCAGAAAAAGCTATCGCATGGACGAGGAAGTCAAGCTCACCCCATTCCGCTTCGACCTTTTTAAAAGTTTCATCCAAAGCGGCCTCATCGGTCACCTCACATTGTACCAAAAACGGCGACCCCAAGCTCTGAGTCAATGGCTCAACCCGTTTTTTGAGGGTATCGTTTTGATAGGTAAAGCCAAGCTCAGCCCCTTGCTCAGCACAAGTCTTAGCAATGCCCCACGCGATCGATCGTTCATTCGCGACCCCCATAATCAGGCCTTTTTTTCCAGTTAATAATCCAGTCAATGTAAACGTCCTCCATTTGGCACCTTCTGATCTGGTGCGATCAACACAATATCGCCATTGTCATCAGCAAAGCCCAATGTCAAACATTCTGACATAAAAGAGCCAATTTGCTTAGCCGGGAAATTAACCACGGCACAAACCTGCCGATTAAGTAAAGTTTCTTTGGTGTAATGATGCGTGATCTGAGCAGACGTTTTTTTCACTCCAATCTCATTACCAAAATCAATCTGAAGCTTATAGGCGGGTTTACGCGCTTCAGGAAAATCTTGGACATCAATCACCGTCCCTACCCGAATATCAATTTTAAGGAAATCATCAAATGAGATGGTCATCTCTAACCCTCATATTTTGAAATGGCGAGGGTGGCATTGGTGCCGCCAAATCCAAAACTGTTACTCATGACCGTTTTATGTGTCACATTATCATGGCGCTCAACTGCAACCGGCATGCCGTCCGCCTCCGGCGTGAGGTTCTCAATATTCACAGACTGACAGATAAAATCATTATTCAGCATAAGGAGACTATAGATCGTCTCCTGCACCCCAGCTCCACCCAAACAATGTCCGGTTAGAGATTTAGTCGAGTTAAAGACCGGGACATTGTCTCCAAAGACAGTTCTTAAGGCTTGAAGCTCTTGCACATCGCCAACCGGGGTCGATGTTCCATGCGTATTGACATAGGTGACCGGTTTGTCATCTGGGACCGTCGAAAGCGCTTGTTTCATACAGCGCACCGCGCCCTCACCACTGGGCGCGACCATATCATGCCCATCGGAGGTAGCGCCATACCCAGTGACTTCACCGTAAATCTTGGCACCACGAGCTAAAGCATGTTCCAACTCTTCTAAGACAACAATGCCGCCGCCGCCAGCAATGACAAAGCCGTCGCGATCTGCATCAAAGGCACGCGAGGCTTTTGCCGGGTCATCATTACGTTTTGATGACATCGCCCCCATCGCATCAAACAAAACAGAGAGTGTCCAATCGAGTTCTTCGCCACCGCCAGCAAAAATAATATCCTGCTTGCCCCATTGGATCAGTTCCGTGGCATTGCCAATACAATGCGCCGAGGTCGAACAAGCCGATGAAATCGTATAATTCGTACCCTTAATCTTGAAATTCGTTGCAGCGGTGGCCGAGGTTGTCGAACACATTGTCTTTGGTACAGCAAAAGGACCAACCCGTTTCGGCCCTTTTTCCCGGGTAATATCGGCCGCAGCCACTTGTGCGCGCGTTGACGGCCCGCCAGAACCAACAATGATCCCCGTACGGGGGTTCGAGACGTGCCCTTCATCTAACCCTGCATCGGCAATCGCTTGTTCCATTGATAGGTGGGTATATGCTGCTGCATCGCCCATAAATCGGAATAGACGCTTGTCGATGGCGGCGGCGAGATCAATATTCGGCTTGCCATGAACCTGCGAGCGAAACCCCATCTCAGCATATTCCGGCGCCGCTGAAATCCCGGACGTCCCATTTTGCAGAGAGACCAAAACCTCATCTTTATTGTTCCCAATACACGAGACAATCCCGATACCGGTGATTACCACACGTCTTAAACCAGTCATACCTAATTTCCTTTAATAGAGAACTTATTGTCCTTGTGAATTATCGAACAAACCAACACGGAGGTCTTTTGCCTCATAGATCAACTCATCATCGGCAAAAACTTGCCCATCGCCGATACCCAAAACAAGTTTACGATTAATAAAGCGCTTGATATCAACACGATAAGTAACTTTTTTTACCGTTGGCAAGACCTGGCCGGTGAATTTAACCTCACCAATCCCAAGAGCTCGGCCAGAGCCCGGCGCACCAGTCCACCCCAACCAAAATCCAAGCATTTGCCAGATCGCATCAACACCAAGGCATCCCGGCATAACGGGATCACCGATAAAGTGACAGTCAAAAAACCACAAGTCTGGCTTAATATCGAATTCAGCGACAATATAGCCCTTATCAAAGGCACCGCCATTGTCGGCAACTTCCGTAATGCGATCAAACATGAGCATAGGTGGTGCTGGCAGTTTAGCATTCCCAGGACCAAAAAGGTCGCCCTTACCGCATGCAATTAAGTCATCATAAGTATAGGATGATTTTTGTTCAAAAGTCATAGGCCTATCATTTGTTATTCTTGAATATATGGAACGGATACTACCCCATTCAATAAGGAATACCAACCTTAATCGAATATTTCTCGATCATAAACACCCCAAAGCGCTTTTTTCTCAGCCCAGCCCTTATAATTTCCGCTCACAGAAATATCGCACCATTTAAGGTCACAGGCATCAATCTTAACAATAACACCAGGTTCAACACGAGCAATCACAAGAGCTTGGGGCGATGGATCACTGCGTATAACCTGTTCGTCATCCTTGATAATACCATAGCGATAGCCAGTGACCATCGTTTGATGAACCCAGCCTTCATCGCCTTGAATATCCCGAATTTTACGCCAAGTATCAAACTCATTGATAATTTCGACTGGAAGAGATTTTTTTGTATAAACCCACTCAATCGGATACCGTGTCCCTGGCCCCGTACGCAAATTAACTTCATCTGAGGCAAGAGAAACAAAGCGCGGGATCGGCAGATTACCTGACGCTAAAACCGGCGACGCATAAATTAGCAAAGAAAGTATCAGAAAAAGGAACCGCATATCTGCCTCGCCTTTATTCATTAACAACTTCTTCTAAGGAATCCGCATCATCCATATTATCAGATTCTTCATCACCAAGACGAATAGTCACAATTTTATCTGGATTAGCTGGTGGCTCCCCTCGATTGATAGCATCAACAACATCCATTCCTTCTGTAACTTGGCCAAAAACCGTATATTGCCCATCAAGAAATGAGGCGGGCCCAAATGTGATAAAAAATTGGCTATTCGCGCTATCCGGATCACCAGCACGCGCCATCCCAACGGTGCCGCGTAAAAATGGTGCGTCAGAAAACTCCGCTTTCAAATCATCATATTCGGAGCCACCCATGCCAGTCCCCGTTGGATCACCGGTTTGCGCCATAAAGCCATCAATGACACGATGGAAAACAATCCCGTCATAAAATTCTTCCTCAACCAATGTTTTAATCCGCTCAACATGACCTGGAGCCAAATCCGGCTTCAATTCGATAACAACCTGGCCTTTAGTGGTTTCCATGATAAGAGTATTGGTATTGTCCATAGCGTATCCTTGTATTGGTAACGTTATTAATCCTAAAATTGTCAAAAATCTGAGCACATGTTTCATAAGAAAGCCTTTCTCTAACAAAACTAAACCGTCCCTGTTATCTCTGTTTTAGATTAACTTGTCAACTCTGTCTGATTAATGGGGTATATATAGATTTTTTAAATGATTCTTGTTACAGTAGGTCGTCAAAACTTATTTTATATTTTCAGGGGTTAACCTGTAATGCATCCTTTTCTATCGCTAATGATGATTATGGCTATCAGTTTTTTTTCACTAATTGCTAATGCACAAGATGTAAGCATTCAATGGAAAGATCTTTCTGCGGCTGAACGACAAAATATTTTAAACACCTGGCGTGCCCTCCCACAGGCAGAAAAAGGCCCGTTTATGCTCTATCGCCAAAAAGCCATAAAAAATCTAAGCGAAGAAAAAAAACAACAATATACTACAATTGCTGAAGAGCGTGAAGCTCGTGAAGCTGCGCTCGAAAAAGCCTATCAAAAAAGACAAGCGGCAGAAGAAGAAGCACGCGCGATCACAGAAAAACTAAAACCAAACGCACCAGAACCCATTATCAATGATATCGCCCAACCAGAGGCTATTACTCCGATTGACACAACACCCGCCGTAAATGCTGATCCAGCAAACGCAAACTCGACAGAAGCAGAAAAGCAAGAGCATAAAATAAAAGGCTTGCTGGAAAATTTCTTCTAACTTTAAATTAAGCCCGCATTGCGGAAACTATACGGCCCCGATTGACCAATGATAATATGATCATGGATCGTAATCCCAACCCCTTTCGCAGCATCAACAATGACCTTTGTCATGCGGATATCATCTTGGGATGGGTTAGGGTCACCACTGGGGTGATTATGAACCAAGATAAGTGCGGTTGCCCCTAAATCCAGAGCGCGCTTAACGACTTCTCGCGGATAAACCGGGGTGTGGTTGATCGTGCCAACTTGTTGTACCTCATCTTTAATCAAGACGTTTTTATTATTGAGAAAAAGAATGCGAAATTGTTCCTTTTTCTCATGTGCCATGGCCGTATAACAATAATCCATCAAATCCTGCCACGCTCCTAAAACTTGACGTTCTTCAACTTTTTGTCGGGCCAGACGTTTGCCGGCTTCTTGAATAGCTTTAAGGTGGATTGCTGTATGACGTTTAATCCCTTTGATTTTTTCTAACTCATTAAGATCCGCCGCCATCATTCCAGATAGGCTTCCAAAATGCGATATCAGTTCTTTCGCCAATGGTTTGACATCAATGCGTGGGATCGCCGCAAATAAGATAAGTTCCAGCAACTCATAATCAGTAAAGGAAGCACCATGATCATGCGTAAACTTGTCTCGCACGCGGTCACGATGGCCGTGGTAATGTGGTTTGTCGTGTTTTGCCTCAGCCATTGTTACTCCGACTGATAAGGGGGCTGCGTATAGCCTTTCGGGGAGAGAGTAAAGATTTCAAACCCATCCTTAGTCACCCCAATGGAATGCTCAAACTGAGCTGAAAGGTGTCGATCTTTGGTCACCGCCGTCCAACCATCCTTAAGAATTTTTACTGCCCAGGTGCCTGCGTTGACCATTGGCTCAATCGTAAAAATCATTCCCTCTTCTAAAACAACACCTTCACCGGGTTTACCAAAATGAACAACCTGCGGTTCAACATGAAACGCTTGACCAATGCCATGACCACAAAAATCACGCACAACAGAAAAACGGTTCGCCTCCGCATGACTTTGAATCGCGTACCCCACGTCCCCAAGAGTTGCACCAGGTTTGACCACCGCAATTCCCTTCATCAAACATTCATACGTCACACGGGTAAGGATTTGTGCCTTGGTTGGGATTTTTGTCCCGACCCAATACATGCGGCTGGTATCCCCGTACCACCCATCAACAACGACGGTGACATCAATATTAATAATATCCCCCTCATTAAGGGCTTTATCGCCCGGAATCCCGTGACAAACAACATGATTAGGAGAGATACAGCTCGCATGTTTATATCCACGATACCCGATGGTCGCGGATTTGGCACCTTGTTCTTCGATATAATCATGAATACGTGTATTCAACTCAGCCGTTGTCACGCCTGGCACAACATAGTCCGTAATCATATCCAAGATTGTGGCGGCCAATTGCCCGGCTTTACGCATACCGGCGAAGCCTTCTTGGCCATGAAGTGGAATAGCTGGATTATTTTTTGATGTCTGAACCACTGTTACTTTATCCTTGAGGTTTTTGACTTTGTGTTAATAAAGTTATCTTATCTAAGGGGAAACGACATGAAAAGCAAAAGAAAATAATGACAACGCGAAAAACTTTCCGAGCAGCTCTCCTTATTATTGGGGATGAAATCTTATCCGGGCGCAC
The DNA here is from genome assembly GCA_964496065.1 of uncultured Bdellovibrionales bacterium. Classification (GTDB taxonomy): domain Bacteria; phylum Pseudomonadota; class Alphaproteobacteria; order Micavibrionales; family SZUA-601; genus CAZBXD01. Next base: position 9,775 of record CAZBXD010000034.1, read on the forward strand.
CCAAGATAAGAATATTGCTTTTTTGGCCGAACGTCTGACTGCGTTAGGCATCCGCCTCCATCATGTTCGTATTGTCCCTGATGAGGAAGCTGAGATTATCGAGGCCGTCAATACCATGCGCACCAAATATGACTATGTTTTTACCACCGGGGGCATTGGTCCAACCCATGATGATATTACCGCAGCAAGTGTGGCCAAGGCCTTTGGCCGCAAATTACAACGCAACGCCAGCGCGATGAAAGTTTTGAAAAAACACTATTCCACCGAAGGCTTGAATGAATCGCGCAAAAAAATGGCGGATATGCCACGTGATGTTACCCTGATTGACAATCCGGTTTCTGCCGCGCCTGGATTTATTATTAAAAATGTCTATGTCATGGCCGGGGTGCCAAAAATTATGCAAGCAATGTTTGATGGGATCGCAGATACGCTCACCGGTGGCAAACCGCTGAAGCAAAAGACAATCTCTTGTACTATTCGTGAAGGCGATATGGCCCCACACCTGACCCAAATTCAAAAGAACTATGATCGGGTGACCATCGGGAGCTATCCGTTTTATCATGACGGTCATGTTGGTGTTTCTGTGGTGCTGCGCAGTGAAGATGAAATTCAACTGCAACGCGCCATTAAGGATGTCCGCGAGGCGATTGACCTGATGACGGCGCGTTTGGCGCAGGGTTAGTTTGTATTCATAAACCTTGGCGCTGGGCGGTAAAATGTATTTGGATATTTCTCATGCTTTTTCAAAATACGTTCAATCACACCCGTATGGATAAGTTGTAGCGTGGCGTTATCTAATGTTTGTTTCAAAGAATATTCACCTTTTTTAACCGCAATAGGATTACCAAATAAACGAACAGGATATTTAGCAGGCAC
>CAZBXD010000035.1:0-9407 GCA_964496065.1 uncultured Bdellovibrionales bacterium
ATGGGTGAAGAAGTTCGGTAGCTAGTAAGCGTTGATAATCTTATCCGCCCCTGCCGGTTTATCCGGCAGGACGGAAAGTTTGTCCTGGACGGCGTCGAACCGTAAACTATAACCTTTCAAGACTTGTCGTTAGCGGTTGCCTGACCCCCATCGCCTTGCGCGATGGGTGAAAAAGTTCAGCTCGAAGTTGCGAAAACGCTGGGTCGTGAGACATTGTTGGAGCTTGGGGGGAATAATGCCGTGATTATCACCCCGTATGCCGATTTAACTTTGGCGGTTGAATCAACCCTGTTCGGCGCGATTGGCACGGCTGGTCAACGGTGCACGACAACGCGGCGCTTGATGATTCATTCCTCGATCTTTGAGGATGTCTATACAATTTTTAAAAATGCATATGACAGCATTTCCGATGATATTATTGGTGATCCGCTTAACAGTGAAACCCTCATTGGCCCCCTGATTGATCAGCAATCCTGCGATGCGTTTATCAAATCAGTGCAGGATGCCGCGGCGCAGGGCGGTGAGGTTACTGGTGGTTTTCGTGTCTTAGAAAAGGAATTTGGCGAGGCGTCGTATTATGTCCGTCCGGCTCTGATAAAAATGCCTAAGCAAACTGAGGTCGTGGAGCGCGAAACCTTTGCGCCGATCCTGTATGTCTTCCCCTATGATACGTTGGAAGAAGCGGTGGCGATTAATAATAGTGTCGAACAGGGTCTCTCTTCAGCCATTTTCACTAATGACCTGACAGAGGCGGAATATTTTTTGGCTAATAGTGATTGCGGGATTGCCAATGTCAATAATGGCACGAGTGGTGCGGAAATTGGTGGCGCCTTTGGCGGGAATAAGGCGACGGGGGGCGGCCGTGAATCCGGTTCCGATAGCTGGAAACAATATATGACCCGCTCAACTAAACGGATTAATGTGACACCGGGGCCAATGCAACTGGCGCAGGGTGTTAAATTCCCTCTCACTATTGATCGGGATGCAATTAAGAAGGTGTATAGGGAGGCGTAGGGTTTTGTGGTTTTTCATCTTTTTGTTTTGAGATGCCAATATTTAAAGCCGAAAGAACCCATAATACCCCAAGCCATCCGTAAAATTCTTGGTTCTCCATGAAATGGGAAATAGAAAAAATTGTATTCACGCCCATTTCACCCCCCATTGCTTCTAATAGGGGATAATCATGAAAAAGGTTTTTTTGTCTATCTTCTCCATGATTTTCGATGAAGTTCTCTGTTTTATTCATTTCTTTTATTGACTTGTCCATAGCCCACAACCCCGCTCCAGCACTTACCAAACATCCCAGGCCTGACAGAGGCTTTAAATTCATAAAGTTTTTATAGGCAAGAACTCCATAGGCGAGCGCAGCAAACCCCATACCGACGGCCATTCCTTTATTTGTATTTTGAGACATAAAAAAATTACCAATAAGAAATATTCCGGCGGCAATTAGATCGTAGGGAATACCTATAATGTCAAATCCGTTTTCAATGAATTGTTGACCTATTATTAGGGCATTACTCCCGAAATAAATACCAACCCCAATTTTTGCACTGTTTTTTTTATAATCTTCCCATTTCATAACAGGTATTATATAATATGAAAAAAAGATTTTCAACTCAATACTTCTTTAAAGCCTTATCTTTAGATATGGTGGTATCAGGCTGTTATTTATTGTAAGGAGACCATCATGGGACCGCATATCAAAACCAAAACTCTGCCCGGGCCAAAGGCGCGTAAAGTCATTAATCGTGACAAAAAGACGATGTCGACCAGTAATGCACATGCCTATCCCTTTGTTTTTAGCCATGGCAAGGGCAATAATGTCTGGGATGTCGATGGAAACCGGTTTCTTGATCTTGCGGCTGGGATTGCGACATCAAGCACGGGGTATAACAACCCAAAAGTGATCAAGGCGATCAAAAAGCAAAGCGACCAATTTCTTAGTATGTGTTCAGCCGTGTTTTACAATGAAATTCAGGTCGATGTTGGGGAGCGTATTTGTAAGCTGGCGCAGATTAAAGGTAATGGTAAAAACCGGATTTTCTTTGGTAATTCAGGGGCTGAAGTCTGGGAGGGGGCAATGAAACTTGCTCGCTATCGCACGGGACGTAAGGCAATTATTGCCTTTTACGGGGGGTTTCATGGGCGTACTTATGGCGGTATTGGGGCAACAGCGACCAAAATCTATTATCGTAAAGGCTTTGGTCCGATGCTGGGGGAACTTTATCATGCGTTTTACCCGCGCCCTTATAAATGCCCGGCTGATGCCGAATATCCCACAACAACAAAGGGCTGCCTGGATTATATTGAAAAGACATTGTTTGAAAAAATCATTCACCCGAGTGAGGTTGCGGCAATTGCGTTTGAACCTATCCAAGGGGAGGGGGGCTATATCGTGCCGTCAAAGGAATTTATTCAAGGCCTGCGTCGAATTTGTGACAAGCATGGGATCTTGATGATCGCGGATGAGGTCCAATCCGGCATGGGGCGAACCGGTAAGCTCTTTGCCATGGAACATTTTGATGTCAAACCAGATATTATCTGCACGGCCAAAGGAATTGCGTCCGGTATGCCACTGGCGGCCTTTATTGCCAATGAGAAGGTCATGAATTGGCCCGAAGGGGTGCATGGCTCGACCTTTGGTGGTAATGCCGTTTCTTTAGCCGCAGCAGGAGCAACTTTGGATCTGTTAGAAGGTAAGCTGATGAAAAACGCTACAACGGTTGGGGATTACATCCTTAATCGTATCGCTGGTTGGGTTGATACATATGATTGTATTGGGGATACGCGGGGTCTTGGTCTGATGATTGGGATTGAGATTGTTAAAAATAAGGCCAAAGCGCCGCAACCGGAAAAAAAACTACGTGATCAGATTATCCAAAAATGCTTCAAATCTGGCCTACTTGCTCTCGGTTGTGGCAATAACTCTATTCGTTTGTCACCGCCGCTCACTCTAACAAAAACTGAGGCGAAGGGAGCACTGGATATCATCGAAGGATTTTTGAAATAATTTACCATTTTTGTGCTATACTATTGGCATGGCTGAACTTTTAAAACCCTCCGATGTTGGGGCCATGATTTATGGTCTGTTGAAGGCGGAATATCTCAAGAAAATTCCGTATGGCAATGAGTTTGTTGAAACGGTCGAGTCGGACCCCGTCATGGCGGAGCAAGGCATGCGCGAAGATCATATTGCGTTTCGAACCTTTAATTGTAAGACGGGCAATATTCCCCCTGGCACTGAATCGGTGGAGCGGATTTTCCGCGCCTGTGGCTGGTCGCGTGGGGTTGATGAAGAGGGCAATGATTACACCTATGATTTCCCGAATATGAACCTTAAAGCGATTCATTTGGAATTCCCGATTGATCGTCCAGATTTGCCGAAGATTTTTATCTCCCAATTGATGGTAGAAGAGATTGAAGCCGGTCATGGCGATCGGCAAGCGATTAAAGAAGATTTGGCGGATACGGTTGATCCTCTTACAGAGGAAGATCGCGAGTGGCTCACAAAAATGGAAATGGGTGAGGGGATGCCTGCCGATTATGCTGAAGGGTTTGCCGCGCGTTGTTATAAGGCATTAGATCGCCCATGGAACCCGCCCCGCCGCTCGACCGTTCTCCAAACCGATGTGCGGTCACAATATACGGCTTGGACTCTCCTTAATGGTGGGATGAATCATATTGCCTATCTGACGGATGATATTTATAAAACCGCCGCCGCCCATGAAGAGGCTGGCCGCGAACTCTTGCCTAATATGATGGGATCAGAGGAGGTTGGCTTGATTCAAACCTCTGTCCGCTCGCCTTATTTTAATTTTGAAGTCACGGAGGATGGCCAACCATCTGAAGAGGGGGATGGAAAATTAGAATTTCAGGTGCGTGAATCCGATGGCACATTGGGCACAATCCGTTGGACAGGGCCGTTTGCCGAATTGATCCAACGCCCCTTGAACCCGCCGCGAAAACTTCCTAGCCAATAATGCCGCGCATATCTTTGCCGCAACTAAAAACAAAGAAACCAGCTCTAGCTAAACGCATGTAATCATGATATTCCTTAATCATCTTTTTGATGGAGGATTACTTATGAAATGGGTTTTGCGCCTTTTTGGTCTTTTAGTAGTTTTGATTACGGTTATTGCCGTGGTTGGTTTCTTTTATCTAGAAACGACAGTTGTTCGTGAGGCAGAGAAGATCGCTTCGCGGGAACTTGGTGTACCAGTTAATATTGGTGGTATGACAATTGGTTGGATGAGTAAATCTGTCTCAATTCAAAGGATTAAAGTTGGTAACCCTGACGGTTTTGAAACCCCCTATTTTGTTGAAATTCCTCAGGTTGATATACAGGTCAGTGAAGCAATTTTAGGTGATCCACTTATTATCGACTCAGTTGGTGTTTCTGGCCTGACTGCATATTATGAAGTTAATGAGAGCGGAAATAACCTTCGAAAAATTCAACAAAATATGCTGAAATCATCGCAATCAAAACTCAGTAAAGCACAAAAAACTGAGGGTGATTCAAAAGGTTTTGTGATTAAAGATCTTAGAATCTCGGCCGCGGTGCTTGTGCCGGCAATTTCGATTGCTGGGCAGGGGGGCTCGCAATCGATTCCAATCCCGCTTATACACTTGCGTAATCTTGGGAGTGAGAGTAAGCCAACAACATCGCGCGAAGTTGTTTTACGGGTGATGACATCCCTAACCGGTGTTATTCAAAACAGTGCGTTGCCCAAACTGATTACTAATCAAATAGCTGATGAAGCTGTTAAAGGTATTAATAAAGCCAAAGACGCCATTGGTGGTGCTATTGATGGGTTGTTTGGAAAGTAATTACGTCACTTTTTACTTGCAATTTTTGCCGTAATTGATAATCATTATCAATGAGAGGTGAATCATGTTTCGTCATATAAAAAAACTTATTTGCAAAGCAGCTGAAATTGCTTATTTACGTTTAACGCCGTATAATTCTAATCTGTGATCAATAAGGTCGTAGCCAAGTTCGTTGGCAATCTTTTGCTTGAGGCGCTCAATTTCGTCATTGGTAAATTCAATGACTTCACCGGTTTCTGTGTCGATTAGATGATGATGGTGGTCGCTCATCACCTCATATCTCGCACGGCCTTCATTAAAATCATGACTTTGGATAATATCTAGATCGGCTAGTGTTGAAAGTGTGCGGTAAACGGTCGCAATACCAATCTGCGGATCAACTTTTTTAACGCGCTCTAATACTTTTTCCGCATCAGGGTGATCATCCGACTCAACCACCGCCTGAAGCACGACCCAGCGTTGATCCGTCATTTTAATCCCTTTAGCGGCAAAAAGATTTTCAAAAATTTGCTTATTCATAGGCACCAGCATACCGTTGGTGAAAAGAAAAGGCTACAAAATAAGTGTATTAGTCTCTTTTGTGGGAGGGGGTTTTTCTTTTTCTGTTTTTTTTGGTTCCTGAGCTGAGTCAGGGTTTTTAAAAGGGCAGGTTTTGCAATCACCACCACAATTTCCGCCATTATCAAACATTGTTCCTATATTTTCATCGACTAATATATAAACTGACATTTTATTTTTCCGCACTATATTGATAATCATTATCAGTATAGTGCGATAATGAAAAAAACTGTAAAGGCTTTATTGACACTCTCTCGGCAAAAGCTGTGCCGATTGGGTTAGGGGGGCATCAAACTCATGTTGCATACGCCAATCTAGCTGAGCCGGCTTATTCAATAGTCTGTTGATATTATTCGGGCAAGTCTTTGCCTGTGGGCAATAACCACATTTTTCCGCTTGGTATAAAATTTCTAATGTTTCAAATTTATCAATATTTTGTATATTTTTCATGAGTAGCCCCCTATATGTAGATATGGGACTGCTATGCGTTTAAAAAACTATCCTGTCAAAAGAAAATTATTTTTGGGCGAGGGCAAATTGTTTCCAGACTGTACCGTCGGGCCGGGCGGTATCTTCAAATTGTTCCCGTTCTTCATCAGTAATAAAGTCGAGGACAGTTTCAGCCCCAAGCGGCTTAAAAATTGACCAGAGCGTTCCTTTGTTCTCTCCCTTTGTGTCAATCCAAGAATTTTCCAAAGACTTATTAATCATTGGCTTTTCTAAAAGGATACCATGAAATTCATCGGTGAAATGATGGGGGTTTTCATCTTTATCAATGTAGCAGAGGTGGTGACAAAAATAGGCCCGTCGATCCTCCGGCTGATAATTATTTATCATGGCTAGAAACGGCTCTAGATCAACTTTCTCAATAAAAGCTTTTGTATCGGTGCCAGGGTAGCCATTAAGCTTTGGAATCATCAGGCCCGCATCAAGGACGGCAACTGGTTTTTGAACTTTTTCAAACGCTTGCTTCGCCTTAAAAAGAGCGATATCCGCGTAACTGTCTGATTGTATTTCGAGGAAATCCATCTTAATGCCAATCACTTCAATCCCAAAAGGTTTGAGACACTTCTCAGCGTGGCGAAGCTTACCTTTATTCCCAGTTGCAAAATAAATTTTATCTATAGTCATAGGTCAGGTATATAAGGTTATCTGGCATACAACAAGAAAGAATGAATGATAGCTTCTTTGTTAGATATGGCAGAATGTAAAGATCACCTTTATCAAGCACAGCTTTCTTTAAACTGATAGAGCATATTTGCAATTGCCCGTGATTGGTGGTTAAGGGGGGTAAGATGGCTGTCATTTTGAAGAAAACGAGAATATCCATCTAGATTTTCAATAGTTTGGGGGGAGATAACTTTAAAACTCATGCCCCATTCCTCGAAAGCGCGATGTTCAATTCTTTGTTTATTGATTAGGATATGCCCTGTATTGCGTGGATCGCATTTAATTTTATGATATAGCCTATCTAAATTTTTTTCTTGTCCTTCAATAACTTGAATAAAATTACCATCCGCATAGAGGAGAAGACCCGAAATTTTTCGGCGTTTATTATTGCGTTTTGATTGTTTTAGCAGTGCGTGTAAATCGCTTTCACTCATCGCGGAGGTTGCACTGCTTACATATACAAGGCGGTACATCACATTATCCTTTATGAAAACTAAGATAGCACAAAGTCTAATGAGAGTCTAAGAAAATCAGATAAGCGTTTGTTTTTATTAGCAATAGTATTAATCCTGCTAAAATTGCTTCTCTAGCAATTCTTCTGCTTTATCAAGAGCAGCGGTAAAATCTGTACTCATATCTATATATGGGATATCGTGTTTTGGTAGTGTCTCAGTTTCAAAATTATTTTTACTTAACTGGTTTTAGGTCTTCAACGCACTGAATAATAGTTCCACGTTCGCGTGGGGAGCCAATAATAGCCTGCATATTTTCCTGTAATGGTTTTGCTGCTTGTAAACAAGCTTCCTGCGTGTAAAATTCATGTTTTAATAAAACTGGTTCGTTTACAAAACTAAAAACAAGCAAAACCCATATTTTCATTTTATTTCTCCTTATTACTCCAATAATCATCAGACATTTTCACCACATCTTCAAGGTTCCAAAGTGTCTCCGATACACCAGCCGCCATTGCTGGTGTTAACTTAAGACTTTTGTGAATACGCACAAAGTTATAATGCATAAAGTGTAACGCAATCGCATGAGCATGATTATCAAGCTTCTTGCTAAAAGCATTGGTTAAACGTGTAAAGCGGCGCATAGACATACGCATTGTAAGATTTTGACGCTCTACATAAGAGGTGTTTATATGCTTTTGCTCTGGTAATCCTGAAACAGTCTTTTGTAGCGTTCCTGAGCATTCAGCAGGGCTATAACGCTTTTGACCTTCTGTTGTGTCACCGTATATTTTAACAAGCATTGCATAGTCAATATCAGCACCAAAAGCCGCCTCTACAGCGTTTTCATACTTTTTATAACCATCACTGGTTAATTGAATGCGGTTGCTTACACGGTCTGCTAAATCAGCAATAAACTCATGCGCTGTCGCAGCATCGCGGCCACCTATACGCCATGAAGGGATAAGTTTAGTATCAGCGCAAATAGCTGTCCACGTCCATACGTCACCATTTTCGCACTTCAATTCTTCTGGGGTGTTCTTTTGTTTTGAGTAAACGAAAGACCAAATTTCATCGACCTGAATGCGCTTACAGGGAAGGTTCACAAGGTGTTTGTCTTGATACCAAGCGCAAGCCTCACCAACTTCTTCTAACAGTTTTGTAACGGTGTTAATAGAGCAGCCACCTTGCATTTCACGGATAATGCGCGTTGTTGCGCGAAGACTGTTACCTTCTACAAGTAAGCTTAAAATCTGTGCGCGTTCTTTTGTTGTCTTCTTGTTCATAATTTAACTGTAACTTAAACTGAACATTTGGTCAAGCATAAAGTTCAGTTTGAATATATTTATTGACGGGGATTCCGTGGATAAGCTATAAAAGAAAAGAGGCGGCTTAAGCGCCGCCCCTAGTACTAACGTATTATCATGTGCCACCTACCTATTCTGAACGTTTGGTTCGTGGTTAATATTAAGCAACGTTCCAGCGTTGCTATCAGCCCCCACCTCGGGGGCTGAATTATTTTTAGCCAACTTCCAAATATCATCTTCTAAAGTTATGATACCCTCTTTTTTCAAGCGGCTTAACTGTGGGGAAAGAGATGATCGCACGATTTGGCGTTCCCATTTCTCATTGACGTATTTCAAGATATCATTGGCAGTTGCGCCATTTGGGAATTCTTTAGTTAATGCTGTTTTGATTTTCTCTTTGAAGATTGGCTCACCTGCGAAGGTGCTGCGTGATTGGCTGTTATTCTCGCCATCACCCTTAAAAACATCAAGCGCCTGCTTAGTTTTCGTCTTTTCTGCACGTAAAAACTTAAGCTGTCCCTCAATTTCTTTTAACCTTGCGGTTAGTATATCTTCCATACTTTCAATCATGCTAATTTTTAGCTGATTTACAGTTACAGTTGCAAGTGTAAATGTGTAACGGTTACACTTTATTTTTCAGGATTATCTTTTTTATCGCCCCAACGCTTTGTGGCTGCGGATTTCGCTATTTCTTTGCGTTGCTCGGGGGATAGGGCTTTTGCCCTTGCTTTGCCGCCCTTAAGTCCACCCTTGCGCCCAGACTCTGCTTTTATGGGGTCTTTTTCCTTTAACGATTCGTTTTCTGCATCACCAGTGGCTATATCAACGATTAGCTTCGCTAATTGATTCGGGTCACGAGGTCTTTTTGGTGTTTTAGCCATGCGCTCATTATAGCATACACGTTTATACTGTGTCATGATGTGAGTTATTCAAACTGAGACACTACCCGTGTTTTTTACAACTTGCCAGGAGCTCCTGGCTCCGTTTAATTTGATCTTGAATATGCGCCCTTAGCACATCATCTGATTGTTCTGCCGTCCAAAAATTCTTCACTGGGTCATGTTGGCGGATTTTTTCTAGTTTTTGTTCA
>CAZBXD010000036.1:0-9060 GCA_964496065.1 uncultured Bdellovibrionales bacterium
AGGCCAATTGCGGCAACAATTGTGGAAAAGATCACAAGTAGAAGATAATCCCGATCTAGCTTTGTGCCAGCACCTAGTCTCATAGAGTTCTTCTCGACTAATGCCCTTGACCTTCTTTTTAACTTGCTTTTTATCTTCGTCCTCTTCCTCATTTTGAACCATAGGGAGAACGGTTAGGACAGGCAGAACCGCAATATGGGGTTTATCTTCTGACGAGACTAGCGGTTGCAACTTATCGGTGAGGGTTTGGGTATCATCCGTTTTGCACAGAACATTATAGAAGGTCCGACTTTTCTTAGTGGCAATTTCCCAATAATCAAGAATATCTCCATCATCACGCAGCTTATCCAGCCGTTCCCGTGGATCTATATCTGTGAAAATTTGGACAATCCGATACGCCATGTTTAGTTAACCTGACGCGATGTTTTGATCATGACATAGATATAGAGTGTTGCCAGAGCAGCCATCATAACAAAATTCATTTTATGATGCAGAATGATCTCTGAGAGTTGATTAACAATGAGCACTGGCGTAAAGGCGATGGCCGACATACGCAGCCGCGTTTCATAAATAAATTCTTCCTTCATAAAGGCGGTAACAACATAGGAAATCAGGGCAATCACTAAGATTTGTACGAAATATCCAATCCAAAGCCCCAAACTAATAAAAGGAAGAGCAATTAGCGGGAGAGTCCATTTTCCCTGTTGCCAGAAATTTCTTACGGTTGATTGATCAATCATTAAATCCTCAACCTCTGATAAAGAATGAACGCGCATTTCATTCGTTCCTTTATTTTTAACAATAAGGATCTCTCGTGAGGTAACAATCAGGGGGATGTCTTTATGGTCTTGGCGCACTGTATCTAGAACAATGTCGTCTAAAAAGCGGATAATAGTATTCCCGTTACGTAAAGTAATGTCATAGGGTCTATCAACATCAGTGCTCAATTCTCCGCTTTTAATTTCAATAATTGGAATCTGGTTGAGGATATAATCAATATCCGCTTGACTAATTTGGGTGATAGTTATCATGAGACGAGCGCAAAGGAGCAATCCAATAAAAAAAGAAAGAAAAAGCAGATAAAGTGCGCCCGTTCCTTTCCGGCGGCGGATCACATCAGCATACAGAACAGGTGAGAAAAAGGCCCGATATAATGTAGTGAGATAGGTTTTAATCATAACCCTAAGCTACAAGGAAATTAACGGCAAGCCAAGGTGAATATTCAATATCTCGTATTTTTGCGTTATGCAAAAAATCATTGTCCGCTTATGTTATTATTATAGAACACGGCCATCGTTAGTCTTATATTTTTTTATGCGGCTATTAGTTAATCAATATATAAATTGTTATTTCTATTGCTTTTTATGATTTCATCAACCCAAAAAGCCTTATAAAAAAGTTCCCTTGGGGTTTTCATGTACAACATTTTTTGGCATAAAGATTGAGAAAAATCATGAGGGGTGTTGTTAGTAATATTTTTTCACAAAAATACTCTGCTATGTAACAACATGTATTTATGGGCTATAGTTAACAGTGAAATGGAATTGATAAGTGCTCAATAAAAATACAACTTTCCTCCTTTTTTTTATTCTGTGTCTCCTGGTCACTCAAATTTCCTATGCACAGGATTTACCTGGGTCAGCGGATCCAGATCGCCTATTAAAAAACTCAATAAATAGACCAGTTTATAAAAATGATATGCAAGCAAGGATTACTGTTAATGAGGGCCTTATTTCAAGAGCTCCGGATGGTTCAGAAAAAATCTTTTTTAGGTTAAATTCTGTTAATATTACAGGCTTGGCGGCGTTTGATTTATCAGAATTTGAATCTTTGTATCTTGATAAAATAGGTAAAAAGGTGCCGGTTTCCTTTTTATGGATGCTGGCTAATCAAATCACGGCTCAATACAGAGAGCACGGTTATTTTCTCTCTAAAGCCTATGTACCAAACCAAGAGATAGACACAGGGAACATAGTTATCAACGTCATTGAAGGGCATATCAGTGAGGTTGAAGTTGACGGTCCAAGTAAAAATGATGTTTTCGTCAAAAAAATCAAGCGAGACATAATTGACCAAAGACCAACAAAGCTCAAATTACTTGAGAGCCAGCTTTTGCGCCTTGGTGATCTCTATGGCATTAAATATATAGCTGTTTTAGGTAAAAAACCTAATAGTAAAGAAGGGGACGTTATTCTGACATTAAAACAGATTGAGGAAGACCCAAGTCGTGCTAGCCTAAGTTTTAATAATTATGGCTCCCGATTTATAGGACCGCATCGAGCCAGCTTAAACTATGAAAAGAGTTTTATAGATTATCATAATACAGCATTATCAATTTTATCGATTTTTCCAACAAGTGGTGAGTTATATCTTGGTAGTTTAAACCATCGAATTCAAGTAAGCCCAGAATTTGAGTTGGATTTTTTATTCTCTAACACAAATTCCGAACCAGGATCATCTCTTGAAGAAAGAGAGATTGACAGTAATTCTTTATCCTTGGGCTTGGGCCTTGAATGGATACCGATACGGCAACGTCATAAGAATCTCAAATTGTTTTCGCGTATTGATATGCTCAATAGCCATTCGGATACTTTTTCAAACGCACTCACTCGCGATCGAATCCGTAGCTTTCGAATGGGTTTAGATTATGAATTCATCGATCAATTTTTGGGTTTCAACAATACTTCTGTGACCCTTTCAAAGGGTTTAACGGGACTTGGCGCAAGCAACAAAGGTGATCTTAATCTATCACGTGCAGATGCGGATCCAGGTTTTGGTAAAATTGAAGCACAATACACCAGGCAAAGCTTTTTAGATGATGGAAGTATCCTGTTTAGACTTGATACTAAAGCACAAGTAGCAACAGGAGCACTCTTCTCATCAGAAGAATTTGGATATGGCGGGATTGATATTGGTCGTGCCTATGATTTTTCTGAAATAACAGGGGATCATGGTTTCTCAGTGCTTATGAATATAATGTATACGGGCCTTCCATCTTATAAAAAATTCAAACCTAATCCTTTTATTTTTTATGATTTTGGTAAAGTTTGGAATAGTGGCAATACGAGTGTAAAAAGCATTTCCGGCTCTTCAGCTGGCTTTGGAGTGAATATTGATTATGATAGAAAGCTGAATTTTGATTTATCTGTTGCCTTCCCATTGACCAAAGAAATTGATAACTCTCTCTATGGTTTTTCACAAGGGCCAGTTATACGTTTTGGTTTAACAAAATATTTTGATTTAAATCTACCAGAGATGAGCGTTTTACCTGAACGTGAGGAGGCGCTATCGCCGCTTCGTTCAAGAGTCCTTGAAAGAGAATATAATGACTCTCTAAGAAAGTAGCTGTTTTTTCATTTAGCAATAAAAAACTAAAATTAGCAAACGCAATAATTAACCCGGCTATTATCTTTGTTTTTTTAATATTATTAACAAATTACCATTATTTTCTGAGATGTAAATTAGCAAGGATAGCACGATGAAGCAGCCGTTATTGGCAACAACAGCCATCATAACCATATCATTATTGGCAAGTTTTGTGTCACAAGATGCTGTGGCAAATCCTGAGGGTGCCCAAATTATAAGTGGGGCGACCACAATTTCAGAAAATGGCACAAAGCTCAATGTGCACCAACACACTAATCGAACAGTTATAGACTGGCGTAGCTTTAATATTGCAGCTGATGAACATACTGAGTTTCATCAGCCCACCTCATCTGCAATCGCCTTGAACCGTATTAACGACATCAATCCGTCGCGTATAGCTGGAAAACTCAGTTCAAACGGGAACATTATTTTAGTTAATCCTAATGGCGTGTTTTTTGAAGGGCCAAGTCGCGTTGATGTGAACGGGATTGTCGCGACCACAGCAAATATCAAAAACGATGACTTTATGGCTGGTAATAATCACTTCAATATTCCGGGCAATTCTGATGCTGTGATTATCAATAAAGGTATCATTACCGCAAAAGAAGCCGGTCTGGTTGGACTTGTTGCGCCTAATGTTGAAAATCGTGGAATCATTCAAGCAAAACTTGGGCGTGTTCAACTATCTTCCGGCGACACGGTCGCGGTTGATTTTTATGGGGATAACTTGCTGAAAGTAGAGGTTAAAGATGAAGAAATCAAATCTCAGCTTGTTGCTAATTCTGGTGTTTTAAGTGCCAATGGTGGAACCGTAGCTATGACAGCTGCGGCAGCGGAGAAAACAGTAAATTCCTTGATTTTTTCCGCCGGCCATGTTGAGGCGAAGAGTGTTAGTCGCAATCAAAGCGGTACAATTATTATTAGCGGGCAAGGATCGAGTAAAACAGAAAAATATGGTGATAGTTATGTTGCTGTAACAGGTACTCTCGATGCTTCTGGCCGCAACGAAGGCGAGCAAGGTGGTAAAATAGACGTGTTGGGCGATCATATAGCCATTAGTGAAACGGCACTGATTGACGCCAGCGGTCATAGCGCAGTGAGCTTGGAAAGAAAGCCAAACACCGGCACCGCCGCGATGCGAGAAGATAAAACTATTGATAATGGGGTGCGTATAGAAGAGGATTTGTTGGCACAAGACAGCCGTGCTGGTGGTTCAATCAAAATAGGTGGCGATTATCTGGGCAAAGGTGATACCCCAACGGCTAAAACGGTAAAAGTTTCTGAAGGAGCTCTTATCCTCAATAATGCTCTCGATAAGGGTGATGCTGGCCGCACCATTGTCTGGTCGGATGACACGACAGAGTTTGACGGTCTTGTTCTGGCAACAGGGGGGAAAAAGGGCGGTCATGGCGGCTTTTTAGAAACCTCAGGAAAAATTAACCTCAAAGCTAATGGATTTGCTGACCTCTCCGCTCAAGAAGGCTTCTCAAAAGGCACCTACCTCCTCGATCCAGCCAATATTACAATTTACGGTAGCGCCGACGGTATTCTTGATCCAAATGATATTGATGCCATAGATGGTGATGCAACGGATCTCCAGCTTTGGCTTGATGCAAGCGATGTAACAACTATTACAGATACGGCAGGTTCTGTCACAACATGGGCAGATAAAGCCAATGGTTATGTTTTTAGCGATGCTGGCGCGGGAGCGGAGCCAACAACTGGTGCAAGAACTATTAATAGCTTAAATGCTCTGGACTTTGATGGTGGAGATCGTTTAATCAATACGGCTGATGCAGCAACAATATTTGCCCCTAATAGTGATATCTACACATTCTTTATCGGTGTACAGGACTTAGCCGGTACAGATATTGCTGTTTATGCAAAAAACGGTGCCTCCGGGCTTCAAAGCGGTAGCTCTTTTAATGGAAGTGGCGGAAGCGGAAGCACTTTTGAGATACACTCCGGTTTTAATAATACTACTGTCCAAAACTTTATTGATGATACAAACGCTACAGCCGCAAACTCTACACCGGCCAGTCCCGGTGCAGGAAATCCGACAATCGTCGGCGGATATTTTGATCGCGTTAGTGCCAATGCTGGGGCGCAGTCTTGGGTAAACGGCCTTGCCAGCGCACTCGAAACTGGCGATGCTGCAGAGGATCGAACAGCAACAGCAGCCATTATTGGGGGGCACGGTTCAACAAATAACAGTTTGGACCGTCTGTATGACGGCGCGGTTGGTGAAGTGATAATCTTTCACGCTTTAACAGAGAATGAACGCGCGCTTGTTGATCAATATCAATCGGTGAAGTGGGATATAGCCCTTAACCCTCTCAATAATGGGGATAGCGAGTTAGATCAAGCCACTGCTGCAGGTGGCTATAGCGCATTTTCAGTAGAATATCTTGAAAAGCTCTCTCAAGGCTCTGATGTCAATCTTCTGGCAACCAACAGTATTACATTCGATCTAGATGGTGATCAGCTGGATGTTGGAAGTGGGCAATCGATTACCTTCACAACCAGCACAACAGGTAGTATTACCGATTCCTCCGCCGGAACAATACGCACAACAGGTGGCGGGAATATTACGCTCGATTCAGCTGATACAATTAATCTGACGCAAACCAATCTGGAAGCTATTGGCGGGGGTGTGGTCAACCTTACTTCTGGAGGGGATACAACCGTAACGCAGACAAGTGATCTAACACTTGGAACAGTCAGTTCAAACGGCTTGGCCACGCTTTCTTCCTCCGGCGGAAATGTGACTTCAACAGGCGCTATTGCAAGCACAACAGGGAGCATAGACATTGACGCAGGCGGCCTCATCAATTTGGGAAGTACAGTTACATCGGGGGCAAATGGCATTGCGCTTGATGCCGCGACGGGTATAAATGTTGATGGCGCGGTTGATGCCAACGGAGCAAGCGCAACTGTTACGGCGACCAACACAACATCGAGTAATATTACTTTTGGTAGCACGATTGATTTAGAGGATGGGTTTACAATCACCAATAATGGTGTAGGTGGAAATATTGATATTGCAGGTGCTGTGCTGACCAATGGGGGAAACTCATCCCTGATAGCGCCCAATGGTACAATCACAACAGGTGCTCAAATCCGCAATTTGTCACAAGATAACATTACGATTGATGCGCAAAATGATGCCGTGAACCCGACAATTTTCCTTGGTGGTAATCTAATTAACTATTTTGGATCTGGAGAAATTGATATTCGCGATAATATGAGGTTGAATAGTGATGCCAGATTCTACACAGGCACACTCACACTCCAAGATGTTAATGTGAATGGTTTTAATTTGAGATTGGAGCCAAACATTGTGCTCAATTTGAATGGAGATATTTCCTCAAATGGTGGCGGTTTGATTAACTTTATGACAGCAGATGCCAGTAATACGATGAATATTGGCGGATCTGGTGTGGGTTTTGATTATACCAATGCCATAATGAATGCCATTGATCTGGATAGTTTTGGCACCATTAATATTGGTCTAGTTTCAGGAGGTGGAGATAATACAACAGGAACGATAAACCTTTTAAGTGATTTAACTGCAGATGCAACAATCAATGTAAATACTGATGGCGTTTTTAATCTGGGTGCAAATCTATCAACATCTGGCAACCAGAATATAACCTTTACCACTGATTCAGGTATTAATGTCAGCAGCGTAGCCAATCTAGATGCAGGCACTGGAGACATCACTATCACGACAGACGGCGCGAATGAAATCACAACCAATAACCAGCTCACTGTTACCACTGATAACTTGATATCCAACGATAATTTTAATGGTAATTTGTCATGGCGTGTAAGTGGCACCGGAACGACCGGCACGCTTGTCGCCTCAGCGGGCAGCAACATCACTATTGAGCAAGAAACAGCCTCAGACAGTATTGACATTTCCTCCATAACGGGGGGCAGCGATATCGGTCTATCTAATGCGTTTCTCACGCTTTTAAGTACAAACTTTGATGATTTTACATTTGGCCGAATGGATGGCGGGGCAATCGCAAACTATGCGACTAGCTTTGCTGAAGATATTTCAATTTTATCCAACTCAACATTTACGAACCAAGCCGCGCTTGCCATGGGTGCAAATACTCTGAGTGTTGTAACAACTGGGGATATCATCTTAAATGATGATATTGTTTCGACCTCAGCCGTAGCAGATGCCATTACGCTTTCAACGGCCGATGACTTCATCAATAATGCTGGTACTGATGCCTTACAAGCCACGAATTCAAACTGGATTGTCTTTAGTGATGATCCTGTTGGCAATCAAAATAATGGGCTCTTACCGGATGAGAGTTTTTACAATCAGGCTGATCTCGCGGCTACGATTGCCTCTAAAACCCTCGTAGGGAACAACGTCTTTGGCTATAACACAGCGACACGGCCTACGCTAACCTATGATGTTGATGATTTAAGTGTCGAGTATGGAGAAACATTGGCTGCTCTCAGCACAACATATAATTCTGGTCTCGTCGGGGATGATGCGATTGGAGCAATTGGCCAAGTTGGCGCAGCAGTGCTGTCTAATACCTATACGCCCGGGGATAATGTAGCGCTATATGCGAGTTCTTTAACTGGAGCGGTTGGGACGCTCACAGATGCCTTAGGGTATCAATATACCTTTAATGCTGGGGATTTGACTGTTACGCAAGCACCGTTAAATGCTAGTGTTACGCCAACATCTTCCTCTCGGGTAGAAGATTCTGCGAATCCTACCTTCGGAATCAGCTATACAGGCTTTAAGCTAGGTGAGACCGATGCAGTAATTGATACGCCGCCAACGGTCTCAACGACGGCCATTATCTCCAGTGCGCCGGGAATATACCCTGTGACCTTGGCCGGCGGACTTGATAACAACTATACCTTTACTTACACCAACGGCACCTTGGAAGTTACCGGTGCACCTGTTGCGTCTATAGTTCCATCAACCGTTGAACAAGATAGTGTTGGGCTTTCACTTCAAAATACCCCATCAGTCGCACAATTCTCTCAAACGAGAACAGACATTGCCAGTCTTCCGAACAGTAAAATTGACATTGAAATAGAAGGGTTTGACGAACAAATTGAGCTTGAGAGCAATGAAGGCTCAAGAAGGGTTATGAAACTGAAAATCGAAAAAGAACTTGCTGATGAACTCGATCTAACGGTTAAAGAAGATATATTCTAAAGCCCCAGTTAGCTCTTAAAACAGATATATTGAGAACACGCCTTATGGAGGCACGAGCCGGAATCGAACCGGCGTACACGGATTTGCAATCCGCTGCATCACCACTCTGCCATCGCGCCTTGTAACGGTGGCCTAGATTACTGATCCTATACTAATTCGTCAATAAGACATTTTTCACAGCGCGTTTATAGTTTTTCAACTGTTTGCACGTTATACCTAGTGTGGATTTTTTTGCTAACCAGGCTGCCCTCATGAAAACTGATTTCCTTAAAGCTAAACAAAATATGATTGATTGCCAGATTCGTCCATTCAGCGTTGTCGATGACAACGTGATTAACGCTTTTTCTATCATCGCTCGTGAGGTTTTTGTTGCCAATGAACAAAAACCCTATGCCTATACGGATACACATCTTGAAATAGGGCAGGGGCGGATTTTAATGAACCCAGCTGTATTTGCCAGGCTCATACAAGAAACTTCAATTTCTGAAGGGGAT
>CAZBXD010000037.1:0-435 GCA_964496065.1 uncultured Bdellovibrionales bacterium
AATAAATGGGCGTGGGATTTGTATATCAAAGGCGCGGCCAATAACTGGATGCCGACCGAGATTCCAATGGTCAAAGATGTCCATTCCTGGAAAACTAAAGACGTTTTCACTGATGATGAGCGCTTGGTGATTAAGCGGTGTCTTGGCTTTTTTGCGGGGTCTGAGAGCTTGGTTTCTAACAACCTGATGGTCTTGGCGAAATGGATTACTGATCCGGAATGCCGCCAATACATGGCTCGCCAGATGTATGAAGAATGTCTGCACAATCATACGATCGTTTACATCTGCGACGCATTAGATCTGGATATTAAAGAAGTGTACGAGGCGTATGAAAACATCCCCGCAATTAAAGCGAAGGATGATTATTTGATGCGTACCACTGGCCGGATTAATGATAATGACTTCACAACCCAGACGTTAGAAGGCAAGCGTGAA
>CAZBXD010000037.1:445-8376 GCA_964496065.1 uncultured Bdellovibrionales bacterium
CGTGAACTGTTCAAAGCCTCCTTTATCTATTGGATCATTTGTGAGGGGACATTCTTCTATTCTGGTTTTGCTATGTTGTTGTCGATGTCAAATAAAATTCCGGGGATTGCAGAGCAAATTCAATATACCCTGCGTGATGAAAGCTTGCATATTGAGTTTGGAACGAATGTTCTCAATACACTGAAAAAGCAATATCCAGAAGCTTGGGACTCTGAGTTAGAAGCTGAGTTGACAGAGCTGATGAAAGAGGCAGTTGAATTAGAAATTGCTTACGCCAAAGACGTTCTGCCCCGGGGAATCTTGGGCCTATCTGCAGATATGTTTGTTGATTATATGCAGTATATTGCTAACCGTCGATTGGAAGCCCTCGGTATGAGTTTCCGTTATGAGAAGGATGTCAATCCATTCCCGTGGATGGCAGAGAAGATTGATATTAAAAAACAGAAGAACTTCTTTGAAACACGCGTAACGGATTATCAATCCGAAGCTGTGTTGGAGGATGATTTCTAAAATTTCTTAGACAAATTTAGAGGGTGTGTCTTCTCTATTGAAAATGGGATCCTAAGAGGTCCCATTTTTTTGTCTAATCGTATGATTTTATTGGTTTAATTAGCCGTGGTGTAGCAGGGGTTATTTCCTATACCCCTATTGTCGTTCTTTGTACCTTATTAACAAGAAAGGCATGAGTGTGGTAAAACCTAAATCCCTAGCACCTTCGCTTCGAGCTCTTTAATCTCATCCCGTAGGCGGGCGGCTTCTTCAAATTCCAAATTCCCAGCGGCGTCATGCATTTGCTTCTCGAGCGTTTTCTTATGCGCATCGAGCTCTTCAACACTCATCTCCTGGCTAAAGCGTTTTCCAATGCGAACGCCCTTGGCGGCCATGGCGCGATTGCGTGCCTCCTCATCACCATAGATATCGGATAGGATATCGGTGATTTCCTTGCGAATGGTTTCTGGCGTTATGTTGTGCTCTTTATTATAGGCAAGCTGTTTTTCCCGTCGGCGTTGTGTTTCATCCATCGCGTCTTTTAAACTACCGGTGATTTTATCAGCATAGAGAATGGCGCGGCCATCGATATTGCGCGCCGCGCGACCGATGGTTTGGATCAGGGAACGACGGGAGCGCAGGAAGCCTTCCTTATCCGCATCTAAAATTGCAACCAGCTGACATTCTGGAATATCAAGCCCCTCACGAAGAAGGTTAATGCCTACCAACACATCAAATTCCCCAAGACGGAGGTCACGGATAATCTCAATCCGCTCAATCGTATCAATATCGGAATGAAGATAGCGCACACGAATACCGTGCTCATTGAGGTATTCGGTTAAATCTTCTGCCATTTTCTTGGTTAGGGTGGTGACAAGTACACGCCCCTCTTTGGCGGCAACAGCCCTGCATTCATGCATCAGGTCATCAACCTGCGTCTCAGTTGGTCGGATTTCAACCGGTGGGTCGACCAGACCGGTCGGGCGGACAATTTGTTCGGCAAATGTACCGCCGGTTTGTTCCAACTCCCAATCCCCGGGGGTTGCAGAAACATAAAGGGTTTGTGGACGTAACGCCTGCCATTCTTTAAATTTCAAGGGGCGGTTATCGACCGCCGCGGGCAGGCGGAAGCCATGCTCCACCAGCGTGACTTTGCGCGATCGATCACCCTTATACATCCCACCCAGCTGTGGCACCATGACATGACTTTCATCAACAAAAAGGAGCGCATCATTCGGTAGATATTCAAACAAGGTGGGGGGGGGTTCGCCCGGCTTACGACCGGTGAGGTAACGGGAATAGTTTTCAATCCCAGCACAGGCACCGGTGGCCTCCATCATTTCAATATCAAACTGGGTGCGTTGCTCAAGCCGTTGCGCCTCCAACAATTGATTATTGCCATGCAGTTGCTCCAAGCGGGCCTTGAGGTCTTTTTTAATCTCTTTAATTGCGCTTTGGATGGTTTGGTTTGAGGTCGCATAATGGCTATTGGCAAAGATTTTGACGCTGGAGAGCTTATTGCTCTTTTTACCGGTCAGGGGATCAAACTCATCAATACTTTCAATCTCATCATCAAACATCGAGATCCGCCAAGCCGTATCTTCTAAATGAGCGGGGAAGAGTTCCACGGTATCCCCACGGGCCCGAAAGGTCCCGCGCGTAAAGCTAAGATCATTGCGTTTATATTGAATACGCACCAACTCTTTGAGGAGGTCATTGCGATCCATTGTGTCCCCAGCAGCGAGATCAATCACCATAGAGGAATAGGATTCAACCGAGCCAATACCATAAATGCAAGAAACCGAAGCCACGATCACCGTATCGCGGCGTTGCAGGAGTGCCTGGGTCGCGGAGTGCCGCATTCGGTCAATTTGTTCATTAATCGAGGATTCTTTTTCAATAAAGGTATCGGTACGCGGGACATAGGCCTCGGGCTGATAATAATCATAGTAAGAGACGAAATATTCAACCGCATTGTCAGGGAAGAAGGATTTCATCTCACCATAAAGCTGCGCGGCGAGCGTTTTGTTTGGCGCGAGGATGAGCGCCGGACGATTCATCGCCTGAATAACATGTGCCATGGTGAAGGTTTTACCCGAGCCGGTAACCCCGAGTAACACCTGATCCTTCTCCCCTGCTTTCACACCATCGGTCAGTTGTTTGATAGCTGTGGGTTGATCCCCCGCTGGGGTGAAATCAGATTGGAGATGAAATATATTTTTACTCTCACGCATGCTGAATTTCTCTGCTATAAAAATGTAACCTAACCCGTTCTTGGGCGAATATCCAGTCGTAATCATAAACTTTCATTGATCCAAGCTAGCTGAGGGCGTTGATGATCAAAAAAATATTGACCCTGCTTTTCTTTGTCATGGCTTTGACGCCGATGACGGCATCTGCCTTTGGTGATCCCGATGGCCCAAAGGTTGAGGCACGCCTGATTGCTCAAGTGGAAACGGTCCAAGCCGGACAACCCTTCACGGTTGCTGTTCAGCAGATCATTACTCCAAACTGGCACACCTATTGGAAAAACCCTGGTGATTCCGGCCTGCCGACAACGATTAAGTGGGATCTCCCGAGTGGCGCGAGGGCGGGGGAGATTATCTGGCCAACACCGAGCCGTTATGAAGCTGCTGGTTTGATCAATTACGGTTATTCGAACGAAGTCCTGCTTCTCACCGAAATTATGCCACCTGACACCTTGGTGCCGGGCTCGGTCTTAACGATTAAAGCTGATGTTGATTGGTTGGCCTGTGAAGAAATCTGTATTCCGGAATCGGCAGAGGTTAGTCTTTCTTTACCCGTGACGGATCAGGCTGGTGGCCTTAGCCAAGAGGCGGCAAAGTTTGATCAGGCAAGGCAATCGGTCCCGACTGAAACCGATACGAAGGCAATAATTGAGATCGGACAAGCCAGCCATGAGTTTTTCCTTGAGGGTGTTAACACACTGATCTCTTCCCCGATTACTGAAGCCTATTTTTATAATATTGATGGGGTAAGTATTGCGCATAGCCTTAATCAAGATTTTTCCGTCTCTGAGGATACGCTTTCCGTGAGTTTGGTGCCTGGTAGTAATCCGCTGAGGGAAGGGAAGACGCTCAAGGGTGTTTTGGCCTTGAAGGGAGAAGGGGGCGATACCCAATCTTTCTATATGGAGGCTGATATTGTTGCAAAAACAGCTGAAGCGGCGGTACCCGCTGTAAGCCTCAATCAGTCTGAGACAGGATCCACATCACTTTTAATGGCCGTGATCTTAGCATTTTTAGGCGGGCTTGCCCTCAATTTGATGCCTTGTGTTTTTCCTGTGTTATCCATGAAGGCGCTGAGCCTAGTTAATCACGCGCATCATGAGGATAAGAAATATGTTAAGCTGAACGGGCTCATGTATCTGTTGGGCGTTTTGGTGACCTTTACCGCTTTGGCTCTCTTTATTATTGCCTTGCGTGCTGCCGGTGAAAAGGTTGGGTGGGGCGCGCAACTGCAATCGCCGGCTTTTGTCTTGGTGACAGCCTATGTTTTATTCGTTGTTGGTTATGCTCTCTCGGGTGCCTTGAATGTTGGGAGTTCTCTTATTGGGGTGGGGAGTAAATGGGCTGAACGACATGGTTTAACCGGCTCCTTCTTTACCGGTGTTTTGGCCGTGATTGTTGCAACACCATGTACGGCACCATTTATGGGCGCAGCGATTTTCTATGCCTTGACGCAACCTTGGCATATTTCGATGTTGGTGATCCAGGCCCTTGGTTTTGGTCTCGCACTTCCTTATCTGATTTTAACCTTTAATCCAAGACTTTTAAGCCTTTTCCCCAAGCCGGGTGTCTGGATGGAAAACTTTAAGCAGTTTTTGGCCTTCCCGATGTTTGGAGCCGCCATCTGGCTCGTCTGGGTCTTGAGCCTTCAGGTCGGATCATCCGGGGTTATGTTGAGCTTAGGCGGGATGGCCCTGATTGCGTTTGGTCTCTGGCTCTTTGGAACATTAGCAACCGATAAACGCAAGGGGTTATGGCATGCAATCAAAATTGTCCTCTGTGTTGTATCAATCCTGATTGCGCTTTCCTTTACACAAACGGTTCGGATGCTTTACACAACGGAGTCAGATTGTGAATCCCCCATTTCGGTCACAGGTGGTCTTGTTTCAGAAATCTATTCTCCTGAACAAGTTGAGCGCGCGCGTGCTCAAGGCAAGCCAGTTTTAATCAATATGACTGCCGCCTGGTGTATTACCTGTCTAGCCAATGAGCGGATTGCTTTTCAAGCGGATGAAGTCAAAGAATTCTTCAAAGAACATGATATTGCTTACTTTAAAGGGGATTGGACCAATAGAGATCCCGTGATTACAAGCTATATTAAAAGTTTTGGTCGCAGTGGGGTGCCACTTTATGTGTATTACCCCCCTGCGGGCGAAGGCGTTATTTTACCACAGCTTTTAACGTCGGACATTCTTTTGTCTAAAATCAAAAAGGCTGGTCTTTAACAAACTCGTTGAATGGAGAGGAAAATGAAACAATTTGGATTATATATGCTCGCGCTTGTCGCGGCTTTTGGCTTTAACCTATCAACATCACGGGCAGCTGTCAGTGTTGGAGATTCTGTTGCGGAGTTAAGTGTGACAGATATTAACGGTGTCGAACACACCTTCTCTGACTTTGCTGGTAAAACCGTTGTTGTGGAGTGGAATAACCAAGAATGCCCGTTTGTGCGCAAATTCTACAAGAATGGCGATATGCAGGCCTTTCAAAAGAAAGCGACTGATCAAGGCGTTGTTTGGATCACTGTTAATTCCAGTGGTGAAGGTAAAGAAGGCTTTATCGCAACAGCAGAAGAGGCAAAAGCCATGGTTGCGGAAAAAGGTCTCGCCTCAACCGCCTATGTTCTTGACCCAACTGGTGAAGTCGGAAAAGCCTTTGGTGCGAAAGTCACCCCTCATATGTTTGTGATTGATGGTGAAGGCAAGGTTGCATATCAAGGCGCGATTGACAGTGAAGCTTCTGCTGATCCTGCTGATGTTGCAACAGCTGACAATTACGTGATGGCGGCAATTGATGCTCTGGCTGCTGGTCAAGCGGTTGTGACGCCTGTGACACAACCCTATGGTTGTTCTGTGAAATACAAAGACAAAGAGACAAAAACCGCTTACTAAATTTGTCCTTTAGATTAAGAAAAAGCTCCCCTTTCGGGGAGCTTTTTTTGTGATCAAGATATAGGGGTAAAAGCGATGAGTAACTCAATATTTTGATTTGTCCTTGTTTTGTTCTACAGGTATGAGTTGTGCACAGGGCGATTCGTCAGATTCGTGTCTCGGAGTCAAGGTGTTTCGGATATAAAAATTAATACTTATTTAACAATTGGGTTTGTATTTTATAATAAAAACAATGCCTTATAATATATGCTTAAAAAATAAGCAATTTAGAAAAACCCTTTAAAATCTGACCTTAAACACAGATGTATTAAAACAATCCACAAAGTTATCCACAGGAATCGTGGATAGATCACAACCCCTCTAGCTATTCTAAAAATACCGTATTATATTCCAGTGACTTAGACTTGGAAGCTGAGAAAAATGTCACGCGAAAAACGTCAAAAAAATAATTTAACGAGTGGGGCTCAGGTGATTGCCAACTACGTGAATCGGTTACCAAAAACGCCTGGGGTCTATCGCATGCTCAGCAAGGAGGGTGAGTTCCTCTATGTTGGCAAGGCAAAGGCTTTAAAAAACCGTGTCATAAGCTATACCCGGGTTGAAAGTCTGCCCATTCGGTTGCAACGCATGGTCTCTGAAACCGCGACAATGGAGTTTTCAGACACACATACCGAGGCAGAAGCGCTGTTGCTCGAAGCGAACATGATCCGCAAACACAAGCCGCGCTATAATGTTTTGCTACGCGATGATAAATCAGTCCCATATATTTATCTCTCTGGCGATCATGACTATCCGCAAATCAAAGCACATCGTGGCAAGAAAAAACGCAAAGGTGATTATTATGGCCCGTTCGCCAGCGCCGGCCCGGTCCATGATACGATTGCCACCTTGCAAAAGGTGTTTCAAATTCGTAACTGCACCGATAGTTATTTTGCCAATCGTAAACGCCCTTGTCTGCAGTTTCATATCAAACGGTGCACCGCGCCATGTGTTGGTAAGGTCAGTAAGGCCGAGTATGACGCACAAGTCAAACAGGCCAAACAATTTCTTGCCGGTCAAACGGTCGGTATTCAAAAAGAAATGGCCAAGAAGATGCAGGCCGCCAGTGATACCCAAGATTATGAAACGGCGGCCATGTTTCGTGATCGCATCCAAGCGCTCACCACTATTCAATCGCGCCAGGGGATCAATGCCGAACGCCTTGTCAAAGATGCGGATGTTATCGCGGCCTATTACGCCGGTGGACAGGCCTGTATTCAGGTGTTCTTTTTCCGTGGTGGGCGCAACTATGGCAATAAAGCCTATTTCCCACGCCACGATAAACAGGCTGAGATTGATGAAATCCTCAGTGCTTTTATCGGCCAATTTTACCAAAGCCGTCCGGCTGCAAAGCACATCCTGGTCAGTCATAAGCTTTCAGAGGCGGATATTTTGTCGGAAGCTTTATCGGTTGATAGTCGGTATCGTGTGACCCTCTCAACGCCGCAGCGTGGTGGCCGCAAACGCTTGATGGATCAGGCGGTTGAAAATGCCAAGACAGCTCATGCGCGTCATCTCGCTGATACACGGAAACAAAAAGAACTCCTTGAAAAACTGGCAGAGGTTTTTGTGCTTGATAAGATGCCAGAGCGCGTCGAGGTTTACGATAATAGTCATATTTCTGGTACCAATGCGGTTGGTGCCATGATTGTTGCCGGGCCAGATGGGTTTGAAAAAAAACATTATCGTCAGTTCAATATTAAAGAAAAAATTGAGCCTGGTGATGATTACGCTATGATGCGGGAGGTTTTTAAACGCCGCTTTGCCCGTGCGCAGAAGGAAGGGCGGGCCCATGCCTGGCCCGACCTCGTTTTGATTGATGGCGGGAAAGGTCAACTTTCTGCTGCCACAGAAATTATGACAGAATTAGGGCTTGAGCATATCCCTCTGGTGGCTGTGTCAAAGGGACCTGATCGTAATGCCGGGCGGGAGCAGTTTCATATCACAGGACAAGAGAGTTTCTCCTTGCCATTGAAGGACCCTGTTCTCTACTTTATTCAGCGCATGCGTGATGAAGCGCACCGGTTTGCCATCGGTTCTCATCGGGCAAAACGCGCTAAGCAACTGGTGAAATCGCCGCTAGATGGGGTGCCGGGCATTGGGGCGAAGCGGAAAAAAGCATTGCTTAATCATTTTGGCTCTGGCAAGGCTGTGACCGGGGCAGGGGTCGATGATCTTAAAGCAGTGGATGGCATTAGCGCTGCCATGGCACAGGCGATCTATGATTATTTCCACTAAATTTTGAAATCAATGTATAAAATTT
>CAZBXD010000038.1:0-8007 GCA_964496065.1 uncultured Bdellovibrionales bacterium
TGTCGCGTTCGGCAATAATTCAATAACAGTGCCGTCAAACTCGATCAGGTCTTCCTTAGCCATTTAAATCCTTCATTTTCTATTATGCTCGTGCAGAGGTTTTAACGGGTTTTGTAGGGTTTGGCAAGAGGATGCCTGCTAATCGTCACTAAAACGCTCAATTTTGGCGCCAACCCGAGAAAGTTTTTGTTCTAACTGTTCGTAGCCACGATCAAGATGATAAATCCGACTGACCACTGTTTCCCCCTCCGCCACAAGACCCGCAAGGATGAGCGAGACAGAAGCCCGTAGATCTGTGGCCATGACAGGGGCACCTTTAAATTTCTGAATACCTTTCACCGTGGCGGTATTGCCATGAATGGCAATATCAGCACCCATGCGAGAGAGTTCCGGCACATGCATAAAGCGGTTTTCAAAGACGGTTTCTTCTAATGTACCGGCGCCATCAGCCAAACACATCATAATCATATTCTGGGCCTGCAGGTCGGTCGCAAAGCCCGGGAAGGGGGCGGTGATAATATCAATGGCTTTAATCGGGGTGCTTGGATCGCGGTAAACGCGAAGACCACCTTCTTTTTGCTCAAGTGTCACGCCGGCTTCTTCCATCTTGACGGCGGTGGCCTCAAAATGGGCGCGGTTGGCATGTTCAAGGAAGAGATCCCCGCCCGTAATCGCGGCGGCCACGGCATAAGTGCCGGCCTCAATCCGATCAGGGATGACATGATATTCAGTGCCGGAGAGTTTCTCCACGCCCTGGATTGTGATCGTATCGGTGCCCTGACCCGAGATTTTAGCGCCCATACTATTGAGCATATTCGCAAGATCGGCAACTTCTGGTTCTCGCGCCGCGTTTGAAATGATGGTTTCTCCCTTCGCAAGGGTTGCAGCCATCATCGCATTTTCTGTGCCCATCACAGTCACTTTTGGGAAGACAATGGTGCCACCTTTTAAGCCTCCTTCAGCCTTAGCAGTGATATAGCCATTTTCAATGGTAACCTCTGCGCCCAATGCCTCCATTGCCATGATATGAAGATCAAGGGGTCGAGCGCCAATCGCACACCCCCCCGGCAGGGACACTTCCGCATAGTGATTGCGTGCTAGAACGGGGCCCAACACGCCAATACTGGCGCGGAGTTTGCGGACAAGCTCATAATCAGCATGCGGGTTAATCTCAGGAGTGGTAAATTTGATAACGCGACCATAGGGTTGCTTTGCAGAGGCATCGCCATCAAGCTCGATTTTGGTCCCCATATCGGTCAGCAGATCAGCAAGTGTGGCAATGTCGGCGAGTTGTGGGACATTATGCAAGGTCACGGGGTCTTGTGTGAGGAGGGTCGCGCACATAAGTTTCAGCGCCGAGTTTTTAGCACCTGATATCGTGATCGTCCCTTCAAGCCGGCTTCCACTTTTAACTCGAATTTTATCCATTTTTTATTTTCCCTCAAAAATTGTAATTTTTATCCCAGCTTCATCCATCATTTGTCGTGCAATACGGATGGTTTCTTTCCAATTTGTTGTTTCCCATGGCACGGTGACCACTTTTTTAATGCCAGACTGAATAATGGCGGTGGTACAGCGGGCGCACGGGTGAAAAGGCCAAACATAAAGTGTATACCCATGCAAGGGCTCACGCGCATGTAAAATAGCATTCATTTCGGCATGGACAACCATTTGATTCTTCAATTCACGATCATTATAGCGGTCTTCACTGTCATCAACTCCACGTGGAAACCCATTATAGCCCATTGAGGCAATGGTTTTATCAGGACGGACGATGACGGATCCGACCTGACGATTGGGATCGCGTGACCAGCAGGCAATATGCTCAGCCAGATCAAGAAAGCGTTTATCCCATTTTTTACTCATGTTTTTGATCCTTATCAAAAAATGCCTTCTGTTTATAGGCCATTATCCTTTGAAATCCAATGAAAATTAAGTATTAGCTTCTAGAACTTTACCTGCGAGATATAAAGAGCCACAAATAAGGATACGATCTTCTGTTTTGATTGCCTGGGCTAAGTGACCGAGGGCCTCTTCAATTCCTGAGTGGGGCATGCTTTCAATATTGGATTTTTTAAGGACGTCACGCGTTTCTTGTGCAGATCGTGCCTTTGGATAGTCAAAATCAACCGTATGGATAGTTTTAATATAAGGGATAAGCGGCGTGATAATTTCAACAGGATCCCGGTTTCTTAACGTACCAAAAACCAGATGGCTTTTGATCCCGTCTTTTTGCCATTGTGCCAGAATGCGGGCAATCGCCTGCACCCCATCTTTATTATGACCCCCATCAAGCCAGAGTTCACACCCGCTTGGCAGAAGACTGACTAATGTGCCACGTGTTAAATGTTGCATACGTGCTGGCCATTGTGCGCCTTGGATACCGTTTTTAATAGCGTCGATTGTGATATTAAACTCTTTTAAGTAATACAAGCACGCAATAGCCAGGGCAGCATTATCAACCTGATGCGCTCCGATCAAATTAGGCAGAGGCAGAGACAGAGTTTCCCCACCTATATGAAGATCAAACCCAGTATTTGTTAGGTTAGTATGCCAATCCTTGCCATATACATACAAAGGAGCATCCATAGCAATTGCTTTATCCCAAAAAACATCATAAATATCATCACTCACTTGTTTTCCAACGAAGCATGGTGTCCCTGGCTTTAAGATGCCTGCCTTTTCAGCGGCGATTTTAGGTAAAGTGTCCCCCAAAATATGCATATGATCCCAGCCAATTGGCGTAATGATTGTTGCTAAGGGGTGTGCAATAACATTAGAAGCGTCCAAGCGACCACCTAAGCCAGTTTCCAGCAGGACGGCATCGGCTTTATGTTGTGCGAAGGCAACCATATTTAATCCCATACAAAACTCAAAAAATGTAATGGGCTTTTTATTGTTGATCTTCTCAACATGGTGAATCAAAAAAAGTAAAGTGTCGTCATCAATTTCTTGTCCATTGATAACAAGTCTTTCATTAAAACGAACAAGATGGGGGGAGGTGTGCTTGTGAACAGAATATCCACCCACTTGCATAATAGCTTGCAGATAGGCGAGTGTTGAGCCCTTCCCATTTGTCCCAGCAACATGAAAAACCGGAGCAATTTTATCTTGTGGGTTGCCTAAATCAGCCAGAAGGCGATACACCCGATCTAACCCAAGATCGCTTTCTTTAACATGAAGGCGATAAATCCGATCAAGTGCCCGGTCTAAAACTTTTGGTTTAGGCTTTTTTAGCTTTTTTAACGGTCGAGCCATTTGAATTTTTCATGAGAATACTCAATATCCGACCAATCGTTTTCGCCAATTCGTGGCGCGGGACAACAAGGTCAACCTGTCCATGGTCACGCAGATATTCTGCCGTTTGAAACCCTTCGGGCAGCTCTTCGCGGATGGTTTCTTGAATAACCCGTTTACCGGCAAAACCAATTTGTGTTCCAGGTTCAGCAATATGGACATCACCTAACATAGCAAAAGAGGCGCTGACACCGCCCGTTGTAGGGTCAGTTAATAAGACAATATAAGGAAGTTTTGCGTCCTTAACCTTATCAATTGCAATAATTGACCGAGGCATTTGCATTAAAGACAAAATTCCTTCCTGCATGCGCGCTCCCCCAGAGGCGGGGACAACGATGAGGGCTGCTTTTTGCTTAACAGCAAGCTCAGCCGCCTTGACAAGGCCATTGCCAACAGCAATCCCCATAGAGCCGGCCATAAAACGGAAATCAAAAGCTGCAACAACAGCATTATTGCCTTTAATTGTTCCACTGGCAACAATAATGGCATCTTTACGACCGGTTTTGTTGCGGGCATCTTTAAGGCGTTCTGTGTATTTTTTGCGATCCTTAAATTTTAGTGGATCGGATACATTTGTTGGAAGGTCTTGTTTCTTATATTCTTTTCCATCAAAAAGTAACTCAAGGCGTTTTGTTACCGGTAAACGTAAATGATGATTACAATGATGACAAACTTGAAAATGTTTTTCCAAGTCGCGGTGAAAAAGCATCGAATCACAGGCGGGACATTTAATCCATAAATTGTCTGGAATGTCCTGTTTTTCGACTAATGCTCTTATTTTAGGGCGTACAATATTAGAAATCCAACTCATAGTGAGGCATTTATGCCCTGAAAAATCCCAAAAATCCAGCCTTTTTGGTTAAAAAATGCTAATTTATTGTTTTTAATCTTTTTTATGCAAGTTTATGGCAGTCTATGTTAGGTTAAATTATTCTCAAAAATGTATATAAAATTTTAATTAATTTTGGTATAATGATGGAGAATACGTATAACTATGTACGAATCAGTGGAGACTGAAATGAATTTTTTGAAAGCATTATCAATCTGTTTTATTGTTTTAGGGCTCGCTGGGTGCTTTCCCGGTGAAAAAAAAGTTTTTGAAGAACAAGAATTACAGACATCATCAGCCCGCGCAGATGAGATCGCGGTTGCTCTGGCTGATGCTGTGCAAAATCAGTTGAGTGCTTATTTTATTACTCAGGCTGGTGGTGATGCTAATGCCCTTATGCAACAAGTTGGTGGCGATATTGGTCTCGTGCGCACAGGTCAGTGTGATGACGGTGTTTTCGCCTATATTGCCGCTGGAGAAACAATCCGTGGTCTGGATAATTTACAAAAGGGCAGTGGTATGCGCATGGTACGCACGCTACAAGAGCGCTTTGGAAAACCAAATGTCGCGTATCGTTCTGCAGAGGGGGTTGTCGGGGCTGATGGGGTTGATCCGGCCTGTCTTGGTGGGGCTGATGTCGCAATTGGATCGCCAATTATAACCCTGAACTTTACGAATATCGCTGAAACTATTCCCCAAGATTTTGCAGATAAGGTTTCATATAGGACACATAGTTGCTCGGATATTTCTGGGAATCCAGAAAGTATGGGAGTAATCAGAAAACAGTGTGCGACACGTTATAATTTTAATAATGAAGGTGAAATTGAGCTTGATGCTAACACGGGTCTTCCGCTCCTTACCCAAGATTGTGAGGAGGTGGCTTCTGCTGATTTAGCTGTTTGTCAAACTGCCGGTCTTGCACCAGATAGAAATCGTTTTGATGTTGCCGAAGGGATTACGGTTGGAACCGATTGGTCAGCCTTCTTCCAAAACCCTGGCAGTGATACACCGCTAACGATTAAATGTATTACAAATCCGAATGGCGAAGATGACTGTCAACCGTTTAATCCAGAGACAGATCGGTCTGTTGTTGTTGAGTGTTCGACAGATCCAGACCGGGTTGACTTGATAACAAACCCGACGATCCAAAATGGCCAAATAGGGTCTGACTCAGCGCCGCGTGACTGTGGCTTTGGCTGGCGCGGTGATCTGATTGCAGAATATCAGGTTCGTGAATGTACAGTTTGGGATGTTGAACACGATTCTGCAGGTAATGAGGTCAGCCGGACGGAACGCGCGACAGAAGAGCAAAAAAGCACGATTTATCAAATGTATTATGTCGCTGCTGAATGCGAAAGAGAAGTGCAGGATATTCCGATCGCCTGTCCAATTGGCCAAGGTACTGTTTATGTATCTCGTACTGTATCAATGAACCAACCATTAGCTCTTCATCCTCATAATATTGAACGAGGTGCTACCAATACTTATAGTACAATCGCGATTAACAGAAATGATCTACCTGCCGGTGTTCGTGAGCGTAGCAACAAATATTTTTTCCCTGGTGAGAATCTGAATAATGCAGAAAATGCAGAAGATTTTACTCAACGTATCTTGAATATTATGAAAGAAAAACTTGATTATGAGAATACTGGCTGTAACATTGAAGGGCAGAGCTGCAATGAAGTAGTTCTTCCGCCAATTACTGTTGCTCTGGTTGATCGTTCTGAAAGTATGGCATTTGGAGATGGTGTAAGTTCTTCGATCCCTGCAAATATTTGTCAAATAAGAGTTAATCAGCTTTTTGAAGATCCTGACATTACCTGCCCAACTTTTAATATTTACTCAAAATCTGCTGGAAGTGGGACGGTTATAAATGATCATGCAACTTGTCAAGCGCAAAAAGATTCGTGTTTAAACTCAGGCGCTCAAACATGGGAATGCGATAGTGTATATTACAGTTGTAGGTACGGTTCAAATCAGAATATATCAGACTTAAGATATATATTAGATGGCCTCAAAGAAAAATATCAAGAGGATGACAGAGTAACTCAAGCATTAATGAATATTGCAAGTTTAAATTCTAATTGTAACTCAACATTATCTGATGCTGTAGGGGACTTTTATTGGGATACGTATAATGATCCAATAACTGGTGATGAAGTTCAAACAGAGCGGATATGTCCACAAGATAAGTATTTGGAGGATCAATGTCATATAGGCTGTTCTCCAGGGGTGTGTGTTGCAGGATCTATTCCAGGTGGAGAGGTCACCAAAATTCAGGCAGTTGACGAAGCTTTAAGAGACATTCTAATTCCACAGCTTCAATATGGCTCTACTTTCATATACAGTTATTTTGCAGATGGTGTGATCAATGCCATTAAACGTGATATTCTGCGCTGTCGAATTGAGGGGGACGGGCAAGCAGATAACGTTCCGTTTTGTGATTATGACTTGCCTCGGCGCCAAGCAGTAGAAAACTTAAAACAGGTAGTTACAGACGTTGCTAGAGTTAGGTTGAGAAGAAATACGCCGTTATTTGCAACTGTGGATACAACTCTTGAAAAACTAGATAGCGTTATAGCTGAGCGCAAAGAAGCAGCCCAAAAACGTGGAGAAGCACAGGGCCTCTCCCAATCCGAGATTAATATGGAAATAGAAAGAGACACAACCGTCGCCTTTTATTTAATGACAGATGGCCAACCAACGGGTGATCCAGGTAGCAAAAAACACGGCATTAATAAGGCCTGTGGGGCTTTTGATGATATGACTGCTTTATCTTCTTATTTTAAGGACAAATATGGGCAACGCAGTCGCTTTTACGTTCTAAACTTGCCGGGCAATGCTCAAGATTGCCGTCAATACGCAAAGCAGATTAACGATCCGATTGTTATTAATACAACTGGCCTTGAAGAAACCATTGTAAGTGATGCTCATTTGACTGTTGATGCCTTTTTTGATTTTAACGAGCGTCCAGATAATTTTTCACAACTTTTTGGAGATACCGGAGTTTATAATCAGGTTGACCCTTATGATATTTGTGAACAGTTAGGGCTTGATACATACGATAATGATAATCCAGAAGATACATTAGGAAATGATGGAGTGCTTACTTGTGGATTACGTAGTTGGTATCCACCCCCACCCCCACCTAGAGGTGGCTCTGGCGGTCGAACGGATTGTCTTGAAGATGTTGATGGTGGCTCGGCTAGCTTCTCGGAAGATGGTTATGCCCAGGACATCGGTGATGCCCAGGACATCGATTCAATCGTTGATAATGATGGTTGTAACACTGGCGGCGGGTCCGGCGGCGGCGGGGGAGGAGATAACCCAGGGGATCCCAGCGAGGATATTTTAATCGATAATAGTGATATTCAAATCAGATAAAAATGGAATTGCTTAAAAAACTAAAAGCCGGCATATGCCGGCTTTTAATTAAATATGATAACCTTTATGATATTTGAGGCATCCCATAGAAACTTCCCGTTTGACGTGATCCGTTATGTAGTATGATACGTGTTACATAGCCATTTAAATTGCTATCTTTCGCGAATAGAGCATTAATAAGTTCAACAAATTCTGTGAAAGCTTCTTCGGTATTTGCGTCATTTGGATCACGGATTAGGGTGCCATCATGAACTTTTTGAAAAGCTTCTTGATTAACAATAAATTCTGTAGTTATTACAGGGATTTTGTTTTCTGGATCAGCCATCAGTAGACTATTTGTTCCTTCAACCGCAGTTAAGGTAAACTGCCCTCCTGTTAGTTTATAGTGCTGTTGTCGAACACCAAGAACGGTAACATTGGCTGGGTACTCTCTATACGTGAGACCCTCGCTGACCTGTAATGTGATATTATACGGTAGAGTTTCTCCATCGATTGTA
>CAZBXD010000039.1:0-7257 GCA_964496065.1 uncultured Bdellovibrionales bacterium
CAACACTGAAACATTACGAACTAACAACTGGACCTAATAATGGGGGTTGACCAATTTTAGATGATACTATACATTCATTGGTGTCGGCATGTTCATTGATTCTTTATTCATTTTTTAATATTTAATCAATTAAACTCCAGACGAAAACCTAAAAAAGATTATTCTTATGAAATTATATTGCAGGGAATCGATACTTTCAAGTGGCGGGCGGCAACTATGCGAAGACCGAATCTTGGTCTCCTCTACACTAGCAGCAGTAATTGATGGTGCGACTCAAGTGGTACCTGATGCCCCATTACCTTCCCCATCCGAAGGGACTTGGATCTCCGATTTAACTGTACGAACCCTCATTGAATTGGAAAACTCATATTCTGATACTCATTCTATATTGCGCCAGATATCACGACGAATTGACTCTGAACTAAAAGTTCAAAATTGGCCTGATATACGCGTACCCCCTGTTTGCTCAATCGCCACCGCCCTTATATCAGGAAGTCACTTAGATGTTGCAATACTTGGCGATGTCTCATTAGTTTACCTTAGAGAGGGTCGGGCAGTAAGGCTATTTAACGATAAGTTCCTTTCTGATGAAAATAAAGCATCTTCTAAAAAGGGACAAATGATTCAACAAAACCGAGAAACCCAGATACAAGGAATAATAACTCATCGAAAAGAGTACATTAACGGCATAAATGGAGCTGGTGTTTTATCTAATAATGAGGCGGTTGTTGATGTGGCAGTCCAAGCAAAAATTTCTCTGAAGCCAGGAGATTTATTTCTACTTGCTACGGATGGCTTCATGCGTTTGATTGATGCCTATAATTTAGTTCAATCTAATGATGATTTATTTGACAATGCAGTAAGGCCTGGTGGACTCGGTAATCTTCTAGGACGTTTACGTCACTTCGAGTCAAGTCGGGATGAATCATCCGGCACCTACAAGGCATCAGATGATGCTGCAGCATTAATTTTAGAAATAACCAATTGAGAAAAAAATGCATATAGAAATTAAAATCCGAAGCCGAACCATATCTAGTTAAGAGACCTCAAGGTTACTTTGAGTACCAACTTCCCATATCAGCAAAGGGAGTACTTTGTATTGATAATAAAGTGCTTCTTGCAGGCAATTCCAGAGGTGAGTTGGAATTGCCTGGAGGCAAGCTTGAAAAAGGAGAATCGCCGGAAGATTGTGTCAACCGCCAATATTAGGTCCAGCTGTTAGTTAGTGTTTTTCATGATATGTTCTCTAATTGTCTAGATGTTGCTTGTGGTGTCTGGAGCGTAGCGCAAGGCAGCGCAGGCAACATCTTCGCAGGTGGGGCTGGGGGTTTATAGCCCAAAGACGTATGCGGGCGAATGTGATTGTAAACATACTTCCATTTGTCCGTTAAAACGCTAGCTTCTTTTAGTGTGTAGAAAACTTCACAGCTGAGAAATTCATCTCTGAATTTCCCATTAAAACTTTCGTTGTATCCGTTTTCCCAAGGACAGACTGGTTCAATATAAGCCGTCTTCACATTTAATTTCTGCAACCAATCCCGTAAAACTTTTGCTGTAAATTCAGACCCATTATCGGAACGAATAAAATCAGGTAAAGCACGCTCTACAAAAACCTCTGTTAATATTGCCATGACATCATCAGATTTCAGACGGTAATCAACTTTTAAAGCAAGGCACTCTCGTGTGTATTCATCGACCAAAGTTAAAAAACGAATTTTTGTACCATCCATCAGTCTATCGGCGACAAAATCGTAACTCCACACATGGTTTTTTCACGATGCACGTAAACGTATGCATGAGCCATCCTTTAAATATAAACGCCCACGTTTCTTATGTCTGGCAGGCACTTTTAAGCCTTCTTGCCTCCAAATACGCTCTACACGTTTATGATTAACATCCCATCCCTCTGTCCGAAGCAGGCTTGTAATCCGCTTATAACCATAGCGGCCATACTTTGTGGATAAGCGAACGATGTCTTCGGTCAAAGAAAAATCGTCTTCTTTGGTTTTTTGAGGTTTGCGAAAAGCACCACGGCTTTGTCCCAATGCTCGACATATCTTCCTCTGTGAATATCCCAATTTCTGCTGAATATAAATCACAGCTTCTTGGCGCCGTTGGGGGAGAGGTTAGAACTTTCCCTTAGAAACTTCTTTCAGAATTTGATTATCAATCATCAGTTCAGCCACAGCTTTCTTTAAACGATTATTCTCAACTTCTAAATCTTTTAATCGTTTCGCTTGGTCAAGACCCATGCCGCCATATTCTTTGCGCCATCGATAAAACGTATTGCCTATCACGCCAATGCTACGAATAGCCTGTTCTTGATTTTTTCCCTGTGAAAGCAAAACCTCTGCTTCACGAAGCTTGCTAATGATTTGTTCAGGCGTAAAATGTTTCCTTGCCATGTCTAATTCCTCCTATATAAGTCCAATTATATCTAGCATTACAACGGCTAAATCTGGCCTCCTTTATAGGGGGCGGGTCAGTTATCAAGAATATTATCACAAGCACCCCGACTAGGGACTCATCTTTTTCAAACAATGCTCCGCTGATTTCGCTTGAAGGGGCCTTTGGTGACCCGTTGTTAATAGATGAAGAATTTGAGCAATAAAACAAGAGTATAATTTGCCGAATCATCAAGTTTTTCGTAAGGTGTATTCCAACCCTCTTTGCATGATAGGAGATAGAGATGCAAATAAAAGATATTATGACCCCCAATGCACAATGGATTTCACCGCAAACAACTGCGCAAGAAGCTGCACAAAAAATGCAGGATCTTGATTGCGGTTTTCTACCCGTTGGTGAGAATGACCGCCTAACGGGTGTTGTAACTGATCGTGATCTAACGATTCGTGGTTTTGGAGCGGGTAAAGGACCATCGACACCCGTATCAGAGTTAATGACTAGTAAAGTATTATACTGTTGCGAAACTGACGATGCCGAAGCGACAGCAAAAAACATGCAAGAAAATCAGGTTCGTCGTTTAATTGTTTTGAACAACCGTGAAACAAAACGCCTAACAGGAATTGTTTCAGTTGCAGATATTGCATGTAGCAATACGAGTGATGCTACCTGTGGCCAGCTTATCGAAGGTATTTCACAGCCAACTGCTCAAACTAAAGCAAAAGCAGCCTAAGCTAAAATCAATAATTTAAAAACGAAAGGCCGCATATTGCGGCCTTTTTATTCAAACACTGGTCTTAATTAATATCTTTCTTGTCGGTCAAGTAGAACAAATAGGACCGCCGTTGCAACCATAACGGTATGAATACCAAGGAGCCAGGCTATCTCTTCGGTTGTATAAGCACTAATATCGAGGAAAACACGAAGTAAATGCACGGACGAAATAGATACAAGCGATGTTGAAAGTTTGCGTTTTAAGCTACTTGAGTCAAGTTTACCAAGCCATGAAACTTTTCGTTGATGATCACTGATATTCAGTTTAGAAACCGCACTTTCGTAGCCCCCAATAATGACCATAACAACAAGCGTTGATACTAATACCTTATCAACAAGGGATAAGATCAAAATAAGAATGCCGGACGATGTTATAGATTCAAGACCCTGACTCATTGAAAACACTTGAATTAAAAAGTGCCAGGCAAAGATAATAAGAGAAAAAATAAGCCCAATAAAAAATGGAACGAGCAGCCAGCGGCTTTGGAAAATAATGACTTCCAATGCTGTCTCAAATTTATAAGATCCCGATTTTTTATAGGATTCGTATTCTTCTTTATTCACTCATTCCTCCTCACGAAATATTGAACCATTTATACGGCAGTGTTGTTAAAAAAACAACTAAATCTCGTAGGATCCTTAATTTTTTATACCTAAACGAATTTGATTGGTTATTGGGTTACGATCGTAGTAATCTTTCCAACAATCAGGCCTTTGATCATAAGGCATTGCCAAGGGCAATATGGAAGCTACCAGCGATTTTTTCAACACAGGATTTTAAAAAGCCTAATCGTTGTGAAAAGGCTTTTGAACGACCAATGATTTTCATGGAATGATCCCAATAAGCTTATTGTCCTTGAGCGAGGGTATAGCCACGCTGACCATCAAAATTATAAAGATTTTCAGTTTTAACAACATCATACCCAGCATCATGGAGTTTTTGTAATGTAGTGAGAATATCAGCGGTTATTATCGTTTTTTGTCCTTCAGGATCAGCCATAAAACGACAACACCAGTGATCATTACGATATTTACCAATGATCCCATTGGGCCAGATCATGACACCACGGGCGGCAACAGTTATTAAATCAAGAGGCGTTTCAATAGCATTTAATTTTTCACCAAATTCAATCCCGTTACGAGTTTCAAAATCAATAAAGATATCAACCCCAACAAGGGTTTTTTGAATACCTTGTAAAACAGTAGTATTTGAGATTTCAATCCGATTTGTGTCGCCGGCTGGATAATTTGCCGCTTTCATCTGGTTTGGTTTTTGACCGAGGCGTTCAATCACGGCATCACCAAACTCCTCTGTCCCGACTTTTTTCTTACTTTCCCCATCGCGGAAAATATCACCCGTATGGATGCCGTCCTCAAGTGTTTTAAGCCAGGCATTGTGAATATCAGTGGCGATATCACCTTGACCAATATGCACTAGCATTTGTACCGCCCCAAGAATAAGGCCTGATGGGTTCGCAATTCCTTGGCCGGCAATATCTGGGGCTGAACCATGGATAGCCTCAAACATACCGAAACCACGGCCAATATTCGAAGAGCCGCCAAGGCCGACGGATCCGGTCACCTCCGCTGCAATATCAGAAATAATATCACCGTAAAGATTAGTTGTCACAACAACATCAAAATCATTCGGTCGCGCGCCAATCCGGGCGGCACCAATATCAACAATAATCCTGTCTTGTTCCAGGTCAGGGTACTCTTTACCCACTTCTTGGAAAATTTCATAGAACATCCCGTCGGCAAATTTCATGATATTATCTTTAATCATGCAAGTAACTTTTTGACGTCCATTCGCCTTGGCATATTCAAAAGCAAAGCGCACGATGCGTTCCGTGCCAGGACGGGTCAGAATTTTGAGGCACTGATAGGTATTAATTGTATGACGGTGCTCAATCCCGGCATAAAGATCTTCCTCATTTTCTCGGATTACGACCAAATCCATCCCCGGGAAATTATTTTTAACAAAGGGGTGATAAGAAACAGCCGGCCTCACATTCGCAAAAAGACCAAGCGTTTTACGCAGTGTTACGTTGAGGCTTTTATACCCACCACCAAAAGGGGTTGTAATTGGCGCCTTAAGCAAAATTCCAGTACGATCCAAACTATCCCAAGCATTTTGATCTATGCCAGTAGAGTGACCACCAAGATAGAGTTTTTCGCCAATTTCAATTTCCTCAATTTCAAGGCGTGCGCCCGCCGCCTTAAGAATTTTGAGGGTTTCCTCCATGATGGCGGGGCCAATACCGTCACCACGAGCGATTGTAATAGGCGTTTTATCTGACATAGACAACCATCCTTCTATGAGTTAAGTTTTTTATTTTGCGCTGGACTGAAGAAATAAAATATCACAACACCAAGCACTGCGGAGAGGAGTGAGCCAGTTAGAACACCAATGCGAACATTAGTTGCCAAGGTCAAATCAGCAAAAGCGAGTTTACCGATAAACAAGGACATCGTGAAACCAACACCACATAAGACGGACACACCATAAATCTGTGCCCAGGTTGCACCCTCTGGCTTTTTTGCAATCCCAAGCTTAACGGCAGTAAAAATCATCGAGAAAATACCGAGCTGTTTTCCAACAAACAATCCCCCAATGATACCAAGACTCAATGGATTAGTAAGGTATTCTACTGATGCCCCGGCAAAAGAAACACCCGCATTCGCAAAGCCAAATATGGGGAGAACA
Source organism: uncultured Bdellovibrionales bacterium (assembly GCA_964496065.1). Lineage (GTDB taxonomy): Bacteria > Pseudomonadota > Alphaproteobacteria > Micavibrionales > SZUA-601 > CAZBXD01. Next base: position 5,885 of record CAZBXD010000039.1, read on the forward strand.
AGAAACGCAACCCAGGGGTGAAGATCATGCTCCAACTTTTCTAGGGGAGAATTTTTCATAGATTCATTTTTATCTTTAAGCGGAATATAAAGCGCAACAATAACCCCAGCTAGCGTTGCATGAATCCCACTTTTCAAAACACAAACCCAGATCAGCGTCCCAATAAGAATATAGGGAGAGATTTTTTTAACACGTGCATGATTAAGCATTTTTAGACAAAAAATCCCAATACCAGCAATGATAAGTGATGTTACCGAGAGCTTGCTTGTATAAAATAGAGCAATAATAATGATCGCTGCCAAGTCATCAATGATGGCAACGGCCGTAAGAAAAACCTTTATCGACATTGGCACGCGATTACCTAACAAAGCAAGAATGCCGAGGGCAAATGCAATATCAGTCGCTGCTGGGATAGCCCAGCCATCAATTGTGTCAGGATAATCCCTGTTAAAATAGTAAAAAATCATCACTGGGAATAGGATACCTCCTAAAGCAGCGATGCCTGGAAGTACCGCTTTTGAAAAAGATGATAACTCACCAACAAGAACTTCTCTTTTTATTTCTAAGCCAACAAGGAAAAAAAACAATGCCATCAAACCATCATTAATCCAGAAGAGAATAGGTTTTTGAATAGAAAAAACATCAAAGGGATTGCCAAGTGCATCTTCAAAACCAATTTGAAAACGAACATTCAGGAGTTTTTCATACCAGATATTGAGGTCAGTATTTGCACAAATCATTGCGAGAACAGCACCCAATATTAAACAGATACCGCCAGCAGCTTCATGTTTAAGGAAGGATTTAATGTGGTATGGAGGCATGATACTTTATCCTGATTATTATTTATGCTCTTTTTAGAGTGATTGTATTAAAGATTAGTAAGTGATTACTGATCAATATATACTTACAAATGCAAAAAAAATAAAGGCTATAGTGTTATGTTGGCACAGGAAATTATTGCTTTAAAAAGAGACCGTGAGGTCCTTTCTGACAAACAAATCTCTCATTTTATTAAAAAGATAGTGTCACAGGATATCTCAGATTCTCAAATAGCTGCTTTTTGCATGGCTGTTTTTCTCAATGGAATTAATGATGAAGAGGTGGTTGCCCTGACAAAAGCGATGGCTGACAGTGGCGAAACAATTAATTGGTCAGACATGAACTTAGATGGCCCGGTATTGGATAAACATTCATCTGGCGGTGTCGGAGATAAAGTCACTTTAATTGTTAGCCCGATTATTGCTGCATGCGGAGGATATGTTGGTAAAATCTCTGGACGGGGGTTAGGCCATACTGGTGGAACCATTGACAAATTGATTGTACCCCGTCAGATCTTGTGAGACAGATTAAGGGTCTTGCATAAAGGAGAGTTT
>CAZBXD010000040.1:0-6374 GCA_964496065.1 uncultured Bdellovibrionales bacterium
TTTAGCAGGTCAACTACTAACCTACTTCTGGACCTAATTATAGGGCGCGGGTCACTTGATCAGACATGATCCGGTCATCTCTTCTGGTTGCTTTAACTCAAGGAGTTTGAGCATGGTCGGGGCGATATCGCCAAGCTTGCCGCCGTCCTTCACAGTTACATCACCGGCGCCCACAAGGATCAATGGCACGGGATGGGTGGTATGCGCGGTATGCGGTTCGCCGGTGTTTGGATCGACCATCATATCGGCATTGCCATGATCGGACGTGATGAGCATGGCGCCACCGGCGGCCTGCACAGCCTTTGCCACGCGTCCGACGCATGCATCGACGGTTTCCACCGCTTTAATGCAGGCCGGGATATCGCCGGTATGGCCGACCATATCCGGATTGGCATAGTTGACGATAATCATATCAAATGTCCCGCCATCAATCGCAGCAACCAGTTTATCCGTCAGTTCCGGCGCCGACATTTCCGGCTGCAGGTCATAGGTTTTAACCTTGGGTGAGGGGACAAGGATGCGTTCTTCGCCGTCATAAGGGTCTTCCCGTCCACCATTAAAGAAAAAGGTGACATGCGGGTATTTCTCTGTCTCCGCCATACGCAATTGTTTGAGGCCAGCCTGAGCGACTGTTTCCCCCAAAAGCCCCGTCATCACCTCCGGTGGGAAGAGGGTGGTCATGGTTTCGTTGAGATCATCGGCATAGTCCACCATCCCCAGCGCCGTTATTGGCAGGGGTGCATCACCACGATCAAAGCCATCAAAATCCGCTAAGGTCAGCGCGCGTAGGATTTCCCGGGCCCGATCGGTGCGAAAATTGGTGAACAGGACACCATCTTTCTCAGCCATGCCCATATAATCATCAATCACGGCGGGTTCGATAAACTCATCCGTGATATCATTGAGATAGGCGGTTTCGACGACCCCAATCGCACTATCAAAATCGGCACCCTCAGCCTTGACGATTGCGTTATAGGCCTGACTTACCCGTTCCCAGCGATTATCACGATCCATAGCATAAAACCGCCCCGAAACGGTTGAGATTTTCACATTGTTAAGTGATGCAATTGCATTTTCGAGCGTTTCAATATATCCCACAGCACTTTTTGGCGGTGTGTCGCGGCCATCGGTAAAGACATGGATTGCAACCGGAATATCATTGTCTGACAGCACTGTCGCCACGCCAATAATATGATCGATATGCGCATGCACCCCGCCATCGGAGAGCAGCCCCATCAAATGCGCCTTGCCACTACTGTCTTTCAGGGTCGCAATAAAATTTTTGAAAGAGGGAATCTCTTCTAGCGTTTTGTCCGTTACGGCCTTTGTAATCCGGGGCAGATCCTGCATGACAACGCGTCCAGCGCCGATATTCAAATGTCCCACTTCCGAATTGCCAAACTGGCCCTCTGGCAGGCCAACATGCTCTCCATCGGCACGCAGCGTTGTGTGTGGATTGTTTGCCCATAGCGTATCAAAATGAGGTGTCTCGGCCATGGCGATGGCGTTATTATCTGTGGCTGGATTAAGGGCCCAACCATCTAAAATCATTAATAAAGTTGGTTTTGGCGGTGTCATTAGAAAACCTCAGTGATTAAGCGCAAAAGTCATCATAGCGGTTTTGCGTTTTTTGGCAATGGGCGTCTAAAAAAAGCCCCGGCTTGTGGGGGCCGGGGCAACGTGTTTAGGTTGTGAAGTGTTGTTATTATTATTTGAGAGAGAGGTGTGGGGTTATCTCCCCATCTTGGTTATCCTAAAATCTTCCAACCATTCTTTTAAACTGTTTCACTCATCTGAAAATTAATCGCGGTGTCTTTGCTTGGGGCGGCATACCCACTCGCATTATAATTTGGGCTATCATGTTCAACACTTTTTTTGGCCGCTTCAACGATAATATTTTGCACACGTTTGGCGACCTCACGTGCTGCGTTCAACGCTTTGATATTGCGGTCAAAACTTTTTTGAATTTTTTTATAAGCCTCAGTAATGCGAGACTTAGTTGAGGCATCACTGGCCTTGAGCTCATCTTGCTTTTCGCCCAATGCCATCATGGCTTCGTAATAGGCACGTCCCATAGCAACTTTTTTATCCTGGAGTGCTTCAACCTGATCACGCTGTACCTTAATAAGAGCTTCGGATTCTTGGTCAAGAATGACAACAAAGTCATCAATCAAATCAAGGGTTCCACTCACAAGGGCTTGAAGATTATCACTATAAATATTATATGCAGCTGCGTTCATTGTCATGTCTCCTCTTATTCAAATGAGCGTTGTTCTTGATATTGTAGAAGTTGTTGTTCAACCATATCGGCGATACCGACCCCACCATTACGGACGATTCCTTTAGCATATTCATCAACCATGAGAGATTGAAAAATTTCTTCTCCTTTACCTCCCCCCATTGGGGTATTCGGATCAAGATCGGTGAACATATGGCTGAGGAATTGGTTCATCACCATGGCTTCAAAATTTTCTGCGGTTTCACGGATTTGGGTTTTATCCATACCTTTAACACGTGATGCAGTATCTCGTGGTTGGTTAGCTTGCAAACGAGCAAGGTCCATTTGTGCGTTTAATGCGTTATCCATGTTAAATCACCTCAATATCAGCCTGAAGCGCCCCAGACGCCTTAATAGATTGTAAAATCGTAATGACATCACGTGGGCTAACACCGAGGGCATTCAAACTAGCAACTAGTTCTTGAATCGTAACCCCAGAATTAACCACGGTGATTTTGTTATCCCCGGTATCAACATCAATATTGGTACGCGGCACAACAACGGTTTCGCCACCTTCGGAAAACGGATCAGGTTGCGCCACTTGGGGGGTTTCCGTGATCCGAATGGTCAAATTGCCTTTGGCAATCGCCACCTCGGATATACGGACATCACTGCCCATAACAATGACACCAGAGCCTTCATCAATAATCACCTTAGCAATTGTGTCTGGGCGCACGGTCAGGCGCTCAATATCCGTGATTAAGTCAAACATTTTACCTTCATAATTGGATGGAGCAGTAAGGTGAACGGTTGACGGATCAGTCGCGCGCGCTATTGGGGATTTCATGGCACTGTTAATAGTGGAGGCAATCCGGCGGGCTGTTGTGAAATCTGGATTGCGCAGACTTAAACGTACCTTATTCATATCATTGAGAGCAAAGTCAATCTCCCGTTCAATAATCGCACCGTTTGAAATCCGGGCGGTTGTTGGCACGTTTTGGGTGATTGTTTCAGCATCGCCTTCGGCCTGAAACGCGTTTGTGGCAACGGGACCTTGACTTACCGCATAAACCTCACCATCAGCCGCATAAAGAGGGGTAACAAGAAGTGTTCCGCCTAATAAATCGGCGGCGTCGCCAATAGATGAAACGGTCACGTCTAGACGTTGGCCTTGGGTTACAAATGGGGGCAGAGTTGCAGTAACAACAACGGCGGCAACATTCTCTGTTTTAAAATCTCTACCACGGACATTAACACCCATACGCTCAAGCATTGATGTGAGGCTTTCTTCTGTGTATGGAGAATTATTGATACTATCGCCAGTACCATTAAGACCGACAACCAAACCATACCCAACGAGAACATTGTCACGCACGCCTTCGATTTCAACAATATCTTTAATGCGTGATGTTGCGCTATGGGCTGTGGTTGGTGTTGTTAAAAGAAGCATTAACCCCATTAAAATGGCTACGTAGCTTAGGGTGTTTTTAACCCCTGTCATCCATTCATTGTTCATTGTCCATACCTCTTATTTGTCAGTTTTTTCAATCTCTCATGAATATATAAGCAAGAGCCGTGCCAAATCGTGATAAGATGAAAATCTTTTTAAGAGACTAAGTCTGTTCAAGTCGGAGAGAACATAAAAAAAAACTAGGCAAAACTTACCCAGTTGAAGGCTGGACTTCCCTCTGATACACTCTCATGTGATAAGAAACAATCGGGTGTAGAGTATGAAAATAGAAGGCCCTAAAAAGACAGACAGTGCCTCCAAGACGAAGAAAACGTCGAAAACTGGCAAATCTTCGTCTTCAGATAAAACATCATTTATCAATCATCTTTCTTCAGCGATGGCGGCATCTGAAGCGGACGAAACCACGTCTGCTGCAGCAACTGTTGGTGTGGCAGGAATTTTAGGGATTCAAGCCGCTGAAGAAGCAACTGAGCGCGAAAATCGTAAAAAGGCTATTGACTATGGTGATGATGTTCTTGCCGATCTGGACGATTTGCGTATGGGGTTAATTACTGGGCGTTATTCAAAGGCACAATTAGAGCGTTTGTCAGCGAATTTACAGCATCGGCGTGATAATATCCAAGATGAAAAATTAATTAAAATCTTGGATGACATTGATCTGCGTGCGCAGGTTGAATTGGCTAAATATCTCTATAAATAATTGATTTAAAAGTGTAAAAAACTTTCTTGCTTGTGTTGAAGTGGGTTATTATACTCGTCGCTTGATTGTTAAAATTTTTAAAGGTTAAAAGCAATGAATGTTGTGACTGTTCCACCAGATTACCTCCCAACAGATGAAGAGGAGTTTATGAATCCTGTCATGCGGGAGTTTTTTCGTCAAAAGCTATTGAATTGGCGAGAGGAATTGCTGCGCGAATCTAGTGAAACCCTCACGAGTTTACAAGAGGAAGGGCAGATGCAAAAACCGGATATTACCGACCGCGCGTCCGAGGAAACTGACCGAGCGCTTGAGTTGCGTACCCGTGACCGAGAGCGTAAACTGATTAACAAGATCAACTCAACATTAAAACGCCTTGAAACGGATGATTACGGTTATTGTGAAGAAACTGGAGACCCAATTTCGGTAAAGCGCTTAATGGCAAGACCGATTGCTACTTTGTCGATTGAAGCACAAGAACGCCATGAGCGGAATGAAAAGACCTATCGCGATAGCTAATATACGTTATTGATTTTAAAAAGGGCTGGGATCTTCCTGGCCTTTTTCTTGTTTTGAGCAAAAAAAAAGCCGGGGTTGTAAGCCGGCTGTGAGTTAGGGTATGTGCTGTTTTTTAATTATAGGGTAAGGACGGATCGCCTATTTGTGTGTGGGGTATAGGGTGTGTATCCGCCATTATTCTGTTAAAATGGGAGTAGGATATCCAAGACTTGGTTGCCATAGCGTGGCACTTGCATATCTGATACCGTGCCGCGACCGCCATATGAAATACGGGCCTCAGCAATTTTTTCGTAACTAATAGTGTTATCGCTAGCGACATCCGATGGGCGAATAATCCCCGCAATTTCAAGATCGCGCACTTCATGGTTAACACGAACTTCTTGTCGACCATGGATCACCATATTACCGTTGGGTAGGCGTTGTGTGACCATCGCAGCGACTTTTAGGTCAATCTCTTCTTCACGTTCGATCTTACCTTCGCCGGTATTGTTCGTCGTACTGCCAAGATTAACCAAGTCTGTCGCTGTGGCGTTATCCGGTAACACTTTACTTAGCGCATATTGTTCAAAGCCTGCAATGCCTGGGATATCCAAATCTTCGGCACTGGAGCGACTACGTTCAGTTGAGTTTTCTAATGTGGCTTCGTCTTCGATATTAATGACAACCGTCAAAATATCGCCAACCTCAGCCGCGCGTTGGTCCTTGAAGAAAGAGCGCCGCTCGGTTTGACTGTTCCAAAGGGAGTTTTTTTGTTGCTCTCCCAAATATTGCTCAGGTAATGGAATCGAAACCTCACGGTAATCCGGATCCAGTTTTGGGTTATTGATTTTACTAAGCTCTGGCTCTTTGCCAATATTATTCAAACGTTCCGATATCCCGGCGCAGCCTGTGATAATTATTGATAGCGCAATGACGGAGCCAAGATTGATAAAACGGTCAATCACAGTTGGTTTTTGGTTGTTGCTATACATGGTCATACCCTTTCAAAATTTTTATCCATTGAGATTGGCATCAACAACGGCTTGTTGTGGGCCGATAACGACGGCCTCTATTATTTTTTTACTTGTTGGGTTCATGATTTGAACCACATCCCCTTTGGCGCCATCTGATACAGCGCGCGCCTTGGTGCTCAGTTGGATGGCACCATTTTTTAGTGTTACGTTAATGATATCATTTCGCTTGACTAGAATAGGCGACGTGATATCGGTGTCTAAGATGATCTGATTACTGGCTAAGGTTCGTCTTGGGGTCATGCCTATCAAATCTTGGGCATCAATAATCATATTGGCATGAACATCACGGTTAAGGATCTTGACATAGGACAAGTCCTTATCAGTGATTGTTTCCCCTCGGCGCACACGCTCTACAAGCACAGGAGCATTAATCATTCGCGCAGCTTCCCCTTGTAGGTTTATGCGACAACACCTCGCGGGACTCGGTCCGGATCTTGTCCCAAGGGGGGTTTCCGA
>CAZBXD010000041.1:0-5740 GCA_964496065.1 uncultured Bdellovibrionales bacterium
TCTGAGCCAGGATCAAACTCTCAAGTTGAAAGTTTAAATCCCTTATATCTTACTATAAGGTTTTCAAAGTCCTGACAGGTTTTTGCTGTACATTACTATTTAAAAACATCCGAAGATGTTCTTGCATAAGTGCTATCTAGATATGCAAACAAAATCCTGTCGCAAAGTTGCGTACAGAAATACGGTTAAACACAACCGCTGCCTGCATATCTCTTTCTAAACTACGATGTCACAGAACCCTTTGCCCAAAGACAAAAAAAACTTCGAAAAAGCTAGTCAAAAGACGTGACCGTCCGAAGCGGTGTGTAGATATACCTACGTTTATTCTTGAGTGCAAGAACTTTTTTCACTTTTTTTGAATTTATTTTAAAAAAAAGTAAATAACTTTTCTAATCATTTGATTTGAAAGTAAAAATACTATACTCGAAAGCATGTTTTTGAGTCAAACAAAATCACTCTGATTAAGACACAATAGAAGCTAGGAATTGACAGCTCAGCCAAAAACAAGCAAAGTTATATAAATTAATAACAGATAGAGGCGAATCTGAGGCAATGTCTTTCAGTTTTAACCGTAAAAATAAAAAATTATATACATATATAAGTGGTGCAACGGGAGCCCTTCTCCTATTCATTGTAATCCTGTCATTTTTTGACAATACACATGGGGCAAACGCCGCAAAAACAAGTGATTCTTATGCACAAATTGTTGCCGATGAGGAGCTTTTCTTCAGCTATGCCTCAGACCGCAAGGATGAAATTCAGGCCGCACGCGAAGATAATCTCAAAATTGAGGCCTTAGCGAGAGAAGCTACAAAAGCAAAAACAAATAAATCTCTCCAAAATAATAACGCAACAAAAGGAGAAAAGCCCGAATCATCTTCTGCACTTTATGTTGACCGTGACACTGTCAAAATTGGCAAAGGGGATACGATTGCTGGCCTCCTTGGTGATTCTGGGATTGATCGTGGGCGCGCCTATCGTGCCGTTGAAGCCGTGAAAACTGTCTACGATCCGCGCAATTTTCGCGTTGGGCAAGAAATTACCTTACTATACGACACACAAGGAGAAGAGCGCCGCTTCGCTGGTCTTCAATTTAACCCTGACCGGATTCGCTCTATCGTTGTCATGGAGAAATTCAACGGTGACTTTACTGCCCAAGAGATTGCAAAGGAACTCGATGAACAACTTGTGTCCATGAGTGGCGCGATTACCTATTCTTTGTCTGAAGCCGGGCAAGAGGCTGGTATCCCCTACTCCGTGCTTGGGCGCCTTATTAGTGTCTATTCCTGGGATATTGATTTCCAACGGGATATTCGCGAGGGCGATACATTTGAAATTATGTATGAAAGTTTCACTGATGAAAATGGCGAACAGCTTAAAACTGGGGACATTCTCTACGCTAATCTCACCCTTCGGGGAAAGCCAATTGAAATCGTCCTTTTTGAAATGGCGGACGGAACGGTTGATTGGTTTAAGCGCGATGGTGTCAGCGTTAAACGCGCCCTCATGAAAACACCGGTGGACGGTGCGCGCTTGTCCTCTGGCTATGGCATGCGTAAACACCCGGTACTGGGATATAATAAAATGCACAAAGGCCTTGATTTTGCTGCACCAACCGGGACGCCAATTTACGCCTCGGGTGATGGAGTTGTCGAAGAAGCGGGTACAAAAGGCAGCTACGGTAAATATGTCCGTATTCGCCACCGCAACGGTCTGCACACCGTCTATGCGCATATGCACCGCATCAAGGTGAAAAAGGGTCAACGCGTCCAACAAAAAGACATTATTGGGACAGTTGGATCTACCGGGCGCTCAACCGGGCCACACTTGCATTACGAAGTCCTCGTCAACCGCAAACAGGTTAACCCTCGCCGCGTCGACCTCCCCCTTGGCATTAAATTGACCGGCTCAGACGCCGCGAATTTTAAAACGGTGATGAATAACACGGACAATAAACTCGCCGAGGCTCGTAAGACCGGGCAAAAACTCGCCGCTGTAATTAAGCAAAGACGTGAAGCGGAAGCGGAGTAAAATCAAAACTAGAACATGTAATAAAAAAGCCAGCATGTGCTGGCTTTTTTATTAGCTCGCCTTCTTTAGGTCTTTCTTTGGTAGATCAAGCTTGATGCTCAACTCTTTGAGGAACTTCGGATCTTGCTCTAGCGGGCCGCCCATCATCAGATCTTGCGCGTTCTGATTGAGAGGGAAAGCGACAACCTCACGGACATAGTTTTTATCCGCGAGCAGCATCACGATCCGCTCAATCCCGAACGCCGCGCCGCCATGCACTGGCGCGCCATATTTAAAGGCATTCAACATCCCGCTAAATTGCCGCTCAAGCTCTTCTTTTGGATAGCCGGCAATGCCAAAGGCCTTCTCCATAATCTGAGGCGAATGGTTCCGGATCGCGCCAGAGGCCAACTCATACCCATTACAGACAAAGTCATACTGCCAGGCTTTAATCTCCAGCGGATCTTTATTTTGTAGGTCATCCATCCCACCCTGTGGCATCGAGAACGGGTTATGGGAGAAATCAATTTCTCCATCTTTATCTTCATACATTGGGTAATCAATGATCCAGCAAAACTCAAATGTGCTCTCATCAATCAGGCCGAGATCAGTCCCGATTTTCGTCACCGCTTTACCGGCAAGCTTCGCTGCCTCCGCTTCTTTGTCACAGGCAAAGAAGATCGCATCCCCAGCCTCAAGACCTGCGATTTCAATCAAGGCTTTTTGTGCGGTCTCTGGGATAAATTTCGCAATTGGCCCCTTGCCTTCCATGCTCTCACCAAAGGTCACATAACCAAGACCCGGTGCGCCTTCGCCGCGCGCCCAATCATTCAGCTTGTCAAAGAAACTGCGTGGTTGATCGGCAACCTTCGGTACACGGATTGCGCGAACAACACCGCCCTTGTCCAGTACACCTTTAAAAGCCTTAAACTCAACGTCATCCCCGGCAAAAACCTCACTCACATCAACAATAAAGAGTGGGTTGCGCAAATCTGGCTTATCCGTGCCATATTTGAGCATACATTCGTCATAGGGAATGCGTGGAATTGGGGATGGTGTGACCGTCTTACGCTCACCTGTGAAATCAGAGAATTCCTGAAAGACAGATGAAATAACCGGCTCAATCGTGTCAAAAATTTCATCTTGGGTGACAAAAGACATTTCAAAATCAAGCTGATAAAATTCACCCGCGGTACGATCGGCGCGCGCATCTTCATCCCGAAAACACGGGGCAATTTGGAAATAGCGATCAAAACCAGAGACCATCAACAATTGTTTAAACTGTTGCGGGGCTTGAGGTAGGGCAAAAAACTTCCCCGGATGCAAACGCGAGGGCACAACAAAATCCCGCGCGCCCTCCGGTGAGGTTGTCGTGAGGATCGGGGTTTGAAACTCCTTAAAGCCGGCATTATGCATCTTATCCCGCATGGTGCGGATAATATCGCAGCGCAATGTAATTTGACGCTGCATCTTTTCCCGGCGCAGATCGAGATAACGATATTTCAAGCGCGTTTCCTCGCCGTAATCCTCATCCGTATTGACCTGTAGTGGGAGTGTATCTGCCTCCGACACAACGGAAAGCTCCTTCACTGCCAGTTCAATCTCCCCGGTTAGGAGGTTGGTATTAACGGTTTCAGCCGTGCGCTTCACCACCTGCCCCGTGACTGTAATCACCGCTTCATTGCGCAGCTTTTCAAAGGTTGCAAACAATGGATTATCCGTATCAACAACACATTGGGTGAGACCATAATGGTCGCGCAGATCAATAAACAACAAGCCACCATGGTCGCGTTTACGATTGATCCAGCCAGATAGACGAGCGGTTTCGCCAACTTGATCGGCGCGAAGTTCGTTACATTTATGGGTACGATAGGGATGCATTTTTTATTCTTCCTTCCAAACAACCAGCTTTAAATATAAGACGGTTGAACTAATAAGCAAAGCCACAATATTCCAAAATAATAAAGAAATCGAGCTTTGAATAAAGCCATAAATCGCCCAAATTGAATAACACAACACAAGCATAATATAGGTCATAGCCGAAACCGAATCCGCTTTTTTTGTCCTTATGATTTTGAATGTCTGTGGTAGAGAGCTAAACGCGCCTAAAAAACCACCAACCAGCCCTAAAATCTCAACGGGTGTAATCTCAAACATCTAATATTTATTTCTATTGAGTTTCTAAAGGGATCAAACTAGCCCAATAATGTAGGAGACACAAGACAGTGTTTGACTTAAGCCCTGTTTTAAGTCATTTTGGCAGCGCTATGCAGATTATTACAAAAACAAAAGACCTCGAGGCGCTGTGTAAAACACTGTCGAAACAGGCATTTATCACGATTGATACGGAATTTATTCGTGAGAAAACCTATTTCTCCAAACTATGTCTGATTCAAATTGCGGGTAAAAAGGAAGAGGCGATTATTGATCCCCTTGCTGAAGGATTAAATCTCACCGCCCTTTTTGACCTTATGCTCAATAAAAAAGTGCTCAAAGTGTTCCACGCCGCCTATCAGGATATGGAGATTTTCTATCATATGATGCAAGGCAAAATCCCTGCTCCGATTTTTGACACACAAATCGCCGCTATGGTTTGCGGCCTGGGTGATAATGTCGGCTATGCCAAGCTGGTGCAGCATTACTGTGATATAACGCTGGATAAAAATAGCCGCTATACCGATTGGGCGCGCCGCCCGTTGAGTGATAAACAACTGACCTATGCCATTGCGGATGTCACATATCTTTATCAGATTTATCAAAAAATGACCAAGGAATTGGAAGCAAGCGGACGCCTCGACTGGGTTAAAGAAGACATGAACACTCTGCAATCAGCGGACACCTATGCCATTACCCCCCGCGATATGTGGCAAAAAATCAAATTTCGTAGTGGCAAACCACAAGCCCTCGCTATTATGCGTGAAATCGCGGCCTGGCGCGAAGAACGGGCGGTTGAGCTTGACAAACCCCGTCCGCGGATTTTGCGTGATGATGCCATTATTGAGATCGCCACCCATCCGCCAAAGTCAGCCAAAGATTTGGAGAAGATGCGGGGGCTGACGGCGGATTTTGCGCATGGCAAGCTTGGAAAAGCAATCCTAGCATGTGTTGAAAAAGCACTTAACACTCCAAAAGAACAGTGGCCACGCCTTGAAAACCGGAAAGCCCCCCTTAACACGGCTGAGGCGAAGATGGACATCCTGCGCCTCGCCCTCAAACTGCGGGCCCGTGAACATGGCATTGTGCCACGGCTTATATGTAGTGATCAGGATTTAACCAATCTAATCAATAGAAATGAGAATACGCCCTTGCATAAAGGCTGGCGCTGGGATTTGTTTGGCAAAGATGCTGCTGGATTATTGGACGGCACCGAGGCCATCGCCATCAAAAACGGCAAAATTGCGTTTGTGAAAACAAAAGATAACCTAACATATTAGGTTATCTCTGCATTTAATTTTCAAACAATCTTAAATTAGCACGGACTCGGAATATGTTTTAGGGCCTCAAAGCTATCTGCCGAAACAGTTTTGACCCATGTTAATCCATCTTCTAGTGAAATAATTACAGCATCGACATCATCAAAATTTTTCGCAAATTCTTCTAGTGTACCTTCGTCATCACTAACGGAAGTGACCGTATATAAGTTGCCTTGCAGATCTTTGTATATATTAACTGTTGCCTGTACTATCTGACCCAGCCCCCTAAAGTCGGTCCATGTTGAGAGTGAGTAATT
>CAZBXD010000042.1:0-5395 GCA_964496065.1 uncultured Bdellovibrionales bacterium
CCGTGTTGCCGCCGTGAAAGGGCGGTGTCCTAAACCACTAGACGAACGGGACGTGGCTTAAGCTCGGCGTTTCTTTTATCGGCTCTATGGATGAAAATCAAGCATTTCTTTTACTATTTTGCTAAAAAAGTACTTTTTTATGCTAAAACTGCATCATCAACCGTAAACTCTGCGGTTTCCCGGCCTTGCCATTGGTTGAGCCGGATCGTGCCTGCAACATGAATGAGAGTGGAGGGGGCAAGCTTGAGAAGGGCCTGGCCCATTGGGCTTTCCACCGCGCGGAAACTCATCGCTTTCAAACTGCCTTGCCCGGTACTATCTCCCAAAATCATGCGCAAATGCACATCTTTCAGGACATCCATTTTGATGATCCGACAGTTTTTCAACATAAAGCGGGGCTGTGGGTTGCCCATACCAAATGGCCCAAGGCGATCCAAATTGCGCGCCAGATCGAGGGTGATTGATTGCGGCGAGGCAATACTGTCAATACTCACAATCGGTTTCAATGGCTCTGATCCATTTTCGGCAATGATGCGTTCCGTCATGAAGGCGTGTAGGGCATCAATTTGGTCGGCGGCAACGGTAAAACCCGCGGCCATTGTGTGACCACCCCCATTGATAAGGAGGCCTTTTTGTCGCGCAGCGATAATCAAGTTGCCAAGATCAATGCCCTTAATCGAACGACCAGAGGCTTTGCCAACACCATCTTGATCCAGTGCGATAGCACAGACCGGCCGATTATAGCGTTCTTTGAGACGGGAAGAAATAAGCCCAATGATGCCCGGGTGCCAGTCTTTTCCAATCACGAAGAGGAGGTGGCTTTGATCGTCTAGCGTCTCTTCCGCCATAATTACCGCTTCAGCCAGGCTGGCCTTTTCAATGTCTTGCCGGTCACGATTGTTTTGATCAAGGACTTGCGCAATTTGCCGGGCTTTTTGTGGATCATCCTCATAGAGGAGTTGCGCACCAAGGTTAGCGTCGCCAACACGGCCGCCTGCATTAATCCTTGGGCCTAAGACGAAACCAGCGTGATAGGTATTTGGCTTTTCATCGAGGTTGGCGAGATCGGATAGGGCGCTAATTCCAGGATTTTGCCGCATCGCCATCACCTTCAATCCTTGGGCGACAAAGGCCCGATTAACCCCAGTGAGGGAGACAACATCGCAGACGGTGCCAAGCGCCACAATATCCAGCCATTGCCGTGCATCAGGTTTAGGGGTTGTCACAAAGAAATTGGCGTCTTCCAAAATTTTGATTGTGGCAAGAATACTTAAGAATGTGACGCCTACTGCGGCCATATGATTTTGCCCACTGGTATCATCAAGACGGTTTGGGTTCACAACAGCAACAGCCGTAGGAAGCTCCGGTTCTGCCGCATGGTGATCCAATACCACTACATCTGTCCCCATTTCTTTGGCTTTTGCCAAGGGTTCAAATGCCGTGATGCCGCAATCGAGCGTGATGATTAGGTCATGATCCGTACAGAGATTCTCAATTGCCGGGGTGTTCGGGCCATAGCCTTCTTTAACCCGATCCGGGATATAAAAAGTGGCTATTAGTCCGACAGATTTGAGAAAGCGCATCATCAGCGCCGTGCTGGTTGCACCATCGACATCATAATCCCCGAACAGGGCAATCCGCTCTTTGGCCTGAATGGCTTCGGCGATCCGGTTAGCGGCCTTATCCATATCTTGTAGTGAAAAGGGATCCGGCGGCAGGTCACGTAATCGTGGCTCTAGGAAGGTCTTAAAAGTCTCTGTGCGGATACCGCGAGCCGTTAAAATTTGGGCGATCAGGGGAGGGAGGCCGGATTGCTGAGCAAGCCTAAGAGAAAGCCGTTCATCAAACGGCGCGGCATGCCATTGTTTGCCGGCAAAGGAATGTTCAACAAGAATATCTGGAGCAGAGGGGGAGTCAGGCGCGCGGGTTGGGTCAACCATTACTCAACCAAGATTTCAACCCGGCGGTCGGCGGCCTCTTCCGTTAGACCATCGATCGTCAAATTAGGGACACTATCCCCATGCGCGGTCATATGCAGGCGCTCTGCGGCAATCCCATGTTTTTTAAATTCCTTATAGACAGCCGCTGCTCGTTTTTCTGACATTTGTAAATTCACAAGCCGGGCTTTAAAGGGGTCTTTTAGCTCAACCCGGGTGGAGGCATGCCCAACAATCCGTAGTGGCAAATAACTGGACTGCAGACTATCTGCCAATTCTTTAATATAGGTTTTATCTTCGGCAGACAGACGGGAAGACCCATGCCCAAAGAACAGTTGCCCTTCTGGTACCAATAGTGACGATCCACTGTCATAAGAGTCGTAATTGGGAAGCGGGTTAATGGTCACGCTGGGATTTTGTGACATCAGCGTTACAATCTCGCCATCATAGCGACCATAGCCATAGCTGACGGGTTGCTGAAAGGCATAGTTTGCCGGATCTTGGTAATATTGCCCGTAAAGGGCGGGGGAACTACTGTAGATATAGGTGTTATCCTGCAAGGCGCCATAGTTAATCTCAACCGAATTCGGGGTAAAAATGGGGGCGCTGGTTGCGGCAATGACATCTGGGTTCGCTTCATAAGCTGGGGCAACAGGCTGATAATCAAGATAGGCGCCGTCACCCGGGATTTGTGTGCCATAGGCCTCATATTGATCTGTCTTAAGGCGTTGACGCATCTCTTGCAAATCGTCCTTTACCTGATCGACATCCGGTTTTGCCGGGACATCACCCAAGCTTGGGGCCGGCGCTGAGGTGTCATGGACATTGCCAATATCATCCGACCAGAACGCATAGCGATCCGGCACACTGGAACAGGCAGAAAGGCTTGTGATGGCAGCCATAAGCATTAATAAAGCAAAAAGTTTTTTAGATATCATCATGATCACTTAAAAAATAAGAGGTGTTCTTTATACGTTATGTTAGCAAGTTACGCATAAGAAGATAAGGGGAAAATTGTGCTAACCCATATCTTTTCTATATTGTGCGGCTAAATCAACATAGTTTTGGCAATTGGCAACCATTTCTGCGCGGTCGTCATCGGTCAAATCACGCGTATAGCGTGCCGGCGATCCCATCCAAAGTTGACCAGATTTAACAACTTTACCCGGCGGGACGAGGGACCCGGCCGCCACCATAGCACCCGCCTCGACAACGGCGTGGTCCATCACCATCGCCTTCATTCCAATAAAACACCCATCCTGCAGCTCACAGGCATGGATGAGGGCCATATGACCGATGGTGATATCATTGCCGATGATCGTCTGCCCACCGTCATAACGGGAGACATGGACAACACTGCCATCTTGGATATTCACACGATCACCGATGCGGATAGTGCTCACATCCCCGCGGATAGTCGTGTTAAACCAAATACCACTTTGTGAGCCGATCTCAACATCACCGATAATATCAGCACTGGGGGCAATAAAGGTTTCAGATGAAATCTGCGGCAGGGTGTTTGTATAGGGATAGAGGGGCATAGCATCTTTATCCAATCAGAAGTGCTCCGGGAAGTCAAAGGATGTTTTTATAGAGTGTTGTTTTTTCTTGCTTTTTTGAAAGAGGGTTGTTAATATTTTGTTAACAACCCTTTCTCATAAGGGAAATTAGAGATGGTGTACAAGACTTGAACCTTTTTATCTTTAAGGAGATAGCCATGTATTTTGAAAACCAAACTATGCCACTTAACACTGTCGTTGGACATGATGAGATGGATTATTCCCAAAAAACAATTGGTCAGGCGCGTGGGGCGCATTTCATCCATGGACAATTGAAAAAAATTGAAAACTACCCTAATCGAGCAAAGGTGATTGCGAGTATCCTCTCACCATCGGGACGGATTAACTTCTATCGCCAGCCGAAGATTAAACCCCATGCCCTGTCGCCATTCCTTGGGATTGGTGCGCGGGAATTAGGTTCACCAAACAATGACCGCTCCTGAGAGTTGTTATTTCGGATAGATTAAGAAAAAGCCCGGATATACCGGGCTTTTTTTGTTCTTGCATGACAGGAACCAATGAAAAGTAAGCTTAACGCTTTTTCCACTGTTTACTGCGGCGGGCTTTACGCTTGCCGAATTTTTTCCGTTCAACTGTGCGTGAATCACGCGTGAGGAAGCCATCTTTTTTCAAGCTAGGACGCAGCTCTGGCTCAAAATTAACCAGGGCGCGGGCAATGCCATGGCGTACAGCACCAGCTTGGCCGGATAGACCACCGCCAGTGACTGTGCACATCACATCAAATTGTCCCTCACGATTAGTATTTTCAAATGGTTGATTTAAAATCATCCGTTGTGTTGGACGGGCAAAATAAATGGTTTGATCGCGGCCATTAACGGTCACGGCGCCTTTGCCAGGTTTGATCCAAACACGGGCAATCGCATCTTTGCGCTTACCTGTGGCGTAAGCACGACCTTGTGCATCGATTTTCTTAACGTAAACGGGGGCTTCGTTAGAAGTGATCGTCGGGGCTTCCGTTGTTTCAGTCGCCGCGTCAGTCGTTGCTTCTGTTTTCAACTCAGCCAATTTTTCTAATCCTTCAGCCATCTTACTTGCCTCGCTTCATGTTTTTGTTATTTTGACTAGCAAAATCCACAGGCGTTGGTTTTTGCGCTTCATGACCGTGTTCCGCGCCAGCATAAACCCGCAGGTTTTTAAGCTGTGCTCGGCCAAGCTTGGTTTTTGGCATCATACGCTCAACCGCTTTTTGAACAACGCGCTCTGGGTGTTGTCCATCAAGGATTTGCCCTTTAGTGCGTTGCTTGATCCCCCCGGGATGGCCCGTGTGCCAATAAAAAATATCGCCATCGCGCTTACGCCCGGTGAGGTGAACCTGATCAGCATTGATCACGATGATATTATCGCCACAATCAACATGCGGTGTGAATAGTGGCCTATGCTTGCCGCGCAGACGCTTGGCAATTTCGCTAGCCATCCGACCCAGAACGGCATCTTTGGCATCAAAGATAAACCACTCTTTGGTCACGTCGGTAGCCTTCGCAGAATATGTTTTTGTCATTGTTTTTCCCATTATTTAAACGGTTATTCTTGTACGTTTGGGTGTTATAGGAGTGATTATGCGTAAAGTCAACAAAAAAACGCATAAAAACAATATTTTATATTAACGGTATTATAATACCTTATTTTTTAATTTTTTTAAGTATATAAGGCTTTTAAAAAAGTTGACATTAACATAATGATGTGTTATACTCTGCCAAAATTTAATCGGGTAGAAAAAGATCTGCTATTATGTCTAAAAGTTTATCATTCGGATTATACAGTGAAAAGATGCGTTGAAATAGTATTCAAATGGAAAAAGGTGGTGTGGTAAATGGTGAAGGGATATGACCTGCCCCACATAGTGGTACCAGTTTCAAAGTGAGTCACTGGTTTGGTTTC
>CAZBXD010000043.1:0-5380 GCA_964496065.1 uncultured Bdellovibrionales bacterium
CGGCTCTTACGCATGTCCATATCAATAACCTTTCTTGGTTATCTAGGACAGCCCCGGAATTTTTTTGGAAAAAAAGCTGAAAAAGTCAATGGGTTGATCAAAGTGACGAATAATAATATTTGGTAATTTACAAGCCATGTTGCTGAAGATCCAAGGAATGCGTCAAAATATTACATAGATCCTGAGGATCAGGAAGAGTTGAATAGAAGGTTAGATGTTCTTGAAATAGGGTATCAACTAACACCAGTAATTTTAAGACAAGGCCATGCAAGCGCTTCAGCTGTTAAAGACGCAGTCGAAGATATCTCAAAACGTATAAAGGGAACAAATTTTCTCAAAGGGACTATACAAAGTGAGTTTAGTCCAAAATAGCCTTCTTAAAATCACGGTCTAAAAAGCGCTGTGGAGATAGCGCTTTTTTTGTGTCTTGGCCGAGGGGAGAGGGTATCTTAGTGATATCGCTCGCCAGCAATTCTGCGCCAATGAGCGACCCAATCACCCCATAAGACCCAAGCCCAACAAGTGTATAGAGGTTATCCTCTCCCGGTAGTTTCCCGATCACCGGCAGGTAATCTTTCGATCCACAGCGCATCCCGGCCCAGTGATCAACAATCTCAAGTTTAGTCGCAAAATCGGGGAGCACAGACTTTAGCGCGGCTAGATTGTCTTCATCATCCTTGTCTTTGATAATAGGGCTTTCTTCCTCATGATCAAAGCTCGACCCGACAACCATAACCCCGTTATAGGGCGCAGAAATATATCCGCCATAACCGATTGAATGGGGGAAGGTTTGTAATCCTTCCGGCAGTTTAATATAAGTCACTTGTCCACGGATTTTTTTCAACGGGAGGGCGGAAAGCTCGGGCATGTCCAATGCCCCAATCCCATTGGCAATGATTACCGTGTCAAAACTGCTCAGGTCTTTGGGCATCACTTTTTGATTGAGGTGTATATCAATATTTTTTAAATAGGCGTGCACCAATTTCTGTGGATTAACCATTGCTGCATCCATATAGAAAATGCCGTCATACTTTGTCTGCAGTCCGGTTTTCTCTTTAATATCAGCTTTTTTCAGGGGCTGCATATGCGTTGCATCCCAATTGAGATTTTTCACATATTTTTCAAAACGGGTGATTTTTTGTGTCGTATTGGCCAGATGAATATTGCCGGTTTGGGCAAAGTCAATGTCATCAAGCTCTTTGAGGATACTCAAAGCAAAGGAATAGCCACTGCTGCTGAGCTGGGTTTGCGGGGCCTGTGCATCAGCATAAAGCTTTGGATTAATCAGGGCGCAGTGGTTGCTGGATGATCCAAGGCTAACAGCCTCCTTTTCTTCAAACACCGTCACATCAATACCCCGGCGTTTCAGGCAATACGCCATGGCGGCG
Organism: uncultured Bdellovibrionales bacterium; assembly: GCA_964496065.1. Lineage (GTDB taxonomy): Bacteria > Pseudomonadota > Alphaproteobacteria > Micavibrionales > SZUA-601 > CAZBXD01. The sequence goes on from CAZBXD010000043.1 coordinate 1,389, forward strand.
CCGGCCAATCCTGCACCGATAATGGCAATCTTTTGCGGGCGTTCTGGTATTGGCTTTTCACCGTGCCTATAGCGCCCGGTTAACATTTCCCGCTTACGGCCAAAACCTGGTATTTTTTCTACGGTAAAACCGACATTTTGCAATCCACGTTTTACCGCCCCTGCGGCTGTAAAGGTGGCGAATGTTGTTGTGTTATGGCTCAACCGGGCAATTTCTTGAAAAAGGGCAGATGACCACATCTCTGGGTTTTTGGCCGGGGCAAACCCATCGAAAAACCAAGCATCAACCGGACAATCGACTTGTGCTAACCCCGTCACCGCATCATCAAAGATCAGGGTCAGGGTAACACGATCCGAAAGCCAGAGACGATGAAAGCCCGGAATAAGGAGTGGGTATTGGTGCAATAGGCGGTCAATTTTATCACCAAACTGTTTTTTAAAAGGAGACAGGGCCCGCGTGATCTCCTCTTTTTTCAGCGGATATTTCTCTAGGGAAATACAATCAAGGCGCTGATGGGATTGTGCTGTTTCTTCAAAGAGTTGCCACGCACAGAGGATATTAAGCCCTGTGCCAAAGCCGGTTTCTCCGATGGTGAATTGGTCGTGAGTGCGCCAAGCCTGTGGCAGGGCGTTACCAGCGAGAAAAACATGGGAGGTTTCCGCGATTCCATCCACAGGAGAAAAATAAATATCCCCAAACTGATTGGATCGGATGGTGTTGTGATTATCAAAAGAAATATCGTGGCGCATGGCGCTATTGAACGCTTGAAACTCCCAGATTGTCAAGCATGGAGCTATAGTATATAAAAAAATCATCATGACTGCACAGCCACAACTCAAAGACATGAAGAAAACACCGCAGCTTGATCCGAGCTGGTTCGAGGTGATTGGCAGGGAGTTTGACCAACCCTATATGGCGAATTTGAAACAGTTCCTCCAAGAGGAAAAAGCCGCACGGAAAGTGATCTACCCCAAAGGGTCGGAGATTTTTAACGCCCTGAACACGACGCCATTTGATCAGGTCAAGGTTGTGATCCTGGGCCAAGATCCGTATCACGGCCCGAACCAGGCGCATGGGTTGTGTTTTTCGGTGCGCAAAGGTGTGCGTAATCCACCCAGCTTGCAAAATATCTATAAGGAAATTGCCAATGACCTCGGTATTCAAATGCCGAACCATGGTGATTTGACCGGTTGGGCAAAACAGGGTGTTCTTCTCCTTAATGCGACCCTGACGGTTGAGGCGCATCAGGCTGGCTCCCATCAAGGTAAGGGGTGGGAGGAATTTACCGACGCCGTTATTCATGCCCTGAATAATCGCCGGGAGAATATCGTTTATCTCCTGTGGGGGAGTTATGCTCAGCGCAAGGGGAGCTTTATTAATCAGGCGCAGAATCTCGTCCTAAAATCCGTCCATCCATCGCCACTGTCCGCCCATCGCGGCTTTTTTGGTAATCATCAATTCTCCCAAACCAATGCCTATCTCGAACAGCATGGGGTGGAACCGATTAGGTGGGGGGATTTGGATTAAGCCTTTTGCTCAGCTTCCCATTCTTCACGAAGTTTTGAATGTATAACACTGCTCCGCACCTCGCCATTCTCAATAACATTATTGCGAATGGTACCTTCGTAGGTATAACCATTGCGCTTGGGCACAGCCTGCGAGCGTTTATTACTCTCACGGGCGCCAATTTGAACGCGGTTCATACCTGCCTTAAAAAGCTCATCTTCAAGCAAACGAACAGCCTCAGACATATAGCCATTGCCCTCAGCATCTTTTGATAGCCAATAGCCAATCTCACAGGCTTTATCTTTCCATTTCAACACAACGGTCCCTGCGCCACCCAAAATTTGGTTAGTTTCCTTTTCCCAAATCGTATAGTCAAAGCATTCCTGATTTTCCCAGGAGTGAATTTGCATGGCAATATACTTCTTAGTATCAGCGACTGTAGCATGCTTATCTGCCCACACCATATATCGTTTGAGATGTTCTTTATTGTCATTAATAACGCGATTGTGTTCTTCAGCTTGCCCCATGACAAGGCGTTTCAAAACAATGCGTTCACCCTCAATCATTTCTGGTAAAAATTGTGGTTCCATTATCTCGGTTTCCATTCGCTGCGGAGTTTGGAATATACCTTAGTACTCCGATGTGCACCATTTTCAAAGCTGTTTTCACGAAGAATACCGTCAAGCTTATACCCTAATCTTTCCGGAATAGAAAATGACTTTGTATTTTCTGCATCTGTTTCCAGCACGATCCGGTTTAAACCTATCTCAAACAAAGCATCTTCAAATAGTTTCATTGCTTCCGTCATATAACCATGGCCATTAAATTCCTCAGCCAACCAATATCCTATGGCGGCATTATCATGTTCCCATCTGAGATCAACGGTACTAATCGTGCCCATCAATTGATTTGAGTTTTTATTGATTATAGAATATCCAAAGGACGTTTTTTCATCCCAATCTTTGATACTCTTTTCGGCAAATTTTTTTGTATCTTCTGCAGACTTCACTGTATCAAGCCAAAACATCCATTGACCAAAAAATGTACGGTTTTTATCAATAAGGTGAAAAAAGTCCTCAGCATGCGCAAGCAATCTTCTATGAAGAATAACTTGTTCACCCTCAATCATTTCTGGCAGATTTTTTGGTTCCATGATTGTGAACTATCATATTACGCCGATTGTGGAAAGATTTTTTTTGTCTCGGCGACGGTCAGGTGCAGGACAAGCGTGACCTTCGTTTCCCCGGTGATATCTGAATAAAACGGGGAGAGTTTTTTAATGAGCGCATCCAGGGTTTCACCCGTTTTCACCGCCGCACCTTTTAATTTGAGATGATAGACATCCGTCACCCACACAAATTCCGTGATCGATTTGTCTTCTTCCCCCTCATACATCATAAAGCCGGGTTCAATCTCCACTTCGCCTTCGCGAATGGTCCAAATCCACTTACCGGCGCGCAGATCATCAAAATGATCGGCAGGCAGGGCCAGGGTTTGTGTCGTGACAGTGGTCATGATTTGAGATCTTTCGACAAAAATATTTTTGAGAGGTTATGTGTATAGCCTTTTTGTTCATAATCAAGGTTATAGCCTAATTTCTTATAAGCAATAGGTTGCAGGTTCGAGTCCTGCTGGGCGCGCCATTGCATGTGATTACATGTGCGTACTTATTGATTGATAAGTTCCTACAAATAAAACCAAAAATTAATATGGCAATTAAATTTTTGGAAAAGGAGCTTTTCATGACTTTGCATAAGAATTCAGAAAATAACGTATCGATTAATGCCACGAATAATGCCACGGAGCAAAAAAGGGCCAGAGGGCGACAACGAAATAATTCCATAAAACTTACTCAGGAAGAAATTGAACAATTAGGTCCGGTAAAGAAAAGCACCATTTTTTGGTTTGAAGGAATCAAAGGATTTGGACTTCGAATTACGACGAATGGCACAAAAAGTTGGATTGCTCAATATCATGCTAAAGGAAATTCAAGGAAAGTAACCATTGGCCGTTACCCCAAAATGTCCTTAAGTGAAGCAAGGCGCATTTTTGCAGATATGAAACTTAGTATTGATTTAGGTGTTGATCCTTTTGAAGAGAAAAGACAACGCGCTCAAAGAGAGAAAGAAGATATTCGAGTTCATGAATTATTGAAAATCTATACAGACCATTCAAGAAAAATTGGCAAGAAGTCTTATGATAAAGAGTGCCGTATTATAAAGAATGGCCTTGGGGACGCTATTTTAAAAAAGCGTATCTCACAAGTTACCCCACGAGATATTTCACAAGCTGTTGCTAAAAAAGTCGAAAGCAACGCGCCATCCATGGCCGTTGCTCTTTTAAAATACACCAAGCGGTTAATCTTGCCGTCTTCCAAACTATCTTCAGGGGTACCCCTATATCACCTTGATCGGATCAATTCCAATCTTTGCCTTAGCGCCTATGCTGATTATTTGGTTTGGGATTGGAATAATGGCTAAGATTGT
>CAZBXD010000044.1:0-3518 GCA_964496065.1 uncultured Bdellovibrionales bacterium
AATGGCGGAGAGGATGGGATTCGAACCCACGGTACGCCTTTCGACGTACAACGATTTAGCAAACCGTCGCCTTAAGCCACTCGGCCACCTCTCCGTATCCGAAAATCGGATCCTTTTCTAGCACGCTTATCACCCCAGCGCAACTGATAAGAAAGGTATTAAAAACTCGCTTTTTTTTATAAATTATGGTAATATCTTGGTGATTATGACACATAATACTAACAAAGAAAAACTGCGAGACACAACAAGCCTGACACCCCCGAACAGCGTTGTTGAGGATCACTTTAAACTCACCCCCGATGCGAAATCGGTGGGTAAGCTTTTTGCTTTTAATATGTTGGCGAACCTCGCCGTTGGCATTGGTGGTGCTATGATTGGAAGCTGGGGAACCGTTTTCACCGCCGGGGCAAATATAGCGCGAAATCTAGCTTATGTTCTTGGCGAGCTTTATATCTCCAACCGCCTTAAAAAGGGTAAAGAAGTTGATGAAGCAGTATTAGAAAATTTCCGCACTGCGATGATGTTTGCTGGTTTTGCCTCGAATTTGGGGCAAATGTTGGATCCAACCAGTCTTTTCAGTGGTATCGCGGGAAGCTTAGCTTCGCTGACCTATTTCGGCTTAATGGTTGCCGATAGTAGTATGGGCGATGAAAAGAAAAAAACCATTGGCATCGCAAACAGAATTTATGATGCTCAGGTTGAAATGGAAGAGTTAAAAGAGCAGGCCAAAAACGATAACCTCTCTCCCGAAAAGAAAGCTAGCATAGAAAAAAAACTGGATCAAAAGCGGTATTATATCGAACTTGCCTCAGAGTGCTCAGAAGGACCCGAATGGGTTGTTTCGTTACTTTATAATGTTAAAGCCTGTACTGGTATCACAATCTCCACACGGGCTGGGTTTCAAGTTGCTAGCGGTATAAAAAAATGTATAGAAGGAGATTTTGTCACCGGCATTTGTGAAATTGTTGGTGGCGGGGCCTTTACTTACGGCGCGTTAAAATATGCTGACAAACAAATTAAAGAAGTCAAAGACCGAAAAGAACGCCTTGAAAAACGGCGTGAACTCTTTCGCAACAACGACCCTAGCCAATGGCACGCAAACGGGAGCAATCCCGCCTCTAACGTGGTACAAGAACCACAATAGTGTTTAACGCAATTTCTCTTTCAAGATTTTATTGACCATACCAGGATTGGCCTTGCCTTGGGTTGCTTTCATCACTTGGCCAACAAAGAACCCAAGAAGTTGTTCTTTGCCGCCTTTATATTGGTCAACTTGAGCGGGGTTACCAGCAATCACTTGACCAATCACGGCCTCAATCGCGCCGGTATCGGTCACCTGTTTCAAGCCTTTTTCATCAACAATTTTTGTCGGATCTTGACCGGTTTCTACCATATCAGCGAAGACTTCTTTGGCAATTTTACCAGAGATTGTATTATCGGCCATCAAATCAAGCAGCTCACCCAATTGTTCTGCCTTAACAGGGCTATCTTCAATTGATTTACCTTCCTTATTTAGCCCGCCGAGGAGTTCATTGATGACCCAATTCGCCGCTTTTTTTGCATCGCGCTTTTCACTAACTACAACTTCAAAATAATCTGCTAAAGGCTTGTCAGAGACTAAAATATCCGTGTCATACGCGCTCAATTGATAGACATCAAGGAAACGTTTTTTCTTGGCACCAGGTAGTTCCGGCAGACTGGCTTTGATACGCTCTACATAGCCATCTTCTAATTCAACCGGTAACAGATCGGGGCAAGGGAAATACCGATAATCATGCGCCTCTTCCTTTGACCGCATGGAGCGCGTTTCTGATTTATCCGGATCCCATAGGCGCGTTTCTTGCACCACGGTACCACCCGATTCGAGCACTTCAATCTGGCGTTCGGTTTCATAGTGAATGGCCGCCATAATATTACGGATTGAGTTGACATTTTTTGTCTCTGTGCGTGTGCCGAGATCGCCGCCTGGACGACGGACAGAGAGATTGACATCGGCGCGAAGATTGCCGTTCTCCATATTGCCATCACAGGTGCCAAGATAACGCAAGATTGAGCGGAGTTTTTTAACATAGGCGGCTGCTTCTTCGGCTGAGCTGATATCTGGTTTAGAGACAATCTCCATCAAACAAACCCCCGACCGGTTTAAATCAACATAGGTTTTGCTCGGATGCTGATCATGGAGCGATTTCCCGGCATCTTGTTCCAAATGAAGGCGTTCAATGCGAATGGTTTTTGTCTCTCCACCCTCAAGCTCAATATCAATCGCCCCTTCCCCAACGATCGGATGTTGGAATTGGGAGATTTGATAACCTTGTGGCAAATCAGGATAGAAGTAGTTTTTCCGTTCAAAAACCGAATAGTCATTAATCGCAGCATTAAGCCCTAAACCTGTGCGCACGGCTTGTTCAACACAATACTCGTTCACCACGGGTAGCATCCCCGGCATGGCGGCATCAACCAGAGAGACATGGCTATTCGGTGCGCCGCCAAACGCCGTCGATGCCCCAGAGAATAGTTTCGACTTGGAGATCACCTGCGCATGGACTTCCAATCCAATGACAATTTCCCATTCCCCTGTTTCTGTTTTTACTATGTTTGACATTCTATCCTCTTACATGATTTTTTCTGTTGGATCATCACCATATTTATTGGGCCCATCCGTTCCTTTTAAAGCGCATAGCTCAATCACCATGATAATCATCGGGACAAAAATTAATCCCAGACCAATTTTACTCAAGATTGGATTTTGCACTGTGTAAGAAAACGTCATCGCGGCAGCATTAATACTCAAATCAACCACTTGGTAAAAGACAAAACCGCCTAAAGCAGAAATTAAAAAATACGTCAATTGTCGCCAGCCTGAGGCGCCCCGGTCATGAAACCGTTTATTCGTCACCGCCAAAAATGACCATAAAACAATCACCGACAAGACCGTTGTGACAATGGTAACCTTAAATAAAAGATCAAGATTATGTTGAAACCATGTTGGTAAAATATACATCAACCAATTAAAGGCAATAAAAGGCAACATAAAATAAACATTATATTGCAGACGTGACACGCGACCCTTGGAAGAAAAGAGGAATTGAAACATGGTTACTTTATTCTCCAGCGCCAACACGCTCATAATCAACTTTGCGCATACCGTCACCCATCTTATTGTCCGAGCCGTGCGTTGGCGGCATGGGCTCAAGTGGATCGGAACCAAAACGGTTCGGGCCATCTGTGCCTTTCAAGAGGAAAACCTGTACTATCAACCATAACAAGAGGCAAGTCAGCAAAGCGGTACCCAGAATAGCAATACCCAGAATACCGAGCGCTATTCCAATACCAGAGATTACAATGCCACCAAGGGGCAGCACTACTTGCCACCAACCAGAAAACTCACGATCATGCAGACGCTCTGCTGTCACAGCATAAGAGGGCCAAATAGTCAAAAGTGAAAATAATGAACTCAAAATACCTGAAAATCGTTGTGTCGGCAGTTCAAGTCTGCCTCGAGGCACCATTAATTCAGG
>CAZBXD010000045.1:0-3054 GCA_964496065.1 uncultured Bdellovibrionales bacterium
CAATCCATGAGGCAACGCTGGATGATCTAGCCTTTGCCGCGCAGGCTTTGGATAAGGAGAATTATCAAAACTATAATTTGTTGGTATTGCTATTTATAGGGCCAGAAATAGGAGTTGTTGAGGATAAGGCCAGTCCATCAGAAAACATGCGTTTTACCGATATTAGTAAAACAAAAGCAGTTATGGACGAGGTTACGGCACTATTATCAGATCTGCTCAGATTAACACCCTTGGAAAGAAGCGCCGAAATACAATCCAAAAGCCAAGAAGATAAGTGGAAGATATCTTCTGTGTTATCTCGAATGCTCTAATCATTTAGAATATTCGTTTCGGTGTAACGCATACACAAAAATCAGATACATAGATACATGAGAAATTGCCGCGAACATTTTTGTTATTTTTAGCCATTGTTTTGAATTTCAAAAATGTTGTATGATTACTATGTGTTGGTAAGTATTTGAAAAGTTCGTAACTAAGATTCGAATACACCCAATTTTCAAAATTAACTATTTTGTTCTCGCGCATATTTACCTTATAAAACAATAACTTAGAATTTAAAAACCAATCAAATTTATATCGTAATATAACTTTAACGGTTCTTGTAATTATACTTTATCGAAATATATATTTTGACTTTAGCGGGAAATTAGGTTATAAAATAGCGGATAACCTAATGAAAGAATTTCGCCGCTTATGATCCCTAAACCCTATACACGCTGGCAGGCAGAAACACTGCACAGGACCTTAAGCAAGCGACGCGTTCTGATCTTGGCAGGTCCGCGCCAATGCGGTAAAACAACACTGGTCAAAGAAATGGCTGATGGCAAAACGATCTACCGTACGCTGGATGATCCAACTTTGCTAAATGCCGCCATGAGTGATCCTCAAGGGTTTATCCGGCATGATAATGAGTTGATGATTATCGATGAAGTCCAGCGCGCACCACTTCTTTTGCAGGCTATCAAGCAAGATGTTGATGAAAACCAAAAACCTGGACGTTTCTTACTGACGGGGTCTGCCAATATCCAATCGCTGCCCGGGGTCACCGAATCCTTGGCGGGTCGTGTGAGCAAAGTACGGTTGCGCCCGCTGGCGCTAGGAGAAATTCATAATGTTCCCGCCCATTTTTTGGAAAGAGCCTTTCGGCAAGAATTTAAAGCAAGGCAACCTTTTCGGGCAGGCATGAGCGCCGCAGGCGATGCGTTGGATATGCCATGGGATAAGGATATGTATTTGTCTGAAGCGTTTCGCGGTGGGTTTCCTGAGGCGCGCCGGTTGATTGATGAGATGGAACAGCGTGCTTGGCACAAGGATTACATCAGTGCCCTGATTGAGCGCGATCTTAAAGATATCACCAATATCAAACGCAAAGATGCGATGGTGAAATTGATCGAGGTTCTTGCAGCCTGGTCATCAAAATTTATGGATGTGGCCTCTCTTTGTAAAAGCTTATCGCTGACCCGCCCGACGGTGGAGAGTTATATCAACGCACTGGAGGCTTTGTATCTGGTTGATCGTGTGCGCCCATGGCATAAGACCGATTATGATCGCGTCGGGAAAAGGGATAAGCTCTTTTTGTCTGATACAGGCATGATGGCAGCGGTGCTACGCTGGCGTTTTGAACGTGTGCGCCTTGATGGCGATATGAACGGTAAGTTACTTGAGACCTTTGTATTCAATCAATTGGCTACACATCTCGATGTGCATGAGGATTTATATCAATTGACCCAATATCGTGACGGTGAAAAGCGCGAAATTGATTTTATCATCGAACGCGAGGATGGTACTGTTTTAGGGATTGAGGTCAAGGCCGCATCGGTCATTAATAAGTCGGATTTCAAGCATCTGATTTGGTTTCGTGAAAACATAGTGCCTGGACAAGAATTTATCGGAATTGTTCTTTATACGGGCGAGCATGTGGCCTCATTTGGCGAGGGTTTATGGGCTGTTCCGATGAGCAGTCTTTGGACATAAAATGTTGATAAATACATATGTTCGAATTTCGAATGCTTGTTTCAAAAATGTTCGTTTTTTAAGGGCTTAAAATTTTTGATCGTAAAATTTTATCATTAATTAACAATCAATTGGCGCATATTTGAAAAGTTTATAATGATGAAAAAGGGTACTCCACCATAAAAGACGAAATTAAAGGTTGTCTTAAAGCCCTATAAATAAATTGACATAACACAATGATTCGTGATAAATAACAGCATCTTAATTGCCAGTAGAGGATTAATAAGATGGCGGAACAAAATTCAAATTTAAGCCCTTTTGAACTTCAAGTAGCCAGGAACGCTCAAGATTCCTACTATGACTTGAAAGTTTGAAGCGGAAGCTGATGTTGAGACTGAAGTTAAAAAACAACGAGAGTTTCGAGAGGACTTTGACTTGCCTTTTGTACCATTGAGGCCACAAATTTGATTTCAGTCCTTTTTTACCTTTGATTGTTTATTAAATTTTATAGATATAGAAATTTATTGCTAAACAAAGCCGGCTTTAGCGCCGGCTTTAATCACATTGCTATGTCAATAATAATAACTATATCCATGGGGCACTCATGGGGCAGTTGAAATCACAAAGGACAATAACTGACTAATTTATGAAACTGTAATATTAAATAGTCGGTTCAAAACAACCTTAATTGTATTATAGCCAGTTTTTTGAATCTCTTCGATTTTGGTATTAGAATTATTCTCAATAACAATATGAGCTTTATTACGAATTAAATCATCTTCTCCTTCTACGCGCCGAGTGATTTTTTCTTCAGACATAGTTGGATTTCTTTCTCTGATTCTTTTTTCTCTCGTTTCAGCATCGGCTATAATGCCTATAACTAGAGCATTATCTAAAAAATCACCGATAGCATCATTATTCTCTGCCGTTTCTAATAGCCCCATGCCACCAGAGTAGACTGGAATACAGCCTGTTTTTTCTAGTTCCTTATCTCGCTTGAAGCCGTATTTATATGTCTGGTCACCAATTTTTAGTTCATAATAACCATTGACCCAGCCCCCTAAAGTCGGTCCATGTTGAGAGTGAGTAATTGGTTTATAA